>NZ_PVXP01000022.1 GCF_002995845.1 Clostridium luticellarii | reverse complement strand
GTATTATACAAGTATTTTTAAATGTTATTTAAAGCCGTCACAAATATGGAACCCAAAATATTTTAATAGTTGTAATTATTTTTTCACTATTTCAAATCACACTATGTGTACGTTTGTATTTAGTGTTTTTAAATAATTTAAAAGTATACCAAAATAGTATAATTTGGAGGTTTTATTATGTCAAACAGCAAAATTTGTGAATCAGCAGACAAGGTTCTTCAGAATTTTATAAACTCTTTAGATGATGTGGAAACTTCTCACCACAGAATGGACAGCCAGAAAATCAAATGTAATTTTGGGCAGCTGGGAATATGCTGTAAATTATGTGCCAATGGTCCCTGTAGAATAACCCCTAAAGCTCCAAAGGGGGTATGTGGTGCCAATGCAGACACCATAGTGGCAAGAAACTTTCTAAGAGCTGTAGCTGCAGGCAGCGGCTGCTACATTCATGTGCTCGAAAATACGGCAAGAAACTTAAAATCCCTTGGAAAAACCGGTGGAGAGATAAAGGGGATTCATGCACTTGACAGATTATCGCATAACAGAATCAGATCCTCATAAAAAAGCCATATTGGTAGCTGATCTGGTACTAAAAGATCTGTACAAACCCAAATTTGAAAAAATGGAAATTGTAAATGAGCTGGGCTATACCCCCAGACTGGATAATTGGCAAAAATTAAATATAATGCCGGGAGGTGCCAAGTCGGAAGTTTTTGATGGCATAGTAAAAACTTCCACAAATCTGAACAGTGATCCTGTGGATATGCTCTTGACCTGTTTGAAGCTTGGAATATCCACTGGAATTTACGGACTCACTCTTACCAATTTATTAAATGACATAATTTTAGGCGAACCTGCCATAAGGCCTGCAAAGGTTGGTTTTAAAGTCATAGATACGGATTATATAAATTTAATGATAACAGGTCATCAGCAGTCCATAATCTCCCATCTTGAAGAAGAACTAACAAAGCCTGAAGTTGTAAAAAAGGCACAGGCAGTGGGTGCAAAAGGCTTCAAATTGGTAGGCTGTACCTGCGTAGGACAGGATTTGCAGCTGAGGGGCAAATACTACACTGATGTTTTTTCAGGACATGCCGGGAATAATTTCACAAGTGAAGCACTTATAGCTACAGGAGGCATAGACGCCATAATATCAGAATTCAACTGTACCCTTCCAGGTATAGAACCCATAGCTGACAAGTTTCTCGTTAAGATGATATGTCTGGATGATGTGAGCAAAAAACCCAATGCTGAATATGTGGAGTACTCCTTTGAGGACAAAGATAAGATAAGCAGCCATATTATAGATACGGCACTTGAAAGCTACAGGGAAAGAAGACCTAAAATTAAAATGAACATCCCAAGAAATCACGGTTTTGATGATGTTATAACCGGCTTAAGTGAAACTTCGCTTAGAGAATTTTTAGGCGGCAGCTGGAAACCTCTGGTGGATTTGATTGCTGCAGGTAAAATAAAAGGTGTGGCTGGTATAGTAGGCTGCTCAAATCTAACTGCCAAAGGCCATGACGTATTTACAGTGGAGCTTGCAAAGGAGCTCATAAAGAGAAACATAATTGTCCTGTCTGCAGGCTGTTCCAGCGGCGGCCTTGAAAATGTAGGTCTAATGTCCCCTAAAGCTGCAGAACTTGCAGGAGACAGCTTAAAAGAAGTATGTACAAGTCTCGGAATACCGCCTGTACTAAATTTTGGTCCCTGCCTCGCCATAGGAAGACTTGAAATTGTAGCCAAAGAACTGGCAGAATACCTGAATATAGATATTCCCCAGCTGCCGCTTGTACTTTCAGCACCTCAATGGCTGGAAGAGCAGGCTCTTGCAGACGGAAGCTTCGGACTTGCACTTGGGCTTCCGCTTCACCTGGCCATCTCTCCATTTATAGGCGGAAGCAAAGTCGTCACAAAAGTCCTCACCGAAGATATGACAAATCTCACAGGCGGCAAGCTCATAATAGAGGATGACGTGGTAAAAGCTGCGGATAAATTAGAAGGAATTATACTTGAAAGAAGAAAAAAAATAGGGGTCTGACCCCCTGACAAATTTTGTAAGGGGGTCAGACCCCCTTACATATTATATCTCCCATTTCCTCTGTTCCAACAACTTTAGTACCTTCAGAAGCAATGTCCAAAGTTCTGTAGCCCTCTTTGAGAACTTGAGACACCGCATTTTTTATATTCTCCGCAGCAGCTGTCATGTTAAAGCTGTATTTGAGCATCATTGCAGCGCTCATGATTGTGCCAATTGGATTTGCCTTGTCCTGTCCGGCAATATCAGGTGCAGAACCGTGCACCGGTTCATAGAGGCCAAAAGAATCACCTCTGACACTGGCAGAAGGAAGCATTCCAAGAGAACCGGTAAGCATGGAAGCCTCATCGCTCAGTATATCTCCAAACATGTTTTCAGTAAGAATCACATCAAATTGTCTGGGATCTCTTATGAGCTGCATTGCAGCATTGTCTACATACATATAGTTGATCTCAACATCCTCATATTCAGTGGAAATTTTCTCTACAACCTCTCTCCACAGCTTTGAGCTTTCAAGTACATTGGCCTTGTCTACCAATGTAATTTTCTTATTTCTTTTCCTGGCTATTTCAAAGGACTTTCTGGCGATTCTATCTATTTCAAAGCTTGTATAAGCTATGGTATCCCAAGCTTTTTTGCCTCCTTCTATATCTATCCTGTTTTTATCTCCAAAGTAGGCTCCTCCTATCAGTTCCCTGACTATCATTATGTCCAGCCCATTTCCCAGAACCTCAGACTTCAAATTGGACGATCCTGCAAGCTCCGGAAACAATATGGCAGGTCTGAGGTTTGCAAATACCCCCAATGCCTTCCTTATGCCAAGGAGTCCGGCTTCCGGTCTTAAATTTCCGGGAAGCTTATCCCATTTAGGTCCTCCAACTGCACCCAAAAGTACTGCATCACTTTCTTTACAAATTTCCACAGTTTCTTCAGGCAGCGGAACCCCTTTTTCATCTATTGCACTTCCCCCTAGAAGTACATCTTTATGTTCAAAATCAAAATTATATTTATGAGCAACAGTCCTCAATACCTTTTTCCCCTGTTCGATTATTTCACTGCCAATTCCATCTCCTGCTATAATAGCTATCTTCACTTGTTTTTCACCTCTTCCTTCAAATAATTTATAAGCCCCTGGGATTTTATAATTTTCTGCATAAATTCAGGAAATGGAGCAACATTGTATTTTTTGTCTTTACTAATATTGATTATTACACCTGAAGTTATATCAACGGATACTTCATCATTTTCTTCTATCTCCATAGACGCAGCCTTACATTCAATTATGGGAAGGCCAATGTTTATGGAATTTCTAAAAAATATCCTCGCAAAGGTCTCCGCTATCACACATTTGATCCCCGATGTCTTGATGGCTATAGGTGCATGTTCTCTTGAAGATCCGCATCCAAAGTTTTTCCCTGCCACAAGTATGGAATTGTTCCTAACCTTTAAAGGAAATTTTTTATCCAGATCCTCCATGCAGTGTGAGGCGAGTTCATTTTCATCACTGGTATTCAAGTATCTAGCCGGTATTATAACATCTGTATCCACATTGTCTCCATATTTAATCACTTTTCCCTCTATCATTTTACCACCTCCTCCGGGGATGCAATTCTGCCCATTACTGCAGAAGCTGCAGCTACTGCCGGACTTGCAAGATAAACTTCGCTTTTTACATGTCCCATTCTTCCCACGAAATTTCTGTTTGTAGTGGATACCGCCCTCTCACCTTCTGCAAGTATACCCATGTGCCCTCCAAGACAGGGCCCGCAGGTAGGAGTACTAACTATGGCACCTGCTTCTATAAATATCTCTATGAGTCCCTCTCTTAGAGCCTCCAGGTATATATGCTGGGTGGCAGGAAAAATGATGGTTCTTACATTTCTATCTACTTTCCTGCCTTTTAAAACACCAGCTGCAGCTCTCAAATCACTTATTCTTCCATTGGTACAGGAACCTATTACCACCTGATCTATTTCTATATTCCCGACTTCATCAATGGTTCTGGTATTTTCAGGAATATGCGGAAATGCCACTGTAGGACGGATTTCAGATAAATCTATGTGTATGATTTTTTCATACTCCGCATCTTCATCTGCTTTGTACACACTGTACTTTCTTTTTGAATGTTTTTCTATATAATCCACAGTCTTTTCATCTACAGAGAAAATTCCATTTTTAGCTCCTGCCTCTATTGCCATATTGGATATGGTAAAACGATCATCCATGGAAAGTTCACCTACGCTCCTGCCTGCAAATTCCATGGATTTATAAAGGGCTCCGTCCACTCCTATCATTCCTATGATGTGTAAAATAACATCCTTTCCGCTTACCCATTCGGGCAGTTTTCCATCAAGTACAAATTTTATTGCCGGAGGCACCTTAAACCAGGCTTCCCCGGTAGCCATTCCTGCAGCCATATCTGTACTTCCAACTCCCGTGGAAAAAGCTCCAAGGGCACCATAGGTACATGTATGTGAATCAGCACCTATTATTACATCTCCACATACTGCCAGACCTTTTTCGGGAATAAGTGCATGCTCAATTCCCATCTGCCCTATCTCAAAATAATTTTTCACCTCCATCTTTCTGGCAAACTCTCTTACAAATTTGCACTGCTGTGCAGACTTTATATCTTTATTTGGTGTAAAATGATCCGGCACAATGGCCACCTTATTCCTGTCAAAGATTTCTTTGGCTCCAACTTTATTGAATTCCTTTATTGCCACAGGGGTGGTTATGTCATTTCCAAGCACCAAATCCAATCTGGCTTTTATCAATTGCCCAGCTTTTACAGCACTTTCTCCTGCATGGCGGGCCAATATCTTCTGTGTCATTGTCATACCCATTTATATCAACTCCTATTAAAATTTTAAATCAAGTGATTTCCAGTCCTTCTAGAGCCGCTGACAGATCAATAAACTGAAGCTCTCTTCGCAGAATTTTCATAGTGAATTTTATTCATGGCATTTACAAAAGCTTTTGCGCTGGCTTCCACTATATCAGTGCTGAGACCTTTTGCCGAGAAAATTTTATCATCCTTCTCCACTTTTACAGTGGCTTCTCCCAGTGCGTCCTTGCCATATCCCACCGACTTTATAAAATAATCATTCAACTTGACTTTAATTCCAGCAGCTTTTTCAATTGCCTTAAAGGTGGCATCTACCGGACCGTCTCCACAGGAAGCTTCGCTTACACTCTTGCCTTCAAACTCCAGCCTGACAGTAGATGTGGACACAGTAGTGTTTCCTGTAGAAACCTGATAGTATTTCAAGTTAAATTCTTCAGGTACCTGAAATATTTCATTTTTTACAAGACTCTCTATATCCTCATCGGAAACATCCTTTTTCTTATCGGCCAGATCCTTAAACTGCTCGAAAATTTCATTTATCTTTTCATCATTCAAGTTGCTGTATCCAAGCTCCTCAAGGCGCTTGACAAAAGCATGTCTACCCGAATGCTTTCCAAGTACTATGGAACTCTTTTTTAATCCAACAGACTCAGGAGTCATGATTTCATAAGTTTCCCTGCAATTTAAAACTCCATGCTGATGTATACCGGATTCATGTGCAAATGCATTGGTACCTACTACAGCCTTGTTTCCCTGAACCTGCATTCCTGTTACATGGCTTACCAGCTTGCTGGTTCTTGTCAATTCTTCTGTTACAATGTCCGTATGACAGTTAAAAAGATCGGACCTCGTTTTGATTGCCATTACTATTTCCTCAAGCGCCGCATTTCCCGCTCTCTCTCCCAGGCCGTTTACAGCACATTCAACCTGCCTTGCACCATTTTCCACCGCCGCCAGAGAGTTGGCCACGGCCATCCCCAGATCATCGTGACAATGGACACTTATGACGGCTTTGTCTATATTGGGTACATTGTCCTTGACAGCTTTTATGAATGCGCCATACTGGCTTGGAGTGGAATATCCTACGGTGTCCGGTATATTCACTACATCCGCACCGGCATCTATGGCAGCTTCCAGTACTCTGTACAAAAATTCCGGTCTGGTCCTCGTGGCATCTTCTGGAGAAAACTCTATACTGGGGCAAAGGCTTTTGGCATATGACACCATATCTGTTGTTTTTTTTAAAACTTCCTCCGGTTCCATTTTAAGCTTATATTTCATGTGAAGATCAGAGGTTGCTATAAAGACATGAATCCTCGGTTTTTCAGCGTTCTTGATTGCATTCCAGGCAGATTGTATATCATTTTTCAAAGCTCTTGCAAGTGCCACTATATGTGGTCCATGTATTTGTTCCGCCACAGCCCTGACTGCTTCAAAATCTCCATTGGAAGCTGCTGGAAAACCAGCCTCTATAACATCTACATTCAATTTTTCAAGTTGTCTTGCAATACTCAATTTATCTTTCATATTCAGGCTTACCTTTGGTGTCTGCTCTCCATCCCTAAGCGTAGTGTCAAAAACATATATTTTATCTGTCATAACAATTATCCTCCATTTCTATTTTCATAATTCATCAAATCACTCCACTATTTTCACTGCATAAGTTTAACTGGCCAGTTAAAAACTTTTTTGAAAAGTAAAAATATTCTTTCTTTTAAAATTGGACAAATAAAAAACAGCCTTCCTTATGGGGCGAGAAGTCTGTTTCGCGGTACCACCCAATTTTGTACTCAATTATTTAACGGTTTTTGCCGATAAAGCCTACTATATATTTCAGCCTACAGCTCCAGGACGAGTTCAACAGATACTATTTACAGGCTTTCAGCATTTTCCTGCTCTCTTTAAAATAGAAATCATATCTACTATTTCCCATCACAGCTTGTTTATATTCATTTTTAAAAGTTAATATAAAAAACAGATTTCCCATGGGGCGAGAAATCTGTTCGCGGTACCACCCAATTTTGCACTCAATTCATTAACGGCATCTGCCGGCACAGCCTACTATTATTTCAGCCTGCAACTCCAGGGCGAGTTCAACATGTAATATTTACGGGCTTTCACCTGCTCCCGCTCTCTTAAAAATATATCACATCTACTGTTCCCTATCTAAGTTTTTCTATCATAATTTATGTTAGTAAGTATAATATAAGTTGTTCATAATGTCAATAGCTATTTTAAAATTTATTTACCCATGCGTTTGCCCTGTGATTCATTATCCTCGAAAGCAGCTTGGACTATAAAGTCATATTTGCATATCTATTTTTACATAGAAGTGAGGTTGGCAAGAGGAATTACATTTATAACAGGTACTTCATAGGGATGCACTTTTCTTATAGCATTTACAGCTTCTTTTACAATATTGTTCCTGCAGCAAAATTCAACTTTACATTCTGTCTCCCTGCTCACTTCTCCCACATTTCCCAAAAATGGATCTGCTCCCTTTAAAGGACGCCAGTAGCCTGTAACCTTTGAAACAGACATGCAATTATCATAACTTCCTCCAATGGTGAGAGCTCCAATTGAGTTCAGGCTTTCCCTCAGAGCTTCAACATACCCTTCCGGTATAAATGTCTCTATTTTAAATACTTCACAGTCCAATTTTCAAATCCCCCTCAATAATCTTAAAAAAGCTCAATCCAGACTAACCGTCTATTAATTTGTAGAGCACCTGGGTACCGCAGCTGCCCTTTCCCTGTTTTTCCAGTTCATCATAAAGAGACTTTGCAAGTTTCAGCGCCGGGGTATCCAGATTCATATTTTCAGCTTCACTTAAGGCTATGTTCATGTCTTTTATAAAATGTTTTACATAGAATCCAGGTTCAAAATCTCCTTTTATCATCCTTGGGGCCAGATTACTTAAGGACCAGCTTCCAGCCGCACCTGTTTCTATGCTTTCAAGAACCCTTTCAGGATCCAGACCGGACTTCCTGGCATATGCCATGGTTTCGCATACTCCCATCATATTCCCCGCTATAGCTATCTGGTTGCACATTTTGGTATGCTGTCCTGCACCTGCTGCTCCCTGCCATACTATATTTTTCCCCATAAGCCTGAAAACCGGAAGAACTCTCTTAAATATTTTCTCATCTCCGCCAACCATAATTGAAAGCACGCCATTTCTGGCCCCTATATCTCCTCCTGAAACAGGGGCATCCAGAGAATACACGCCTTTCTTCTTGGCTTCCTCATATATCTTCTTTGCAAGAGATGGCCTGGAGGTGGTCATATCCACTACTATGCCGTCCCTTTTTATATTCTTAATTATTCCATTTTCTCCAAAATAAATCTCCTCTACGTCATCGGGATATCCCACCATTGAGATGATAATGTCCGATTCTCTGGCAACACCTGCTGGATCATCTCTCCATTCTGCCCCCTGTGCAACCAGGTTATCCCCCTTTGACTTTGTTCTGTTATAAACAACTAAGTCATAACCGCCTTTTAAAATATTGGATGCCATACTGTTTCCCATTACTCCCAATCCAATAAATCCTATAATTGGTTTACCATCTTTCATATAACAACCCACCTCTGTTTAATTTTATTTTAAAAAAGATTCGAGAAAAATTGTTTAACTGCATTTATTATCTTCTGGAAAAAATTCTGTGTTTCCGCGCTGGACAAACTTCCCTTTAGTTGATCCGCCACACTGCTCAGCTGTCCTTTTATATCACCAAAATTCAGATTCAATCCATTTATTTTTGTCATAAGCGCAGTTATTTTATCAATATCACCTGTACTCAAATTTAAATTATAATTATTGGTCACATTTTCAACTATCTGTCTCACTTCTTCATCTGTCTTGGGCTTATCTTTCACTACCTGGGTTTTAATATCATTTATAAGGCCTGCGGCTTTGTCTTTTCCTATTTTATCCCCAAGATTTCCTGTGGTCATCAACTCGTCATTTGCAGCTTGCTTTTTAGCTTCATCAATTTTATTTCCGCTGCTGCTATTTTCAAATCCCTTCAAAATTCCAGTAAGTGCTGCAGTTCCCGACACATTAAAAGGAGCCGACACTTTTACATTGGCATTTTTTATTCCTGCTGTTATAAGTGCATTTTTTATCATACTGCTGCTCACCCAGTATATGTTGTTGGTGCTCACATTGAGGCCTCCGCTTGAAGTTGGTTCTACGTAAGAACTGGATATGGATTTAGTACCTATCTGCTCACTGGTAGCAACATTCCCCAGGTATTTTCTCTCTTCATCTATATTCACTTCTATAATATTTGCGTCCTGTCTGGTAACTCCAAAGTATTTAAGCATATCCTCTTTCTGTTCACCTGTGAGATCCCCACCTAAAGTTACAACTTTATAGGCATCTGCATAGACTCTTACACTTCCAAAAGATGCAGTCAATGTTAGAACCATAAGTGCAATTACAAATTTACTGAAAATTGTTTTAATCTTCATGATTCAAAACTCCTTTTTTTAAAAAGTACATATCATTAAATATAATATACTATATTTATTAATAAAAGAAGTGTAAAATTATAAACAAAGTATAAAATTTACATGTAAAAATAGAACTGCTCTGGAAAAACAGCAGTTCTATCTACCTGTCAGATTTCTGCAGCAGCAGAGGAAAGCATTTTTACAACTTTAACAATCTCCATCTTTTTTCTAATCAATTTTATAAAATTATGTTTCGACCGGTTGTAATTTTCAAAAGTTTTTAATGCCTGCTCTCTGTCATTATATACTTTCCAATATCCGCAGCATACACATTTTTTATCATTCCCATACATAAAATCTTTTACATCTGGAAGAGGTATTCCCAGGAAAATTCCCATCTCATGGGGACAGCAGCTGCTTCTGTACCTTTCTTTCAGCAAATTTAAACTGTCTAACAAGGACATATCGCTGGAATATCCGAATTTATTTAGAAAATCCATATTATCCTTACAAAATAACACTCTGGATAAAAATACTTCATTGTAAAATAAAAGTATCAATGAGCTGTCAGTACTAAAAATTTTAAAGGCCTTTAAATTTATGCCGCTCATATATTCTTCTCCATATTTGCACCACAGATCATACATGCTTTTATATTTATTAGAAATATTGATTATGGAAGCAGGCTTATATCCTGATATGGTAGGAGATATGCTGTAAGTTATAAGTGTCATCATGTACTTTTTTTCATCATCTTCTTCAAAGATAAAACCTGTAAAATTGTTCTCATTCATCTAACACTTGCCTTCCAAAATTTTTGCAGTCTTCTTCCTTTTCTCCTTCCGGTGCTTCATTTACAATCAATCCCTCGTTCAATACATCTGCACCGTAGTCTTCCATTCTTTTAACCCAATTTCTCATCCACTCTCCATATCCCCAGCCATAAGATCCAAACAATCCTATCCTCTTGCCGGATACAAAGGATGATATGGATTCAACGAAAGGATCCATTTCCTCCTCCTCAATTACTTCAACTCCCATGGCAGGAGATCCAAGCAAAACCACATCTGCATTTTTCACATCATCGGCAGATGCCTCAGAAACATTCAATACATTTACTTCTGCTCCTTTTTCCTTTACACCTTCTGCTATCAAATTTGCCATGGATTCTGTATTACCCGTTCCGCTCCAATAAATAATATTTACTTTGCTCATTTTGGTCACCTCATATAAATAATAATGATAATCATTTTCAATTATATGATATGATTATTTCTTGTAATTGTCAAGGGTCAGACCCCTTGACATTTTTTGTCATGAGATCTGGTTTTCAAAAATACTGTTGCATTGAGGATATTCCGTCCTGTTCCATATATGATTCCTGGCAATTTGAGCATCCGTTATGTTGAAATAGGCATGGGAAAGTAAATGAGAACCATCATTCATAACAGGATCATCCCAGGTAGAGTCAAGTTGATAATATTTACCCTGTATCTTCACTATATTCCAGGCATGATCTATCCATCCATTGCCATCATTTGCTTTTCCTATAACCATTTTACACTCTATGCCGGCTGCTGTAAGAAGTCTGTTCATTGCATCTGCATAACCCTGACAGACACCGGTACCCTTCATTAAAATGCCATAGGCAGTATAGGAATCATCCGGGATATCTACGCTCTGATCGTAATCGGCATTATTTACTACATAATCATGAAGTGCAAGTTCCTTCTCATAATCTTTCATGCCGGGATCTGTAACCTTGTCCACTATTTCTGAAACTTTATTCTGTAATTCACTTTCCTTCTTCATCAAATTCTGCTTGGTATCGCTGTATTTAAAATCAATACTCATCTTTACAGAACTGCTGCCCTCCAGATTGGCTTCTGCACTTAAATACCAATCACGCAAATTGGGATTGTCATTGAGTACATCATCTATGACTTTTAAATCATAAGTATTTTTATCATAATTCACTATGTTCAAGACCAATTTGCTTCTATAATTCGACAACGCTTCTTTTAATGCATCATAATACTGTGTATAATTTTGTATTGAAATCCCATCCTGAGAAGTATTCTCATCCACTGTAAAATTGTATTTTACTCCCTGACCCAATTGTTTTCCTTCAGTGGATTTTAGGGTGTCCTCTATCACAAGAACATAATTTTTTCCCGGCACATACGGACTTTTAGGTGAAATCCTTATGGAATTAGGCTGCAGACCTGCCACATTAATTTGTACAAGCTGATTATTGTCCTGTTCATATACCTTGATAGAATTTTCAGCTGAATTTATATCAACATTTTTATTAAAGTTAACAGTCCATGTTTTACCTTTATCTACACTGAAAAGGGAACTATTGTCCCAAATTTCATAATTTTCAGCTGCATAGCACCTGTTTCCAGCAAATAATATCAGCATCACAGAAAATACCAATAAAATTTTATATAATTTTTTAAACATAATATCTCTCCATAAAATCATTATTTTTTTATTTCATACACCAGATAATAGGTTTCATCCATACCAAGGGATTTATAGGTACGTTTTGCTCTTTCGTTGTTTTTCTCCACATAGAGTCTCAAACTGTATACATTATCCTCTGAATCCGCAGCAGATTTTACATATCCAAATAATTTTTTATATATACCCTGTCCTCTGTAGTCCTTATTCACATAAACACTCTGTATCCACCAATAATTTGCATTTCTCCAGTCACTCCATTCCCTGGTCAGCATCATCTGTCCCACTACCATGTCATCTTTTTCATAGACAAAGTATACTCCGTTTTTATCATCCGATAGGGCTTTTTCCACACCTTTCTTTAAAATATCCTTGTCCAATTCTAAATTTTCCGTTTCCTTTGCCAAATTGTAGTTGTATTCTACAATTGTGTCCAGATCTCTCAATTTTCCTTTTCTTATCACAGAATCATCTCCAATCCCATTAAGTACCAACAATATAAGTATATATTTCTTTTTGAGATTATTCAAATAACAGATTCTTTATTTATCCAGATGCTGGCATTGTTAATACTCCCAGCTTCTTAAGTCAGGAGATAATTACTGTTATTATCTAAAATCAGGAGTCACCTGATTCAGAAACCTTTTTAACTGAATTCCAATATTTTTTGATGCTATCTTCATATCTGTTGTTTTGGGCAATATAGTATTTTTTTCCTCTCAACTCCCTGGGCATATATTCCTGACTTACATAATTATTGCGATAGTCATGTGGATATTTATATCCCTTTACCCCCAATCTGCCGGCTCCGCCATAGTGAGAATCCTTCAGATGATCCGGCACATCACCTACATTGGTGTGCGTAAGATCCTCCATGGCTGAATTTATGGCAGCATATGCACTATTCGATTTGGGAAGGGTAGCCAGATATATTACAATCTCAGAAAGTATTATTCTAGCTTCAGGAAATCCCACCTTCAAAGCCAGCTCCAGCCCTGAATTCACCACTGAAAGAGCATTAGGATAAGCCAGTCCTATATCCTCTGCAGCAATTACCGATAGTCTTCGAGTTATTGCCAGCATATTACCTGCCTTTATAAGTCTTGCAAGATAATGAACGGATGCATCCGGGTCACTCCCCCTGATACTTTTCTGAAGTGCACTTAAAATATTATAGAATTCATCACCACTGGAATCAGCTCTCATATGCGACTGTTCCAATTTTTCTACATATTCCGCCGATATCTCCTTATTCTGCTCCATCTGGGAATTAACTGCCAATTCCAGTATATTGTAGGCCTTTCTATAATCACCCTGAGAACTTTCAGCTATATATTTCAGGGCATCCCGAGAATATTTGATTTTTATACCTTCCTCCGTCAATTTTCCCAATGCCCTTTCCAATCCCACAATTATCTCATCAACGGTCAGCGGCAAAAACCTAAACACATTACATCTGCTCAAAATAGCTTTGTGTATGGCAAAGTAGGGATTTTCAGTTGTACTTGCTATCAGCGTCACTTTCCCGTTTTCAATAAATTCCAGCAGGGCCTGCTGCTGTTTTTTGTTGAAATACTGCAGTTCATCTATGTAAATGACAACACCCTTATAATTGAGTAAATTATCCAGGCTGGAAGTAATATTCTGTATATCTTTCAATGATGCAGTGGTGGCATTGAGTTTATAGAACTTTTTATCCATATAATTTGCCATGATATTGGCCAATGTGGTCTTACCAGTGCCCGGCGGTCCATATAATATACAATTTGGTATCATTTTTTTGACTATGAGATTGTATAGGGGTTTTCCCCTGCCAAGTATTTGACTTTGACCCACAAAGTCATCCAGTGAAAGCGGCCTCATCAATTCTGCCATCGGCTTCATAATTTCACCTCCTACGATATTAAAACATATAATGATTTTTATTATATACCTATAGAGGCAGAATTCAATAACATGTAGATTTCCCACATAAAAATGGTGGAAAGTTTTTAAAATACTTTCCACCACACTGCCTCAATCACAATAATTATTCAATACTTTAACTCAATGCTCCCATTTTTTTACGGATGTTTTTATAAGTTTCCCTCAGCTGTTCCTCGGCTTTATCCTGATCTTCTATTAGCTCCACCTTCACTGCACAGTATTTGTACTCAGGAGTTTTCGATATAGGATCCAGGTTATCCACGGTAAGTTCATTACATGCTCCTATCCACCACTGATAAGTCATATAAGTAGAACCCCTCAGTGCCCTGTCTGTAACGTAGGCCCTGCTCATCACCGAACCTCTTCTGGAAGATACTCTGACCAGCTGTCCGTCTTTTATATTGAGTTTTTTGGCATCTTCAGGATTTATCCATATTTTGCCTGGTTCGTCCTCAAGCTGTTGAAGGGCACGGCAATTTCCCGTCATAGTTCTCACCGAGTAATGTCCTATTTCCCTTACAGTACATAAACTTAGCGGATACTCACTGTCAGGTGATTCCTGTGTAGGTCTCCATTCTGAAGCAAACAAAATACCCTTTTTGCTTGGAGTACTGAATTCATTATTTTCGTACAGATACGGAGTACCTGGATGATCCTCAGTAGGACAGGGCCATACAACACCATTTAAGCTCTCCATTTTCTCATAAGTTGCACCTGCAAATTTAGGAGAAAGTCCTCTCATCTCATCCCATATTTCCTTTGTATTGTTATAATGCATTTCATATCCCATAGCTGAAGCCAGATCACAGATTATCTGCCAGTCAGGCTTAATGTCTCCAACCGGTTCAACTGCCTTGTTGAACTTTTGAAGTCCCCTGTCTGCAGAACTGTACACTCCCTCATGCTCACCCCAGGAGGTGGCTGGCAGTATCACATCTGCATATAAGGTTGTCTTGTTCATGAATATATCCTGAACTACTACAAACTCCAATTCCTTTAAAGCTTTTTTCATTTCATTGGAATTAGGATCGCTTTGAACTGAATCCTCTCCCATTATATAATATGCCTTCAATTTATGCTCCTTAAGCACCAATTCAGGCACTTCAGTTAAGTGATATCCTATTTTGTCCGGAAGTTTTTCAACTCCCCAGGCTTTTTCAAACTTCTTCCTTATATTTTCATCAGTTACACTCTGGTATCCGGGGAAAACATTGGGAAGTGCACCCATGTCACAGGCACCCTGCACATTGTTCTGTCCTCTGACAGGTCCTATGCCCACACTGGGCCTTCCATAATTTCCTGTAAGAAGAGCAAGTGAAGCCAGTCCCTTTACTACATCCACAGCCTGGCCAAACTGACATACTCCCATACCATAGAGTATCATAGGATTTTTAGCAGCTGCATACATTTCCATGGCTTTTCTTATCTTCTGCGCAGGTACTTTCGATATTTTTTCAACATATTCAGGCGTATATTTTTTCAATATTTTATTGTACTCCTGAAAGCCTTCAGTATACTTTTCAACATAATCTTTGTCATATAGCCCCTGGTTTATGAGAACATTTGCAAAACCATTTACAAGTGCCATATTGGTACCGCCCTTCAGCGGAAGCCATAGATCTGAAATTCTGACACTTTCCGTTATTCTCGGATCGACAACTACCAGCTTCGCACCTTTCTCCCTTGCTTTTATTATCCTCCTGGCAACTATAGGATGAGATTCCGCCGGGTTATACCCAAAAATAAAAATCAAATCCGCATTGTCAATTTCAGGAATGCTGTTGGACATAGCTCCGTTGCCAAGCACCTTGGCAAGCCCTGCTACAGAGGGACCATGACAGACTCTGGCACAATTATCCACATTGTTTGTTCCCACAACGGCTCTCATGAATTTCTGCATAATATAATTTGCCTCATTGCCCGGCCCCCTGGAACAGCCTGTCCCCATTATAGCATCAGGGCCATATTTATCTTTTATTTCCGTAAGCCTGCCAGATGTATATTTTATAGCTTCATCCCAGCTGACTTCTCTAAGTTCTCCATCTTTTCTTATCATAGGTTTTCTTATTCTAGAAGTCAGTATTTTAGGATCATTTAGAAAATCCCATCCATAATAACCTTTAAGACATAAACTTCCTTCATTAGTCCTACCCTGTGCAGGCTCAGCTCTTTTTATCTTTCCATTTTCGACAACTAAATACAGTCTGCATCCAGCTCCACAGTAAGGACACACAGTTAAAATTTTATTTTCCATAATAATTACCCCATTAAACTATATTTTGAATATTCCCAATTATAATAATACAACTAATAGACACTTATTTCAAAATATATAAAAAATATTTATACTACACCCATGGTTAAATTTGATAATATTATACGATGATCACAAATATGGTAAACGATTTGACAGCAATTTTCACAAAAGTTATACTGAATTTAAGCATTTAATAACAGGGAGGATATCAATGAAAAACACTGTATTTTTAAATTCCAGGAAGATAAATTTTGATGACAGAATTGATTTTTCCATCTTGAATGAATTCACTAAAGTTACATTATATGATGGAAGTACTGAAGATGAAATTCTTGAAAGAGTAAAAAATCAAAATATCGTAGTGACCAAGGAACTTCCTCTAAGCAGAGATTTAATAGACAGATTCCCGCCTTCTGTAGAACTTATCTGCGAAGCCGGTACAGGATACAACAATATAGATATAGAAGCTGCAGGGAAAAAAGATATCACGGTATGCAATGTACCCGGATACAGCACAAATGCAGTAGCCCAGCTCACAATCACTTTCATGCTGAATTTATGCTCCTCTCTGGCACTGCAGCAGGTAATGCTGACTCAAAGGGATTTCAGTAATTTTACCAGGGATCTGCAGGTACCTCATTTTGAAATAAAAGGTAAAACCCTGGGGGTAATTGGTGCAGGTGCCATAGGACAGCGTGTAATAAAAACAGCTTTGGAGCTTGGTATGAAGGTACTGGTATACAACAGAAGCATTAAACCAATTGACAACGTGAAATTTGTTGCTCTCCATGAACTTTTACGCAAAAGCGATTTTGTAACAATTCACTGTCCACTTACTAAAGATACAAAATATCTTATAGACAAGGATAAATTGAAACTTATGAAACCAACTTCATTCATTATAAATACTGCCAGAGGCTCCATAATAAACGAAACGGATTTGATAAAAGCACTGCAGAATAAAACCATTGCAGGTGCAGCTTTAGACGTACAGGAACAGGAGCCCTTTGATGTAAAAAATCCCCTCTTTTCCATGAAAAATGTCATATTGACTCCCCATATAGGATGTAAATGTGTTGAAACGAGACAGAGACTCGTAGAACTCCTGGGAAATAATATCAAAGCTTTCATAGAGAAGAATCCAATAAATACGGTGAACAGCTAGCTGTTCACCGTATTTTATTTTTTATTATAGACAAAACCAGAATAAATAATAATTTACAGGTTGATTTTTAAAGTATACGGTTCTATAATTTAAAAAGTATTTATAGCTTGACACTTTATATTGCCTAGGGGGTATTATGATGATAATAGAAATTACACTGCTGTGTATCGCGGCATTTTTAGCCGCATTTGTGGATTCCATAGCAGGAGGTGGAGGATTGATAAGCCTCCCGGCTTTTTTGATGACAGGTATTTCTCCCCATATGGCACTGGGTACAAATAAATTTTCGTCAACCTGCGCTTCTTTTACCAGCTCCATAAAATTTGCACAATCCGGCAAGGTCGACTCCAAAATATTAAAATTTCTAGTTCCCTTTACTTTGGCAGGAGCCGTAATAGGTACCCACACAATGTTAAATATCAACACTGAATACTTAAATACCATAGTTGTAGTACTTTTACTGCTGGTAAGCACCTACAGCATATTTTCTAAAAATATAGGCATGGAAAACAAATTCAAGGCATTAAAGAAAAAGTCCGTATTTTGGGGTATTTTACTGGCATTTTCCCTGGGATTTTACGATGGCTTTTTTGGGCCGGGCACAGGCTCATTTCTAATATTCGGACTCATATACATTTTTAATTTCGATTTTGTGCGTGCCGGCGGAAATTCAAAGATTCTAAATTTCACCAGCAACATAACATCCCTGTCAATATTTTTAATAAACGGACAAATCGACTACAGACTTGGCATACCTGCAGCCATTTCCATGATAATAGGATCCAGACTAGGCGCCAGCACAGCCATTTTAAAAGGTTCCAAACTCATAAAGCCGATATTTATAACCATATCCCTGTGCCTTGCTGTGAAAATATTCTATGGTATTATCAAGTAAATTGGATTGTGTATTTTCCATATTTCTATAGGTCCGGCTGAATAAGCTGTTTATAGTACATATCATAGTAAACACCTCTTTTATCTATGAGCTCCTTATGATTTCCCAATTCCACTATTTTCCCGTCACATATTACCATTATAATATCAGAATACCTAATAGTACTCAGTCTGTGTGCAATAATAAAACTGGTTCTGTTTTTCACAAGCTTGCGCATAGCTTTCTGTATCCCAATTTCCGTTCTGGTATCTATATTGCTGGTGGCTTCATCCAGAATAAGTATGGAAGGATCTGAAAGCACGGCCCTTGCTATGGATATTATCTGCCTTTCACCCTGACTTAAATTGCTTCCCCCTTCCTGAAGCACAGTATTATATCCTTTAGGAAGTCTTTCGATGAATTTATCCGCACCAACTGACTCTGCAACCCTCTTTACCTGAGAGTAATCTGCATCCAGCCTTCCATACCTGATATTCTCAAATATAGTGCCTGTAAAAAGATAAGTATCCTGAAGAACTATGCCGAAACATTTTCTAAGACTGTCCCTGGTATATTTCCTTATATCCACTCCGTCAAGGAAAATTTTCCCGCAGGATACATCATAAAATCTATTGAGCAGATTTACAATAGTGGTCTTGCCTGCTCCTGTAGGACCCACCAAAGCCACACTGGTACCAGATTTCACTTCAAAATTTATATTTTTTAATATTTCCACATCCCGTCTGTATCCAAAACATACATTTTCAAAAACAATATGGCCTCTGGCGTTTTGAATCACTTTTGCCCCGGGACAATCCTTCAATTCCTCCTTTTCATCCAGTATGTCAAACACCCTTTCTGCACCTGCCACTGCAGATTGAAGAGTATTGAATATACTGGCTATACTGTTTAGAGGCCTGGTAAATTGTCTGGAATAACTTAAAAAGCTGGCTATAATTCCCACGGTTATAATATTCTTTACGGCCAGGATGCCTCCTACCCATGCAACCGCAGCAAATCCTATATTGTTTATCACATTCATAATGGGCATTAAAAAGCCTGACAATATCTGAGCTTTCAAGCCCACCCTGCATAGACTGTCATTGATCTCAGCAAATTCATCTATAATTTTTTGCTGCCGGTTAAAGGCCTTCACTACCTGAATACCGGATATACTCTCCTCAATATTCCCATTCAGCTTTCCAAGCTGTGTCTGCTGCTCTTTAAACAAATCGCTGGTATTCTTTGCTATGGCTTTAGTAAGTAAAAATACCAGCGGCACTGTAATAAGGCTTACAAAAGTCAGAACAGGACTCAGAACAAGCATCATCACAAAGGAACCCAGCACAGTTACTACCGCCGACATAAGCTGGGTAGTGGACTGGGATATGGTGGAGCTCACATTTTCTATATCATTGGTGAGTCTGCTCATTATTTCACCATGGGTATTTTTATCAAAAAAAGATATGGGGATCTTCTGAAGCTTGCTGAATAAGTTTTTTCTAAGTTCCACTATTATCCTCTGTGCCGCCCCAGCCATAAGCCATCCTTGAAAAAAAGTCAGCAGCCCATCCAATACATACGTAAACAGAAGCAGCAGAATCGTTGTAAAAAGCAGGTGAAAATCCACCATGGATTTCAACCCGGACATGGCATCAATGGATTTTCCTATAAAATAAGGTCCCAGGAGTGATATCAAGGAATCCAATATTACAAACACAAAAATTAAAAGTAAAAGCTTTCTCTCACCGCCAAAATACTTCCACAGCCTGAGCAGGGTCTTTTTAAAATTTTTTGGCTTTTCAACCGGCCTGATGCTTCCTCTCCCCTTTCCTCCTCTCCTGGGTCCCAATGGCATCCTCACATTATTTTTATATTTAAATTTTTTCTCCATGTATCACTCTTTCTCCCTTCCAACCTGGGATAAAAAAATATCTTTATACACCTGACAGTTTTTTATAAGCTCATCATGTCTGCCCATACCCGCCAGTTTTCCATTATCCATAACAACTATTTTATCTGCAGATATTACAGAAGCTATTTTTTGTGCAATTATTATGCAGGTCAGTTTATCAGAATAATTTTTCAATTTTTTTCTGATTTCAACTTCCGTAGACGCATCTACAGCACTGGTACAATCATCCAGTATAAGTACTGAAGGCTTCCTCACAATTGCCCTTGCTATGGAAACTCTCTGTTTCTGACCTCCGGAAAAATTTACTCCCCCCTGGCCGATCCTTGTATCATACTTTTCAGGAAATTTTGAAATAAACTCATCTGCCTGTGCAATCCCTGCAGCCTCTTTTACCTCCTGCAGAGAAGCATTCTCCTTTCCCCATCTTATATTCTCCAGTACACTTCCTGTAAACAATATAGTTTTCTGGGGCACCAGAGCTATTTTATCCCTCAATGCCTTTTCATCTATATTCTTTATATCAACACCGTCAATTCTTATAATACCAGAGGTTGTGTCATAAAATCTGGGAATCAGATTCACCAGAGTACTCTTACCCGAACCTGTCGCCCCTACAATTCCAATCGTCTCTCCCGGCATACAGACAAAACTTACATTTTCAACAGCTTTATGCCCATCTCCATAGGAAAAACTCACATTTTCAAATTCTATTTTTCCATTTACCTTAAAATCTGAAAGTAATCCATTGGAGCTGCCCTCGTTTTCATCTTCAAATATTTCAAAAATTCTTCCTGCAGAGGCCCTGAATCTTACAAATGTATTAAAAACCGCAGATATGATCATAATGGAAAACAGTATCTGGGTCATGTAATTTGTAAATGCAATTATCTGACCCACCTGCATAGTCCCGCTGTTGACGTATAATCCTCCAATCCAGAGCACGAACACTATTCCAATATTTATAACCAGATTTATACCTGGAGAAAATATGGACATAAACCTCATTGATTTTATAGACAATCTGCCCAGATCTTCGTTGAAGTTTTTAAATCTTTCATTTTCATAATCGGATCTGTTAAATGCCTTTACAACCCTTACTCCTGAAAGATATTCCCTCATCACGGAGTTCACCTTGTCCAAAGCACACTGAACCTTTATAAAATAAGGATACCCCATCTTCATATTCAAAAATATAAGCAGGGCTACAAGTGATATGACTGCAAATATTATTATTGAAAGCCTGAGATTCAGCCTGGCGGCCATAATAATGCTTCCCAGACATATGATAGGCGCTTTTACAGCTATTCTCATAAGGCTGTTCACAAAATTCTGAACCTGTGTAACATCATTTGTAAGACGCGTTATAAGTGAGCTCCTCTCAAATTTATCAATACTCTGGAAAGAAAAATTCTGAACCTTTTTAAACAGATCCTGCCTCAAATCCGCACTGAAATTTTGAGATACCATCCCTGACAATATGTTCCGTCCTGAAGCACCCACAGCTCCCAATGCTGTAATTCCAAGCATCAACAGTCCATTTTTCACTATATAGTCCATATTCTTATCTGCCACACCTACATCCACTATTTTGGACATTATGGTAGGCTGCATCAAATCACACAGTGCCTCTACAGTAAGGCACAATATGGCCAGGAAAAACCCTTTCCAGTATTTATCCACATATTTTTTCATGAATTTCAATTATATGCACTCCTAAAAATTTATTACATTAAAATGTACTGACAATTATTATAAATCATCAATTATGTTATATAATATTACTATATCATATAACACTGGTATAATAGCTATATAAAGCTTAATTTACAGGAGTGATTACCATGAACAAATATTTAAACAGAATCCAGTATTATTTCAAAAACAGCTATGGCATGGATAAGCTTTCGCTCCACCTCTATGCGGCTGGATTTGTATTCTGCCTGTTCAGACGCAGTGCCACATTTGGTTTCGTATGCATAGTATATTCCACCTGGAGATGTCTTTCAAGAAACAAATACAGGAGAAATAGAGAACGTGAAGCCTATGAAAACTTTATTTCTCCCCTGGTCAGGTGGATAAATAAATATAAAATTCAAGTTGGCAATAACAGATACTATAAAATATTCAAATGTCCCAACTGTTCCCAAAAAATGAGGGTTCCGAGACACAAGGGCAGAGTAACCATAACCTGTAGAAATTGCGGAACTATCTTCAAGGGAAAGTCATAAATCCATGGGTTTAAATTATTCTCAAAATAAAATACAAGAGTAGGTGCTGCAATTGGGCGAAAGAAAGACGTTTATTTCAATTTTAAAATTCATAGCTTTTATATTCTGGCTAATATTTCAATTTATAGCCATAGCACTTATATTCAACATATTCAATATATTTTTTATCTATTATTTTATATTCTTTGAATTTATAAGTGCTGTTTCTGTAATACACTTGAATTATAAAGATAAAAATACATCCTATAAAATAAGCTGGATAGCATTAATACTGCTGATTCCGGTGGTGGGAGTGATTATCTACATTTTGTCCAGAATCGGCATAAAGCGCAATTTCAACAAAATGAACAAAATGGAGCTGGATGAAAAAATATTCCCCGAAGAAAATGAATCCATGCTGTCTATGCTGAAAAGTGAAAACAAAACCCGCTACAATCAAACAAGGTTAATTAAGAACATAAGTGGATATGGAGTTTATTTCAACACAAAAATAAATTATTTTTCCTCAGGGGAGAGTATGTACAAAAGCCTATTAAAAGAATTAAAAAAAGCAGATAAATTTATATTTCTCGAATACTTTATAATTTCCAGGGGGAAAATGTGGGATGAAATTTTCGAAGTACTGAAGGAGAAGGCACAAAGCGGTGTAGAAGTCAGAATTCTGGTGGATTATATAGGATCCATGTTCGCTCTTCCAAAGGATTTTGAAGAATCTTTGAAAAAGAACAATATAAAATACAAGATATTCAATCCTATAAAAATACTATTGAATGTGATGCTGAATTACAGGGACCACAGAAAAATTGCAGTAATCGACGGAAAAATTGCCTTTACCGGAGGAATGAACATAGGAGATGAATACATAAACTCCTACAGAAAATACGGCTACTGGAAAGACATGGGGGTATGTCTGGAAGGAAATGCAGTTTACAGCTTTACGTCCATGTTTTTGAGAATGTGGCAGTCAATAACAAAAAAGAGAGAGAATTTTAGAAAATACAAGTTTGAGAGTGAATTCAATGAATATACGGGTATTGTGGTACCCTATAACAGCAGTCCAGAGGAAAGCAATGATGTGGCACAGGATGTGTACCTGAGCATTATAGATAGTGCTAAAGATTACATCTATATTACAACGCCCTACCTGGTGATAGGCTATGAAATGATACTTGCACTTTCCCTGGCTGCAAAAAGAGGGGTTGACGTCAGAATACTGACCCCTTCCATACCTGACAAAAAGACAATACAGATCCTCACCAGATCCCATTATGACAAACTGCTGGATTCAGGAGTAAAAATATATGAGTATACACCTGGATTCATTCATGGAAAGACATTTGTCTCCGATGGGGAATGTGCCGTGGTGGGAACTATAAATATGGACTACAGAAGCCTGTACCTGCATTTTGAATGCGCGGTATATATGTATGATGTTCCCATAATAAAGGACATTTACAATGATTTTATAAGCACCATAAAAGTATCTAAAAAAATAGAAAAAAAAACATGGGAAAAAAGATGCTTTTTAAAAAGAGTTCTGGAATCCATTCTAAGGATGTTTGCTCCACTGGCATAGAAAATTTCCCCGAAAGGAGGGTTTAACCGTCTGGACTCTGGAATCATCTTAAAACACATCTATTTTTTCAAATACCCTATAACATGTGTCTTGGGCACAGCTTTCAATATATTCTCCACCGCTTTGCTGTCCACTGCCGCAATCACCGAAGTCTCCGGTCCCCCTGATCTTTGAACATCTACACCGCAGCTGCCTTTTATATGGCATTTCAAATTATTGTTTACCGCAAGCTGATTTGCTTCATAGGCCATTCCCTTGGAGCCTACGGGAACTATCTCATATACAAGATCATTATGCAGCAATTCATATATTGTCCTATAATGCACTATTTCCTCATCCCACTCAAGATTTATTTCAGCACCTACCTTAGGCAGACCTGCACTTATTATAACTGCTTCTCCCTTTACATTATTTACTTTTAAATTTTCAGTAACTGCTATACCTGCCGCTGTTATCCCGAGGCCCGTAGAAACAGTAGTAAAATTTTCTTCAGTGCTGCCCGTAAGAATCACATCCCTGATGCCCGCTTCTTTTAATTCCTCTTTTATTCCCCTAATAATCTCTATTCCTGTATTATCCATTTCATTGCAGACGGTATTTGTAATTGTAACTACTTCTGCTCCAGAGCAAATCACCTCCAACAGAACCACCCTGGCTGTGAATCTTCCCACATAAAAGGGGGGGATTTTAAGTACATCCCCTTTTTTGCTCCCAACTCCTCCACAGCTGTCACAAGCTATAATCATGGTTCTTGTTTCATCTAATTTTATCAAGCTCAAATCCCTTATCTTTTCTATTTCCATTCTTTTATGCTCCCCGGCAAAAATTTGTATATTACATGGGCTATCACAATATTCAACACAGCAGCCAATACCAGCAGAGGAAGCATGGCCAATACAGCCTTGCCCATTATAGGTATAAGCATAAACACCGACAGTGGACCGTTTATCAAAACACCCACTATACCTGACACTATTACTGCAGTTATTTCCTTTGATTTAGAAAAAATTTTATATACTATTCCAAATAAAAACATGGTAAGCGCCATATCCACCATGACGATCATATGTATCGGCAGACTAAGCGGAAATCCACTGACAGCTGCCGTGAGCAGATGGCCCACTGCACCTATCACTGCTCCATACAGAGGTCCCATAATCAGTGTTCCCAGGAACCCTGCAGTGGAATCAAAAGCTATGCTTCCCGCAATTTTTATGTTGGCACCTATGAAACTCAATGCTATAAAAAGTGCCATTATGACCAACTTTTTTGTTTTCATGTTATCATCTCCTTCCTTTTATTATAAGTGAAATCAATTAAAAATGCACTGGTTTTAAATTGACCAATGCACCAAATTTCATACTAAGTTACAGGTACTCTATATCCAAAAGAATGCCATACCCCAAAATTATCCTTTACATTTATGCCTCTCTGGCCTCCTGAAGCTGCATCAGTATAATAAGGATAATTTCTGCCTTCCGTATAATGTCCGGCATAGTCACCGTGAAAAGTTACAGGTACCGCATCAAAACGTATTTGATCACTGTTCACCATAAGTACGGCAGTTGTCTGAGCAGAATCCCCGTAATTTGATTCATGGGTTTGCTGAACACTGCTTTCAGGTATCAGCATGTCAATATCTTCCTGCATTGCCGTTACAGTTTCCGTGCAATTTGAGGCTTCTCCATTTCCAGGTGGTATACACAGCCGCTGTCCTACACGCAGATAATCTGGATCCACACCTGGATTTGCCTCCAGTATACTTCTTATACTTACGTTGTACTCCCGGGCAATTTTATACAAAGTATCCCCTGTACGAATTATTCTGGAAGTATAACCGGGCAGACAAGCCGGTATGCATATAACCTGACCTGCCCGCAGATAATACGGATTTATTCCCGGATTCGCCGCAAATATCCTATCCAGGCTCACTTCCAATC
The DNA here is from genome assembly GCF_002995845.1 of Clostridium luticellarii. Lineage (GTDB taxonomy): Bacteria > Bacillota > Clostridia > Clostridiales > Clostridiaceae > Clostridium_B > Clostridium_B luticellarii. The sequence continues at coordinate 21,495 of NZ_PVXP01000022.1, read as the reverse complement.
TCTGTGAAATACTGTATAAAGTATCACCTGGCTGTATAATATAAGGATAATGATTTACAGAACACTGCCTGTAATAATTGCATCTCATAAAAAATTTTCCCTCTATAAATTAATAGAGAGATTTCCCGGACTCATTTGATCCAGAAAAATCTCTCTGTCACATTACATACTATGACGGAAAACATATTTTTGTTACCGATGTAACCTATATGCTATTTCCAACATCATTATTTTAACAAAAACCTTAGTGTCATCAAAGTCAACACTATGAACAATCAATTATTCATAGTGTGTCCACATTCTTAAAATTTTTATTGTTTTTTTATCCTCTAATACTTCATATACCAGCCTATGCTGTATATTTATTCGTCTTGAATAAACTCCTTTTAAATCACCCACTAATTTTTCATATCCAGGTGGATTCTGATAAGGATTTTTTATCATTATTTTTAATAAACTTTTAGCCTTTTTATCCAAACCACAAGCTTCTAACTTTTTAGCATCTTTTACTGCCTGCCTGGTAAAAACTACTTTAAATTCCATCCTATATCCTCTAATGTTTCACAGTCCTCAACAGCTTCTTTTTTACCTTCAAGTATACTTTCCTTCATGCCTGGTATAGAAACAAGATTTAATGTTTCCTGTATAGCTTCCCAATCCTTCAAACTGAGCATTATGACATCACCATTCTTACTAGTTATTTGTACCGGCTCGGAACTTACTATAGTTTGATTTATAATATTATATATATCATTTCTAGCAGCAGTAACATTAACAGTTTTCATGATATCACCTCTTTACCTATATTATAGCGTACGTTTTTACGGATGTCTATACCTTTGCCAAATTTAATATTTGGCTGCATGTGGTAAATCAAAATATTCGCTTATACTTTGGAAACATCCATTCACCATGAATTCCATGTCATTTTTTTCAATAACATAAGGCGGCATAAAATACAGTATATCCCCTATGGGCCTGAGAAGAAGCCCTTTTTTCAAAGCTATTTTATATATTTCATAGCCTACTCTGTCCTTCCAGTCAAAACACTCCCTGGTTTTTTTATCCTTGACCAATTCTATGGCCGTTATCATTCCCTGCTGGCGGACATCCCCCACAAAATCCATATTTTTTGCCCTTTCGGCTGTCAGTTCTCCAATCAGCCTGGATTTTTCAATATTTTTTTCAATTATATTTTCATCTTTGAAGATATTGAGGCTCTCGCAGGCTGCGGCACAAGCCATTGCGTTGCCTGCATAGGTATGGCTGTGTATAAAAGTTTTCAGCTTGACATAATCATCATAAAAGGCATTGTATATTTTTTCCGTGGTCATGGCTACGGACATGGGCATATAGCCTGCACTAATTCCTTTGGACAGACACATTATATCCGGACTTATATCCGCATGATTACAGGCAAACATCTTGCCTGTCCTTCCGAAACCAACGGCTATTTCATCTGCAATCAAAATAATATCATAGTAGTCACAGGCTTTTCTTAATTTTTTTAAATAAACAGGTGAATACATTTTCATGCCTGCAGCTCCCTGAACCATGGGCTCTATGATCACAGCACAGAGCTCATCATGATGGTCGGCAAGGGATTTTTCCATGTGTTTAAAGCACTGGGCATCACAGGTACATCTCTCCTTTCCGTATTTGCACCTGTAGCAGTCAGGTCCCTGAACCCTAAGCGTGTCTATGAGAAGAGGCTTGTAAATTTTACTGTACAGGTCCAGATCCCCTACGGAAAGGGCGCCTATGGTCTCTCCATGGTAGGCACCGGTTATTGCTGCAAACCTTATCTTTTTAGTTTTTCCAATCTGCTGATAATATTGAAAGCTCATCTTTAAAGCTATTTCCACTGCGGAGGACCCATTATCTGAAAAGAATACCTTGGACAATCCTTGCGGCGTGATTTTAACCAGCCTCTCCGCCAATTCCACAGCAGGCTTATTGGAAAAGTGTGCAAAAATCACATGTTCAATTTGACTGAGCTGTCTTTCAACTGCCCTGTTAATTCTTGAATTACTATGTCCAAATATATTTGTCCACCATGAGCTTATACAGTCCAGATATGAGTTGCCCTCTATGTCGTATAAATAGCATCCTTCACCATTTTCTATTACAATGGGAGGCAGCTTTTCACAATCCTTCATCTGGGTACATGGATGCCATATGTACTTTAAATCCTTTTTTTCAAGTTCTTCCATATTTTTCACCATCCTATGAAATTTTTATTCTATATTTCTTTCATGCAGTCAATTATTTTTTCCGGATTAAATACCCTTTCAGATTCCCTTTTTACATTTTCCATAAATTCACCGGACCCCGTGTCTATAAAAGGCATTATTCCAAGTATTGGAATGTCGGTCATATTCTCAATCATTTTTATATTGTCCCTGCAGAGCATATTGTCCTTGTAACCGTTAATTATAATTCCCTTTATGGAAATGTCCCTGTTTTTCAGGTAGTCAACGGTTAAAAGAGTATGATTTATGGTCCCAAGTCCTGCCCTGGCCACCAGGACAACATCCATGTCCATATCCTTTATTAGATTATCCAAAGTGTATATCCGACCATCTGCATCTGTAATTGGACAAGTTACACCTCCGCTGCCCTCGCATATTATGTAGTCGTATCTTTCTTTCAGATTATTGAATTTATGCTGAATAATTTTTATATCAATGGGCTTGTTTTCAATTTTCGAAGCCAGATAAGGTGAAACCGCTGTTCTATAGATATAGGGTGTCAAATCCTCATATTTTTCATCAATACCGGCAATTGAACAGACAAATTCAGTATCTCCTGGAACGATTCCACCATGTATTGATTTTGCGCCGCTGAGTGCAGCTTTGAAATAAGCTGCTTTAAAGCCATTTTTGCATAAAATATAAACTAGAGCTCCAGTAACCAGCGTTTTCCCGATCTCCGTATCAGTTCCCACCACGTAAACAGCTTTTGTCATTTTAATACCCTCCATTTTTTATTTTTAATTTCAATTGCTGACTGCCTTTAAAACCTTTAATTTCAAAGACAAAAATGCAACAGACACACTTATGACAAGGTCACCTCCCACACAGATAATAAAGCCGTAAAATATGGCCCATCCAATGGTCTTTCTGTCGCCCATGTACAGATTGTAAATTAAGTACAGGTGCAGTACACCAAACAGATATACAAAGAACAATCCACTTAAAACACATAACAGGGATTTTATAAAATTGGTGTTTCTAATCCGGGATGACAGCTTTCCAATCACATAAGCAGCTGCTATAAAACCTATCAGGTATCCAAAAGTAGGCTTGAATATATAAGACAAGCCTCCTCCCTCTGTAAAAATCGGGATTCCAGCAAGGCCCATCCCCACATACAATACCTGTGACAGTGCCCCCAGCCTGGCACCCAGAAGAATTCCACTCAACGCACAGAACAGCCACTGAAGTGTAAAAGGTACAAAAGGTATGGGAATTCTTATAAAGGCACCTATGGCAGTAAGTGCTGCAAATATCGATACCAGCACCATATCTTTTGTCTTCATCAGAATCACTCACCTCCATTTTATTGTCAACTTATAATTAATACTAGGTTTACAATTAAATATCATAGTAGAATATTCAATATTTGTCAATGCAAAAAATATCTTGATATATTTTTTATGTATTGCTATAATTATATTGTTAACCTTTATACGAAATTAAGTTCACAATAAATTATACAAGGAGATTTTTTATGGATAAATTATGGAATGAAATACTTACAATAGGCCAGAGGATCTTAAACGGCGGAAACATCACCAGGGAAGAAGCTGAAGCTCTTGGAAAATCCAAAGAAAGCGACATATTTCTGCTGTGCAGCTTTGCCAATAGAATGAGGGAAAAATTCAATGGAAATAATGTGGATCTGTGTTCGGTAATAAATGCAAAATCAGGCAGATGTCCTGAGGACTGTGCATTCTGTTCCCAATCCGCCCATCATCATACAAATGCAAAATGTTATCCGCTTATAGACGAAGATAAAATTGTTGAAACTGCAATAAAACGTGAAAAGGCCGGTGCCAAGCATTGTGATATTTGTACAAGCGGTCTTGGCTATACAGGAGAGGAAAAGAATTTTAAAATAATAATAAATGCATTTAAAAGGATGAAGGCAAGTACCAATTTAAAGCTGTGCGCCTGTCTTGGAACTCTTACCATAGATGCAGCAAATCAGCTGGCAGAAGCAGGTGTTGAACGTTATAACCACAACCTGGAGACAGCAAGGAGCTTTTTCCCCAAGATTGTTTCAACTCATGGATATGACGAAAGAATTGACACAATACGCTATGCAAAAAAAGCCGGCATGGAAGTATGCTCCGGAATGATAATAGGTCTGGGGGAAACCATGGAACAGCGCATCGAGCATGCATTTCTGCTGAAGGAACTGGACGTGGATGCAGTACCTGTAAATGTATTGAACCCGGTTAAAGGTACAAGACTTGAAAATGCAAAACCCCTCTCTCCTCTGGAAATAATAAAGACTTTCGCCCTGATGAGATTCATACTTCCCCATAAGAACATAAGATTTGCAGGAGGAAGGGAGAAAAACCTGAAAAGCCTTCAGGCTCTTGGATTTGTCGCAGGCATAAACGGCATGCTGATAGGTGACTACCTGACCACGGAAGGCCAGGAAGTAAACAAGGATTTTCAAATGCTCCAGGACTTGAACCTGACATATTGACAATCACACTAATTCCTATAATATGCTGGCAGGTATTGCTTTCAATTGAGGTGTATCCGCCAGCACTGCTGTTTGCAAATTATGAATGGAGTTTAAGTGTAAAAGTAAATGTTGTAAATCCATTTTCCTCACTTGTGACATGTATATGGCCGCCCAGCCTGTCTATGATTGTTTTTGCAATTGACAATCCCAAACCATAACTGCCATTTTCATATGTTCTGGAAAGATCTGATCTGTAAAATCTGTCAAAAACTTTCGGCAGATCCTGTTTTGCTATTCCCTTTCCACTGTTTTTTATGGAAAATACAACTCGTCGTTTTGACTTTATCAGCGATATGTAGATATGCCCATTTCTATTTGAATACTTTACAGCATTATCCAGTAAAATTGTGACAAGCTGGCTTACTTTTTCAGGATCGCTTTTAATAATTACATCAGGTTCTATAGAACTGATTATTCTGATACCTCTTTCAATCACTGCGGCTTCCATGGATAATATGACTTCATCAATGGTATTCCCAATATTAAATGGTGTTTTTCGTATTTCTAAATTTATGCTTTCCATCTTTGCAAATGCCAGAAGGTCATTTATAAGTTTTGTCATTCTATCAGTGCCGATTTTTATATAGTCAAACCACTTTAACTGGTTTTTAATCGTCTCTTCCTGATTTGCCAAAAGTGCATCATAATTGGCATTTATAATTGAAAGCGGCGTTTTCAATTCATGAGAAGCATCAGCAACAAACTGTTTCTGCTTTTCCCAAGCTTCGGCTATTGGTTTAATTGCCCGGTTGGCAAAATAGAAACTTATGATAAAAATAACAAAAAGCATTATTAATGCTACAGAAAGCAGTGTAGTAAGCAGTTGAAACAGTGTTTTATTGTACGCCGTTACATCTAAAAACATTATCCGGTAATTATTTTCTACAACAATGCTTTTTTCTTCGTTTCTAATAACTTCCTTTTTTATTTTAGCTATGGAATATCTCCACTCTTTTCCTTCTAAAGTTATGGTGGAATTGTCTTTTTTATTGTTCCAGACAGTCTCCGCAGCTTTATGATATGCTTTATCAGGCATATCGACAAAAGAGTCTATATTTAAAATCTTTCCATTTTTATCTACTTCGATATCAAATGAAAGATTATCATTCAATGAAAATTTTTGGATGGTAGACCTGGTTCCTTTTCCGGTATTATCAGGCAGATCTTCCTCTTTAGTTATAATTTGCATTTGAGACTGCTGATCTAATTTTTTTTGAATCTCTGAATGTATGCTGCTGTAGGTAATGATATAAATGGCAGCAAATGCAGCAATCATAATTATTGAAGTAATAAGCATATTGAAAATAAGAAATCTGTTGCGCAGTTTCGTGAACATTTTATTACCTATCCTTTACTGTTTTTTAAAATATATCCCACATTCCGTACGGCCCGGATGGAAATGCCGGATCTTATCCGTGTCAGCTTTTTTCGCAGGAGAGATACATGTATTTCTACACGACTGTCTTCTGCATCGGTATCATAACCCCATAGTTTTTCAATAATAATTTCTTTTGAAACAATCATGCCATTTCTTTTTATGAGCAATTCCAACAGCTGAGATTCTTTTAAGGTCAGCATTATCTCACTGTTCCCCCGTTTAAGAAGAAGTGAGAGCGGATTCAGCTCAATATCTCCATACTTAAGTATGCCGTTATTTACAAGTTCTGTTTTTCTACGCCCCAATGCACGCAAACGGGCCAGCAGCTCATTAGTATGGAATGGTTTTGCCAGGTAATCATCAGCACCAGTATCAAGGCCACGTACCTTATCCTCCGTTTCACCTCTGGCTGTCAATAAAATTACCGGCGTTTCAATGCCACTCTTCCGGACTTCTTTCAGAACACTCAATCCGTCCTTTTTAGGAAGCATAATGTCAAGAATGATAATATCATAGATATTGGAAACTGCGCAATCCATTCCATATTCTCCGTCATATGCCAGATCCACACTGTAATTATTCCGTTTAAGCACCTGTGCAACTGCTTCTGCAATATATTTTTCATCCTCCACCATTAAAATTCTCATCAGCATCCTCCAATCAATTCTTATAGGCAAAGCAAGCTGATAAACAGCCTATACTTTGCCTGGGATATATCATACTATTTAGCTTTGCCAACACTAACACTGCCGTCTGCATTTGCTGTCACTTTGTATCCATCAGGTGCATTCTGACTCCAGGTCTTGCCGCCGTCTATGGAATAACTTTTTTTGCCATTTACATTTTTCACCAATAGGCTTTTGTATTCACCAGATTTGGAAGGTGTACCTGCCGTAAAAACAGATTTTCCGTTTTCACCAACTGTGATTTTAGCACCTTTTGGAATGCCATTTACCCAGCTTTGACCGTTGTCGGTAGAATAGCTTGTTTTTCCATTTTGATTTTTAATCAGCATCTTTCCCTTTTCATAGGCGGTGTTGGCCGCAAACGCCGTAACTGTGCCGATTGATAACACCAGAGCCGAGCAAGTGACAACAAGGGCAGCTTTCTTTCTGCATGCACCTAAAATATTTTCAAGTTTTACTCTCATTATGATTACCTCCATTTGAATTTTGTTTTTCAAGCAGCTGCTTTACATTTATTATCATAACCGGAAAACCTTTAGCGAAGCTTTAATATAAATTAAAATTGAAAATTTTTTTATCAGAATTTGATTACTGTATGTCCTATTTCATTATAATTATAGTATATCCTGCCAACGCCCCTGTTTTCAAATACTAATTTATCCCAATCAAGTAGAGTTGAAAGTTGAAAATCTTCATTTACTTTAAACTTTTTACTCTTTACTCTTAACTTTCTTCCTCACATCATTAATTGCAGAAAAACAGCCAGCAGGCTTGTTTTCCTGTTGGCTGCAAAAATGGGGACCCATTTAAAAGTGAAGCATCAAAATTTTATCTATCCTTAAATTTATTCTTCTTTTTATACTTATAGATCACAGCAGCAAATGTAACTATAAACAAAGCTATAAATAAAATTGTCACCAAGGTCTTAATTATTGGTTTATATATTTGTGAAATCTGTGGGTAACTATTTTGTATAACAACTGATATAATTGATATGATCCCCATCGTAATTAATATCAAAAATATAGCCATAGTATAAACCAGTTCTTTTTTGCTACCTTTATGCTTTAAAATACTTAAAACCGCTTCTCTTATACATAGTATTAATGCAAGTATTATGGCCCAAACTGGTATATTTTTTATACCCATACTTCTGGTTATATTCAGTATCAGCAATATTAATACTATTGATACTGCTTTCTTCTTCTGCATATTCTTGTATCCCCGCTTTTAATTTTTCATAATTTCTGAAGCTGTTCTCAATAAAAATGTAATTCCAATTGCCCATCCAAAAGATATAGTAGATAAACCAACTCCAATCCCAATTGCGGCAGCTCCAACATCTATTTCAGTTCTTCTCCATGCTTCACTGCTGCTGTATCCACTGTGAAAATTATCCCACACGGAAATTCCAGTGGATGCAAGACCAGCTGCACCAATTTTCTCTACACTGCTGATTCCTCTTGCTATTCCTGCTGCCCTTGCCGGTATTATCAATTGCTCACCTGCACGTCTCATAGCTCTATTTGTCTGCAGTGATATATGCTCTGGAACTTTTTCTAATGAGGAACTGATTCCTTCTTCAATTCCTGCAACAGCTGTACTTCCCACAACGCTTTTTACTTGTTTATTGCTGGGTCGTATACTATAATACACTTTAGCAGCTCTACTGGCTACATTTGACACTGCTTTTTTCACTGCGGCCACGACTCTTGCAACGGCTCTTACAATACGGTTGAATACCCTTTTTACTGCAGCTGCAGCCCTGCGGAGCCAGCCCGGCCAGTATCCATTCACATCCTTCATGTTTACAGGATTGTTCATCGAATAGGCAAACAGGTTGTGGGATAAAAGCACCCCTGTTTTTCCTGCCGCTGCATCCGTATTCAGATACCTGCCCCACTCCGGATTGTAATATCTTGAATTCAGATAATACAGCCCTGTCTCGGAATCATACCTGTATCCTCTGTACCTGTAGGGGTTTTTGTAACCTACATGGTCCGCATTGCCAGTTACGTCAGTTCCATCCTGATCTTTGATGCTCACAAGCCTGCCCCAGGAATCGTACAGGTAGCTTACAACCTGCACTGCATTGCTGTCAAAGAGGCCGATTATATCCTTCTGCCCGTTTCTTATATAGTAATATTCCTCTCCTTTCAGGTTCATGCTTATCAAATCACCCTGATCATCATAAGTATAGTATATACTATCAGTGCCGTTGTCTTCAAAGTTTATTTTTCTGCCAGTAATGTAATATTTTGTAACAACTCCGTCTGCAGCCTTTTCCGTCCTGATTCCTGCATCATTGTATTTGAAGCTTATACTTTTGCTGTTTCCGGTTATGGACTTCAGCTGTCTTCCTTCTTCCCAGGTATAGGTGTAACCGTCATAGGTGAGAGGATTTCCAATTCCATCATAGGTTATCTGCTTTCCATTATAATTCACCAATTTGTCCTTCCAGGTATTGTCATAGCTGTAGGCAAACACTGTCTGCGCACCGGTATCATGCCGTGTTTCCCTTTTCTGCGTTATATTTCCGCCCTCATCATAGCTGTACACCACAGTTTTATCAAGCACCTGATTGTCTTCCTCTATGAGCTCGTTCAATTCGTTGTAGGAATATACTATATCCGTACCTTTTTGGGTTATTTTAGTTATATTGCCCTTTGCATCATATTCATAGCTCATTGGTTCATCCTGGTTTTGTATTGAGGACAGTCTACCCGTAGTCGAATTCGGCTTGTTTCCAGAAACATAACCGTAATAGGTATCATACACTATCCTCTTGTTCACTCTTCCAAGCCTTGTATCATATTCATACTTCACTTTGTTCCTGTGATACATCTTCAGTATGGAATCTCCGCTCAAGATTGAAGATGGTGAATAGGTGAATTGTTTAACCAGCCCGTTCAGGGTATAATTTCCGCTGAGATTGCTTCCTATTATGGTGCTTACCCCCGTAAAATCTTTGAAACTTGTTACATCTGCACTATAGACTTTGCTGTTTAAATACACGGTACACCAATGATTTATCCTAAAAATTCACCTGAATTTAGCAGTGTTGCATTTTTTTATGATATGATTATAGTATCTTATTATAAAGGGAGATGATGTAAATGTTCAAGAAAGTGTTTTCCTCCATACTTATATCAATTTTTCTGGTTTTCTCAGGTGGAGCTGCAGTAAATGTAAAGGCAGAAACTGCGCCGGCACCTGGCGGGAACCAGTTCACAGTGAGCATTGATGGAAAAAGGATTCCGTCAAAATACGTACAACCTTATCAGGATTCCAACTCAGTGGTTATGGTTTCCCTCAATGTATTTTGTGAAAGATTAAGCGGAAGCTTGAAGATAAAAGGCGACAGTGCCGAGTTCACCACTCCGGATTATGCCATAAAGCTTGAGAACAACAATAAAAATGTATCCGTAAACAGTAAAAATGTCACTTTGTCAACAACACCGATCATCAGAACCAATTTTGTTTTTGTACCTCTAGAATTTTTCAGTGAAATATTGAACAAAACTGTAAACTGGGACAGCAGCACCAGGACAGTTAAAATATCCACTCCTGAAAAAGTACAGCCTGACCAGGAAAATTCCTACACTTCACGGAAATTAGACAACTATTTGAGCACACTTCAAAGTACGGATAATTTTCACGGAAGCGTACTTGTGGCCCAGAACGGAAAAATAATTTTGAACAAAGGCTATGGTAAATCGGACTTTGAGCAAAATATCCAAAATACACAGGATACCACATTTCCCATAGGTTCCATGACCAAGCAATTCACTGCCATGGCCATAATGCAGCTGGTTGAAAAGGGATTGATAGACGTGAATGATCCTCTTTCAAAGTATATCCCTGATTTTCCAAATGGAAATGAAATAACCATAGAAAATCTTCTCACCCACAGCTCTGGAATTGTAAACTGTACCAATCTTCCTGAATTCTGGAGTATGAGCCAGGACTCCTTAAAAGATATAAACAACGTGATAAATCTATTTAAAAACAAGCCTCTGGAATTCAAGCCGGGAACCAGTTTCAGCTACAGCAATTCAGGATATATTCTGCTCGGGTATATAGTCACAAAGGTAAGCGGCATGAGCTATGAAGATTACCTTCAAAAAAACATCTTCCAGCCGCTGGATATGGAAAATACGAGTTTAGGCTATAAGGGCACTGAAAAAATGTATTCCTCCACAGGCTACAGTGGTTATCTGGATGTCTACCCTGTAAGTGATGAGACAACACTAAACGGAGCTTACGGTGCAGGATGCCTGTATTCCAGTACAGGAGATTTGTACAAATGGGACAGGGCTCTTTATACAGAAAAGCTGGTGAAAAAGTCCACACTGGACAATATATTTTCAAATCATATGGAAATGACACCCTCCGGCCCTTACTACGGATATGGATGGATGCTGACAAATGGAAAATACGGCAGGGAAATATACCATGGTGGAAATACAGTTGGATTTACAAGCAATATAGCCAGATACCCGGACAAGGACCTGACCATAATCATTCTCACCAATGTTGGCTATTACAATATAAATCCTCTAAATGACACCCTGGCGGATATAGCTCTGGGAGGAAATTATACACTTCCAAAAGCAAAGCGTGTAATTACACTGGACGGCAAAACCCTTGACAGATATGTTGGTAATTACAAGCTGCAGGATAACCTGGGGAATATATCCATAACCACAGATGGAAAAGCTCTCTATTATGAGCAGAACAACAGCGGTGAAAAATATCAACTGTATGCTCAGTCCAAAGATGACTTTTTCCTCAGAATAACAGATGCCAGCATAAAATTTAACATTGACGGTAAAGGTACAGTCACAGGACTTGAATTGTATCAGCTGGGAATGCAATTTCATGGAGACAAAGTGAAATAGGGTCAGACCCCCTGACATTTTTTGTCAGGGGGTCTGACCCTAAAGCAGCTTCAAAATATCTGATTTCATCTTTAAAAGCTCCTGTGAAAACAACCTGTTCCCCTTATTGTCTCTGCTAAAATCCACTGCTATCTCCTCTTTTACTCTGCCGGGCTTTGAAGAGAGTACATATATCCTGTCGGAAAGTACAATTGCTTCTTCAATATCGTGGGTTACAAAGAGTATGCTCCGATGGAGCTTATCCTTCATGTCTAAAATCCAATTCTGCATTTTTCCACGGGTTATGGAATCAAGTGCACCAAAAGGTTCGTCCAAAAGCATTATCTCCTTTGAGCATAAAAAAGTTCTTAAAAAGCTGGCCCTCTGCTTCATTCCGCCTGAAAGTTCATAGGGATATTTATTTTCATAGCCGTCCAGTCCAAACATGTCAATGTATTTTTTTGCATCTCTTCTCGACTGCTTTTTATCCCTCCCCTTTATATCAAGAGGCAGTACTACATTTGAAAGAACAGTCTTCCAGGGCAGAAGAAGATCCTTTTGCTGCATATATCCTATATCGTCTCTCACAAAAAGCCTGCCGCTGTCCTCTTTGACAAATCCTGTTATTATATTGAAAAGTGTACTCTTTCCGCAGCCGCTGGGCCCAAGTATGGAGACAAATTCTCCTCTTTTGAGATACAGAGTTATATCCTGGAGTACTGTCCTGTCCTCAAACTTCTTGCACACATTTTCAAGTTCAACCATTATTTCATCACCGCTATTTGGGCAGAAATTCATTTGTGAATGCATCACTTGTATTTAACTCCTTTTTTATAAGCCCCTTGTCCTTCAGGAATTTGGCATAACGCTGCCATACCTGTGATTTCATAACTCCCCATCTCGGTGCATCCGACACATACTGACCGGCCATATATTTCTGACTTTGAAGAGCCAGATTCTTGTCTATTTCAGGTGCATATTTCAAAAGTATATCTGCACTTTCTTCAGGATGCTTTATGGAATATTCGTAGCCTTTGGCAGTAGCTGCCAGGAATTTTTTTACCTTTTCGGGATTCCTGCTTATAAGCTTGTTACTGCTTATAAGAATAGGTGTATAATAGTCCAGAGCCGGATCCAGATCTTTAACAGGTATGTAATCAAGCTGCTCTCCTTTAAGCTTAGCCTGTATTCCTGTCCAGCCCTCAAATATCCATGCAAAGTCCACATTTTTCTTTGTGGCTGCAAAGAAATCATCATTTCCGATATTCACTATCTTAACCTTGCTGAAATCTCCGCCGCTCTTCTCCATAACAGCTTTAAGCACTGCTTCCTCTGAAGGTGATCCCCAGCCGCCGTACACCCTTCCCTCAAAATCCTTAGGGGTTTTTATATTTTTGCTCTTAGGTGCGGCAAAGCCTGAAGTGTTGTGCTGTATTATTGTGGCAATGGCTTTCACAGGAAGAGGATTGTCACTTGTAAGGGCATAAGTGACATCTTCCTGATAGCTCACTCCAAAATCACCTTTCCCAGCAGCTATAAGATTTGTAACACTTCCCTCTGACGGCTGAACTACCTTCACATCCAGTCCTTCATCTTTATAATATCCCTTATTCAAAGCCACATACAGTCCGGTGTGATTTGTATTTGGAGTCCAGTCCAGTATCACAGTGGTTTTATCCAGGGAATTTGATGTATCTTTTTTATCACTTGTTCCACAGCCTGACATAGTCAGTACGCTTACAAAAACAGCCAGTATCAACAATGCAAATTTATTTTTTCTCATTATTATCCCCTCCTATTTCCAATGTACTATTTTTTTACCTGTAAAGTCTATAACATAGATTATTGCGATACTCACTACAACAATAACCAGAATCGAAGCAAATACCTTATCAAGCTGATAGGCATTTTTAGCCCTCACCATATACACACCTATTCCACTGTCTCCTCCCAGCCATTCACCTATAATTGCAGCCATTATCATGTAAGTTGCAGCAATCTTCAAACCTGAAAAAAAGTTTACCAGAGCATAGGGAAGTTTCAGATGATAAAATATCTGAAGTTTGGACGCTTTCATATTATGAAATAAATTTATGTAATCCACATCTATCTTTTCAAGGCCGTCTACAAGACTTACAACTATGGGAAAAAAGCATACTGTCACTACAACTATTATTTTGGGAAGTGCTCCAAATCCGAACCATATTATGAAAAGCGGCGCTATGGCTATAGTGGGAATGGTCTGGGATATGAGCAGAATAGGATACAGTGATTTCTTGACTGTATGAAAACTGTCCATTATTACGGCCAATATAAAAGAAAGTACTATAGATATAAAAAATCCTACAAAAGATTCATAAAGGGTGGTTTCCGCATTTTTCATTATGTTTCTAAAATCCAAAACAAGGGTCTTTACAATATCTGAAGGTGATGGAAGAATATAGGGCTCTATGTATTGAAGTCCCACTATAATCTGCCATAAAGCCACCACCACCGCTATAGTAATTACAGGATATATCTTGTTTTGAATATTTTCTGATCTTTTCATTTCAAACACCTTTACTTCATAGTTTTAGTCCAGTAAAATTACTGGATATTATATCTCTTGCTTCTTCATACTGAATTCCCTTTATATGGGCAATCTTCCTGACTATATTTTTAACTTCCCCGGGATATCCATACCTTTTATTCACCCATTCAAGTGAATTTGGTCCATCCGTTTCAGTCAATATTCTATCTAGTGGAAGAATATCAACTATTTCATCTGTGAGATCGGAATATCCTATATCAACACTTATGGTGAAAAAGCATCCGCATTTCAAAAGCTCTTCAAGTACATCCATATCACCACTGTACCAGTGAATTATCGGTGTCCTCAATTTATACCTTTTTATATATTCCAATATCTTTTGCTCTGCCCCCTTGGTATGGATATTGGTTATTTTATCATATCGCCTGGCCCTGTCCAGAAAATATTCAAATACCCTGTCCATTTTAGGATATCTTTCTCTCTCCAGCACCCAGTAATAATCAAGACCTATTTCCCCCAGAACTTTACATTCTTTTATATAATCATCAAAAAAATCCAGCCTGCCACAGTTTTTATGTGCCTCCCAGGGATGTATTCCAAAACATGGTATTACATTCTCGTTCTCTTCACTTATCTTTTTCGTAAAAATATAACTTTCCAGATTCATGGAGCATCCCAGAGTCCTGATATCGTCTTTTCTTATGATATCAAGCGCCTTTTTTAAATTTTTCCCATAAAAGTCCATATGATTGTGGGAATCAACAAACATTTCAACTATCTCCTATCAAATGATTTCTGAGCTCAGATGTAGTTTGCACATAAAAATACCTTTCTCCATGGGATAGAACTTGAGGTAGAGTAGATTGAAGGAAAACTTTGTTTTCCTTCGCACCCTCATCAAACCGTGCATGCGATTTTCCCGCACACGGCTTTCCGATATTCTTCTTTCTAAGGCATTACAATCCTAAGAAGAAAGTTTTCTTAATCCTATTTCATTGAGTTTATTCATTACCTCTTTTACACCTCTATGTCGGGGTCTACATTGTTTCTTATTGTTGTACCAAATCGTAAGCCTTTCTATAATATACCAATCTATTTTATTTAATTGCTTACCAGAATACTTTAGATTATAGTAATTCTTAAGTCCTACTATTTTCTTGTTCATTATCTGGACTAAATCATACATATCCATCTTCAAATTTGACCTGTTTCCAAGGACTTCTTTAATCTTTCTTCTCATATTCTTCATAGCCTTTTGATTAGGTACTTGTATTGTTGTATGGTATCTCTGCCCTTTACCATTCTCTACAAGACTACGCCTATGATGAAACCCGAGAAAATCAAATCCTTCTTTACCATCCCACATATTCACAAATCTTGTTTTATCAGGATGTAACTGCAATTCTAGTCTTTCGAAGATTTTCTTTACTGCATTATATGCATGGTATATTTCTTTCTTTGTTCTTGAGATAATAATAAAATCATCAGCAAACTTTACAAGCATGCCAAGGTGTTTATAGTATTTATCCCATACCACATCAAAATAATTTAGATATATATTTGAAAGCAATGGACTGATAGGTGAACCTTGGGGAGAGCCGATTTTGCTTTCTTTATACTCTCCATCTTCCATTACCCCTACCTTCCCTATATACAGTTTTATTGTCTGCATAATTATTGGTACTATTAACTCCTCCGACTCCTTTTCTGCTGAAATGACAATTTCGCCATTGGCTTATATGCTTTCATTTTACGGTTACCGCCGTGCAGATGAAGGTCTCTCCAGTTCCGAACCATACTATAAATACATGTCGTTTCCTCTACACCGGAGGATTCTTTGATGGTGCTATCCAAGTTCTTCCCATCTTCCGTGGTTTTCACCCAATTTCGCAAGGCTCAACTTCCTCTTTTCCTCCTATCGGAGACCTTTTTTAACGATGCGGCAGAATTTATTTTATGTTACAACCTGCATTTTCGCTATCTCCCTTTCGGGATACATTACCTTCACGCTTCATGCCCAGTATTTCTACTGCACATGGTGATTGGCTACTAGGCTTCTTGGTAATTACCTAGTCTGGACTTTCACCAGTAAGCATGGTCCAGCTTATCTGGACGCACCAAAAAAACAAAAGCACTATCAAAATAGTGCTTCAGGATACAAAATTATAAAGCGGTTTCCCTACGTCGGCGCTGCCCGAATCAGGTTCAAAGGGTTAAAGTTTTCACTTTTCTCAGCCGTACCGGCACCCCTGACACTACAGACAATATTAAGTTTATTACAACATCATGGTATCACTTATTTATAAAAATGTAAACATTTTGTTCATAATTTATTTGTTCAGCTTGTCAATTGCATCATGCCTCAATATGTAATCAGAATACCCGAGCTGATCCAGTGTACTATCTTTCTCTTTTTTGAGGCTGCTGTTTTCAGGCAGTTTCTTCCTGGTTCTTACACTGTAGTATACGTCATCCTGGGCAGAATAATAATAATTTTCATCTATAAAGGAACCGTTTCTGAATATCACCCTCTGATTTTTGGGATTGAAAAGATCTTTCCCAAACATATTTTTCCCGGGCAGGTCAAATAAATTACACACTGTAGGATATATGTCCATTTCACCTCCATAGGTATCATTTACTCCCTTTACTGATTCGTCCGGAAAATGCACCAGTAAAGGTACCTTTTGAAGCTTTTCCCAATCCACGTCGGAGGCGGAGCTCATATCCAGAAATTTAAACAGCTGCTGCTCTTTGTCCTTGGGTATTGCATAGTGATCTCCATACAGCATTACAACTGAATTTTCAAGTGTACCGTTTTTATCCAGTGAATCTAAAAACATTCCCAGCTGTTCATCAGTGTAGTGTATGGCCTTTAAATAATTTCCAAGAAGGGTTCCATTTAAATCCCCCACATCAAAATCCCCATATTTGTCCACAGCATCATAGGGATAATGACTGGTCAGTGTTATTAAAAAGGCATAATAAGGCTGTTTCATATTGTTCAGTTTTGTCAGGGACTGTTCTAAAAAGGATCTGTCACTGAGTCCCAACCCAATGGATTCATCTTTTTTATAGCTTTTTTCACCATAAAAATTATCAAAGCCAAATTTCTTGTACATTATGTCTCTGTTCCAGAAGTTTTCTCTAAAACCGTGAAATGCCGCTGTACTGTAGCCATTGTTCTTAAAATTTTCAGGCATGGCATTGAATTCATTCCCGGAATACAAAAAATATACTGCACCGGCTGATGCCGGGTACATTGAATTATTGGTCATGAACTCCGCATCGGAAGTGCCTCCTGCCGCCACTTGATAGTAAAAATTATCAAAATACTCCGATCTTTTCATCCACCTATTTAGATTTGGAGTTATCTCCTGTCCATTTATAGAGGCATCTATTACAAATTCCTGAAGAGCCTCCACCTGTATCATTATAAGATTTTTTCCCTTTGCATATCCCTTCAGTTTTTTATTGTCCGACTTATTATTATCCATGAAAGCATTTATATCCTCCAGCTTCTCTCTGGAAACGGGTGTCAGCTTAGTTATATTTGCTGAAATGGAGTTATAGATATCCAGGCAGTGATAATTTAATATACCCAGCTTTCTGGTTATGTACACTTTATTGTACATTGTACTCAAAAGCCTGGGCTGCTCTTTCGAAAGCCCGTAGAAGCTTTTGAAATCCAGAGTAATTCCCATAAAAAGAAGCAGTACAGCTATCGGTATCTTATAATTCAGATCAAAATTGTATTTGATATTTCTCACATACCTGTTTATGAAGGGAATTATAAGTACTATATCAGCAAAATATAAAAAATCTTTTAAATCAATCAAGCTTGACACACTGGATTTTACAGCTCCGAGCTGAAAACCGCTTATAAGTACGGGAAGAGATATTATATCCTTGAAATATCTAAAATAAATAATATCACTTACTATGAAGGAACTTATTACAATATTAAATATATAAAGTATTCTGGAACGTGTTTTTACCTTTAAAACCAAAGACAGGGAAACTGCAATTATTACCGGGGCAATAGCCGGAATAAAAAGAGAAGAGGTTTTTATATACCCTGTCTCCATGTGCCTTCCGTATATCAATATTTTAAAAGTTACACATACCACAAAAAATATTACATCCAAAAAACTCAGAAAAAACAAATTCAATTTACTCATATCAAATATCCTCAATCATCAATTTATACAATAATAAGATTATAAAACTAACGGACAAAATTGTAAAATAATATGTGAATAATAATAAAAGATTTTTTATACCTATTTACATAAATGCCATAGTGTAGCATAATATATTTGTTATGGAAAGGTTAAAAAAAGAAGGAGGTATATTTTTAATGGGAGAAAACGATGAAAATAAAGATAAACTTTCAGTGGATGAAGAATCAAAAAAGCAGTTTCTTGAAGAACTTAAAAATAAAAACATGGAAGAAAAGAGAAAATTAAAAGAAATTAAAGATAAAAAAGATAAAGAGGAAGAATCCAGTTTAAAAGCAGAGGAGTCTCAGGGAGATAACACCCAGCTTGACAACACTAAAGCAGATATTACCAAGGCAGACAATGATGAAGTAGATAATACAAAAATTGAGCCTGCGGTAAATGAAAAAAGCTCTAACCCGGACACAGAGCTGAAAGTCAAAAAAAGCCTGGTGCCGCACAATTTGAAGCTTTCTATCATAGATACAGCTGTATCAGCCGTAATTTCTGTAGCATGTCTTTACTTATTTGACCTTATTTTGAGACTTGTTTTTGGATATTATATAGCAGATATGAAGGGGATGTATATAATACTGTTCCTAATAGCGTCCATCTTGTATCCCGTTATAACGAGAAGCTGCAAATCCAGGAAAACACTAGGTGAAAAATTCACCACAATACCAAAAGGAGCAGATTAAAAATTGAAGAGAGGCAGCCAACACGAATTTTTTATAGAAAAGCTACAATTTCCAGGTATGGGAGTTGCTCAGAAGGATGGAATGAAAGTATTTATAAAAAACTCTGTGCCAGGTCAAAAAATAAAGGGACAGATTACAAAAAAAAGAAATGGATATGCAGAAGCTAAAGTAGTTCAAGTAATTGAAAATGTAAATTATGCTGTGGAGCCAGCCTGTCCTCACTTTAACCTCTGCGGTGGGTGTAATTTTCAATTTATACCCTATGACATACAAGTCGAACTAAAAAAGCAGCAGGTTCTGGATCTGTTTGAACAATCTTCTATCAAAGGTTTTGAATTCCTGGGTATAGAAAAAAGTCCCGAGGAATTTCAATACAGAAATAAAATGGAATTTACATTTGGAGATGAGAAAAAAGGCGGCCATTTAACTCTAGGCATGCATATGAAGGGAAAAGCTTTTGGAATTGTAAATGTAGAAAGCTGTAAAATAGTAGATGAGGATTTTAATACAATATTGAACAAAATTGTGACTTACTTCAGAGAAATGGAGCTGCCTTACTACAGAGTAAGAAGTCACAGCGGATATTTAAGAAATTTAGTACTTAGAAAAGGCAAAAATACAGGAGAAATTCTCATAAATATAGTGACTACTTCCCATGCGGAATTTGATTTCAGCCAGCTCGTTGAAATATTAAAAAATTCAAATTACAAAGGCCAGCTGAAGGGTATAATCCACACTATAAATGATAACTTATCCGACACAGTGAAAATAGATTCAGCGGAAACATTATATGGAAATAATTATATAATAGAGGAAATTATGGGATTAAAATTCAAAATTTATCCCCAATCCTTCTTTCAGACCAACTCCAGAGGTACTGAAAAACTGTACGGTATAATAAAGGATTTTATTGTGGATGCTTCTTCAAAAACAGTTTTTGACCTGTACTGTGGGACTGGAACCATAGCCCAGATACTGTCTCCCCACGTGAAAAAAGTAATAGGAATAGAACTTATAGAAGAAGCCGTAAAATCCGCCAATGAAAACGTAAAACTGAATGGAATAAAAAATTGTACATTTATAGCAGGAGATGTAATACACGCAATGAAGACTCTGGAGGATAAACCCGACATAATAATACTTGATCCCCCAAGGCCGGGAATACACCCAAAGGCAATAAAGCAGATTATAGACTTCAATGCTCCGGAAATAATCTATGTATCCTGCAACCCCAAATCCCTGGTAAATGATCTCAATACATTTATTGGCTTCGGATACAAATTAGATAAGGTAAAACTCATGGATATGTTTCCCCATACCGCTCATGTGGAAAGTATTGCAAAACTCATTAAATTATAAAAATATTTTAGAAACCTTAAAGCTTTATATACTAAGCTTTAAGGCTGATTTTTTTAGAACGCAAAAAATATTTTAAAAGGTTTTAAAGGTTTAAAATTTTTTTCAAAATACATGCAATGGGCGACATATGGCGGCAATAAATATGTTCCACTCAACTACAGGTTTTATAGTCATTAGCTACCTCCCCTTATGCTTCTTCTAAAGTACCAAAATATTTATTATAGAGCTCAACTTCATTCAAACTTTTAAACAATTTTTTCACCGTATCATTGCTTTCTTTATATGCTACCTTCTTGTCAAAACTTTTTATAGCCACCGAAAACCAATTACCTCTTCTGGTCCTATACAAAATGGTATCGTACTTAGGTTCTATTATTAGACCTAAAGGACCCTCTAGCGGATATTCCTTTTTATATTTTATAATCCTTTCAGATTTTTCAGTATCATATACTTTACTATCTATTATAAATCTCATTTATTTTACCTCCAAATATAATAAAATCTGTTATTATCACTTATTTATTATATTTATCTTATGTCATAAATGAGACTAATCTATATTCATCTTTCCATACCCATATTTACATTTCTTTCCCATGTAGGGTATCATAATACAATAAGATTTTCCGTACACGGTGTATTGGACCAGATATGTATAGAAATTAATCTATACTCTCACTACAGTTTTTTTATTTTTCCTATTGCTTTAAATACCATCTTGACGCATTGATTTTCATATTCAAATTACCTGCAGATGGCTCAAAGCTTTTTATTACCTTATCTTCTTCTTCAAGTTCACATAAAGCATCGTAAATTGGAGAAGCATCCAAATGAGCATTATCTATTTTTAAAAGAAATTTTAAAGTAGTCATTGGACATTCACTCAATCCGCTTATATAATTATGTTTTTTTAATATGTCTAATATTTCTTGCTTTAAATTCTCTTTATCCATATACATTATTTCCTCCTCAATCTTTGTATT
>NZ_PVXP01000021.1 GCF_002995845.1 Clostridium luticellarii | reverse complement strand
AAAATAACTTGTTCTACCACACTTCTTAGAATAATACATATGTATCTTCGTCTGTCTAAAATATTTAATTGTAGCATTTGGGATATGTCTTTTATAAAATTAAAATCTTTATTTATAAATTTTAAGAAAATATCGCTTAAATCTTTTTTATTGGCAGTTAAATTTCTTATATCAGTAGCATTAGATTCATTTGTAAGTTTACCATAAAAATCTATAGTAGAATAAAATGTATCACTAAAAAAATTATTTTTATCAGCTTTTTCTAATTTCATAATTTGTACTCCCTAGTTAAAATTTACTATAAAATATAATTGCCTAGAATTCGCATAAATGTTAAGCTAATAATGATAGAGCTTATATATTATAACGAGCATCTATTACATGGAGCAATAAATTTTCTTGGATATATGTTTTCTCTTAATTCCCTATATTCCTTTCTATTATATATCTCAAGCACACTCTGCTCATTTACATCTCCAATACAATATTCTCCTTTGCCATCCATACAGCATAAAGCTACCTTTCCTGTGCAAGTTATGTTTACCTCAAACCACCTTAAACATGGCTCATTTCCCGGCACTTCATGCTGCTTACCCAAAAAGTCAATCCATTCTGCTCTTTTTATAAATTTAATATCATATTCGCTAGAATATTTTCCAAAAATTCTATCAAACTTATTTTTGAATTCTATATCTTTTGAAGTATCATCAGCAACTCGGCTAATAGATACCTTATCTATTATTTTATATTTCTTATTAAATTCTAAAAGATTTTTAATATTATCCAGAGTTTTATCTAATTCTAATCCCATAACTTCTTTATATCTATCAGCTTCTATTTCATTTAACGAAATCCATAATGTATCTAAATTTTTTATTTTACTTAATCTCTCTATGTCATTAAAAGTAGCCATATTAAAATTTGAAAAAAACCTTATATTTGCATTAGGAAGTTCTGTATTTATGACCCCTATTTTTTCAAAAAATTTATTATCCATTAAAGGTTCATTAACCTTAAATGGAGATATATTAAACTTATGATTAATAGGTATTTCTTTCAAGTCTCCTATTATTTTAAAAAATAAAGAATCTTCCATATCAATAAACCGTCTGTCTAATTCATAATGAGGACAGAATTTACATTTAGCATTACATTTACCTGTAGTTTCTATAGTTATCTCATCTGGATAATCTATATATTTATTTTGAATTTTCCTAAATATATCACTATATACCATTGCTGACATTTCCCCCTTCTTAGACAAAATAATATTATTTACTGCAACTGAAATTCAATATTTACTTTTTCTTGCAAGTTTTTATTAGTTTGTCTTATCGGTTTTATAGCTTTCAATTCAACAATCATTTCTTTCACAACATTTCTATATCTATTTACCTCTTGTAAAATTTCATCAGATTTAATATTTTTATATCTATTTTTGTCGACTCTCAGAATAATCTTTTCTACTCTCCAATCCCCTCTATATCCATAGTCAGCTCTCCAGTAAAATGGCTGTCCAAAATATCTAAACGAATTGATAAAATATTGTCTAACGTGGGTAGGATCTTCAAAAGCTTCATCACTAGAACCATAAGGGCATCTAAAAATAGCCTTGGCATTAGGTTTTGCCACCCTATGTAATTCCTCCATCATAGGCAATGTGTTTTTTATATGTTCAATTAAATGACTTGCATAAAATTCTTCAAAACAATTATCATCAAAAGGAAGCCTAATATTATCACAGTTATCTAAATCCGCAACTACATCTACACCTGGAAGTTTCATGAGATCTAAATTTATCCAATCCTTGAGTATATTTCTCCCGCACCCCAAATGTAGTTTTTTACATCCTACAGTACCTATAAACTTTTCCTCTTTATTAATAAAATTTTTAACCTCAGCAGTCTTCTTTTTCTTAGGCTCAATTTTATTGAAAGTTTCAAGCAAAAGTTTATTGTTTTGCACAAAATACTTTTCTTTAACATTATCCAGTTTTTCAACCAATAAATCATAATGTTCCAAAATAAATTCAACTTTTTTAACCATATTTCCAGCATTAATATCATCAAGAAATAAACCTTTTTCATTTAAAATTGACTTAATTTCTGATATATTTTTTTTCAATTCTACAGATAAAAAAGGTATTCCCAGACCAAATGCCAGCTGACAAATTTTTGTATCAAAATCAACAATTATTTTGCTATTTGAAACTAATTCAACTATATCATAGATACTATCTAATTTTACAGTATTTATATTATTACTTTGAAATTTTTCTATAAATTTTTTACATTCTTTTTCAGATTTATCCAATGAAAATAAAATTATTTTACTATCTTTATTAAGAAGTATTTGTATGAATATTTCCAGTTGTTCATTAATCCAGCCTTGCTCTTTTAAATCCAAGTCTTGTAAATCTTTATAATTAATTAAGCAATAATTTTTTTCTCCTAAAGGTTCCTTCTTTCTAAAATTAATATTATGTTTAAATACTTTTCCAGCCATAATCAACATATGTGTTTCAATTTCCACAAAAGATATATCTAGGTTTTTCATTTCCTCTATGAAATTATTATACTTATTATTTTCCTTTACTACTGAATCAGCCACTACCAAATCATATCTATTTTTATTATTATCCATATTTTCTATTGTATCTACTATAGAATTTATCTTATTTTCGATCATAAGATTTTTAAATATATTGAGTTTAATTTTTGAGAAAAATTTTTCTTTTTTAAATTCATCTATAAATAATACACTGTAATATTTCATTATAAATCACCTCCTAAAGTACTATTTAACAAAATATTCTTCTCTGTGATTTTTTTAATTTTTACTTTCATTAAATCATTATTACTTTTCTCATATATCCACCTTAAATATTCAAAATTCAAATTATTTTCATATCCAGATGCAATAGCTTTTTCTATATATATAAAGGCATTCTCATAATCATATAATCTAAAATAAGCTATTCCTATTTTATTGCATATATACCCCTCATCATAAATATCACCATAATCAAGACATTCTTTATATATTTCCGCTGCATATTTATAATTCCTGCAATCCATTAAAATATTTCCTATGGAATCATATGCATCAATATCAAATTTACCCCTCATGTCCAATATCTTATGTGCTTCTTCTTTAAGATCAAGTAATAAAAACTCCGTCAATATCCTCAAATAATCATGTTTATCATCAGGTATAAATCCAACATCTTTTCTTCCTGTATAACACATCATGAACCTTCTAAAAGAAGGCTTCACAAAATCAATTATCTCATCTATATTTTTATTATTTTTTGACATTACAGATGATATTACAGAAAACAGTGCATAAACATAACTCCAATCCTCAAAATAAAGTTTGGAAAAATATTTATAAGCTTCTTCATAATTTTTATTGCACAGAAAAGTGAATACTATACTGCTGTCCTCTTTATGAAATTTTTTAAGCCAAATATTGGTGTAATACATAAGTACCTTCCCAACCTTCAATTTCATCAATTCACGTACCAGAAACGCCACATCAGATTCCTCATTGTCGTCATATACTGACTTCAGCAAGAATATTATATCTTCAGCATTTTCACTTCTTATTATCCTCATCAATCTCTCAAAGGGTGGTATATAATCTTTTTTTCCCTTTAAAGACTTTAAATAGTATTCCAGTGCATTGTCACATTCATTTTTACACTCATATATATATCCCATCTTATAATAGATATCAAATAAATTCCCTTCTACAAAATTAGTTTCAACATCATCATAGACATCCTGAAGTTTCAGGGTTTTATGATATAATTTAAGTGCACTGTCAAATTTATTATTGAAGTATTCAACATCCGCCTTATGGTTGTAAAGGAGGGGGTGCCCGGGAAACTTTTCAACAGCTGTATCTATTTCCTGCATTATGTCTTCATATTTACAGCCAAGCCGAATCATAGACTGTATTACAACACTGTAGGGTTTCATATTCGACCCCATATTTACATGTCCTGTACTTATGTATTTTTTCATATATTCTATTGCTTTTTCATACTCTTTAAGTGGAAAATAGCAGTCTCCAAGATAAAAATATGTCATATCCCTGCAGTTGGGACTTTTCTCCTCTTCCTTCAATATGGCCAAATTTCTTTTAAATTTATTCAAAACTATCTCCGAAGAATAACCTGTATGGTAGATAAGCAAAGAATCTCTGGATACATTGGCACATCTCATTTTTTTACCGTTATTCATGACTACTTCATGGATTTTATAATTAAATCTTATCCTGGGCTTATGCCTGAATATTCTTATGACATGTGCCGTACTTTTTTCCTTTTTGTCGGAATTATCTATGTTCACAAGCTCACAGAGCAAGCTATCCACATCAGTTCTCACGCGTTTTAAAAGTAAAGGAATATTTTTAGCAGTGGCATTATAAAAATATTCATCCGCATCCATATATATAATCCAATCTCCACTTGCATTATCAAGGGCCACATTTCTGGCCGAAGCAAAATCGTCATTCCACTTATAATAATACACTTTTGCCCCGCATTCTTCTGCTATTTCCACCGTCCTGTCTGTAGAACCAGTATCCACTACTATTATTTCATGGACTATATTCTTAAAGCTGTCAATACATCTCTTTATATTTTTTTCTTCATTTTTAACCATAACACAGCCGCTTATCCTCATAAATCAGCCTCCCTTTTCAATCTATCCCAAATAAAAATATCTATTAAAATAAAAGCTATTTTATTAACTTCTGAAAAGCAATATGACAACATAATACTTTAAATATTTTCTATTTAATATTATAGTTATCGAAATATCTCAATCGTACTTTAATGAATATATCTAGTAACTTAACTTATGTTCTTCCTTTAGACAAAACAATTCTCCCAAACTAAAATCATTTGGGAGATCAATATTCCTATTTAACTTTATTAATTATACTTAACTTTATCAATGGATTTAAAATTTCAAAAGCATCTCTGCACAATTTCGACTCTTTTTTCGCATATCCATGAACCACCGCATTCCTAATTGCGTATAAACATAGCACTGCATTAAGTGCAATTCCGTCATAATCCATTTTCTCCATACTTTCTTCCAACTTTTTTGAAACATTATTATCTTTTCTAAGAACTACTGTTTCACCACAGAATTCTTTCAAAAGCTTACATTTATCGGGTGACTTAAGTATACAAGAAAAATATTCTTTCACATATTCCTCTTTAGCAATTGCTTCTACCGCTTCCCTGTCTCTTTTATCAGGATATATTTTAGAATAAAATGCATTAAATGCAGTCCACAAAATACTGTATTGAGATATAAAATCAAATTTATTTTTTACATTACTTTTGCCTATTACTGAATAAGAAACATACATCCAGAACAAAGAATCATCAAATCTATAATAATTTTTAATAAAGCTTTTCATAATATATGTAAATTCATTTTCTTTGATATTAGCAGGTTCTACCACTAATTCAAGGTACTTCTCACTATATGGAATAATAGGGATATCTCTTTCAACAGCTTCTTTTTCATTTTCAATAGCACAACTTATATTATCATCTATCGATAAATCTTTAACATTTTTTATCAATAAAAGTGTCTTAATAATTAATAATTTTAATTCATAAGTAATAAAAGCATATGTTTTTAATAAATCTTTAGTTGATATTATACACTCCAGTACACTTTTCCTACCGCCTTTATAGTCAAAACAAATGCTTTTTACCATACAATCGTCACAAGAAATTAATTGTAATAGATCTCTATCTGATATTTTAAAATTTAATTTGCACCCGCTAATATCCATATTCACTTTAACAATATAAAAAAAGTCATCCGGAATTTTAGACTTCTTTTCCGAAATGGACTCATTATCCATTTTATCATCCCCTGTTATAATGAAGGTAATTTTAGATTAGATTCTATAACTAAGTTATCTAATATTAAAAAGGGAGAACCAATCACACCGATTAGTCCTCTCTTTATGTTATTACATTCTATTCAATTAATTATTAAAACTCTTTATTCTTACTTCAAGTTCTTCCTCTAAAGGAAACTCCGCCTCCTAATGTCGGTGGAGTAAGCGATTCGCACAAATTTAATTACCATTAAATTTGGCTCTCTGCTTATCTCAATAACTGAAGAACCTGCTGAGGCTGTTGATTTGCTTGCGTTTCACCAATGACCTTTCAATCACTGCCAGACTATATCTTCACCCGTTTTTCCAGTTAAAAGTCATGAATTAATAATTAACAGTTATAGTTGAAATTCAGTTCGCTGAATTTCCTCATTCACTCTTAACTATCCACCTTCAACTTTCAACTAATTGCCGGGGTTGGGCACTTCGGGAAGCCTCTTCCCTACAGACCTCATAAGCATACACTTTAACTTCAGTCAAAAATTAAATTTGATGGATTTTCGGCTGCCGCCGAAAATCTTCCTTTACTCTTAACTTTTCACTTTCAACTCTCAACTATAAAAATGTTTAGCCCGTTCGTCCTAGTCGTTGAACCTTCTCCAGCCTTTCGGCACAGGAGCTTGGCTGCTGATTATCCAATCTGTTTGCTTTTCAATCTATAACACCTGTCCTTTCAGACTTTGCTTTAGAGAAACAGCTTAAGGAAGTTCCAGCAATTCACCCAATATGCTTGAAGATCACTCTTCAAGAGACCCTGTAAATACTTAACCAAAATTCACATTTCCAATTTTTGTATTGGGGCCAGGCCACTATTACCTAAGCAGCTGTAAAACCTGCTGTGGTTGAGTATTTGCCTGAGCCAGCATTGCCTGTGCAGCCTGGGAAAGAATATTGTTCTTTGAGTACTCGGACATCTCTGCTGCCATATCAACGTCTCTTATTCTGGATTCAGCTGAAGTCAAGTTTTCTGATGAAACTCCCAGGTTGTTTATTGTATGTTCCAATCTGTTCTGGAAAGCACCAAGCTTTGACCTTTCAGATGAAACTTTCTCTATAGCATTATTTATAGTCTTTATTGCATTAGTTGCATTAGTTGCAGTTGATACATCAAGAGAAGCTTCCCTTGTTATAGCATCTGTTCCATTGGTAACTGTATTAGTTGA
Source organism: Clostridium luticellarii (assembly GCF_002995845.1). Taxonomy (GTDB): domain Bacteria; phylum Bacillota; class Clostridia; order Clostridiales; family Clostridiaceae; genus Clostridium_B; species Clostridium_B luticellarii. Next base: position 43,420 of record NZ_PVXP01000021.1, on the reverse strand, counting down.
AGTATATGCTGCTCCACTTGCTGCATCGCTCGAACCTGCTTTTCCTGTAATATCAAGTGCAATAGATCTCATATCATTTATATCAATATTGAGCTGTTGTCCCTGATTAGCTCCTACCTGGAAAGTAGCTTTGAATTCCTGCTGAATTCCACCATCGGAAATTTTAGCTGTATTTCCTGCTTCTCCCTGAAGTTTAGATGTAAATGTAAGTACATTATCAGCATTAGTAATAGTAACATCATCAAATTTAGTTCCAAGCTGAGCAACTATTTTACCTGCAACATCAGTTCCATTACCTGCTCCTGATATGTCAACACCAATTGCATTTCCAGTATATGCTCCCTTGCTGGCATCATAGAATTCTATTTCATGATCTCCTATCATCATACCTTTTCCGACAAGATTAGCTACTGCTGCTGTATCAGCTAAAACTAAAGTTTCATCAGCTGTTGCTGCAGTATAAGTGGTAGTACCGACACTTGCTGCTGCTGCTGCTGATACAAATGTTGTTGATGATGCCGTCGATGCTGCTATATTCCCTGCTGCACCGGCAAACTGTCCACCTGCTGTTGCTTTAATTGTTACAACACCTGATGTAGCTGTTGCTGTATATCCACCCTTCAATGTGGAATTCTGCTGAATTACTGCATTTAAAGCACTCGCTATAGCATCAGCATCGTCTGCTGCTGCAGCCGATGTAGAATCTATATATATTTGTGCTGCATTTCCAGTATTAGTTCCATCTACAATTTTACCATCATTTGCTGCAGTTGCATTAGCTGCATAAGTTAAATTAATTTGTTCACCATTCAACGTAACTGTTAATGAAGAACCAGCCGTAGCTGCTGCTGCTATTGTTACCAACTGAGTTGCTTGAGTATTATTAGTGGCACCACCACCAAAAACTACATCTGTAACTACACCTGTCTTATCCAGATTCTGAGTTCCATCACCCTTCAAAAGAGCCTGGGTGTTGAATTCAGTAGTATTACCTATCCTGTTGATTTCAGATGAAAGCTGGTTTATTTCCTTCTGTATTTCTCCTCTGTCGACTTCAACATTTGTATCATTAGCTGCCTGGGTGGCAAGTGTTCTCATTCTCTGAAGTATGCTGTGGGTTTCATTTAATGCACCTTCAGCTGTCTGTATCATGGATATAGCATCCTGTGAATTGCTGGAAGCCTGGTTTAATCCATTTATCTGGCCTCTCATCTTTTCGGAGATTGCAAGACCTGCTGCGTCATCTCCTGCCCTGTTTATTCTGAGACCTGAAGAAAGTTTTTCCATTGCCTTAGCTGCACTGTTTGAATTTATACCCATATTTCTCAGTGCATTGTTTGCCATAAGATTGTGATTTATTATCATTTTTATTCCTCCTTGATTTTTTGTACTGGACGTCCTTGTCCACCTTATTTATAGTTACCTCTTTTTAAGCTATAACTAATTTATCAACTATAACCTAATTGGAGTTTACTAACAGATTCTTTTAGTGGAGAGTGGAGAATTGAAAGTTGAAAGTAATTCATGTAGTAAACTCTCCACTCTCAATTTTCAACTAATATTACCTAAGTTTCTCTTTAGTTGTCTTCACTATAGATGCAAGCATTTTATTTAATTCTTTACAGTCATTTACGATTGATTCTGATGCTTTTACATTTATATATCCAGTTGCTTTTAGAAGTTCCAACCAGTAGTCAGTTTCTGAAGCTTCCTTTAAGGCTATATTCATTTTCATTAAAAAATCTCTCTTACTTGATGCCTGTACAGCTTCTTTAACATTCGCTCCAATACTGGTTCCTGATCTTAACAGCTGTTTTGAAAGAACATACTCCCTTTTTTCCTGTGACAGATACTTATATAATTCAACTATGCTTACAGAAAATTTAAAAGCTTTGTTGTAAACCAGACTTTCCTTCAACTCTTCAACCTCCCAGATGTATTGATTTATTAGCATTATCAACAAACCAATTCATCCTTAATCAGTTGAATTTTTTTTTTCTTTAGTTTATAGTGTGGAGTCAATAATATATAGTATTGGTGGAAATTTTTTAACTCTGTTAAAAAATTTCTTCATTCACTTTCAATTCTTAACTCTCAACTTTCAACTATTCTCATAAACTTTTAACTTTTTCTATCGTTCTAGTTCAATTATCGGCTTCCCCTTACAGGCCTTTATAGTCTTTTAAATTTTTTTACTGAATATTTTTGCCCCGCTTCCAACATTGCCATAGGCACTGCTGGCAGTTTTGTTTCTGGATATGTTATTGAGTTTTCCTTTTATAAATAAAGCTTTTTCTTTCATGAGCCTGCCTGCTTCATTTTCAATTTCACTTATATTTAGCTCCTTATAAACTTTTTTGGACTCAACTTTTATGTGATTATCAGAAATGAGTTCATTTAAAATACACTGCCTTATTTTTATTTTATCCTGGAGAGCATCGAAATCATCTTTTTTAAGTATTTCTACAATATCTTCCGTACATCTCTTATAATCCGTCAATATCTCTTCAACAGTCCTTTTCATATCACACCTCTTTTATTTAGTTAAAAGTGGAGCGTTAATAGTATATAGTAATTTAGTAGAAATTTTTTAACTTTATTAAAAAATTTCACTCTCAACTCTTCACTTTCAACTCTCAACTAACATTTATCCCAGGTACAGTGAAAGTGTAGACTGCTGTGCATTGAGCTGTTCCATGGCCACTTCCAGCTGTGTAAACTGGTTGTAGTATTTTGTCTGGTCGTTGCTCATCCTGTCAGTCAATGTATTTATAAGAAGCTGCTGCTGATATATCTGATCCGGCAGAGTACCTGTTCCACTTCCGCCGGTTACACTGTAATCATCCTGTAGATTGGCATACTTTGTAAGTACGCCGCTGTTATATGTGCTCCCTATTACGCCAACATTGTCGTCTATAATACTGTCTATCCTTTGAAATATTCCCGACTGATTGAACTTATCTGAAGCAACTGTACTGTCAGATGAAGTGGTAAACAATTTTATTACATCTTGTGCATGGTTTGTAAGTGCATCCGTAAGCTTGTCTTCATCAATAACAAGCTTGGATCCCTGTGTATAATCGTCTGAAATGTCAATTCCTATAGAACTGGAACCTAAACTTCCAAAATATAAAGAAGATATGCTTTTGCCGCTGCTGTCAGTTACAGGAGTTGTAAATGCACTAGTGAGATTATCCAGAAGCTGCTGGAGATTATCATCATTTCTGAGTATGCCTTCCTTGGCCTTGTTCTCCCAGTTGGTTATATCTGTATCACTCATTTCCTCTTTCTGCGCATCTGTAAGAGGCGAATAGTCATAATCTTTTTTCTCACTGAGCTTGTCCTGTATTTCTCCAATTAGATTATTGTACTTGTCGATAAAGTTTGTAATGAGATCATGTGCTTTTGATGTATCCTGAGTTACCGATATATTTACAGGACTATCTGCTGCAATTGTCCCTGTTATACTGTAGGTAACACCATTTACAGTAAAGTTATTGGAAGATTGGGTTAAAGTCGTACCGGAGCTTGAACCTGGTTCTGTAATTGTAACAACAGCATCACTTCCATTTTTCATTGATGTATCCAGCCCAAGAACACTCAATAACTCAGCCGTAGTTGTTCCCTGTGATGGATTGTCTTCCGTAGGATTTGACATATCCGTTTCGATCTGCAGACTTGACGTACTTCCCGTAGACGCAGTCTGCAAGGTAAACTTGCCTGTCATATCATCAAAACTGCCTGTTACAGCTCCTCCCGTGGCATTTTTAACAGCTGTAATCAGATCATTCACTGTAGCAGATCCGTTTTTGCCTGTAGAACTATTATCTAAAGAAACAGATACTTCCTTTCCATTATACTTTAAATTCATTACAATTTTTCCATCAAGTCCTGATCCAAGTGAAGTGAGTTTTGTATCTGCGGAAGTTGATACTATACCCTTGCCAACCAAATTATTTAAATCACTTATACCGCCGTCATCTATTATTTTAATCTCAGTATCAGATAAAGGTGTAAATTTTATATACTCACTGCCATTTTGATCTTTTACATATGAAGTGGACAACTTTCCGTTCAAATCTGAATTTTGACTTATCTGGTTGTTAATATATGAAGTTAATTCAGCCCCTGTCGTTCCTGTAAACCCTGACAAATCCAAAATAGCAGTTCCGTCATTAAAAGTTATTGTTTTTCCGCTCCAACCCTCTACAGTGTTCAGCTTAACTTGACTGCCTATAGAATTGAGACTGCTTATACCTGCATTTTCTGCAATCTGACTCACTGATATCTTATAATTTCCAGCTGTCGCATTGGTCCCTGCCTTTGCACTTACTGTAGTAGCATCAGAACTCGCTGCCACCATATTGTTGTATGCATTTGAAGACAGTAGATAACTTGTGCTTTTTGTTAAATCAAAGTAGGTGCTTTGTAAATCTTTTACATCCTTTATTATGCTCTGATAGGCTTCCTGTCTCCACTGTATGAGCTGCTGCTGCTGCTTTGCCTGATCTACTTTTGTCTGATCTGCCGTCAGCATCTTCTTTACCATTGCATCTATGTCAAGACCTGTATTCAGTCCTGTAATTCTCAGCACGTTTCCGCCGCCTGCACCTGTTGCACCCACAGGCATGCTGCTGCTTGTACTGTCTGCCATTTTCATACCTCCTTTATTGAGTTAAGAGTTGAGAATTGATAGTGTAAAGTTATTGAGGATTTTCGGCCGCTGACGAAAATCTTCCATCACTATATACTCTTAACTATTCACTCTTCACTTTCTTTGAAACCTTGTAAGCCTGCTCCCATGTGTCCTTTACATTTTCTATGATTGGAATTACCTCATCCATTATTGCCGCATCTTTTTTTATATTGGCATCCGTAAGTCTTCTCACTATGAAGTCATACACGGCCATGAGGGACTGTCCCCAGTTTCCCGCTTTTGAAACATCCAGCGTTGCCATAAGCTCATAGAATATATTTTCAGCTTTTATTATATTCTCGTGTGCTTTCTTAGCATCTTTATCAAGTATTGCCTGTCTTCCTATCTTTGCAAATTTGACTCCTCCGTCCACCAGCATCAGAAGCAGCTGGTCCTTGGAAGCAAAATTCACACTGTTGGTTTTATAGGTATTGTAAGCATTAGCAGTATACATGCTAATTCCCTCCTTCTTTAATTAATAGTGCAGAGTGAAAAGTATATAGTATAAATGGAAATTTTTTAACTCCGTTAAAAAATTTCTTCATTGACTATTCACTATTAACTCTTAACTATTAACTCTTAAAACTATTCATTTTTTAACATCTATAATACTTCCCATGTTGTCCACTTTTGAAGTTGAATTTTTTTCCTCTCTAAAGGCATCGACTTTTACTTCTTTCACCCTGGTAGCCTGTACTACTATTTTCTTTCTGCTTTTTCCCTCTTTATATTTGCTGAGCTCTCTTTCAAAATTTCCCTGCTCTTTTTTTCCCTTGTCCTTGTTATTGCTGTCTATAAATATCTTTCTCTTATTATGGACTTTATCGGCACTGGTAGTTTCCTTTACTCTGCGCCTCACTTCAGGGTCTATCTTGTTTAACTTGAATTCCATAACAACACCCCCTTTTTCAATTCACAATTTATAATTCACAGTTCACAATTTTGTATGAAATTTTTTAATATAATTAAAAAATTTCTTCATTAATTATGAATCGTGCATTGCGATTTGTGCATTGAACTAAGCTTTTTCATCCATAAAAAATCCCGACAGCTCACAAAATTTCTCCACCATGTCTATTATCTTCTTTGGAGGCACTTCTTTTATTACCTCGTTTGTATTATCGTCAAGCACCTGAACTACGATATCATTGAATTTACCGTAGATTTCAAACTTTAGATGAGTCCGGGATTCAGCCATTAATTTATTCGCCTCATCTGCCGCATCTTTTGCACTTTTTACAGTTACATTTTTCTGACCGGTCTTCTGTACTGCTGCCTGGCCCTTCAAAAACTCCGGGCCCTCAGTTTCTATACCGGCTTTATTTCCGGAAACTCCGGCAGTCGTCCCTGATGTACCTGTGCTTAATTCCAAAGGCATCTGTCCTCCTTGACCCATACCTGTAACTTCCATGCTAAACACCTCTTTATTTATTTTGCACCTGAATTTATTTTTTTAATTTTTTAAGCAGATTCATATCTGAAGCTGCTGCATTTTTATTTTCCTTCTTCACTTCATCATAAAGTTCTTTTCTAAGTATAGTAATATTTTTCGGAGCGGCTATGGAAAGTTTCACCGTACCGTCTTCAATCCTTGAAACAGTTACTTCTATATCGTCACCAATTAAAAAGGATTCTCCTTTTTTTCTGCTTATAACCAGCAATCAAGCTCCCTCCTCAAAAAGTGGGTATTTTATGGGATAATCCGAGTTATCCAGTATTATTTGTTCCCCAATTTTTTTATTTATATTTATAACCAGCGGGGCTTTCAGATTTGCGGTTATACTTTCTATTTTTGAACTGAGAGTCACTGTATTCATGATTAATATATCCTCATGACTGCTTATGCCCAGGTCTTTCCCCTTGTTCTCATCCAATTTGAATTCATAATCCCTCAATACATTAAACGGTGAAACGAGAATAAGTCCTATGGCTAAATCCTCTATGGACTGGAGTATATAAAACATCTCATTTTCTTCTGCAGGAAATATGATGTATTTCTTTAAATTCTCCAGCCCTGGAATACCCTTTTTAAAGGTTATTATGTCTTTTTCATCATAATGTCTTACACCGTGATACTTTGTCTTTAATTCCATATTATCATCCTTTATTTAGTTAAGAGTGTATAGTGTACAGTATATAGTAATGGTGGAAATTTTTTAATTTTATTAAAAAATTTCTTCCTGAACTTTTAACTATTAACTATTAACTTTTAACTGATATAATCCATAAGCGTAGGCTGCATTATACTGGCTCCGGTCTGGAGACATGCCTGATAGATTGTTATCATGGTAGAATATTCTATGGTTTTTTCCGATATGTCTATATCCTCTGTTTTTGAAAGTATGTCAGTCATATCCACTTTAGCAGAAGAGTTTTGATCCGACAATCCATCCATTCTCTTTTCCTTGGCACCTATCTGGGAATCCACCTTGAGCACCTGCTTCGAAGCTGCATCTATATCTATAAGATCCTGATTCGTAAGCTTTTCTTTAGCTTCTGTCTGATTATCCTCATAAATTATATTTCCATCTGAATCCTTCAGGACATTTCCGCTGGCATCTGTTTTCTCAACCTGTCCCGCCATATGATGTTCTATCCTGTCCATCAAAAGTCTTATATCATCATTTTCCCCCGAACCGTATTTCATCACATCCACCGCCGTGGTGTTGTAATCCAGCACAACTCCCTGGGATACCTCTATATTCTTGGAAGCTCCTATGTTTTCCAGATCCATGCTGGAAAGCTGCTGTCCTCCAGTAGGTATATTCATATCGGTTATATCAGTAGATAGATTTATGTCATCATTGCTGTCTACAGCCAGAAATTTTATATTTCCATCATTGGTCTTGACTACATTTATTTTGTCTCTCAATGTTGAAGTGGAACTCTGTATCTGAGTATTCAAATCCTTCACCACATCATCCACGCTTGAATCCATAGGATCTATAGTAAAAGATTCACCATTAAAAGTCACAGTTTTGCCTTCTGTTAAATTAGTTTCTACAACATCACTATTATTCACTGCTGTGAATTTTACAGTATTATCATCAACCTTAACTATGTTAATTTTACCTTTAAGAGTTGCATCACTATTTAATTTGTCGATTACATCATTTGCTTTTGGTGTATCAGGCAAACCAGACAAATCCAAATTATATGTTGTCCCTTCAATAGTAAAGCTTACTGTGCCCTTGGTTTTTAGAGCAGAAACAGATTGTGATGTCCAATTATTTATATCAAATCCATCTGAAATCACATCAGGGAGATAATCTACCGTATTCCCATCTTTATCTGAATAATCTATTCTGACACAGCCCTTATAGGTATCTGTACTCCGGGTTATATCATAAGTTGAAGTGCTTACGGGTTTTGAAAGACCTGCAGTACCTCCGAATACATACTCTCCCTTGAAATTAGTGTTTAAAAGCTGTGCAATCTGTGATACCTGCTGATTTACTTCATCATTAACCTTATCCCTTTCATCCTGGGTATAAGCTGCATTGCCTCCCTTTTCCAGATTGTTTCTTATATTTGTAAGCACCGTGTTGAGCTGGACAAGAGCTGTGTCCGTAGTCTGCATCCATCCCTGGGCGGCTTTTATATTCACGGCATACTGGGCATTGTAATCTATAGAAGTCTGAAGCTGCATTGCCCTCTGCACATTTATTGGATCATCCGAAGGCTTTGAAAAATTCTTCATGGAAGACATCTGAGTCTGAATTTTACTCAAATTTGCAAGATTTCTCTGCATATCCGTCAGAAAATTATTTGACAATAATTTATTTGTTACTCTCAAAAATAACACCACCTTTTATTAAGTGTAAAGTACATAGTGCAAAGTATATAGTGTATAGTTAATAGTGGTGGTGAAAATTTTTTAATTTTATTAAAAAATTTCTTCATCAACTATCCACTCTCAACTCTTCACTCTCAACTATTGAATTTATTTTTTAAGTCCATTCACCACTACATCCAGAAGTTCATCAATTGTCGATATCATCTTTGCATTTGCCTGGTAGCAGTGCTGGAATTGTATGAGATTTGTCATCTCCTCATCCATGGAAACCCCTGATACAGATTCCCTTGACTGAGTATAGTTGGCAAGCTGGGTGGCTTCATTGCTCACCTGATTTTTTGCCTCCTGCTCATGCATTCCAACCTTGTTCACCAGATCATCAAAGTAGTTGTCAATAGTGGAACCTCCCGTCACGCTTCCCACAGAATACACATTGTTCAACTTGTCATTTGTGGAAAATATGTCTTCAACCAATTCATCTCTAGTTGAAGTTGAAGTCACACTTTGTATATTCATAAGACTGTTTGCCAGCTGTGCTATTGCTGCGGCCCTGTTTCCATCGGTGCTGTCATTGAGGGAATTTCCCTTTGAATCGTATTTGGTGGCAGTTTTTATTTTTGAAGGATCATTCAATATTGCCACATTTACCGTTATGTTCTCCGCATTTATGCTGTTTTCGTCTTCTGCAGTATAGGAACCTGAAGTCCCGGGATCTGCATTTACAAAGAAATTGTTTATGCCTCCTTCATGGGAATCAGCATTGTCTCCGTCTGCAACCCAGCTGCTGCTCTGACTTATTATGGCATTTACGGAAAGGGCCAGTGCCTTTGCAAATTTATTCAGTGTATCCTGGTAATCATCCACATTCTGCTGTACAGCCATATAGCCCTTCAGCTCACCCGTAGGCGGCTTGAAAAGTGCCAGTTGAGCGAAATTAACAGTTGATCCATCTGTTAAATCTCCCGTTCCATCACTATTGGTAATTTCACCGCTGCCATCATTTTTAACGCTATAAGCCATCCCATCTTTATCAGCCCAGAGCACTCTGCTCTCATCCAGCTGCTTCGCCTCATCTGCTGTCATAGTAACCGTAAGGGTGACTTTATTGTCATCTGTAAGGGTATCCCCTTTCCTGTAATAAACAACGGTATAATCACCGTCTCCGGTTGTATTGCCTTCTGCAGGGGTTATGCTGGTTATATAAGAAAAACCGGCAACGTCATAACTGTCCGGATTATCGGACTGGACTATATTGAGCGGGCTGCCGTCAGTTCCAAGCGGTGCTGTACCGTTATCTTCCTTAATGGCGCCGTCATTTGACGTGGTGACATCAATGCCGTCCAGAGATCTCTGGTTTATGGTTATACCAAACTCACTGCTCAGCTGATCCAGGAGCAGATCCCTGCTGTCCATGAGATCGTTGGGGTTCTGTCCGGATATCTTGACATCCTTTATCTGCTGGTTCAATTTTGATATCTGGGACAGCATGCCGTTTATGTCCACCACCAGGTCTTTTATCTCGGTGTTTGTATTGTTCTTGATGCTTGTAAGCTGTGAATAAGTACTGTTTATACTGTTAGTCAGCTGATAAGCCTGCTGTGCAACGGTACTTGCATTTTCCGTGGAACTCGACAGATCCTGCCATGAACTGAAAAACTGCTGTACAAGGGAGGAAATTCCGGTATCCGTGGGCTCGTTCAGGGCATTTTCCACCTGAGTCAGATATTTGTCCTTAGCTGTATACTGGCCGCTTACTCCCATCTGCACCCTTACCTGGTAATCCAGAAAAATATCCCTTATTCTATCTATGGAAGCTACGGTCACTCCTGTTCCCAGCTGTCCTGCACCGGCTGAATTGTCCATGCTTGGCATGGTGTAGGGCGAGGTGGTGACAAGATCAGCCCTTTGCCTGGAATACCCGTCCGTACTTGCATTTGCTATATTGTGTGATGTTACATTTATCGCCGTCTGCTGTGAAAAAAGCCCGCTCTTTGCTGTATTGAATATTGAAAATAGTCCCGGCATTTAATCAACTCCTTTTTTTCAGTTGAGAGTTGAGAGTGTACAGTATATAGTAATGGCGGAAATTTTTAATACAGTTAAAAAATTTCTTCATTAACTCTCAACTTTCAATTCTAAACTCTCAACTATTGATTTTAACTATCTGCTCTTTCCCAACGCATTGTAGGTAACTGTCCTTCTTGTCGGATTGAGTGCCCTCAGCATCTGGTTGGTAAATACAAGCCACTGCTTTATAAGGGCCTCATTTGTATCCTTTTGCAGCTGCACTTTCCCGAGTAATTCCACTATATTTTCATAGGTTTTTTTCATATTTTCATCTTTGGATTCTGCTACAACTTCCCTCATGGGCCTTTTATCTGTAATTTTTCTTCTTTCCACTTCCCAGAAAGCCACGGTCCTGCTTTTTTCCTCCAGTACTTTCACTATTTTGTCCAGTTTAAATACTTTTCTTTTTAAAAGGTACTGGTTTTGATCCTCCAGGGCCTTAAGAAGCTCCTTTAAAACTGAATACTCGTTTTCCATTATATCCATCAACTGCAGTGACACTGCATATCTCACCTCCATAGAACTATGGGGAAAACTATAGTATTTTTCCCTTCATGGCATCTAAAATTCTGGATGCCACCAATTTTTTATCTACATTATAGGTTCCGTTTTCTACAGCCTTTCTTATACTTTCTACTTTTTCCTCAGAATTTATGAATTTGTTCTCAGGAGAATAAGAGCTCAAGCTTTTTCCTGCAGAAGAAATTTCAATGGAATCCTTTTTATCCATGTTTTTAATTGTCCCATGTTCCTTTTTGTTTATTCCGTAAATATTAAATGCCTGGTTCGAAATGATCCCATTAATCTTCATATAAACACACTCCTTAAATCAACATATCCAAATGTTCCTTACTGTTATTAATATTATCGGGTATACATATTTAAGGTTTATACTTTAAGCAAAAGATAAAGAGTTATTTTCGGCTCAAAGTCCCTTAAAATAGCTACTTTATCGCATATTATAAATCTGATTATATTATCAATTAAAACAAAATCAAAAGTATATTATTTAAGAGTTAACAGTAAATGAAGCTTTTCAGCCCAGCCCGAAAAGCAACCAAAACTATCAACTCTCAACTCTCAACTCTCAACTATAAAAAAATCTATCTCAAGGATTGGATCCTCTCCTCATTGCTCACAATACCCGTTATCCTGACTCCAAAATTTTCATCCACTACTACAACTTCACCGTAAGCTATCTTCTTTCCATTGACCAGTATCTCCACAGGTTCCTCCGCCAGTTTATCCAGCTCCACCAGGGAGCCTGTTCCCAGGTTCAGTATATCCTTTATGTTCTTTCTCGTCCTTCCAAGCACCACTGATATTTCAAGGGGCACATCCAATATCAGATCTATGTTTTTAGGCACGATCTCCGTGGCCTTTGATTTGCCAAGGGGCTGAAAGGCCGCCTCTTTCACCGGTACTTTTTTGTTCACCGCACCTGCTGAACTCGTTTCTATAGGTTTTTCATTTATACTGCCTTCCCGGGAATTATTCTGCTGTGAAGCCGCATCAGAAGCTGCAGCTGAAGGTTGTGTTTCCGGTTGTGCAGCCGGAGATTGTGTTTCTGACTGTGGAGCCGGAGCATCCTTTTTTTCCTCACTGCTTTTAGATGAAGATTCAGCGGCGGCAGCCTCTTCCTCAGCATTTTCCTGACCCATCATTATGGAGACTATCTTCTTTGCAGTTTCCATAGGAAAGAGCTGCATTATATGACTGTCCACCAGTTTGCCTATTTTAAGTGAAAATGACACTTTAACCACAGGTTCCTCGTCACTTATTCCTTCGGACAGAGGCTCTGTAAGATCCGTCCATATTTTTGACTTGGGAGGGGATATATTTACTTCCCTCATAAACATGGTGGCCATGGATGTAGCTGCAGAACCTATCATCTGGTTCATGGCTTCCGACACCGCACTTACTTCTATTTCACTGAGTTCGGATTTTTCTTCTTTCAGCTGGCCGCTTCCTCCCATCATAAGATCTGCTATAACAGCTGCGTCCATCACCTTCATCACAAGAAGATTTTCTCCCACTATACCTCTGGTATACTGAACCTCCAGGGCAATATTGGGAACTTCAAATTCATCCTTCAATTTTTTCAACGTAGTTACAGTAACTACGGGAGTAGTTATATTCACCTGCTGGTTTATTATTGTAGAAAGTGCTGTGGACGCAGATCCCATGGATATATTTCCTATCTCCCCAAGTAAATCTTTTTGTACATCTGACAATTCAGCTGCACCCTGGGAGTTCATTTCTGACGATGGATCCGTTTTTTCTTTTTTATCTTCTCCACCATTTAAAAGTGCATCTATTTCTTCCTGCGAAAGAAACCCATTCCCGTTCCCGTTACTCATAATTTTCCACATCCTTACTTATAATATCTAGTATCTCAACGCCCATGCTTTTCCCCATTACACCAGGCTTTCCATAACAATATACCTTGTTTTCTACCGTCATCTTTACGGGACTTTTGGTGCTTTCATCCAAAGCAACTACATCCCCTATATTCAGATTCAGAAATTCTTTCACCGTAAGACTGGCAGTTCCAAGTATGGCAGAAAGCTGGACTTCCACTACATTGAGTCTCTTTCTCAGCTTTTCCTTGGATTCATTTACTATTTCCTCATTGCTGTCCTGGAACCAGTACTGCACTACCAGCTTGTCCAGCACTTTTTCTATGGACAGATATGGAATGCATATGTTTATGAAAGTGCTTTTCTTCCCCATTTCCACGGAAAAAGTTATAAGTGCCACAGGATCATTGGGTGCAAGGGTCTGGTTTAGAGCCGGATTTGTCTCAATTCCCTCTACCTCTGTTTCCACAGGCATTACATCTTCCCAGGCCAGTTTCAAATTCGATATGAGCCCTGAATTGACCACTTTTATAATATTTTTATCTATATCTGTAAATTCTCTGGCCTTATACTTTCCCACTCCGCTTCCGCCTAAAAGCAGGTCTATAATTTCAAATACAAATTGAGGATTTATTTCAAACAATATTGAGCCGCTTAAAGGCGGCATCTTGAATATAGTCAATACAGTAGGGTTTGGCACAGAATGGATAAATTCCTCATAGGTTATCTGCTGAACCGACTCCAGTTTCACCTTCACGGTGCTTCTCACCTGAGCAGTCAAATAATTTGAAATTATCCTGGCATAATTGTCATGAATAAGTTCCAAAGTCCTTATATGATCTTTAGAAAATTTCTGGGGGCTTCTAAAATCATAGGGCTTTACTTTTTGTTTTTCTTCCTCCTTAGGCAGCTCATCAGGAGTAAGCTCTCCCGCAGACAAGGCAGCTAAAAGGTCATCTATCTCATTTTGTGATAATACTTCTGCCATTCTCTCCCCTCATTTCTTGTGAAAATTCTAATTTAAAAGAAGTTTGTCTATATCGATCAATGTAACTATTCTGTCTTCAAGATTTATTATTCCCTCTATATAGGCTTTTTTTCTTTCATCATTTACCTTTTCAATAATATTTTCCTCTAAATCCAAAACTTCATCTACCTGATCCACGGTTATGCCTACTAATTCATCTTCCATTTCAAGTATGATTATACTGCTTCCGCCTTTATCACTCTTTGGGATATCCATCAAAAGATTTATGTCTAAAAGCGATATTACATTTCCCCTTAAATTTATAAGTCCTTTTATATAGGCCGGTGCCTTGGGAACTCTCGTTATCTCCATGGCATCATTTATACTTTGAACTTTAGCTGTTTCCACAGCAAATTGCTCATTATTCAATTTAAATACGACAACCTGCATGTTTACACCTCCATGTACACAAGCGGGTACACAAAATTATGTACTTATAAGCTTGGCATATTAAAGTACGATTTCCATATATTCCAGTAAAAATTCAATCTTTAATTTAAAATTTAATACTACACAATTATTTCGTTATAAATCACATTACCTTTATATTGGTTATAAAATTTTAACTGCAATTTTACATTTCACTACAATTCATCTATGAGTTTACAACCTTGTTTATAGCCTCCAGCACCCTGTCAGGCTGAAATGGCTTTACAATAAAATCCCTTGCCCCGGCCTTTATTGCATCCATGACCATGGTCTGCTGTCCCATTGCAGAACACATTATCACCTTGGCAGCCGGATCCATGGCCTTTATCTGCTTTACAGCTTCAATACCATCCATATCCGGCATCGTTATGTCCATAGTCACCACATCAGGGCTTTCCTTCTTATACAATTCCACAGCCTTTATTCCATTGTTTGCTTCTCCCACTATTTCAAAGCCATTTTTTTCTAATATGTCCTTTATCATCATTCTCATAAAAGCAGCGTCATCCACAATTAATATTTTAGCCATTTTTTTCCCTCCAAATTATATACTACTATATATTGCCTATTCCTAAGGCATTTAAAATTTTTTCAAGAGATCCGGGCACAGGAACATAGTAAAAATGCCCGCTTACCTCAGTGTTGTCCTGCATAAGCAGTGTTTCTATATCAATGACATAATCATCGAATTGTCCTGATTCTATAAATGTGGTGGAAAGTATCGCACCCAGCATGTCACAGGTAACTGCAGGTACCGAAGGTATAACATATAATCCTGTAAATTTTGCCATTGAACTCATATAAGAACTGGCTATTATGTTTCCCACTTCACATACAACCGAATTTCCCATATCGTCCATGTATTCTTTTTTCTGTCCCAGAAGCATATGCACAAGATCAAGAGCAGTATTTTTTTCAAATATAAACAGTATGTTTCCGGGTGCATCCCCCAGTATTCTAACTATTACCCCTACAACTATCTCATCTCCTCCTATACTGTCAAAAATGTCCTGAAAAGGCACTATGTTTATAGAAGGCACTGTCATGTCAACTTTTGTATTTAAAAGCTGTGAAAGGGCCGTGGCTGCATTTCCTGTACCTATGTTGCCCACTTCCTTAAGTGCATCCAGCTGTATGGGTGTAAGTTCTTTGTAATCCATAATGTTCCTCCCTACACTATGAAAGCAACATCCAGTATAAGCGTTACAAGTCCATCGCCAAGTATTGTTGCTCCCATGTATTCTTTCAGGTTCTGCAGTGTTTTTCCAAGAGGCTTTATGACAATTTCCCTCTGCCCCAAAAGTGAATCCACCATGAGTCCTACAGTCTTCTCCCCTACTTTGACTATGACAATGTATTTTTTTCTGCTGTCGGATTTCGCAATTCCAAGTTTGTCATACAACCTTACAAGAGGTATTACACTTCCATTATATATTATAACTTCCCTATTATTTGTAATTTTAACCATATCATCGCTGTAATCTATAACTCTGTCCACATATCCAAGGGATATGGCCATGGTCTCATTCCCTGCTCCTACAAGCAGCACCTGAATTATCTGAAGGGTAAGAGGAAGCCTTATTATAAAGGAAGATCCCTTGTCTTTTTCACTTATGAGATCAACAGTGCCTCCCAGAGAGGATATTTTGGTCTTCACCACATCCATGCCCACTCCTCTTCCTGAGATATCGGTAACTTCTTTATTGGTGCTGAATCCCTGCATGAATATGAGATTTTTTATATCATTGTCCGACATGCCTTCCGTATTTATGCCAATGCTTTCTGCCTTTTCCTTTACCTTGTCCACAGGTATTCCGCTTCCATCGTCCTCAACTTTTATTACTGCCTTGGTTCCTTCCTGATATGCAATGAGTTTTATTTTACCTACAGGATCCTTTCCTTTTGCAATTCTCTCTTCTTTAGGCTCCACACCGTGATCTGCGGCATTTCTGATCAAGTGAATCAGAGGTTCTCCTATTTCATCTATTACTGTCCTGTCAAGTTCTGTATCCGCCCCTTGAATAATAAGTTTCATTTCCTTGTCCAGCTCTACAGACAAATCCCTTATCATTCTGGGGAATCTGTTAAATACCGTATCCAGCGGCAGCATCCTGATTTTCATCACCAGATCCTGAAGATCGGAAGTGGTTCTTGCAACCTGCTCTAAAGTTTCATTGAGCTCAGTCAGTTTATAATTGCTGCTTATCTGTTCAAGCCTTGTCCTATTTATGACCAGCTCAGATACCATGTTCATGAACTTGTCGAGTCTTTCCAGATCCACCCTTACAGATTGGTGAACTTTCTTGTGGTTTTGTTTTTTAGCAGCATTTTTATTTTCTTTTTTCCTGGTTCCTGAGACAGCAGGCTTGGGCTTTATAGTGTCTTTAGCTGCAGCCTGACTTTTGGATCTGGCTTTTATTTCATCTTCTTTAGATGTATTTTCCTGGATTTTCTTCTCCTTCACGGATTTTATATCTACAGCTTTTACATCTACTTTTTCAACTTCAGATATATTGCTGACAGTATTATAAACTTTATCCTCATCATCTTTGGTCAATAATACAAGCTGTATCTCAAATTCAAAATCTTCATTTTCTATGTCCTCTACACCGGGAATAGATTTTATTATCTCTCCTATTTCCTCCAGGTTTTTGAATATTAGAAATGCTCTGGCGGACTTCAAAAGTGTGTTTTCACTCAAATCAATTTTTATCTCATAAGCTTTAAAGCCCTTGTCTCCTGCCTGCTTTACCACATTTATATCATACTCATTCAATGCCACAGAAGAGACATCTGCCTCACTGGTTTTCACTGCATTATCTTCACTATTGTCTTTAGCTTCCACTGTGGTATTTTCACTGCTGCCTTTGGTTTCTGCATTTTTTTGTCCGGCGGATACTTGCTGAGGGTTACCCGAGATCTTTTCCAGTTCCTGTATAATGCCTTCAATAGGCACTTTTTCATCTACTCCATCTTCTATATTCTTTATCATGTGTTCAAGGGTATCCAGGCACTTGAACAAAACTGTGACTACATCCTGGGTGACTTTAAGCTCTCCATCTCTAAATTCAGATAATACATCCTCCATTTTATGTGTGAGTTCTGCCACTTCGTTAAAACCCATGGTTGCCGCCATTCCCTTTATGGTATGTGCAACTCTAAAGATTTCATTCACCTTGTCTATATTATCCGGTTCCTGTTCAAGTTGAAGCAGCGAATCATTCAGCGTCTGCAAATTGTCCATTGCTTCCTCCAGAAACATATCCATATACTGCGACGTATCCATTTATTTCCCTCCTTATAGCTTTCTGTACATAAAGGTAGATGCCTTTTCAAAATCATAATCTTTATAATTATATATGCTTTCAGTGGCTCCTACAAATAACAAACCTCCCTTTTTCAAAGATTTGCTGAATTTTTTGTATATATTGTCCTTTATATCCTGATTGAAATATATAACCACGTTTCTACATATTATCAAATCAAAATTATCTTCATACCTTTCAAGGATAAGGTCATGCTTTTTAAAAGTGACCATATTCTTGATTTTATCGGTTATGATATATTTATCGTCTTTTAGTGTAAAATACTTATTTAAATATTCATTTTTTACATTTTTTATTTCCGATAGAGCATATTCGCCTCTCCTTGCTCTTTCAATTATGGTATTGTCTATATCTGTTGCGATTATCCTGTGTCTGCCCAGGGGACTTAATTCATTTAGATATATGGCCACCGAATAGGGCTCAGCTCCAATTGAGCAGGCCGCACTCCATATTTTCAAAGAATTGTTCCTGCACAGAAGTTCCTCCTGCAGCCTGGCTTTAAGCTCTGCAAATATTTCCGGATTTCTAAAGAATTCAGATACGTTTATGGTTATAAAGTCCAGAAACTTTTTTCTCTGCAGGACGTCCGCTTTTAGAAGTGCTATATATTCCTCTATGCTTTTTACGCCAACTCTGGACATAAGGCTGTTTATCCGCCGGTGCAGCTGATTTGGCTTGTAGGCAGACAGATTTATATTGAATTCCCTGAGAACCCACTTTTCAAAATAATCCATATCCATAACCATAGTTCTACCTCCTGCCCAGTCTTATTATTTTCAATATTTCATCTGCTATTTTATCTATGGGCAGCACTATATCCACTTTGCCGGTGGCATAAGCCGCTTTTGGCATACCATAAATGGTACAGGTGGATTCATCTTCAGCTATGGTAATTCCACCGCCTTTTTTTATCTCCACGGTTCCATTTGCCCCATCTCTTCCCATGCCGGTCAAAACTGCACTTACTATATTTTCCCCGTACACCCGGGAGGCAGATAAAAACAATTTATCCACAGCAGGCCTTACACCCCAGATAGCAGGTTCTTCATTTAAATGTATCTTTTTATCCTTCCAGACTTCCATATGAAATCCTGCAGGAGCTACATAAACAGTATTTTTTTTCACATCTATACTACTGCCCGCCTCCAGAACCTTTAAATGTGAATTGGAATCAAGCCTTTCTGCAAAAGCCCTGGTAAATCCTACAGGCATATGCTGCACTACAAATACCGGCACTCCAATATCCTCGGGAAACTTTGTTATAACTGAATACAGTGCCTTTGGTCCACCTGTAGACGCCCCTATCACCACTGCATCTATATGTTTTTTTCTCTCCACTCTCATGCTTTCTGTATTTTTCAAAACAGGCCTGACGTAAGCGGCAGTCTCTTCTCTGCTTTTCTCTCTATCTGCCGTACCTGAGCTTTTCTTTATCCTGTTTATACTTCCATAAGCTGCCTTTATTTTCTGTACCAACTCCATTTTCACTTTATTTATATCTAAAGATATGGTGCCGGAAGGTTTGGGCAAAAAATCAAATGCTCCTGCCTCAAGACATTCCATGGTAAGCTTTGTACCTTCTTTAGAAATACTGCTTAAAACTATTACCGGTATATCTATTCCTCTCTTTTTCAATTCTTTAAGGGCGGTTATGCCGTCCATTTTAGGCATTTCCACATCCAGTGTAATCATATCAGGCATATTCCCCCTGAATTTTACAGAAAGCTTGTCTAAAAGATCTTCACCATTTCTAGCTGTACCTACAGCTTCCATAGAAGGGTCATCATTTATCATGTCCGAAATTATTTTCCTCATGAGTGCAGAATCATCTACCACTAAAACTCTAATTTTATACAAAGCACTATCACTCCATTAATCTCTAAATTTCCTTCATACCTATTCCCACTGTTTTTATTCTAACTACTCCATTGGAAGTATCGAATATCATGGTCCTCCCTTTATTACCTCCCAGATCTTCCGCCAATATGGGAATGGAGTACTTCTGCAGTATATTTTTCACCGCATCACCATTTCTTCTTCCTATGTCCATAATCATACTTTTATCTGAAAAATTAAACATGGACGCTCCTCCAGCTATCTTTGCCTTCAGCTCACTTTTGTTTATACCTAATCTTTCCAATTTTTCTATCAACATGGGAACGGCTAAATCAGCAAATTTCATCGGATTTTTTTTACTGCTGAACTGAGTACTGTCCGGCAGCATTATGTGTGCCAATCCACCTGCGTTTATCCTTCTGTTATAAAGAGCTATTCCCACACAGGAACCCAATCCTATAGTTATAATTTTATCCGGAGAACTGGCGGTATTCATATCTGCTATTCCTACCTTTATTTCTTTTATCTCCATAAGTATGCAACCTCTCAATTTAAATTATATGAGTTCCTTCTCCTCTTCTGTCAATATCTTTGCCAAATTCAAAAATATTATTATCTTTTCATCTATTTTTATAAGTCCCTTGATATATCTCTTGGATATTCCAGATATTATTTCAGGAGGTACCTCTATATTATCGGAATTTATATCTCTTACTTCAGATACCACATCAACTACTATCCCTATTTTATTTCCATCCTGTTTTGTAACTATAATTTTAGCCTGATCACTCTTCTGCTGGGAATCAAGTCCAAATCTTTTAGTAAGGGATATAATAGGAAGTATATTACCCTCATAATTTATGACTCCTTCCACAAAATCAGGTGAATCAGGCAGTTTGGTAGTCTCCTCATATCCTAAAATTCTCTCTATCTCCATAATATCCGTAGCATAATATTCTTCACCTATACTGAATATCAACACTTTTATTTCCTTGTCATCCATTTAAAAATCCTCCTTAATTATTTAAAATAATCTATAATTACAATACAAATTTATCTACTACTATGAGGCCGTCTTTTAAATAAGCATGCACATTTTTACTTGGAGAATCCAGTACGCTTTCCCTGTTTCCAACCTTGAATATGGTATTGTGGTAAGCTATATCAGCCCATATATTGCCTTCGCTTCCCACCTGAAGCTTGGTGGACACACCCGCCGTACTTCCCACCACCTTGCATTTGATCTCTTCTCCGGCTTTCAAAGTTCCTCCTCTCGCCACACTTCCCTCCATTATAAACTTAATAGAATTACTGGCTTTAATGTCCGATATGTATTCTCCCTTTCCTGTAATCATCACACCGCCTGAGCTCTGTATGTCTGAATCCTGGCAATAAGCTATGCTTACATTCACAGGAAGTTCAAGCGTTTTTTCAAAGTACTCCACTTTATTATCGACTTTATATATGAGTTCATTTAGTTCTAAATAATTTTTTATACTTATGGGTCCTATTCCCATGAATTTCGTCTTTATATATTGGACTATTTCATCCTCTTCATTATTATCGCTGTCCATATTTAAATCTGCAATCACATTTATACTCAATCTTAAAAGAATTTTAAATTTATTTTCCAGCAATATCTTTATTATTTCACCGTCTTTTTTATTTGCTCCAAGTAAATTGTAGGTTTTTATCTCCTTCACCACTTCGGTCAGTTTAGTCAGATTCTCACTGAATTTTTTCAGATGCTCCACTGCATTGAGCTTTTTTACATTTTCTCCACCGCCGCATATTTTTGACGCAACTACACTGCCGCCTATAATTATATTACCAACGGCAGTTAAATTTGCCCTCTCCACTTCTCTGTCCACGGTGAGATCATTCCCGCATACCACTTTCATTCCCTCTTTTATATCTCCATGCACTACTACATCTCCTATAAATCTCACATTTCCAGTGCTCAAATCCACATCACCATTTATCTCATGAACCTGGTGTACATAATAGGTATTTCCATCTACACCGGGCTTTCCATCAATAGCTGCTTCCACCGTATCTGCATCTCTGAGTATACAGCCTACTCCTGCTTTAAGCTTTAACTGCTTTCCATTTTTGCATTTCAATACCCTGCCGTTTACATCAAGGCCTTTTTCACCTTTGGTTCCCACATGCCTTACTGCAATTATATCCCCTTTTTTTACTGCATTTACAGATCCTATACTTTTAAAATCCACATTGCCCAGCTGATCCTCTTCTAGATCAGAAAAAGTCTTAAATTTCGACTCTATTAGATCATCTTTTCCATCCATGGGTTCTTTTCCTCTTGCTATGAGCACTTTTTTATTATTTTCTACGGATTTCCCTAAATTTTCTTCTATTATACCATAAACCACATTATTATTGGATAATTCTTCTTTGATTTCCTCTGCGGTATACTTAGGCGGAAACACTCTCTCACTTATTTCAGCTTTAAAGCTTAATTTCTGACTTTCTTCTTCATCTTTCAACACATATTTATTTTTAGGAGTATATCTTACTTCCAGATAGGCACTCATCCTGTCATCAGATACATATATATTCAATTCCCTCTTTGGTTCATTTTCATAAAAATTAACCTTTATATCACTATGTTCAAAAACCTCACATCTATCTTCAACTTCCACTCCATCCACTAAAATAGTCATTCCCTTGCTCTTATAGATCATTGCAGGTTTTCCGTCTTCTTTAGGATTCTTTACAATTATTTCGCCATGAACCACCTTGATGCCGCCGTTATTTTTATCTATGCCAAAATTCTGGGCCTTCTCCCCGGAAGACACCACTTCTTTTTTTTCAGAAGGTGTCACTTCTTCTTTTACATTACTTTCAAAAATTTCCACTACTATTTTCTTCTTCTTGAAAAATGATTTTTTTTCCTTCAATATGTTGTATCCCAATTTATCCACAGGTGTGTTCATCTCGCGGCTTGCAGATTTAAGGCATTCCTCCAGTGAAATTCCCTCGTATATCTTTTTCATAATAATCTCCCCCACAATAAAAGCTTAACTGTAAAAATTTTTTACTATTTTACATATTCTTCTGTTTTAAAATTTTCTATGTCATTTTTCACTTCCCTGTTATATGCATTCATTATCCTAAGTAGTATCCTATTGCTGGCAGAGTCAAATTGAATATCTCCCACTGCCTTTACGGGCAGCACTTTTGGAGAAGTGCCAGATATGAAAACGGCATCAAATTTATCTATGTCCCTGTAGTTTACATTCTGCTCCAGTACCTGCAAACCCAATCCAGTGCAAATCTGCATTATAATATTTCTGGTAGTTCCAGGCAGCACTGTTTCAAGAGGTGCCGTCATAACCTTTTCATCTTTTATCATAAATATATTGGACCTGCTTCCTTCAGTTATGTTTCCCAGCCTGTTTACGAGCACCGCCTCAAATATGCCGCTGTCCTCTATTTTTCTATCCACCCGTGCTCTAAATTCCCGATTCACCACTTTGGCATTTGGATTTTCCCTCTCAATATGAAAGAAGTCAGTACGCACTCCCTCCTGGTAATCTTCAGGAGATGGGTAATGATGTTCTACAAAATACGCTAAAAATCTATTATTTTCACCAAAATTGAATATAAGTCTTACATTTCCATCGTGAATTTGATTCACCTGTATAAGTTTAATTATACTCAATGTAATTTCTTCCCTCGTAAGCCAGAGTTTCAAATCTGTTATCCTGAATGAATTGTCTAGTCTGTCCAGATGGGCTTTTAAAAATAAAGGTCTGCCATCTATTATACGTATTACTTCATACAGTGATTTTCCCTCTCTAAGTATATTATCGTCAAATTTTTCTCTTTCTTTTACTTTATCGTCGTATAAAAAAAACTTGCTAACACATTCACTCATTGTAAACTCCCTCTTTTGATTTATATTTTACTACATTTTATCATTATCCCGAATAATTTCCTACCTTTTATCTTTCCAATCATGCCACCCATATGATATCATAGAAAGGAAGAAAATCTACAGCTTAAAGACCAAATGAGGTGATCTGTTTGACAAAACTGGCTGTATTCGATGTGGACTTTACCCTGACCAGACGGGAAACCCTAATGGAATTTTACATATTCATGGTAAAAAAAGATCCAAAATTAATACTATATGCCCCTTTTAGCATTTTTTCAGCTTTTCTGTTTGTACTGGGACTATTTACTGCAAAAAAAGCCAAAGAAAATTTTATTTCCTTTATAAAAGGCATAAGTGAAGAAAACATGAAGCTGCTTACAGCAGAATTCTACGAAAAAAGGCTGTGCAAAATATTCTATAAAGATGCTCTGGATACCATAAAAAAATTGAAAAAAGAAGGTTATAAAATATACCTGATTTCCGCTTCTGCAGAATTTTACCTTAGAGAGCTCTATAAAATAGAAGAAGTGGATAAAGTGATAGGCACTATATTTTCAGTGGAAAATGGAAAACACTATAATAAAATTATAGGTAAAAACTGCAAAGGTGAGGAAAAGGTGAGAAGGCTTCTGGAATCCCTGAAAAAAGACGGGATGGAAGTGGATTTCAAAAATTCCTATATGTTCTCCGATTCTCTTTCGGATCTGCCCTTATTTAAAATTGTGGGAAATCCATGCCTTATAAATTATAGGAAGAACAATCCATACAATATCAAAGTTCTGAACTGGAAGTGAAGTCAATGGACAATTAACAATGGACAGTTGACAGGAGACAATTAACAATTAAAGTATAAAGTTCAAAGAACAAATATCAATTAACGAAGATTTTCGGCTAAGGCCGAAAATCCACCAAAATCGATATTTAAACTTTGAACTTTGATATTTCTATTCAGTATTTATTCTCCCTGTTCCTGGGCTAATTGTTCATAATAAGCTGAAACTTCCTCAAATTCCCCTTCTTCGGGAATGACAAGTTCCTTTTCTTCCCCGTCACCTTCTACCTTAAACAGATATACGGATTGGTTCTGAGGGTTTTGAACTATGGCATATTCACTTTCCTTAAATTCAAATCCATCAACTACTTCACATGGAACTATGTTTCCATTTTCATCTTCCAGATCAACTATCAATGCTTCCTGATCTCCACAATCGCAGCCACAGTCACAACCATTACTTTCTACATTTTCACCACAACCGCATTTTTCCACTTCACTGCTGCAGCCACAGTCCTGTCCGTTTGAGTTCTTTTCATTCATAATATATACCCGGTGTAACCCTTAAGGTGGATATCCTATCAATATTATAACCAAATGTTAAAATTCTCTTCCTGGTACAGCTATAATTTTCTAGTCATATTCCTACCGGGATATTCACCTCCTTTTTATTGTTATGTTCTAATTTTACCCTTAATCACAATATAATAAAAGCTTTTTTAGTAAAAAGTTAAAAATTAAATCTGCATTAAAAAATACCGGACACAAAGTGTCCGGTATTTTTAATTATTGATATTATGCATTTGCCAATTTCTTGTATCCTTCGAGTCTCTCAAATGCATCTTTTTTAGTCTTTTCAAACAGTGCTTCCGCCTGATCAGGGAATTGTTTAGCAAGTGATGCATATCTAACTTCACCTAACAGGAATGTTCTGAAGTCTTCAGTAGGTTCTTTTGAATCCAGGCTGAATCCATTCTTGCCCTGTGCCTTCAATTCAGGATTATATCTGTAAAGTGACCAGTATCCGCAATCAACAGCTTTTTTGGCTTCTCTCTGGCTCTTGCCCATGCCAGCTTTCAATCCATGATTGATACATGGGGCATAAGCTATTACAAGAGATGGTCCTTTATAAGCTTCTGCTTCTTTTATTGCTTTAAGAGCCTGAGCCCTGTTGGCACCCATGGAAATCTGAGCTACATAAACATATCCGTAGGTCATGGCCATCATTCCAAGATCCTTCTTCTTTGTTCTCTTACCACTTGCTGCAAATTTAGCTACAGCTGCAGCAGGAGTTGATTTTGAAGACTGTCCACCTGTATTTGAATAAACTTCTGTATCAAGTACAAGTACATTTACATCTTCTCCAGATGCAAGTACATGGTCTAATCCGCCGTATCCTATATCATAAGCCCATCCATCTCCGCCTATTACCCAGTTGGATCTCTTGATCAAGAAATCTTTGTTTTCATATATGTCGTTCAGTACAGGATTATTTCCTTTTTCATTCTCAAGTAAAGCTATTATCTTATCAGCTCTTTCTCTTGTACCCTGTCCATTGTCAATATTTTCAATCCAATCTTCAAAAGCAGCTTTGAGTTCTGCACTTAAACTACCTTTCAGTGCTGCTTCTATGCTTGCCTTAATTCTTTCTCTTGTCTGTTTTACTCCTAATACCATACCAAGTCCATATTCAGCATTGTCCTCAAATAATGAGTTAGCCCAGGACGGACCATGTCCTCTGTAATTGGTTGTATATGGAGTTGTTGGCGCAGAAGCTCCCCAAATTGATGAACATCCTGTAGCATTAGCTATCATCATTGTGTCACCAAATAATTGAGTTACAAGTTTAACATACGGAGTTTCTCCGCATCCTGCACAGGCTCCTGAGAACTCAAGTAATGGCTGCTCAAACTGGCTTCCCTTTACATTGAATTTATCCATTGGATTGTCCTTATGAGATACTGATACAGCATAATCCCATGCATCTGCCTTATACAATTGAGTATCCAGCGGCTTCATAACAAGAGCTTTTTCCTTTGCAGGACATACATCTGCACAGTTTCCACAGCCCTGGCAGTCATATGGTGAAACAGCTATGGTAAATTTAAGTCCTTTTGCTCCAGTAGCATCTTTAAACTCAAATCCCTTAGGTGCTTTGGAAGCTTCTTCTTCAGTAGTGAGTATAGGTCTTATAGCTGCATGTGGACATACAAATGAACATTGGTTACACTGTATACACTTGTCCACTTGCCATTCAGGAACAGATATAGCTATTCCTCTCTTTTCATAAGCTGCAGTTCCTGCAGGGAATGTACCGTCTTCCATTCCTACAAAAGTACTTACAGGAAGTTTGTCTCCATCCTGTCTGTTCATAGGTTCAACTATATTTTTAATGAATTCAGGAACTTCTTTTGTTGCAGCAGCTTCTTCCGATGCATTTTTCCAGGAAGCTGGTACATCTATTTTGACTACTGATTTAACACCTTCGTCTATAGCTGCATTGTTCATGTCTACAACTTTTTGTCCTTTTTTACCATAAGAAGTTACAACTGCTTCTTTCAAATATTTAACTGCATCTTCTACCGGTATGATATTTGCAATTTTGAAGAAGGCAGCCTGACAGATCATGTTTATTCTTCCGCCAAGACCTATTCCCTGAGCTATTTTAACAGCATTCAATGTATAGAATTCAATATCATTGTCTGCTATATATTTCTTAATTGAAGCTGGCAATTCCTTCTCAAGTTCTTCTGGAGTCCAAATTGTATTTAACAGGAATCTGCCGCCTTTTTTAAGTCCTTCAAGTACATTGTATTTATGAACATAGGACTGATTGTGTACTGCGATGAAATCAGCTTTATCTATAAGATATGGTGATTTTATTGGTGATTTACCAAATCTCAGGTGGGAAACTGTTATTCCTCCGGATTTTTTGGAGTCATATGCAAAATATCCCTGGGCATACATATCAGTATGATCACCTATGATCTTTATAGCACTCTTGTTTGCTCCTACAGTACCATCGGATCCAAGTCCCCAGAACTTACAAGCTGTAGTTCCTGCTGGAGTCGTGTTTATATCTTCTCCTACATTTAAGGATGTATTTGTAACATCATCAACTATGCTTATAGTAAATCCATTCTTCGGATTATCTGCCTTTAAGTTTTCAAATACAGGAAGAATATGTGATGGAAGCACATCTTTTGAACCAAGTCCATATCTTCCTCCAACTATAACCGGCTGTTTTTCCTTTCCATAGAATGCATTTTTAACATCTAAGTAGAGAGGTTCACCAATTGAGCCTGGCTCTTTTGTTCTATCCAAAACCGCAATTTTTTTAACAGTCTCTGGTATATATTTAAAGAAATGTTCTATTGAGAATGGCCTGTACAAGTGTACTGTAAGCAGTCCAACTTTTTCACCTTTAGCAGTCAAATAGTCTATTACTTCTTCTATAGTTTCACAGACTGAACCCATAGCTATTATAATTCTCTCTGCATCTTTTGCGCCATAATAGTTGAACAGGTGATATTCTCTTCCAGTAAGCTTGCTTATTTCTGCCATGTAATTTTCAACTATTTCAGGAAGTGCCTCATAGTACTTATTTGATACTTCTCTTTCCTGGAAATATATATCCGGATTCTGTGCTGTACCACGAGTTACCGGATGATCTGGATTCAAAGCTCTTCTTCTGAAAGCATTTAATGCATCCACATCAACCAATTTTGCCAGATCATCATAATCCAGCAATTCAATTTTTTGGATTTCATGGGAAGTTCTAAATCCGTCAAAGAAATTTACAAATGGGACTCTGCCTTTTATTGCTGACAGATGTGCTACTGCAGCAAGATCCATAACCTGCTGTACCGAGCTCTCTGCAAGCAGTGCAAAACCTGTCTGTCTTGTTGCCATTACATCCTGATGATCACCAAATATATTAAGTGAATTAGCTGCTACTGCTCTGGCTGATACCTGGAACACTCCCGGTAAAAGTTCTCCTGCAATCTTATACATATTAGGTATCATAAGAAGTAAACCTTGTGATGCAGTATAAGTCGTAGTCAGGGCTCCTGCCTGTAGTGAACCATGTACTGCACCAGACGCACCTGCCTCTGACTGCATTTCCATAACTTTTACTTGTTGTCCAAAAATATTCTTCTTACCTTGAGCTACCCATTCATCCACGTGTTCTGCCATTGGAGATGATGGAGTTATTGGATAAATAGCTGCTACATCAGTAAATGCATAGGAAATATAAGCTGCTGCAGTATTCCCATCCATAGTTTTCGTTTTGCTCATAAAAATTCCTCTCCTTTTTAGTATTATAATTAGTATTATAAATTTTAAGTATAAATAGTTGTGCTTTTTAATTTTTTAAACTGATACAGTAATTATACCATAATTAGTACAGCAATGCACTAAAAGCAATAAATTTAATTAAAAAGCACAAGATATTTAATTGTGCTTTTATTTAATCTATAGTTTTACTATACAACAAAACTGCAAAATTTTAAATATGTAAAGCTTATTTTTAAAAAAATTTTTCAAAATTATTATTATCCATTTTTTACATAATTGGGTATGGCAAAAGCTATACTACAGATGAAATTTTTTTAAAATACAGTTCCATTTGACAATTCGCAGTTCACAATGAGAAAATAGAATGCAAAGCATTTCATTTTATTTTGCAAGTAATTTACCTAATTCACCGGCCTTTTGCAGTTGTTCATCATCAGGAGCTTCTTTAACTGCCAATTCTCCCACCACATTGAATCCATAATCTTCTACAACCTTTTTCCATTCCTTCAAAAATGCTCCTTCATCCCAGCCATAGGACCCAAATAATACTGCTTTCTTCCCCTGTATAGGCAGGAGTTTGAATTCTTTAATAAATGGAGCCATGTGATCCTGCTCTATCTTATTGTTGTCAAGAGACGGACTTCCGAAAGCCACGGCATCTGCGGAAGTTACATCTTCAACTTTTGCATCCTGCACATGTTTTACGGTTACTTTTGCGCCTTCACTTTCCGCTCCCTTTACAATATTATCTGCCAAAACCTCTACATTCCCGCCATTGCTCCAATATATTACAGCTATATTTTTCATATACTACCTCCACCTTTCAATTTGATATAATTATCACCACATATTTTATATCCCTTAATCTATATTTCTACACACAAAGCATTTTTCCTCCTAAAAAAATAAAAATAATAATATTTTTTTCACAAAGTACTTCTTTACATTAAAGTGTAGAATTGAAATTCATATAGAATAAATTCTAAAGGAGTTATCTGCTAATTTCTGTACTTTTCTATTAAATGCACAATCTTGGTTGTCCCATGACGGGCAGGACTTGCCATCATGTTATTTATATATTTCTCCCTTGACTTGTACAACTCTTCAATTTTATCCAGAAAAACCTTCTGCGTCATTTTTTCCTCCTGCAGTACCATGCTGTAGCCGCTTTTTTCAAAAGAAGCTGCATTTAAAATCTGATCACCCCTGCTGGATGCCCTGGAAAGAGGAATCAGGAGATTAGGCTTTTTAAGTGCAAGCAATTCGAATATGACATTGGCACCTGCCCTTGATACCACTATATCCGCTGCATTCATCACATGTGAGAGTTCCTTATTCAGATATTCAAACTGAACATACCCCTTCCTCACCTCAAGAGCTTTGTCCATATTTCCTCTTCCGCATATATGAACTATGTTAAATACTTTTAAAAGCTCATTTAAAGAATTTCTCACCACGTTATTTATAAATCTGGATCCAAGGCTTCCACCTATTACAAGAAGAATTGGCTTTTCATTGGTAAATCCGCATATTCTCCTGCCAATTATCCTGCTTCCATCCAAAAGCTCCTGTCTTATTGGTGTTCCCGTAAGCACTGCATTATGTCCTTTCATACTTTTCAATGATTCGGGAAATGTAACACATATTCTGGTACAATAAGGCAGGGATATCTTATTTGCAAGTCCCGGTGTCATGTCCGATTCATGGATAATGACCGGAACTCTGTTGAAATGAGCAGCAATGACCACAGGTACCGATACAAATCCTCCCTTTGAAAACACTATGTTTGGTTTTTCCCTTCTGATTATAAGTACAGCCTGAAATATACCCCTGATCACCTTGAAAGGATCTGTAAAATTTTTTATATCAAAATACCTTCTCAATTTTCCACTTGAAATGGCATGGTATTTTATCTTTTCGTCTTCTATTATTTTTCTCTCAATGCCATTTTCACTTCCTATGTACTGTATTTCATATCCCAGATCCCTTAGTTTGGGAATCAAAGCCAGATTAGGCGTAACATGCCCGGCGGAACCTCCACCTGTGAGAATTATTTTCTTCAAAGTATATTTCCTCCTCTTACAAAATATAATATTTGGCGATAAGAATATTGTGAAAAGCTTAACCTTCCCGTTCACTTCCAGTCAAAATCAAGAAGTCAGCCTGAAATCCTCCACTACAATTTGAATATTTTTGTTTCCATTAAATTCATTGACAGAAGGTGAAAACACAAAATCCATTTTTATACTGTTAAAGTCATTGCTGAAAATCTTGTTTCCTCTCTGAGGACCGTAATTTTCCAGTATCAACTTTCTGAATTTTTTACCCCCCTTAAAATCCACTGCATCAATTTTCTTCAAGGTATTTTTAAGCCGGCAGAACAATTTCAGTACATTTTTATCCTTTCCTAAAAAATACACTTTAAATACATTTACATTTTTTTCACCAAAAACAGGTGCGGAATTTCCCTTCCCAAAAGGCTGCAGTTTTTCAATTTCCTTCAACATGCTAAAAGAGATATGCTCCAGGGGAAGCCTCCTGTCTATCCTGATTTTAGGTATTATGTCTTCATCAGTTAGACTGCAGTTTTTATTTAACTTTTTTCTCAATTTGTCTATGTTTTCAACATCTATGGATAAACCTGCCGCCAGAGGGTGACCTCCGAATTTGTCCATCAGTTCCCTGCATTTTAAAAGCTCCTCAAACATATTATAGCCTTCTATGGATCTTCCCGAGCCCTTGGCCTTATCTGTCCCTTTAGTTATCACTATGGAAGGAATATTGTATTTTTCCTTGAGTCTTCCTGCAACAATACCTGCTATACTTTCATGTATGTCATCTTTATACACTACAAGTACCCTGTCATTTTTCAGAGATGAATTTTCCACTTCTTCTATCACTTCATTTAAACCGTCCATGGTCATATGCTGTCTTTGTATGTTCAGTTCATGAAGTTTTTTTGCAAGTTTCTCCGCTCTTACAGGGTCCCTGCAGAGTAAAAGCTCAAGTGCAACAGAAGCGCTGTCCAACCGCCCCGTGGCATTTATACAGGGTCCTATAATAAAACCTACATGGTAGGAATTTATAACCTTTCCCTCCAGAAGTGTTTCTTTTATAAGTGCTTTTATTCCAATATTTTCGGTGTGGTTTATCATTTCAAGTCCATTCCTGGCTATTATCCTGTTTTCACCCAGCAGATCCACCACATCGCATATGGTGCCTACAGCTGCATATTCTATGAATGCATAGGCTTCTTCTTCCCCTATATTGAATTTTCTATAAAGCATCTGAACAAATTTAAAGGCCACTCCTGCACCACAGAGCTGTTTAAACGGATATGGACATTCTTTTTGTTTTGGATCAATGACCGCATCTGCATCAGGTATCAGAAATTTTTTTTCACCTTGTTTTGAATCATCAAAAGGTATATCATGGTGATCCGTAACCACTACAGTCATTCCAAGTTCTTTTGCCCTCTCAATCTGATCTATGGCCGAAATGCCGTTGTCACAGGTTATTATAACTTCAATGCCTTCATCTTTCAACTGCTCCAGGCTGTGAATATTTATACCGTATCCTTCCGCAACCCTGTCAGGAATATGATATTTTACTCTGGCACCGCACCTCAAAAGTCCACAATACAGTATATAAGTACTTATTACACCATCCACATCGTAGTCACCATATATGGCCATATTTTTGTTTTCCTTTATGGCCTCGCATATTATATCCGTACCTCTTTCCATGTCTTTCATAATTCCGGGATCCAGCAGTTTATGTATTGATGGATTTATGAAATCATCTATATCCTCTGCACTGGTTATCCCCCGATTTGCGAGAATCTGTGCTGCAACTTCACTTATTCCCGCCTTTTTAGAAATAGCTTCTATATTATTTCTGCATCTTCTCAGCATCCACTTAGCACTCAAAAAAACAACACCAGCCTTTATCAATTGACAATTCACAGTTCGCAATTTACATAATTCAAATATTAAAGTTCAAATATTAAATATCAGATAATGAAGATTTTCGACCGCACCGAAAATCAACCAAAATTGATATTTGATATTTATATTTTGATCAATTTTCAAGGCGCCCTTAAAATCTGTATGGAGGGCTCTTTCATAACCTTGTTTATTACCTCGATTATATCCTCTTCTTCAATCTCGTCCAGCTGTTCCACTTCATATGCATTGCAGTGATCATTAAATCTCCCATGCATAAGTTCCCATTCCACAGTTTCTTTACAGTATTCAACAGATCTTTCTCTCCGGATCTCTTTTTTAAGCTCTAGCCCCGTACCTATGCTCTTTATTTTTTCCCCGGTAAAATATCCGGTAGAATTTTTTAATTCATCTATTATATTATCCGTTATGTGAAGGGCTTTGTCTATATTTTGAGAAGACGTGCTCATCTTTATTGAAAAAAGTTTTACACCTCTTTCATCCTGTATACTGCTGCCCAAATCATAGGCAATACCCTTTTCAGTCCTTATCCTGTCAAACATCATGCTGCTGGTTCCCTGTCCAAAAAAACTGTTGAATAAGGTAAAGGCTTTAAACTGCCGCAGGTTTAAAGCATGTATATCAAATATGTACTGAATTCTGGCACCCGTTATGCCCGGCATTTTTTCTACAAATATTCCGGGTTTGTTTTTTTCATAAGAGGGCACCTTTACTGTATAGTTTTTTACAGGATCCTTTATCCAGTTTCCAAAATATTCATCAATAATTGAAACTATACAGTCAAAATCCAGAGAAGAACAAAAACACAGGGTACAGTTTTGCGGGAAATAAAATGTATTATAAAATTTTTTTATCTTCTCCAGGGTAATTGCTTCCAGGCTGCTTTCATTTCCTATTATAAGCTCCTTAATTCTTCTATTTTTAAAGGAATTTCTGAAAAGAGTGTCTTCACAGTGCTGATACGCGTCATCCTCCCAGTCTCTATGCTCTTGAAGTATTATATTCATTTCTTCCCTGAAACCAGCTCCCGGAAAAACCGGATTTAGAATCACATCACTGTAGAGCTCCACTGCTCTTTTTAGATCTGATGAAAAACAAGTGCCATAATATATGGTATATGGATAATTCGTCATGGCATTTTCAAATCCGAAAATACTGTCAAATTCGGCATTTATCTCATTTTCATCTCTGTGTCTGGTACCTTTGCATATGACATGCTCCAGGGCATGGGCGGTTCCAAAATCAAATTCCGCACCTTCTTCCAGAGCTCCCGCATTGAATCCAATACACATCGAAGTTATTCTGCCCGGTCTGTATTCATATAACAGTTTCATTCCATTGTCAAGCACATATTTTCTCAATTTTTGTCCTCTCTTTCAGGGAAGTAATTACTCAGCTTAAAAAACCGTTCATTTAGATATGCAATCTAGCAGTTCACCAGATTTAAAAGCATATCTTTCTTTAAATTTTCCACTACATCTTTATCCACAAGATTCTGTAAAATTTCAAATGCAAAGTATATAGCTGTAGCAGGACCCCTGCTGGTTATGATATTTCCATCCTGAACTACAATTTCCCTGCTGAAATTAACAGGCTGCAAATCTGATTCAAAGCCAGGATAGCAGGTTACCTCTTTTCCCTCAATTATCTCTGCTCTTTTCAATACTATTGGGCCGGCACATATGGCCGCCACTATTTTATTTTCACTGTTGAACTTTTTCACCAGATCTATAACAGCACTGTCATCTCTGAGATTTGCAGCACCAGGCATACCTCCCGGTATTATGATGGCATCATATTTATCTACATCTGTAGTTTTTAAAAGGCTGTTGGCTTTTACATGTATTTCATGGCATCCCATTACATCCTTGTCAAGATTTATGGAACAGGTTATACAGTGTACTCCCCCTCTTCTCAGCACATCCACACAAGTCAGCGCTTCTACCTCTTCAAATCCTTTTGCAAGTAATACTATAGCTTTTTTCATAATATATCAGTCGAGTAGATGCTCGACTTCCACCTCACTTTTCAATAAATTTTTTTCATTCCATTTTGCGTGAGACAGGCAGTCTACGCCCCTCTAATAAATTATACCATAAAATTTTTTAAGAACCATCCAATTTAATACTTCTTATAGCAAATCTGTAAAATTTTAAATGTTCCAATTCAAAGAACCTAAGACGATAAAAAGCCCGCCTTAGGTTCTTTGATGAATTTTCACAAATGCTATATTAAATAGAACTTAGGATCGTTTTGCCCATCCCATGGATCTCTTCACAGCTTCATGCCATCCATCTAAAAGCTCAGTTCTCTTTTCTTCAGACATGTCCGGTTCAAAAGTTTTTGATATGGCCCAATTTTTAGCCACTTCTTCTCTGCCGCTCCAATATCCCACTGCAATGCCGGCCAGATAAGCTGCACCCAGGGCAGTGGTTTCTATAACCTGAGGCCTGTCAACTTTTACATTCAATATGTCAGACTGAAACTTCATAAGAAAATCATTGGCACAAGCTCCACCATCCACTTTTAATGCCTTAAGAGCAATTTCCGAATCTTCCTCCATAGCTTTCAGCACATCATAGGTCTGATATGCAAGGGACTCAACTACGGCCCTTATAAAATGTTCCTTTTTAGTTGCCCTGGTAATTCCAACCATGGTTCCTCTGGCATAAGCATCCCAGTAAGGTGCTCCCAATCCCACGAATGCAGGTACCAGATACACTCCTCCAGTATCTTCAACAGCTGTACAATATCTCTCTGATTCAGGAGATTTCTTTATCATTCTGAGTTCATCCCTGATCCACTGTACTGCTGCTCCGCCTACAAATATACTTCCTTCAAGGGCATATTCAACCTTGCCGTCTATTCCAATTGCTATAGTGGTCAGAAGACCATTTTTGGACTCCACTGCCTTCTCTCCTGTATTCATAAGAAGAAAACATCCTGTACCATAAGTATTCTTTGCAGTTCCCGGCTGGAAACAAGTCTGTCCAAATAAAGCAGACTGCTGATCTCCCGCATCTCCTGCTATAGGGATGTTCACTCCAAACAAACTCTTGTCAGTCTCACCATAAACAAAACTGGATGGTTTTACTTCCGGCAGCATTGATTCAGGTATATCCAGCATTTCCAGAAGATCTTTATCCCATTTCAATTCATGTATGTTAAAAAGCATTGTCCTGGACGCATTGGTGTAATCAGTTACATGGACCTTGCCTTTAGTCAAATTCCATATAAGCCAGGTATCCACATTCCCAAAAGCCAGATTTCCTCTTTCCGCTTCTTTTCTCGCACCAGGTATATTGTCCAAAATCCATTTGATCTTTGTGCCTGAAAAATATGCATCTAAAATCAATCCGGTCTTTTCCTTTATCATCTTGTCCAGACCTTTGGCTTTTATTTCATCACATATACCGGCAGTTCTCCTGCACTGCCATACTATGGCATTATAAATTGGAAGTCCTGTCCTTTTATCCCATACTATAGTGGTCTCTCTCTGGTTGGTTATACCTATAGCTTCAATATCTTCGGCACTTATATTTCCCCTCAGAAGAGCTTCTGTTGCCACTCCAAATTGAGTTGCCCATATCTCTGTGGGATCATGTTCTACCCATCCATTTTCAGGGTAAATCTGCTTGAATTCTTTTTGAGCTACACTCACTGGCAGTCCCTGTTTATTAAACAGTATGCATCTGGAACTAGTTGTCCCTTGATCCAATGCCATAATATATTTTGCCATTTTACATCCTCCTTCATAATTTTAGTAAATCTAATTTTGCACAATATAAACTATGGAATTTCAAGGCTACGCTGATTAAAACCTTAAAGCCAGAAATAATCCTGCAAACCCTGAAATTCCATAAAATATCTTCTTTTTTATAAATCCCACAACTTACGGGTGGTGGTAGATATAGCTATAGCTCCCGTAGACAGGCAATTCATTACATCTTTCTTCTCTTTTATAAGTCCTCCTGCTATAATAGGTATTTTCATTTTTTTCTCGAAATCCCCTATTATTCTACTTGCTATTCCAGGTAAAACCTCCAATGCATCTGGATTATTCTCATGTATATTTTTTATTCCCGTCTTAAGAGATAGCGAGTCTAATATAAATACTCTCTGTATTGTCACTAGGTCCAGCTGATTTCCATATTTGATGCTGGATGATTTGGTGCTTATTATTCCGTCAGGCTTTGCAAATTGTTTTATGTACCTAATCCCTGCCAGATCACCTTTTAATCCATCTATTAAATCCACATGGACAAAAGCCAGCTTGTTGTTGTCTCTTAATCTGCTGCATATCTGCGTGATACTCATTATATCTCCATATAGCACAAAAACTATCACAGCCCGGCTTAAGGCAGCCAATTTCAAATCCTCATCATTTCTCACAGCTGCTATAATAGGATTCCCTATAAGTTCTTCCTTGAATTTAAGCATTTATAAAGACTTCCTTTTTAATCAATTTAAACAGTTAAAACAGTGCTGCAAACAGTAATGCTCCAGCTATTCCTCCTGCTATAGGCCCAAAAACCGGAACCCAAGCATATGCCCAGTCTGAATCTCCTTTACCTGCTATCGGAAGTATGGCATGTGCAATTCTCGGTGACAAATCCCTGGCCGGATTCATTGCATATCCAGTAGGACCACCCAGTGCACAACCCAGAACGAAGATGATGGCACTTACAACAAAAATAGCACCCATACCATCTGCGGTTTTAACTGTGCCCATCGCAGCCAATGAAAATACCAAAGTAGCTGTGGCCAAAAACTCAGTCAGGAAGTTTGCCGGATAATTCCTTATAGCTGGTGCTGTACAGAATATACCCAGTTTTGCTGCCTTATCCTCCGTAATTGCCCAATGTGGTAAATAGGTAAGCCATACAAGAACTCCTCCCACTATACCACCCAGCATCTGAGCTATGATATAACCCAAGACCTGATCTGCCGGAAACTTACCTATAACTGCAAGACCTATGGTAAGTGCCGGATTGAACTGATTACTGAAATTTGAGAACAAATATGCAGGAACTCCTACTGCAATACCCCATCCTGCGGCTATTACTATCCATCCTGCGTTTTGTCCTTTACTCTTATTAAGAGTACAGTTCGCGCATATGCTGTCTCCTAAGTAGACAAGCAATGCAGTTCCAACAAATTCTGCTAATACATGTGACATATTATTATTCCCCCTAACTTAATAATTATGTTAATTTAAATTAACATCTTTAATAAATAATAATATAGAGCAGTAATTTCAAAGGCATTTAGAAACCGATTACACAAAAAAACCTGATTCTAGTTTTTAAAAAGAGCCTACTTAACAGAAGCCAAATACTTTGACTTTTTAAAAGCGGCTCTCTTTTCTCTGCCTTTTATTGATATGTATACATTATAATACAATAATCGCAATATTACAATACACTTCTAAATTATCTAACAACTTTATTTTTATACATTTCACCTGACCTGCACAATTTTATCATCCGAAGCTGTCGAAATCACATTTTTACCTCTGCCTGCCCTGTTTTGAAGAGATATATTCGACAATTTAATTTTCTTTTCATTTCCCCCGGATGAAATAAGTTTCAAGGTGGATTTTTTCTTATCTTCGCTGTCTATAAGTCGTGAATATATGACTTCCTGACCTTCTTTCAAATTTATCCCTATTACTCCGGAAGCCAATCTTCCCATGGCACCTACGGAATTCCCCGTGAATTTTATTGCCATACCGCAGTCACTCATCAAGAGCACCTGGGGATTTTGAATTTTACAGTATTCCACATTTATGAGAAGATCTTTCCCGTCTTTAAATTTATATGCCTTGTTCCACAGATCAATACCTTCAAATTCGCTCAAAAGAGTTTTCTTTACCATTCCATGCCTGGTAAAAAAGTATATATACCCTGAATTGAAATTTTCTATGGAAATTATTTTCAGTATACTGTTCACATCCACATTTCCCATAAGCTTTGAAATTTTCATTCCGGACTTACCCATGTTTTGAAGCATGAATGAAGGCATAGAGAAAACTCTTCCGTCGTCAGTAAAGAAAAGTACGCTGCATTTTGTGTTTGTAAGTACATTTTTATATGCTCTTCCGGCATTTGATATCTTCAATATTCCAGTTTTATTTACATTTACATAAAACTTTTTGTATTCACCCGGAGCCGACAAAACTATTTTCGATATTTTATCCTCTTCCGGCAGCGTGAAGAGCCTGGAAGTGACTATATTTCTGTCCCCGGCATTTATTTCAGGTACTTTCAATCCAAAATCAAGTCCTATTTGGGTTTTGACTCTTACATATCCTATCTGTGAACCTCTCTCTATAGTTTTAACGTCTATGAGCTCTTCCCCTTTTTTCAGCTTCAAGGCCATGAGCCTGGTATAATTTGTAATAAAGGATTCAATTTTTGTCCTCTTTATTCCTCCGGTACTGGTAAAAAACACAAAGTCCTGTTTTGATGTAAAATCACTTATATTGTATACTGAAATTATGTTTTCTTTTGTCAAATCAAGGTTTTTTATCAAGCTGTCAAGCCTTTCACCTTTTTCTTTCCATTTAAACTCCGGAATATCCTTGCCCTTTATATTGTACACATTTCCCTTATCCGTAAAAAACATAAATGTATCCCTGGTATTGGCATCTATGAGATATTTATTAAAGTCACCCTCTCTATATTTTATGTCTTCAACCTTTCCATTATATCTGCTGAAGCTTTTTGCCGGGACTCTTTTTATGAAGGACTCATTGGACATGGTTACAACTATTTCTTCTTCAACCACAAGTTCTTCTTCATCTATCCTGGCCTTTTCATCTTCTTCTACAACACTGGTTCTTCTATCATCTCCATATTTTTCGGCAATTTCCACAAGTTCTTTTTTTATCAGCTTTAACATCTCTGATTCACTATTCAATATTTTAGTAAGTCTTTTTATGATTTTCGACAGTTTTTTATGTTCTTTTTCAAAAGCTTCTATTTCAAGCCCTGTAAGTCTATAGAGCATGAGCTCCAGTATGGCTTTTGCCTGTAAATCTGTAAAACCATACTCATCCATAAGGTTGGAGGCAGCATCCTTTTTTGATTTTGAACTTCTGATGGTTTTTATAATTTCATCCATTATACCTATGGCTTTTATAAATCCCTCTACAATATGAAATCTGGAATTTGCCTCATCCAGTTCAGTTTTGGTCCTCTTTTTTACAATTTCCTTTTGATAATCCAGATAGTATTTCAATATGGTCTTCAAGGACATGGTTTCAGGTTTCCCACCTGCCAGAGCTACCATATTAAAGGACACATTGCACTGCAGATCCGTCTTTTTAAACAGGTATTTCAGAACCTTTTTAACCAGCTTCATATCTGCAGACTTTTTAAATTCTATCACGGCCCTTATGCCTCTTCTGTCAGACTCATCTCTTATATCCGATATGGGCTCAAGTACTCTGGAATGTCTTTTGTCCGCAGTCATTTCAGAAATGGTCTGAAGCAATTTGGCCTTGCTCCTTCTATATGGAAATTCCGTTATAACTATGGCCAGTTTACCATTGTCCAGTGTTTCTATAGAAGTCCTGGCTCTCAGACTGACCCTTCCTGTACCCGTCTCATAGGCCGAAAGAAGGGACTTCTTCCCTATCAGTATTCCGCCGGTGGGCAGGTCAGGTCCCTTGATATAGCTCATAAGCTGTTCAGTGGTTATATCCGGATTGTCAATATATGCTCCTACAGCTCCAATCACTTCTCTTAAATTGTGTGGAGGAATATTGGTGGCAAGCCCCACTGCTATTCCAAAGGCTCCGTTTACAAGCAGGTTGGGATACCTGGCGGGAAGAACCTCCGGTTCTTTTTCAGAACCAGAATAATTGTCTACCATGTTCACCACATTTTTTTCTATGTCTTTCATCATTTCCAGGGAAATGGGCGTAAGCCTGGCTTCTGTGTAACGCATGGCGGCAGCGCTGTCACCATCCTGACTGCCCCAGTTTCCATGACCGTCTATAAGTGGCATTCTGGTGGTGAAATTCTGTGCCAGTATAACCATGGCATCATATACAGAGGTGTCACCGTGGGGATGATACTTTCCAAGTATATCACCTACTATCCTGGCGGATTTATAATAGGGTTTATCCGGAAATGCCTTCAGCATGTAGCTTCCATATATTATTCTTCTATGTACGGGCTTTAGCCCATCCCTCACATCGGGAAGTGCCCTATCCTTCGCCACTTCCACTGCATAGGGAAGATAATTATCCGGCATGGCTTCTTCTATTGGAATTTTTATTATATTGTTGTCCTTTGGAATTACTGATTTAGTTGCCAAGTAA
Source organism: Clostridium luticellarii (assembly GCF_002995845.1). Classification (GTDB taxonomy): domain Bacteria; phylum Bacillota; class Clostridia; order Clostridiales; family Clostridiaceae; genus Clostridium_B; species Clostridium_B luticellarii. The sequence continues at coordinate 2,617 of NZ_PVXP01000021.1, read as the reverse complement.
AACCCTCCTTCTTCAATTGTACATTGTCTAAAATTCTGCGTATTTATACATATAATTTTTTCTCGGGGCCACCACATCTCCCATGAGCAGTGATATCATTTTCTCCGCCTTTACTGCATCCTCTATGGTTATCTGCTGGAGAGTTCTGGTTTCAGGATTTAGTGTGGTCTCCCAGAGCTGGTCCGGGTTCATTTCACCAAGTCCCTTATACCTCTGGACAAGGGCACCTGCCCCCACTTCCTTTTTTGCTTTTGAAAGCTGCCCGTCACTGTAGGCATATTTTGTCACATCTTTTCCCCTTCTCTGTTTATACACCTTGTAAAGAGGGGGAAGTGCTATGTAAAGGTGCCCATTTAAAATAAGCTGTCTCATATACCTATATATATAGGTCATCCACAACGCCCTTATGTGGTAGCCATCTACATCGGCATCACTCAATATTATAATTTTGCCATATTTCAAATCCTTCTCAGCATAGTTTTTAAGTATTCCTGTACCGATGGCCGTATTGAATATTTTTAGTTCTTCACTTCCAAGTACATTTTCAAGTTTTTGCTTTTCAGTATTCATTATTTTCCCCTTGGAAGGCATTATGCTCTGAAATCGCCTGTCCCTGGCCTGTTTTGCAGAACCTCCTGCAGAATCTCCCTCCACAACTATAAATTCACATTTGGAAGAATCTTTTAAAGTACACACTGCAATTTTACCTGCAAGAGGTGCAGTTCCTCTTCCAACCTTCTTTTTCTCTGCCTCATTTATCTTTTTTATTTTTTCCCTTCTGGACGCAGCATTGAGGGCGTTATTTATTATAATGGAAGCCATATCTCTATTATCTTCTATCCATTCACAAAATTTAGTGTAGGAAAGATCATTCATCATGGTATAAGCTTCTGTATTTCCCAGTTTGGTCTTGGTCTGACCTTCAAATATAGGATTGCTTATTTTTATTTTTACTATGGCGGTCATTCCCTCCCTCAAATCGTCTCCCTCAAATTCCTTATCTTTTTCCTTTGCCAAATTCAGTTTTTTTGACCATTCCTTAAATGCTCTGGTCATTCCCGCTTTGAATCCGCTTTCATGTGTTCCCGACTCCGTAGTCGGAATATTATTTACATAGCTCGCTATATGATAGGAGGTGGAATCAGTAAATTGAACACACACTTCCCCTTTCATATTGAGTTCTCCTATTTTCTTCTCACCTTCAAATAGTATGGGGTCCTTGTTAAGAGGAGTTCTGCTTTCATTTAAATATTCTATAAAATCCAGAAGTCCCCTTTCAGAGTGATATTCTTTCTCCATTTCACTTCCCGGCCATTTGCACACCAGTTTTAAGGTTATACCTTTATTTTGAAAAGCCAGCTCTCTAAGTCTTTCTTCTATTGTATCCAGATTAAAATCCACTGTGGAAAATACCTTTTCATCAGGCATAAAAGTAACTTTGGTTCCAGTTCCATCAGTATCCCCTATTACTTCAAGAGAAGTTACGGGAGTTCCCGGCATATCCTTTTTCAAGAACTTGTCATAAGCATATTCAAATCTCTGGGCATATATATGCCCGTTTCGCTTAATCTCCACTTCCATCCATTTGGACAGTGCATTAACTACTGCCGCTCCTACTCCATGGAGACCTCCTGAAGTCTTATAGACCCGGTTGTTGAATTTTCCCCCTGTATGAAGCTGTGTAAACACCATTTCCACTCCATTTATTTTTTTTATAGGATGAATTTCTGTAGGAATACCCCTTCCATTGTCTGTTACAGACACACTTCCATCCTCATTCAATATTACAGATGCTTTGTTTCCAAAGCCATTTGAAATCTCATCTATAGAATTATCGAGTATCTCCCATATGCAGTGGTGAAGGCCCCTGCTGCCGGTGGAACCTATATACATTCCCGGCCTTATTCTAACCGGTTCCAATTTTTCCAGAGAAGTTAGAGAATTTACATCATAAACCTCATCCTTCGGATTTTCACTACTCATCTAATTATTTCCCTCCAAAATTATTTCATATAATCCATTAATCCATTTTTCAGGATCAATTTACCCTGAAATTCAAAAAAACTTCTGAACTCATACAAAGAAGGTATGTGCCTCAGGTTTAAACTTCAAAAATCATTATATATATATATAACTTATTATGCAAATATATTATCAAAGGGGATCGTGTCAATTTACTGTAGGTTAAAAAAATACAGACTTTCCCTGTAACACATTTTAACCTACGCTCCCCTAAGGGCCTTGAGGATAATACCCAAACGCGTCTTTTTACCAATATTCAATATTTCTATATTATTAAATTTTTCCAGACAGCTATTTTTAATAGAAGATACCGTAGACTTCTTGGATAAATAAAAACACTTTTCCCTTTTCTTTTTATCTGATGTTTCTTTAAAAAGATTATAAACTTTCCCTCCGTTTGCAGTATAAGCTCTAAGTCGTGCTATTTGATCTACTCCTCTTATGCTCCATCCAAGCGGCCTGCTACTCAGTCTATCCGATAGGATATGGCTTACATGACCTTCTGCACTGCAGCCTGTAACTTTGTCATAGTTATAATAGTTAACAATACCTTCCCAGTTATTATTTATATATTTCCTGCATTCTTTTATCTCTT
>NZ_PVXP01000020.1 GCF_002995845.1 Clostridium luticellarii | reverse complement strand
TAGATAAGAAAAGTGAACCCTACCGGGTAGAAAAAATTCGAATAATATTAAAAGAAATGAGTTGTAATGTTCGTTAGAAATTATGATAGCTTTCTATTAAATGTTATGACTACATTATACAAGGAGGTATGTTCTCCGCTTAATCCATTATTGACTAAAAAAGTGAAGCAAAAAGTAAATATCCCATTGGCAGGTGGAGAGAGAATATATAGTAGATGGGGATATAGACCGTTTTTTGAAGGTGGTTTGTTAGATGTAATACAGCCTGATTTGGGAAATTGTGGTGGAATTACAGAAGGTAAAAAAATATGCGATATGGCACACGTATATGATGTGCTTGTACAGTGCCATGTATGTGGAAGTCCCATAGCTGTAGCGGCATCACTCCAATTGGAAGCAGTAATACCTAATTTTATTATTCATGAACATCATACTATATATTTAAAAGACTATAATAGAAATTTCTGCAAATATGATTATCAGCCGGTTAATGGTTATTATGATGTACCGGATAAACCGGGCATTGGACAGGAATTGACGGAGGAAACAATTGACAATGCTTTTAAGATTACTGTGAAATAAAAAATTATACTTGATTAAATTAAATTTATGTAGTATTATCATCTTATAAATTATATAAATTGCGATGATGAGAAGAGTAAATTGCACGATGCTATTTTAGAGAGAATTTCCAAAAGGTGAGAGGAAATTTTAGCGGGAGGTAATTGAATTGCATCTTGGAGCTCTGAATTGAATTGAAGTAGGTTTCAGCGGGCACAGCCGTTAAAATGTTGAGGTATGATTGTACCGATAATGAGTTTTTCTTTCCTGTATGTATTTATTTTGTGCATTCCATGAAAGATGAACAGAGTGGAACCGTAGAAGTAATATCTTCTGCCTCTGTAAGGGGCAGAAGATTTTTTGTTTTTCATAATTCCGGGATTTGAAAAATATTAAATGAAAGTAAACTTTATAGTGAAAAATTTGTAATTTTAAAGGAGATTTTTATAATGGAAGTTTTTAATGATATAAAGGAAATGATAGGCAAAACACCTATACTGAAAATAAATAGATTTAATTTAAAAGATGGAATTAATATATATGCCAAACTTGAAAATTTTAATCCAGGGGGCAGTGTAAAGGATAGAATTGGAGATTATATGATAAATCAAGCAGAGAAAAACGGCAGGCTGAAGGAAGGCTACACCATAGTTGAGGCCACTGCAGGCAACACGGGACTTGGAATTGCACTTGGTGCATTGAACAGGGGATATAGGGTCATATTTGCAGTACCGGAGAAATTTTCTATAGAAAAGCAGGTATTGATGAGAGCACTTGGGGCGGAGATAGTTCATACTCCAGAAGAAGATGGAATGAGGGGAGCTATAAAAAAATCACAGGAGCTTTTAAAGCAGATACCAAATTCTATATCATTGGGTCAATTTGAAAACAATGATAATCCTGATGCACATTATACTACCACAGGCCCTGAAATATATGAACAGTTAAAGGGGAAAATAGATTATTTTGTGGCTGGAGCGGGCACCGGCGGAACTTTTACAGGAGTTGCAAAATATTTAAAGGAAAAAGACAGCAGTATAAAGGCTATACTGGCGGATCCAGAAGGTTCTACTCTTGGTGGCGGGACTGAAGAGCATGGTTATGCCATTGAAGGTATAGGAAATGATTTTCTGCCGGATACCATGGATATAAAATTGGTGGATAAAGTTATAAAGGTAAATGATGATGAAGCCTTTTCACTGGTGAGAGAGCTGGCGAAAAAAGAGGGACTTATAGTTGGATCTTCCTCTGGTGCAGCTCTTGCAGCAGCATTGAAATTGGCTCATACCATAGATAAGGGAAATATAGTGACCATATTTCCGGATAGAGGTGACAGATATTTTAGTAAAAATTTGTATGAATAGAAATATTTCTATTGACAAAAAAGATAAATAATTGTATAGTAAATATAAATCAAATATAAGTGGATTATAATATTTGTAGTTTTTCTTATCGAGAGAGGCGGAGGGACTGGCCCTGCGATGCCCGGCAACCGATTGTATAATTTGTACAATCAATGGTGCTAATTCCAGCAGGTATAACCTGAAAGATGAGAGATAGTGGAATTTTACTTCCTGTGATTTCTCACGGGAAGTTTTTTAATGTAGAACTGGATAATTGAATAGCGTAATTCTTATCGAGAGTGGTTGAGGGACTGGCCCTATGACACCCGGCAACCTGAATATACTTCTTAGCTTGTATATGATGGTGCCAATTCCAGCAGGCATGTCCTGGAAGATGAGAGGCAATGAAAATCTATATGTCTTCTCACGTATAGATTTTTTACTTGGAGGTATAAAAAGAGTGGGTAATGATATGTGCAATAAATTACTGAAAAAAGATCTTAAAAACAGACATATTCAAATGATAGCCATTGGAGGTGCCATAGGTGTGGGATTATTCTATGGTTCTGCAGATGCTATTAAAACAGGCGGACCTGCCATTATCCTGGCGTATTTAATAGGAGGACTGTTTATTTTTTTTATTATGAGAGCTCTGGGTGAGCTGGCTGTAGATGAGCCCAATTCAGGTTCCTTCAGTGCTTATGCCACCCGTTATCTTGGAAATTTTGCAGGATTTTTTTCGGGATGGACATATTGGTTTCAGGCTACAGCTACTATTATGGCAGAACTTACTGCCATGGGGATATATGTTCAATTTTGGCTTCCTCAGTTTCCTAAATGGGTTACTGCACTTATATTTTTGTTCATACTCATTGCAGTTAATTTAGTTGGAGTCAAAGCCTACGGTGAGTTTGAATTCTGGTTTGCCCTTGTAAAAGTGGTTGCCATAATATGTATGATTATTTTTGGAATGCTCATTGTACTATTTGGATTTAATAATGCAGGACAATCTGTTGGATTTTCGAATATATGGAGCAATGGAGGTTTTTTCGCCAATGGATTCAAAGGGTTTGTGCTTTCTTTTGTTTTTGTCAGTTTTGCATTTGGAGGGGTGGAACTTATCGGCATAACGGCAGGAGAGGCAAGAAACCCGGGAGAATCAATTCCCAAAGCTATTAATGATGTGTTTTGGCGTATACTTATCTTCTATGTGGGTTCTGTGGTTGTGATGCTGGCGCTTTACCCCTGGAATAAAATTGGGGTTGCAGGAAGTCCTTTTGTGCTGGTATTCTCCAAAGTAGGTATCCCTGCGGCTGCTTCAGTCATAAATTTTGTAATTTTGACAGCTGCTCTTTCAGGCATGAACAGTGCCCTGTATATAAATGGAAGAATGCTTTACAGTCTGGCACTGAATAATAATGCTCCCGGAGTATTTGGAAAATTGAACAAATCAGGGGTGCCATATGTGGGAACACTTTTCAGCACGGCTGTGGCATTGATTGCTGTAATTTTGAATTATTTCATACCAGAAAAATTTTTTACATATATTTCATCAGTGACAACTATAGCCATTTTGACTGCCTGGGGTACAATTCTTGTAACCCAGCTGAAGTTCCGTAGAAAAAAAACTAGAGAGGGCGGAAAAATTGATTTTAAAATGCCTTTTTACCCTTTTTCCTCATACATTACAATAATTTATCTGCTGATAATTGTTATTACAATGGCCTTTTTGCCAGCTGCACGGGTTGCGCTTTACATTGCACCTGTATGGGTGCTGGCCATGGTGGGAATATATAAATTACTTCATAGTGAACAATCAAAGTTATCATATGTAAATAGTAAATAGAAATATTAAGTAAAATAAATTGGAGGGATAAAGATGAGTAGATTATTTACATCAGAATCAGTTACAGAAGGACATCCTGATAAAATTTGCGATCAAATATCAGATGCGGTTCTGGATGCAGTTATTGAACAGGACAAATACGGCAGAGTGGCTTGCGAAACAGTTGTAAATACAGGCCTGGTGCTTCTGGTGGGAGAAATATCCACCAAGGCCTATGTGGATATACCTAAGATAGTGAGAAAAACCATTGAAGAAATAGGATATACAGGCTCAAAATTTGGATTTGATGCAAGCAATTGTGCGGTTATAACATCCATAGATGAACAATCCTCGGATATTGCACTGGGAGTAAATGAATCCCTGGAGGCAAAGCGTGGAGAAAAGAATGATATAGAAGCAATAGGAGCGGGAGATCAGGGAATGGTGTTTGGGTTTGCCACCAATGAAACTCCGGAATATATGCCTCTTCCCATAGCACTGGCGCACAGGCTCTCAAAGAGACTGGCCGATGTGAGAAAAAATGGTATTATTCCCTATCTGGGACCGGATGGTAAAACTCAGGTTACAGTGGAATATGAGGGTGAAAAACCTGTAAGGATAGATACGATTTTAATATCTTCACAACATGAGGAAAGTGCAGAGCACGACCAGATTGAAAAAGATATAATAGATAATGTGATAAAAGAAGTAATACCTGAAAAATTTATAGATTCCAACACTAAATATATTGTAAATCCTACGGGCAGATTTGTAAAAGGAGGCCCTGAAGCTGATTCCGGACTCACTGGAAGAAAGATAATAGTTGATACCTATGGTGGATATGGAAGACATGGAGGAGGAGCTTTTTCGGGTAAGGATCCTACGAAAGTGGACAGATCGGGAGCTTATGCAGCAAGGTGGATAGCAAAGAATTTGGTGGCAGCAGGTGCTTCGGATAAAATAGAAGTCGAGGTTGCCTATGCCATAGGTGTGGCAAGGCCTGTATCCATAAGTGTGGATACCTTTGGAACAGGGAAAATAGCCGATGAGAAAATAGTTGAGATCATAGATAAAATCTTTGATTTAAGACCGGCAGCTATTATAAGGGATTTGGATCTCAGAAGGCCAATATACAAGAAGACAGCTGCCTATGGACATTTTGGAAGAACTGATGTGGAACTGCCCTGGGAAAAGCTTGACAAGGTGGATGAGATAAAAGAAGAATTGAATAATGTGGTTGTATATTCTTAAACCAAAAATATTTTGAAATTTTTTATGGAAGGTTGACCAGAAATACTGGAGGCCAGACAAACTTGATTTTTAAGTTTGTCTGGCCTTTTTTATATTTCAATTATGTGAAAAAGGAGATAATAAGATATGGCGATAAATTTTGCAAAAAGCATTCAAGAGAAAACATTTGAGCATCCATGTTACAACTGTATTGCACACAAGTATGCCAGAATGCATATACCTGTGGCTCCAAAATGCAATGTGAGCTGCAATTTCTGTAATAGAAAATATGATTGTATAAATGAATCCAGGCCTGGAGTTACAAGTGGAGTTCTGGCTCCGGAAGAAGCCAGAGATAAATTTAAGGTAGTAAAAAACAGAATAAAAAATTTGACAGTGGTTGGTATAGCCGGTCCGGGAGATCCACTTGCAAATTTTGAAGAAACCAAAAAATCCATAGAACTCATAAAAAAAGAATGTCCGGATATTACATTTTGTCTTTCCACCAATGGATTGATGCTGCCTGCTTATGCCGGGGAACTAATAAAACTGGGAGTTACCCATGTGACAATAACCATAAATGCCGTAGATCCCAAAATAGATGGTCAGATCTATAGATATATAAATTATAAAGGAAGCACTTTCGTAGGGGAAGAAGCAGGAAAAATTCTACTTAACAATCAGCTTGAAGGCCTTAAGTATCTTGTAGATAGAGGTATTGTGTGCAAAATAAATATTGTAATGATCAAAGGAATTAATGATAAACACATTCCTGAAATAGTGAAAAAAGTCGGGGAATATGGTGCCTATATGGCAAATATAATGCCTCTTATACCTGTAAAGGGGAGTGTGTTTGAAAACAGGGATACTGTGGATGAGGCTGAATTGACAAGCATGAGAAAAGAATGTGAACAGTATTTAAAGCAGATGTACCACTGCAGGCAGTGCAGGGCAGATGCCATAGGGAGTTTGGATGAAGACGTATCGGCTCAGTTCAGGGGCTATAATAAAAATGTGATTTCTATTGACAAGCATGAAAAAATTCATGAAGAGGATAAGAAAGCAGGGAAGGTGGAGAAAGGTTATAGATTTGCAGTGGCCAGCAGTTCAGGGGATTATGTAGATGAACATTTTGGGCATGTATCTGAGTTTTATATATATGATGTACTGGGAGAAAATATCAAGTTCCATGAAAAAAGGGATGTGGAGAGGTATTGCAATGGGCCGCAGGAATGTACCGGACATGATGATAAAATATCTGGTGTTATAAAATGCATAGAGGATTGTGATGGAGTACTCGTACTGCGTATTGGTTTTGAGCCTGTAACTAAGCTTCATGAAAAGGGAATAAAAGTATTTCAGATGTACAGTACTATAGAGGAGGGTATAGAAAAAGCAGTAAAGTTAATCGATAAAGCTGCCAAATAAAAGGTGATAAAGTTATTACCAGCAGAGGAGTTGATGTGACCTATGAGTATGAAAAAGGGGCACAGGCAGCTCTTTCTCTGGCAAAGGAAAATAATGTTACAATTGCAATTCTCAAACAAAATAGTCCTTCTTGTGGAAGCCTGTATATATATAACGGCACATTTAAAGGGACTAAAAAGCTGGGTGAGGGTAAGACTGCAGAACTGCTCAGAGAAAATGGTATCAAGGTATTTGGGGAGGATCAGCTGGATGAAGCGGAGGAGGAAATTCAAAAAATTGACTCAGCTTCTTGACAGTATATGTATTGTCTGATATTATTAAACTAATTTAGAAAAATAAATAAATTCTTATCTAGAGAGACGGAGGGACTTGGCCCTATGATGTCCGGCAACCTAAATTTATTTAACGGTGCTAATTCCAGCAGATTGTATATCTGAAAGATGAGAGAACAAGGTGCTTTCTTGTATTTTATCTTTACAGGAAAGTTTTTTATGTGCGAAATCAAGTGATTTTTAGCAATGGCAGCTTTGAGATAAATTGATTTTTATATGAAAAGAGTTTACTAGACACACTAGAGACTTATTTCTTAATAGATATTGATATCTATTAATGGATTATATGTTTCTGGTGTTTTTTGTGTTTTAGTGTATTTAGGTAAAAAAGGGAGGATATAATTAATGAATATAGACAGCAGAACTTATGTGGAAAATAAAAATCATAGGACGAATGCAGGGAAAATATTGACTAAAATTTTTAGAAAAAGTATAGCGGTAGTACTGTTCCTGATTTTCTGGCAGGTTGCACCTATACTTGGAATAGTTGATCATCAATTCATACCTACTTTTACAGAAACAGTAGGTACCATTGTAAGTCTTACTTTGAAAAATGAAATGCTTGTTCATGTAAAAGTGAGCATTTTAAGGGCAGGAGTGGGATTTTTACTAGCTGGAATTATAGCTGTACCTTTGGGATTTTTACTGGCTGGAGGATTTAGAAAACTGGAGGAAATACTGGATCCCTTGCTGCAGATTCTGGCACAGGTTAATCCTTTCTCATTGTTCCCGGTCTTTATACTGCTCTTTGGAATAGGAGAAGTTGCCAAGATCTCTATAATATTCTGGGTGTCCATATGGCCCATACTATTCAGCACCATAACAGGAGTGAAAACTATAGATCCATTACTAATAAAAGCAGCACAGGCCATGGGTACCTCTAAAATAAGACTTTTTTGGAAAGTGGTTCTGCCGGGAGCTGCTCCAAGCATATTTTCAGGACTCAGAATGAGTGCAGGAAATGCATTTTTGATGCTCATAGCTGCGGAGATGATAGGAGCAAGCGCAGGACTTGGATGGATGGTACTCAATTCAGAAGTTAATTTCCAAATTAATAGGTTGTTTGCAGCAGCGCTTACAATTGCCTTATTGGGCATATTCATAAATAAAGCCATAGGCTTTGTAGAAAAAAAAGTTGTAGTGTGGAAACAGGATTCTTTTGTATCTTAAAAAATTAATTATTTTATTTTTAAGGGGGATTTTAAATTGAAAAGTAAAAGGTTGATTTCAATGGTGGTTTCAATAGTTTTAGCGGCATTGTTTTTTTCCGGTTGCGGAGGAGAGAAACAGACTTCATCGAAAAAAAGTGGAGAACTTCAGGTTCTCAAGACCTGGAGCAGAAAGGATTGTACAGCTGCACCTATCATAGTGGCAGATAAACTGGGATATTTTAAAGAGCAGGGATTGAAAATACAGTATACAGGGGATACACAGCCGGCTCAGCGTCTTCCTTCAGTGTTAAATGGAAATAATGATTTTGGAGATGCCCATCCCAATAATCTAGCTATTGCAACTGAAGGAGGTGCAAAGGTGAAGGGAGTGACCAGATCTATTGTAGAGCCTCCAGACAGTGTGACTGATACGCATCTTCAGCACATGTGGTGGATAAGTAATAAAAATGGGTCTATAAAGACATTGGCGGATATCAACAAGTATCCTGGAAAAGTAAAAGTAGGTGCTAATTCCAGAAATTCCTGTGTAGACTTCTTATCAGATATATTGTTTGTAAAAAACAATATATCTTTGGACAAGATTGAGTGGATTCAGATGCCGGATATAGAGCAGGTATTGTCTTTAAAAAAGGGACTTATTCAAATTGCAGTGGTGCATCCACCTTTTTATAAATCCATTGAGGAGAGTGGCATAGGAAATATATTGACTACCAGCAGGCCTATAGCAGGTGAAAATGGAGGAACTTATCTATACTATTTTTCTGATAAATTTATAAAACAGCATCCTGATGAAGTTGCAAAATTTGTAGTTGCAGTAAAGAAGGCAGAGAGGTACATAAACAAAAGCATCCCTGATGAAAAGGAACGTGCTAAAGTCAACAAGTGGGTATCAGATGCCATAGGAGTACCTGTAAGTGCCAATCATTATTATGCAGATGATGGAGTTATAAAAGACAAGGATATACAGCAGTGGATAGATGGAAGCAAGACAAGCGGGGCACTTCCTAAAAATGCAAAGGTGAAGGTGAGTGATATAGTTACCCATGAGTTTGACAAATATGGAAATTTAGGTTCAAAGCCGGATTATGTAGTCAAAGAATAATATGGGAGAGTGAGTTTTAAATGAGTAAAGTAAATGAAAAATCAAAACAGGAAAGTGTCAGTCTGAGGGATAAACAGTATAAAATTGTTGTAGATAATATAAGAAAAGTCTATGACGTAAGGTCACAAAACGGTCAGGACAATGAAGAATTTTTGGCGGTGGATAATTTCAATTTAAAGGTGAAAAAAGGTGAGTTTATTACGGTGGTAGGACCCAGCGGCTGCGGTAAATCAACCTTTCTGGACATATTGGCGGGATTGTCAAAACCCACATCGGGAAATGTATATATAGATGGTAAGCCCATTACGGGTCCGGCTCTGGATAGGGGAATCATAATGCAGGGATATGCACTGTTTCCATGGAGAACAGTGGAAAAAAATATTGAGTTCGGACTGGAGATAAAGAATATCCCCAAGGAAAAAAGACGTGAGATAAGTAAAAAGTTCATAAATTTAGTTGGCTTGAAGGGATTCGAAAATAGATATCCCCATGAGCTTTCAGGAGGTATGAAGCAGAGAGTTGCCATTGCCAGAGCATTGGCCTATGATCCGGAAGTACTTCTCATGGATGAGCCTTTTGCTGCAGTGGATGCCCAGACAAGGGAATCTCTCCAGGAAGAATTACTTAATATATGGGAAAAGACAAATAAAACCATTATATTTATCACCCACAGCATTGAAGAAGCTGTTTTCCTTGCAGACAGGGTGGTTGTTATGACAGCTAATCCGGGGAGAATCAAGGAAATAATAAATATAAAACTCTCAAGGCCCAGGATTAATTCTCAAATCAGAACTTCCCAGGAATTCAACTCTACCAGGAACAGGATATGGGAACTGCTCCATGGAAATGATGATAAAAAGCAGGTAGAAGTTTCTGTATGATTATAATGATTTTAAATTGAGAGGAGTGGTATAAGACCGTGTATGGGGAAACATATGAAATTAAACATCGGCTTCAATATTATATTTTGAAATATTCTGGAGTGATGTTGATCTTGATTTTATGGCAGCTTCTTCCGGAAACTGGCATCTTGGACTCTCAATTTATTCCTTCATTTTCTGAAGTACTGGTTCAATTGTATGAGCTGTGTCTGAAAAGTGAATTGCTGATACATGTTGCTGTAAGTCTTTGGAGGGTGATTATAGGACTTATTATAGCGGCTGTCATTGCAGTACCAGCTGGATTTCTGCTGGGAGGGTGGATGACCCGGGCGGCGGATATACTGGATCCACTTTTTAGAATATTTTCTCAAGTCAATCCATTTTCACTAATGCCTGTATTCATATTGTTCTTTGGTATAGGGGAAGCGGCAAAACTTTCAGTAGTGGCATGGGTATGTCTGTGGCCTGTTTTGTACAATACTATATCAGGAGTCAGAAGAGTGGAGCCCATTCTTGTTAAAACTGCATTGTCCATGAATGTATCCAAATTTCAGATGTTGAAAAAAGTAATTATTCCGGGAGCTGCACCTTCCATATTTTTGGGACTTAGAATAGGTGTTGAAATGTCATTTTTCATGCTTATAGCAGCCGAGATGATAGGTGCTACTGCAGGAGTGGGATGGCTTTTCCATAATTCTGCCATGAACAATCAAATACCAAGTATGTATGCGGCAGGTGTGTGCATCATAATTTTGGGGATTATTCTAAATAGATTTTTAATATGCATCCAGAATAAGGTATTTTTCTGGAAAGGTTCCACACATGTCTTCAGCTTTGCCAGATGGAAAAAAGGTATAACCAGATTCAATAAAGCACAGGCAGCTTTTATAGCTGCGGTTATTTCAATAGTTATAGGTGTTGGCAGCTATGCCGCACATGTTTCTAAGGTTACAGACATTGACAGTGGTGTCCAGATGAATCATATGCAGATGAATGAAGATAAACAGATGGACGGTGATAAGCAGACGGATATGAAATCAAATGATAATATGAAAATGAATGAGAATAAACACACGGACATGAAAGCAGATGACCATATGAATATGGACAAATAAAGTTATATAGGTGGAGATTTAAGTGAAATATAACAGAGATACTTTTTATAAACTGTTGGTGATATTTGTATTTATTGCAGTATGGGAAACTGCAAGCAGATTGGAGATAGTAAATCCATTGTTCATTCCTCCATTTTCAAGTGTGATTCTGACTTTAAAGGACATGTTTATGTCGGGAAATTTGCTGAACAATATAGGCATAAGTGTGGAAAGGGCACTGGTAGGATTTATTATATCCATTGTAATAGGAATACCCCTTGGATGCTTGCTTGGAGGATGGTTTTCAAAGGTGGATCTGGTGGCAGAGCCTGTTATAGAAATATTTTCCCAGATAAACCCATTTATATTGTTTCATGTGCTGATTTTGTTTTCAGGTATCGGCGAAATTCCCAAAATAGCAGTAATTGCATGGACATGTACCTGGCCTATAATGTTCAATACGATATATGGAATTAAGCATATGGACTTTTCCATAATAAAAGCTGGCAGAGGATTTGGACTCAAGGGATGGAGGCTTTTTTGCAAAGTAGGTATACCTTCAATTCTACCTTCAGTTTTTGTTGGAATCAGAATCAGCGGTGGATATTCATTTTTTATGCTTATAGCAGCGGAAATGATGGGAGCAAGTTCAGGGCTTGGATGGCTGATATTAAATAATCAGGAGAATTATGCCATAAAAAATATATTTGCAGTTGCCATTATAATAGCCTTTCTGGGTTTGTTTATGGATACTATAATAAAATCTGCTGCAAATAAATTGCTGGGGTGTAGAAATGAAAAAATGCTGAATGGTGCTAATTTAAACATACAAAACTAAAATAACGGAGGGTATAATTTATGAAATTTAATTTAAATACTTCTGTAGTTAAGACAAGAGAAGAGCGCTTGGGTACTATTATCGGGTGGAAGACCGGAAAAGCTTCAGAACTTTCCAGAGATTCTTCCTATACCTGTGCAGGGTGCAGGGGAAATGGAGGGAAAAGACTTTGTGAAACCATTGGACCTTTTACCCAGGGTTCTGGATGCAGTGAGCAGATGGTGGAGTGTCAGGCAGGGAATATAAGGGATGCGGTTTTGATTCAGCATGCTCCTGTAGGCTGCGGCACAGGGCAGGCATGTTATAATTCCATATACAGAAATGGTCTCGCTATTAGAAATCTGCCCGTGGAAAATATAAAGATAATAAATACCAATATAAAAGAAACAGACATGGTGTTTGGAGCTCTGGGCAAATTGGAGCAGTCCATAGAAGATGCCTGGAACAGACACCATCCCAAGGCAATTTTTATTGCTACATCCTGTGCCACGGGAATCATAGGAGAGGATGTAGACAGTGTGGCATCTAAAATGCAGAAAAAATTTAAAATACCTGTTATTCCAATGTACTGTGAAGGATTCAGATCAAAACACTGGAGTACAGGCTTTGATGCAGCACAACATGGAATATTGAGGCAGATAGTACGTAAGAATCCTAAAGAGAAACAGGAAGATCTGGTAAATGTAATAAATCTATGGGGCAGTGATGTGTTTACACCTATATTGTCAAAACTTGGGCTCAGGGTAAATTATGTGGTGGATATGGCAACGGTGAAGGATCTTGAGCAGATGTCTGAAGCTGCAGCTACGGTTTCATTCTGTAACACACTGTCTTCTTATCTTGCGGCGGGTCTGGAGCAGCAGTTTGGAGTTCCCGAAGTAAAGGCTCCCCAGCCTTATGGAATAGCAGGAACGGACGCATGGATAAGAGAAATTGGAAAAGTTACCCATAGAGAGGAAAGCGCAGAAATATATATAGAAGAGGAGCACAGGAGAATAGCTCCCAAAATTGAAGAACTTAAAAAATCTCTAAAAGGCAGAAAAGGGTATGCCGCCACAGGCTCGGCTTATTCCCATGGACTTATCGCAGTGCTTAAAGAATTGGGAATTGAGGTTGATGGTTCATTGGTATTTCACCATGATCCATCTTACGATGACAATGATCCTAAAAAGGATTCTCTGAAATTTGTAGTGGACAATTACGGTGATGTGCCTAATTTTAGTGTTAGCAACAGACAGCAGTATCAATTTTATGGATTACTTAAGAATGTAAAGCCTGATTTTATTATCATAAGACACGGAGGACTTGCACCTTTGGCTTCAAAGATGGGAATTCCGGCAGTTCCTCTAGGGGATGAACATTTTGCAGTGGGTTACCAGGGTATTATAAATCTGGGAGAAACCATATTGGATATAATGGCCCGTAAAAAATTCAATGAAGATC
Organism: Clostridium luticellarii; assembly: GCF_002995845.1. Lineage (GTDB taxonomy): Bacteria > Bacillota > Clostridia > Clostridiales > Clostridiaceae > Clostridium_B > Clostridium_B luticellarii. Next base: position 39,186 of record NZ_PVXP01000020.1, on the reverse strand, counting down.
TTAAAGCTCACGTTAAGCTGCCTTATACAAAATGGTGGCTTCACCAGAAGGATCCTTATATACTGCAAAAACAGAAAATACTGCAAAAACAAAATTAAATTTTTTGAGGAGTGAATAAATTGTCCAATATAGAACTGAAATGCGATGATAAAGGTACAGGTAAAGCTGTGGGAAAGTCAAATTCCATTGAACAGATAAGGTATGGCTGTGCTCTTGGAGCCATGCATACTGCTTTTGCAATTCCAAGAGTGATACCAATTGCCCACTGCGGCCCCGGCTGCGTTGACAAACAGACGGCCAACATAGCTTTTTATAATGGCTTCCAGGGAGGCGGCTATGGAGGTGGTTCTGTTGTGCCAAGCAGCAATATCTATGAAAAGGAAGTGGTGTTTGGAGGAGAGGACAGGCTTCGGGAGCTTATAGAGGCAACTTTTAAAATAATGGATGCAGACTTATTTGTAGTTATGACAGGCTGTATTCCAGATACTGTAGGAGACGATGTGGGATCAGTGGTAGGTGAGTTTCAGGCAAAAGGTCTTCCTATAGTTTATGCGGAAACAGGGGGATTTAAAGGAAATAATTTTACAGGGCATGAACTGGTTACAGAAGCTATTATAGATCAGTATGTAGGTGATTACAATGGCCCTCTTGAAAAGGGAGTTGTAAATGTGTGGTCTCTTCTGCCTTTTCATAATACCTTTTGGAGAGGTGACTTGGTGGAGATAAAGAGACTATTGGAGGGTGTGGGACTTAAAGTGAATATTTTATTTGGACATGAGTCCCTGGGGGTATCAGAGTGGAAAAATATAAAAAAGGCTCAATTCAACCTGGTTTTATCCCCCTGGCTGGGGCTTAAAACTGCAGAACACTTAAAAGAAAAATATGGCCAGCCCTACCTGCATATTCCCACAATTCCAATAGGAGCAAAGGAAACCAGCAGTTTTTTGAGGAAGGTGGTTGATTTCGCAGGCATCGATAAAGACAAGGCTGAAAAATTCATAGAAAATGAAGAAAAAAAATACTATGAATATCTGGAAGATTTTTCTGATTTTTATGCTGAATACTGGTGGGGGCTTCCAGCAAAATTTTCAGTTATAGGTGACAGTGCATATAATCTGGCACTTACAAAATTTCTTGTAAATCAGCTTGGACTTATACCTGCCAGACAGATCATAACTGAAAATCCGCCTGAGAAATACAGGGAAGCTATTAAAAATGAATACAGGCATATAGCAGAAGATGTTTCTACAGATGTGGAATTTGAAGAAGACAGCTATGTTATCCATGAAAAGATAAGAAATACTGATTTTGGGCACAAGCCCCCTATTATTTTTGGAACCACCTGGGAAAGGGATTTGGCCAAAGAGTTGAAAGGATTCATAGTGGAAGTGGGATTTCCTGCATCCTATGAAGTTGTACTATCTAAATCCTATATAGGATACAAGGGAGCACTGACTTTAATTGAAAAAATATATACAACCATAGTCAGTGCCAGTGCATAGTTTTAACTATATTTTGTGATTTATTAAAAATTTTAAAATAAAAGATATGGAGGAATAATATATGAGACAAATAGCTATTTATGGAAAAGGCGGTATAGGAAAATCTACGACCACACAAAATCTGACCGCAGGACTATCTGAAATAGGCAAGAATGTAATGGTGGTGGGCTGTGATCCAAAGGCGGATTCTACCAGACTCCTTTTAGGGGGACTGGCACAGAGGACGGTTTTGGATACACTGAGAGAAGAAGGTGAAGATGTAGATTTGGACTATATACTGAAAAGAGGATTCAATGGAATAAGGTGCGTTGAATCCGGGGGACCAGAACCAGGAGTAGGGTGTGCAGGAAGAGGTATTATAACTTCTATAAACATGCTGGAGAGACTTGGTGCATATACAGAAGATCTGGATTATGTGTTTTATGATGTACTGGGTGATGTGGTATGCGGAGGTTTTGCTATGCCTATTCGTGAAGGAAAGGCAAAGGAAATATACATTGTGGCCAGCGGAGAGATGATGGCCCTTTATGCAGCAAATAATATATCAAAAGGTATAAAAAGATATGCCAAGAAAGGCGGAGTTAGACTGGGAGGAATAATATGCAACAGCAGAAAAGTGGAGAATGAAAAAGAACTGATCGAAGCTTTTGCTGAAGAACTGGGTACACAGCTTATTTATTTTGTTCCCAGGGACAATGTGGTGCAGGAAGCTGAGATTCATAAACAGACTGTGATACAATTTGATCCTGATTCAAATCAGGCAAAAGAGTACAGATCCCTTGCAAAAGCAATAGAGTCAAATGACAAGTTCGTGATACCGAAGCCTATGTCACAGCAGAGGCTGGAGGAAATATTCTTAAGGCATGGCCTTACAGACAAAAATTTGAGTGCCGTTTAGTATTTTATATTTCATGTATTATTGAAAATAAATTATGAAGTTGACTAGAAATACTAGAGACTGTTCTTATTTGAAGAATGAAGTCTCTAGTATTTTTTTGTCTAATAAAAAAGTAGATACAAATATTTAGAAGGTACAATTATTTGTGTTTGAAAAAGCTGTCTACGCATATAATTATACAGTTATCTGACGAATCGGACAGCCCACTCACCTCCCCGCGATTTGTAGTGTATCGAAATTCCTATGGCTTAATAATAAAACAAAAATTTACTCAAAGCCAAATATTTTCATTATGCTTTGTGCCTTGAGCGAAGCGAAAGGAATGTGATCAATAATGAAAAAAGTTAAAATATCTAAATTAATTTATGTATTAATAGTGGTTTTATCTTTAGCAATGATTTCTACAGCTTGTTCTAATCCGATAGTATCAAATCAAAAATCAACTGTTAATGATAGCAAACAAAGTAATTCAAATAATTCAACAGACAATAGCAGTAACAGCAGTGGTGGTATTACGGATCCTGTAGATAATAAATCTGTTCCGTCCCTTAGAGGAAAGAAAATAGGAGTTGCTGTTGAAGGAATAAGCAATAACTGGGAGAGACAATCTTATCAGGGGCAAATTGACAGGATAAAGCAACTTGGAGGAACTCCTATTGAAGTCAATGGTGAAAGGAATGCTCAAAAACATGTTTCAGATATTGAGAATTTGATAACTCAAAAACCGGATGCAATAATTAAACAGTTGGGAGATACTAAGGTATATGCTCCTGTACTTAAAAAGGTGCGTGCTTCAAAGATTCCGCTGTTTACTGTTGATCATCCTAGTGAAGATAGTATAACTAACTCTTCATCAGATAACTATCTTATTGGTGAAGCGCTTGCCCGTAAAATGTTTGAGGATATGGGAGGACAAGGGAAAGTGGCTGTCTTCAATGGATTTTATGGAGAAAGGACATTGGCCATACGTTATGATGAGATGAAATATGTGGCTAAAGATTATCCAAAAGTTGAATTTATACAGCCAGAACTTCAGGATATAATCAATGGAACTATAGAAGATTCTAAAAAGAAAGTGCAAGATCTATTAATCAAATATCCTAAGAAAGGAGATTTAAAAGCCATTTGGGCAGGCTGGGATATACCTGCAATAGGAGCTTCGCAGGCATTGGAGGCAGCAGGAAGAACTGATGTAAAAGTGTATGCTGTAGATGGAGATCCTGATGCAATTAAGGTGCTTGCCGAGAAAAATTCACCTTTTGTAGCAGATATGGCTCAGCAGCCGTATAAGATCGGGCAGGCAGCAGTTGATGCTGCAGCAAGATATTTAAATGGACAAAAGGTTACTAAATCCATTTATGTGGAACCATATCTGGTTACTAAGGATAATGTGCAAGAAGCTCAGAAGATTCTGTTCAATAATAAAAAATAATAAAGAGAAACAGTGTCAATCTGTTTCTCAATAAATTGTTATTGCTGTACAAGGAGGGAAATTGATTATGGATGACTCATATGTTTTGGAAATGCTGAATATAAGAAAGGAATTTCCTGGGGTGAAAGCTCTTGAAGATGTAACTTTGCAGGTGAAAAATAGGGAGATACACGGTATTGTCGGAGAAAATGGAGCGGGAAAGTCAACGTTGATGAAAATTCTTGCGGGTATTTATGAGCAGGATACTGGAGAAATCAAAATAAATGGACAATGTCAAAAACATTTGACGACTAAAAGCGTGGAAAAATTGAAAATTCATTTCATACATCAGGAAAGATACATAGTTCCACACCTTACTGTTGCAGAGTCGCTATTTTTAGGTATTGAACCTGCATATTCTCCACTGAAACTTTTAAATAGGAAGTTTATGGTCAAGGAGAGTGAAAGGTTATTAAAAGAAAAATTGGGAGTAACTATTCAGGGAAATAGGCTGATGTGGAATCTCACAGTTGGAGAGCAGCAATTAGTACAGATTTGCCGTGCACTTTTGAATGAACCGAAACTTATTGTATTTGACGAACCTACGGCAGTGCTTCCTAAATATGAGGCAGATAGATTGTTTCAAATTATAAAGGAACTGGGCAAGAACATTTCCATTATATATATATCCCATTATTTAAGGGAAGTGCTGGAATTATGTGACAGGATTACAGTACTTAAAAACGGAAAAAAAGTCAGAACTTTAGAATCTGGTGGATTGAATGTAGAAGATATTGTAAAAGTGATGACGGGAAAAGATATAAAAAGAAGGTATCCTTCTAAAAAGATGCCGCAAAATAAAGTGTTGCTGGAAATAAAAGATCTTACTCATATTAAAGTATTCAAAAATATTAGTTTTAAAATGAATAAAGGCGAGATAATTGCTATAACAGGTCTTATGGGATCCGGCCATATTGAATTGGGTAGAGCTATTTACGATACTTCCGGTGTAGTTAGCGGAAGTATTGAATTCAATGGCAGAAAGTTGCTTCAAAATAGACCTGAAACGGCGGTACAACTGGGCATGGCTTATGTCCCCCAAGACAGAAGGAAGCTGGGTATAATACAAAATATGTCTGTCTGTCATAATATTACTATTTCAAATTTAAAGTCTGTAAGTAGAAAAGGTATTGTCAATACTTTGGAAGAAAATACCAGAGCCAAAAATATAATAGAAAAATTGGGTATCAAAACCTCTGGTCAGGAAACTTCAGCAGGATTGTTAAGTGGAGGAAATCAACAGAAAGTGGCAATAGGAAAATGGATGAACAGCGAATCAAAATTATATATATTTAATGAATTGACTTCAGGAGTAGATATAGGAGCTAAAATAGAAATATATTCTATTATAAATAAAATGGCTGAGCAAGGAGCAGGAATAATATTGATTTCTCAGGATATACAAGAAATGGTGGGACTGTCAGATAGAATCCTGGTGATGTATAGAGGAGAAATTGTGGATGAATTTATTGGAGGAAATATGAATACTAATGAGATATTTGTTTCCATGATGGGAGGAAAAAGTGATGCAGTTGTCAATGGAGCGTAGAATATTAAAACCTGAAAATATATTATTACAATACAGCGGGTATGTAATGTTTGTTTTGCTTATTGTTATATTTTCTGTTATTTCACCATCATTTCTGGAGATACACAATGTATTAAATATATTAAACCAGTCAAGTGTTTTAGGTATAGTTACATCTGGAATGACCATCATATTAATTGGAGGAGGTACACATGTAATAAAGGGGGGAATTGATCTGTCTCTAGGAAATAATCTAGCTTTTAACAGTGTGATAATAACCTATTTCATGAGTAAAAGCTACTCTATTTTGTCGATACTTCTAATAGCAGTACTGGTGAGTCTTTGTATAGGCTTGATAAATTCATTTATGATTGGAAAGCTGAAGATTATTCCACTTCTTGCCACTCTTTCAATGATGTATTTTCTTCAAGGGGCCGAGCTTCTGGTATCGGGAAATAAGCCCATAAATGTATCCAATGGTTTTTTGGACTTTATTTCCAGAGGAAGTTTTTTATTTTTGCCTAACTCCGTTTGGGTTTTTGTAATAGTAGAAATTGTATTGTATATACTTTTAAATAAATCTGTATTTGGAAACTGGGTGAATGCAGTAGGTGGAAACCCTGAAGCTGCCAGAATAGCTGGTATAAATGTAAAACTTGTTTTGTCATCAACTTATGTTATAGCATCTATAATGGCATTGATTGCAAGTGTATTGGCTTCTGCTAGGTTATCTGGAAGTGTACCAGGTACAGGAGATATTATGTTGTTTGATATACTGCTTGCAGCTTATATGAGTGCTATTTTTTCACGTACAGCTGTGCCCAATATTCCGGGTACTATTTTAAGTGTATTGTTTGTAGAAGTTCTCACTAATGGTTTTACTTTGATAAATGTACCCACCTATTGGGTTTATGCAGTCAAAGGAGCACTGATATTGTTGGCGGTGGGAGTAACTACTATAAGAACAAGGAGGTTGAATTGATATGTTGAAAAACGGCTTTATAAGATATAGCACAATTATAGCATTATTAATACTCATAATAGGACTTTCAATTACAACTTCCAAATTTTTAAACCCAGGGAATTTATTGAATATTTTAACTCAGTCTGCTATACTTACTTTGGTATCAGTGGGCCTGTGCCTGGTTATTGCAGCTGGGGGAATAGATCTTTCCGTGGCAGTGGCTTTTGACATGGGTGGAATGGTATCTGTAATTTTGCTTAGTTATGGATGGGGATGGCTTACTGCCATTTTTATGGGTCTTGTGGCTGGAGCCATTATAGGAGTATTTAATAGTTTCTTGGTTCTAAAGGTAAAAATTACAATATTTTTGGCTACTTTTGGGACTCTTTTTATAGGGCAGAGTATTGAGAGAATTATTACTGAAGGCGGTAAACCAGTGTATTTGCCAAATATGGATGAAGTTTTTAGCTTTTTGGGAAATGGCAGCTTATTTGTTGTAAATAAATGGGGTAGCCAGATTGATTTCAAGTGGTCTGTAATTATAGCTATTCTAGTTGCTTTTTCAATTCATTTTTTGCTTAAAAAAACTGTCTTTGGAAGATATTTATATGCTATTGGATTGCAGAGCGAAGCTGCGGAACTTTCAGGAGTTCCCGTAAAAAAATATACTTCTTATGCATTTGTTATATGCAGTGTTATATGTGCTTTCGCCGGTATAGTAGGGGCTTCTGCACTTAAATCTTATGTTCCATTAAGTGGAAATTACTATTTGATGGATGGAATAGGAGCTGTTTTTATTGGAAGTACTTTAAATGAAAAAGGTCTTGTGGATATACCAGGCACCCTCGTAGGAGTAATATTTTACGGAGTTGTATCAAATGGACTTAGTTTGGTAGGAATTAATTTCTATTGGCAGAGCGTGGTTCACGGACTTTTAATGTTTGCCATATTGATTCTAAATTCTTATAGACTTTCTTCTATTAAAAAGGTAGGCATTGCCTAGAAAAAACAGTGGATTTGATGATTCACTGTTTTTATAAAATGTAAATATGTAAGATTAAGAGGTGCATGCTAATGAAGACAGATAGAATAGAACTTTTGAATATTGACGAAACAACATTTGAATTTATAGAAAAATCATCTGGAGAGGATGGCTTTTATGCATTTGACTCCAAAAATGATCTGGATGAAGAGGAGAAAATAATTTCCACTTCCGGTTCCCATAACTGCGGCGGAAGGTGTGTCATAAAGGCACATGTAAAGCACAATCGCATTGTGAGAATATCCACGGAAGATGACATACCGGACACTGAAAAAATTCCACAGCTCAGGGGATGCTTAAGATGTCGGGCTTATCGAAACAGAATATATGACTGTAACAGGCTGAAATATCCAATGAAGCGCAGGGGAAAACGGGGTGAAGGAAAATTTGAGATCATAACCTGGGATGAAGCGCTGGATATTATTGCAGATAATTTGAGGAGAATAATGAATAAATACGGTCCTGACTCCATATATATTCAATATGCTACGGGAAATGAAGGAAGACTTTCGGAAAATGTGTGGATGAAAAGACTTCTTGGAATGTATGGAGGGTATCTGTCCTATTATGGAACCTACAGCACAGCTTGTACTCAAGCGGCCACTCCCTACACTTTTGGAACTATATACACCGGAAACAGCAGGGAAGACTGGGTCAATTCGAAGCTGATAATTTTACTTGGCTTCAATCCTGCAGATACCATACATGGAACCAATACCGCCTATTATCTCAAGATGGCTAAAAATGCAGGTGCCAAAATAATAAGTATTGATCCAATTTACTCCAATACGGCAGTGGCTCTTGCGGATGAGTGGATACCGATCAGACCCACTACGGATAATGCTCTGATGGATGCCATGGCCTATGTGATGATTGTAGAAAATCTTCAGGATCAGAAATTTCTGGACAAATACTGCATTGGTTTTGATGAAGCACATATGCCTGCAGGAATTCCGCCTGGAAATTCCTACAGGGACTATGTACTGGGAAAAGGTGCTGGCAAAATACCTAAAACTCCTGCCTGGGCTGAGTCGATTACGGGAATTCCGGAGGAAACCATTGTCAGATTGGCGAGAGAATATGCACTTAGTAAACCTGCTGCACTCATACAGGGATTTGGACCCCAAAGACATGCTTATGGAGAGCAGGTGGCAAGAGGTGGAACTGTACTGGCAACCATGACCGGCAATATAGGCATCAGTGGTGGATGGGCGTCAGGAACGGGATATCCGGTGAGAGAGGAGTATGTGGCATCCATTCCTCATTACAATCCCAATAAAAGTCAAATTTCCATGTTCAGCTGGCCGGATGCCATAGTGAGGGGAAAGGGCATGGGAGCTGATTTAAGCGTTAAAGGGACAAAAAAACTGTCTTCCAATATAAAATACATATTTAATTTGGGCGGAAATTGTCTTGTAAACCAGCATACGGATTCTAACGGTACTGCAGAAATTCTGAAAAATGAAAATCTGGTGGAGCTTATTGTGACCAGTGATCAATTTTTAACTGCCAGTGCACGGTTTTCAGATATAGTACTGCCTGCGGATGATATGATGGAGAGGGAAGATATAGTGACACCCTGGGGATTTGGTGATTATGTACTGTTTATGAACAAGGCAGTGGATACAGTCTTTCAATGCCGTAATGCCTATGACTGGATAAGTGATCTGGCAAAAAAGCTGGGACTTTCAGAGCAGTTTACCGAGGGAAAGTCTTTGAGTGACTGGGCAGAATATCTTGTGGAGAAGACAGCCGGGGAAAATCCAGGTTTTCCATGTTTTCAGGAGTTCAAGAAAAAAGGAATATACCGCTGGATTTATGAAGAGCCCTGTATTGCTTTTAAAAAGCAAATTGAAGATCCTGTCCATAATCCTTTTCCAACTCCTTCGGGTAAAATAGAGATTTTCTCCGACAGGCTGTGGAATATGAATAACCACAGGAAAATACCTGCAGTTCCCCAGTATATTTCTGCCTGGGAGGGGCCGGAGGATCCTGTTTCGGGAAAATATCCAATTCAGTGTATAGGTCATCATTCCAAAAGAAGAGTACATTCCACTTTTGACAATACGGGCTGGATGGAGGAAGTGGAGCCCCAGAAGGTTCTGATGAATTGTGAAGATGCCGGAGAGCGGCATGTTGCAGAGGGAGATATGGTCAAAGTGTTCAATGACAGGGGCACTATAATTTTACCTGTGAAAATCACTTCCAGGATTATGCCGGGAGTTGCCTCCATACCACAGGGCGGCTGGTGGATACCAGATGAAAAGGGAATTGACAGAAGAGGGTGTATAAATGTTTTGACCAGATATAAGCCAACTCCGCTGGCTTTTGGGAATCCGTCCCATACGAGCCTGGTTGAAATAGAAAAAGTATATTAGAGGGAAGTGGTTTAAATGCGCAGACAGCTGGCATTTTATTTTGAACAGAAAAGTTGTACGGGGTGCGGCACCTGCAGCATAGCCTGCAAGGATAAAAACAATCTGGAAACAGGACAGAATTTCAGGAAGGTATATGAAGTCTCCGGGGGGAGTTATAAAAGAAGAGGCAGAGCTATTTTCCCAGATGTATATGCTTTCTGGATTTCCATCAGCTGCAATCACTGCCTTGATCCTGTATGTGCAAAAAGCTGTCCTACAGGGGCAGTTGTGAAGAGGAAAAAAGATGGAATCGTCTATATTTGTGAAGAAAAATGTATTGGGTGCTGCAGATGTATAAAAAGCTGTCCTTACAAGGCACCACAATATGATGAACATATTAAAAAGGTCAGGAAATGTGATTTTTGTATGGATCTGCTGGCTGAAGGAAGGGAGCCTGCCTGTGTGGCTGCATGTCCTATGAGAGCTCTGGCTTACGGACCGTTGGATTTACTTGTGCAGAAGTATGGAAGTATTGATGAAGTGCCGGGTATGCCTGAGGGAAATATTACAAAACCTGCCCTGGTTATTACTCCACATAGAGATGCAGTAGAAAAATGAGGAGAATCAAGTGCAATGGACAATATAAAATTGTGGTTTAGGGAGAGAAAAGCTGTATATTCAACCCTGGCTCTCTTTTACGGGGGCAATTTGAAAACTGGCCTGAATATTTTGGAAAATACGGATTTGCTTGAAAAGCTCACCAAATGGAAAAGTAATTTAGCTGTTCCCCGTGGAGCTGAGATGATATCAAGTGAAATAAATAGAAATAATTTGAATTCTAAATACAGGGAAGAATTGTGGGAGGATTATTACAGGCTTTTTCTTGGACCGGGACGCATTTTAGCAGCTTCCTGGGAATCCGTATATGAAAATAAAGACAGACTGATTTTTGGAAAGTCGGAGTTATCTGTAAGAAGATTTTATCATGAATTTGGACTGGAGGTAAATCCAAAAGAGGCAGCAGATCATCTGCATTTTGAATTGTCATTTATGGCAAGACTTTGTGATTTTGGCTTACGAGGTGATTTGCAGAATATCACAAGAATTTTGGAAGCCATGGAAAAGTTCTTAAAAGATCATCTGTGCCGCTGGATTTCAACATGGAAAGATTCTGTAAAACTTCATGCTGAAACTGGATTCTGGGTTGAATTTTCAAATATGACAGAAGGCTGGCTAATGGGAAATTTGCAGGAAATAGAAAAGTTGAAAAGGTAAACAGTAAAAAATATTATAATGAATAAAAAAATGCCATATTTTTATTGAAATTATATATTTTAAAGTGTATTATTAGTAATATAATAAAATAAGGACTTGGATGATTATGGCGTGAGACAACATCTGTTGACCGAAGAGGCAATGATATATTTTCACAGATATATCAAAAACTTTCAGGTAAAGGCAGCGCTCTAGGACAAAACTCTGGAAAATCTGTTCTTTAAAACAGTACCGAAGGTGAAAGGTGTTTGTATCGAATCTCTCAGGTAAATAAACAGGGACGTGTGAACTATTTGTTCTTCATGTCCTTTTTTTGCTGGATAAAAATATATGAGGGAGGTTTTTTTGTGGAAAAATTAAAGAAGACTGCATTGTTTAATTCTTATAAAAAGTATGGGGCGAAAATAATAGACTTTGCAGGATGGTCTATGCCGGTTCAATTTGAAGGCATAATACCTGAACATGAGGCAGTTAGAGAAAGAGCGGGATTGTTTGATGTTTCACACATGGGAGAGGCGGATATAACAGGAAAGGATGCACTGGAGTTTGTTCAAAATTTAATCACAAATGATGCAGCTGTTCTTGAAGATAATCAAATACTGTATACTCCTATGTGTTATCCCGATGGCGGAATTGTAGATGATATCATAGTTTACAGATTTAACGGTGAACATTTTTTCCTGGTTATAAACGCTGCCAATATAGAAAAGGATATTAGCTGGATGATCGGGCACAAGGGAAATTTTGATGTTGAGATCAAAAATATATCTTCATCTATCATACAGCTTGCTGTTCAGGGTCCTAAAGCTGAAAACATACTCCAAAAGCTCACAGATGTGGATCTGGGGAAAATTAAATTCTTTTTTTGCAAAAGGGATGTGATTATTTCCGGAAGAAAATGCATGATATCCAGAACCGGATATACAGGTGAAGACGGGTTTGAAATATATTCTGCTGCTGAAAATGGAGAATATCTGTGGGATAGGATACTTGAAGCCGGCAGGGAGGAAGGTATAAAGCCTGCAGGACTTGGCGCAAGAGATACACTGAGATTTGAAGTCAACCTGCCCCTTTATGGAAATGAGCTTTCGGAAGCCATTACCCCGCTTGAAGCAGGAATAGGATTTTTTGTGAAACTTGATAAAAAGAATTTTATAGGCAGGGAAGCGCTTCTAAAGCAAAAAGAGGAGGGAATCAAGAGAAAGATAATTGGCTTTGAAATGAAGGAAAGAGGTATTCCAAGGCATGGCTATGAGGTTTTGACAGAAGGCAGGAAAATAGGTGAAGTGACTACTGGATACCGTTCACCGTCTCTGAAAAAAAATATAGGACTTGCCCTTGTGGATTCCGCTTACTCTAAACTGGGAACTGAAATTTTTGTAAAAATAAGAGGCAGACTTCTTAAAGCAGAAGTCGCAGATAAAAAATTCTATAAGAAAAAGTATAAAAAATGACTGGAGGCTTTATAAATGAAGATTTTAAAGGAAGCACTGTACACCAAGGATCATGAGTGGATAAAAGTGGATGGAGACAGGGCATATGTGGGAATCACCGATTTTGCCCAGGATTCTCTGGGGGATATCGTATTTGTGGATCTGCCTGAAGTGGATTCAGAATTTGAAAAGGCAGAGGTCTTTGGGGCCGTTGAATCTGTAAAAGCGGCTTCGGATCTCTATATACCTGTATCAGGAAGGGTACTGGAAATAAATGAAGAACTTATAGACAATCCTGAATACATCAATCAGGATCCTTATAAGAATTGGATAATCTCCATTGAAGTGATGGATAATTCTCAGCTGGGGGAGCTTTTGGCTGCAGAGGATTATGAAAAATTATGTGGTGAGGAGTGATATTATGCATCCCTATTTGCCTTTAACGGACGAAGACAGAAACACTATGCTGAAAAAAATAGGAGCAGACAGTGTAGATGAACTGTTCTCCGATATACCGGCACGTGTCCGTTTAAATAGAAAATTGAATATAAATGATGAAATGTCAGAGCTTGAGGTTAAGTCGTATATTGAAAATACTGCCAGACTGAATAAAAGCTGCAGTGATCTAACCTGCTTTTTAGGGGCAGGCGTATATGATCATTATATTCCATCTGTAATAAAACATATAATATCAAGATCTGAATTTTATACTGCTTATACGCCTTACCAGGCTGAAATAAGCCAGGGTACACTTCAGACCATATTTGAATACCAGACGGTTATGGCAGATTTAACAGGTATGGATGCCTCAAATGCCTCCATGTATGATGGGGCAACTGCTTGTGCCGAGGCTGCGCAGATGGCCGTGAATATCACCAGGCGTAAAAAAGTAGTCGTATCCGGGACACTTAATCCTGAAGTGAGGAAGGTACTTGGTACTTATTTAAGATTTAAAAATTTGAATTTGATGGAAATAGATGAAAGTGAAGGCAGTACAGATATAGACAAACTTAAATCTGAATTGGACGGAGATACGGCAGCGGTTATAGTTCAGACACCAAATTTTTTTGGAATAATAGAAGAACTTCAGGATATAGAAAAATATACTCATAAGAATAAATCTCTTTTAATAGTCTTCTGCAATCCAATATCCCTTGGAATTTTAAAAAGCCCCGGTGAATGTGGTGCAGATATAGCCGTAGGAGAAGGGCAGCCTCTTGGAAACAGCATGAATTACGGCGGCCCTTATTTCGGATTTCTGACTACCAGAAAAAAATATCTGAGAAAGATTCCGGGAAGAATTGTAGGAGAAACTACAGATGCTGCGGGTAAAAGAGGTTATGTGCTTACACTTCAGGCAAGAGAACAGCATATAAGAAGAGAAAAAGCATCTTCAAATATTTGTTCCAATGAGGCGCTTAATGCCTTGACTGCACTAATATATTTGACTGTCCTTGGCAAGAATGGGATAAGGGAGGTGGCACTCCAAAATGTGCAAAAATCTCACTATGCTTTTAGCGAGCTTGTTGAAAGTGGAAAGTATAAGTCGGTGTTTGATAAACCATTTTTTAATGAGTTTGTGGTTCAATCCAAGAATTCAGTGGAAAAAGTAAATAAAACGCTGCTGCAAAACAATATACTGGGTGGATATGACGTGGAGAAGGCATACCCATCTTATCGAAATTCCATGCTTTTGTGCGTCACTGAGAAAAGAACAAAACCTGAAATTGATAAATTAGTTTCCATACTGGAGGGAATAAAATGATGGGTGAATACAATAAACTTATTTTTGAACTTTCTAAAAAGGGAAGAAGGGCCTATTCCCTTCCGCAATGTGATGTACCAGAGGAGAATATTCGTAAATTACTGCCGGAAAAATTTATAAGCAGAGAGGAGCCGGAACTTCCTGAAGTGAGTGAAGTGGATGCGGTGAGACATTTTACGCTGCTTTCAAATAAAAATTTTGGAGTGGATACCGGTTTTTATCCTCTTGGCTCCTGCACTATGAAATACAACCCCAAGATCAATGAAGATATGGCAGGTTTAACAGGATTCACCGAACTTCACCCCTATCAGCCTGAGGAGACAATTCAGGGAGCTTTGAAGCTCATGTATGAATTGAGCGAAAAGCTTGCTGAAATAACAGGCTTTGATGATGTATCGCTGCAGCCTGCAGCAGGAGCCCATGGTGAGCTTTCAGGACTTGTGATAATAAAATCCTATCATGAAAAAAGAGGGGATTTTAAGAGAAATAAGATAATTATACCCGATTCGGCCCATGGAACCAACCCCGCCTCGGCTGCCTGTGCCGGATTTGAAGTGGTGGAAGTGAAGTCTGCTGAAGATGGAACTGTGGATATTGAGTCCTTAAAATCCCTGCTGGATGATGAAGTGGCGGGACTCATGCTCACCAACCCAAATACTCTGGGGATATTTGAAAAAAATATACTGGAAATAGCAGAGCTTGTGCATGCTGCAGGGGGGCTGCTTTATTATGATGGTGCCAATATGAATGCCAATATGGGAAAGACAAGACCCGGAGACATGGGATTTGATGTGTGCCATATGAATCTTCACAAGACATTTTCCACACCCCATGGAGGCGGAGGACCTGGAAGCGGGCCTATAGGAACTAAAAAAGAACTGTCGCAGTTTTTGCCTGTTCCTATTGTATCCAAAAAAGATGAAGGGTATTATCTTGACTATGACAGACCTTGTTCCATAGGAAAAGTCAGGAGCTTTTATGGAAATTTTGGAGTAATGGTAAGAGCTTTTTCCTATATACTGAGCATGGGCGCGGAAGGACTTAGACAGGTCAGTGAAGATGCAGTGCTCAATGCAAATTATATAAAGGAAAGCCTTAAAGAACACTACAAGATTCCAATGGAAGGCGTCTGCAAGCATGAATGTGTACTTGGAGGGCTGAAAAATGATGAAAACGGCGTCACCACTCTCGATGTGGCAAAAAGACTTTTAGACTACGGCTATCATCCACCCACCATATATTTTCCCCTTATTGTAAAAGAGGCCATGATGATAGAGCCCACGGAAAATGAAAAAAAAGAGACTCTGGATGAATTCATAGAGGATATGATAAAAATTGCGAAAGAAGCGGAGGAAAATCCAGATATAGTTAAATCTGCACCAAATACCACCAGTATAAAGAGGCTGGATGAGGTTAAAGCAGCCAGGAAACCTGTGGTAAAATGGAGTAAATAAAAGGGGTGTAATTATGATTGAAGCTGGTGACCGGGATTTTAATAAATTGTCCATGTTTAGAAATATAGATAAAGCTACATTGAAACTGCTCAGGGAGAAAGCTTTTAAAAAAAAGCTGTCCAAGGGAAGGGTATTGTTTTATGAAAAAGACAAGGTGGATAAAATTTACCTGATCCTGAAAGGCAAGGTAACTATGTACAGAATGTCCGAGGAAGGACAGAAAAGGATTATCTACATTTTAAATGACGGGGACTTTATAAATGAGGTCACCTTTGAAAGTCTGCCTGCCTCCGTAAGCTGTCAGGCTTTTGAAGACAGCTGCATCCTGTATTTTTTAAAGTCGGATCTTATGGAGCTCATGTCAGGTGATTTTGCTCTTACCTGTATTATCATGAATTCCATGGCTAAAAAAATAAGGCGGCTCTACAGGCAGCTGAAAAATACGGTGCCGTTGAGAATGGATAAAAAGCTGGCGGCCAAACTCTGGAAATTATCCAGGGATTATGGTGTGAAGTCCAAAGAAGGTACTGTCATTGATTTGGACATAAGCATAACCTATCTGGCAGATATGCTTGGCAGTACCAGGGAGACTGTTTCAAGATGTGTCAATGGCTTCAAGAAAAAAGGTATGATCAAATTTCAAAATAAAAGGATAGTGGTTGCAGATCCAGAGGCTCTGTCTGTATATTTTAGGGGAATTTAGCCCTCTGATGAGGTTTTATAGCATAAAATAGTTTTTTATATTTTTAATGAAGCGTGATTTATGTCACGCTTCATTTTTTATATTTATGCTATGTTAAATATATGGCAATCTTTGTATCAATATTTTAAGGAGGGAAATGAGGATGGGTTTTGTAACTGATACCGAAGGGTTTGATTGTTTCTTGAGGGAATTGAAAAAAAGCTACAGGGTATATGCTCCGGTGAAACTGAAGGGCAGGGGAAGATTTTCTGATACGGATTCAGTAAGGTATGGACAGGTGAATACCATTGAAGAAATAGAATTTAGTACAAAGTCTGATTTTTCACCTAAGGAAGTACTGCTTCCAATTACTCAGACATTGTTTTATTTTACTGAAGATTCTGTAAAGGAACCCAATACAGATGATAGAAAAATATTGCTGTTTTTAAGGAGCTGTGACATTCATGCCATAAAGAGAATTGATGAAATTTATTTGAGAAATGGTTCCGAGGATGTCTATTATAAAAAGCTGCGGGATAAAGTCAAATTTGTGCTTATGGAATGTGAACACAGTTTTGAGAATTGTTTTTGCTGCAGCATGGGGTGCAATACTACCCGGGAATATGATCTATTTGTAAGGTATAAAGATCACAAGGTATTTGTAGAATGCAGGGACAAGAGTTTTGAGGCCTGTTTTAAGGAAGTAAAGCAGTGTGACGTGAATCCCCGCTTTGTAAAATCCAATGAGGTAAAGGTGAATATTCCTGAAAATATAGATGAAAGTATTTTCAGCAATTCCATGTGGAAGGAATATTCTGCAAGATGCATTTCCTGTGGAAGGTGCAACCTGGTGTGCGGAACCTGTACATGCTTTTCCATGCAGGATATTTTTTACAGGGACAATAAAAAAACAGGTGAAAGAAGGAGAGTATGGGCATCCTGTCAGGTAGACGGGTATACGGATATAGCCGGAGGGCACAGCTTCAGGCAGGACAAAGGTGATAGAATGAGGTTCAAGGTAATGCACAAGATCTATGATTTTAAAAAGAGATTTGGATATAACATGTGTGTGGGATGCGGAAGATGTGATGATGCATGTTCTGAATATATATCCTTTTCAAATTGTGTTAATAAATTAAATGAGGCAGTGAGGTGATATAAATGGAAAATATATATTTGCCGGAGGCAAGCAAAATAATTGATATAAAAAAACATACGGATATTGACTACACCTTCAGAATGGAGTTTTCAGGGGAAGTAAGACCTGGACAATTTTTTGAAGTTTCCATTCCAAAATATGGGGAAGCGCCTATATCCGTATGTGAAATAGGAAAGGACTATGTGGATCTCACCATAAGGCGTGTGGGCAGGGTTACAGATATAATTCACAGCTTCTTTAAGGGAGACAGGCTTTTTATGAGGGGCCCCTATGGTAACGGTTTTGATGTGAATTTGTACAAGCACAGAGAACTGGTGGTAGCTGCAGGAGGGACAGGTGCAGCCCCTGTAAAAGGCATAATAGATTATTTTGCCCATAATAGGGACGAAGTCACAAACCTCAATGTGATTATGGGTTTCAAGTCTCCGGAGGATATTTTGTTCAGAGACAATATAGAAAAGTGGAGTAAAAATGCCAATGTGATTTTAACTGTTGATAGAGCAGGTCAAGATTACCATGGAAATGTAGGGCTTGTTACAAAATATATAGAGGATCTTCCCGTTGAAAATTTAAATCAGGTGCAGGTTATTGTAGTTGGTCCCCCCATGATGATGAAATTTACCATAGAGGAATTTTTAAAGAAGGGAATCAGTGAAGAAAATATTTGGGTTTCCTATGAGAGAAAAATGTGCTGCGGTTTGGGAAAGTGCGGTCACTGCAGAATGAATGACACCTATATATGTCTGGAAGGTCCGGTATTTAACTATGTGAAAGCCAAACATCTGGTTGATTAGAAAAGGAGGGTAAGTTATGGACATCAATACAAAAGTCTTGAAAAAAAATGCATTCAGGGTGACCAAGGAAAGAGGTAAAACTGCCGTAAGGATAAGAGTGCCGGGAGGACATATTAAGGCGGAGTATTTTACCCTTCTCCAAAAAATTTCAGAGGAGTATGGGAACGGTACAATTCACATTACAACCAGACAGGGATTTGAAATACCCGGAATTGACATGAAGAACATATCCTTGATAAATGAACTCATACAGCCTGTTATTGAAGGGCTTGAAATAAATCAGAGTAATGTGAATGGAGGGTATCCGGCTTCAGGTACGAGAAATGTCTGCGCCTGTATAGGCAACAGGGTGTGTCCTTTTGCAAATTACGATACAACTGCTTTTGCAAAAAAAATAGAAAAGGCCATATTTCCCAATGACTATCATGTGAAGATTGCCCTTACAGGGTGTCCTAATGACTGTATAAAGGCCAGAATGCATGATTTTGGGATTGTAGGCATGACGGAGCCCCAGTATGACAGGTACAGGTGTATAGGCTGCAAGTCCTGTGTCAACAACTGCAGGATCAGGTCTGCAGATGCCCTCAGCTTTGAAAATTTCAAAGTGGTGAGAGATGGCAGCAAGTGTATAGGCTGCGGGGAATGTGTAGGCAAATGTCCGGCAGGTGCGTGGACAAGGAGTGGTAAAAAATATTACAAGCTTCTTATAATGGGAAGAACCGGAAAAAAGGATCCGAGAATCGGCCGTGAATTCATCAGATGGATAGATGATGAAGACAGCATAATAAGGATAATTCTAAATACCTATGACTATATAGAAAACTATATGGATAAAAATGCTCCTGGCGGGAAAGAACACGTGGGATACATTGTGGACAGAACCGGATATCAGGAATTTAGAAAATGGGCCTTAAAAGATGTAAAGCTCAATCCGGAAGCCGAAATTAAAGAGCACATAAACTGGTGAAAAGTTTGACGGGTTGGAGTATACTTATTAGTATCATATAGGGCAAAGGAAGTTGAGCAGCGTGGCGGAGAACTATTTTACCAATGCGGTTGCACTGGCGAGAGATCTGTGTGCAAAGAAATTGGAAAAAGGAGATACTGCAGTGGATGCAACCATGGGAAAGGGCAATGATACTGTGCTTTTGGCAAAACTTGTAGGCACTTCGGGGAAAGTGTATGCTTTCGATATACAGAAAGAGGCAGTTGACATTACAAAAAAGAACATAAATGAGAGAAATTTGTCGACACAGGTGGAGCTCATAGATGACGGACATGAAAACATGGACAGATATATACATGAAAAGGTAAAACTCATTATCTTTAATTTAGGATATCTTCCCGGCGGGAATCATGATATTACCACCAGGGCGGAAACTACACTGGCTGCTGTTGAAAAATCCCTTGAACTGCTTCAGCAAAATGGAGCTGTAATTTTAGTAGTCTACTATGGACACCAGCAGGGTAAGGCTGAAAAGGATGCCCTGGGAAGTTATGTGAAAACCCTGGATCAAAAAAGATACAATGTAGTCAAAATATCTTTTGAAAATCAGATCAACTGTCCTCCTATGCTTGTAGTAGTTGAAAAGAGATAGGCGAAATAAAAAATTGGCATTGACAAAATACTTTGATAATTATATTATATACTTAATAATAATTGAATATTGATTCTTATCAAGAGAGGTGGAGGGACTGGCCCTATGATACCCGGCAACCTGAATTTATATTATTCAATGGTGCCAATTCCAGCAGGTTAACCTGAAAGATGAGAAATAAAAGGATTTAACTTCCTGTGGTTTCTCCATAGGAAGTTTTTGGTTCTGTGAGTAAATTTAATATTTTAGTTGACTAACTAGAAAACTAGAGGTTAAGTTGAACTTATCCGTAAGGATTGAATTCTGCGAATAGGTAAGATTTAATCTTTTTTTAATAGCGTAAAGATAAAATCAATATTACAAATATTTCAATAAATGTTAGAGAGGAAGGGATATGAAAAATGAGTGCAATATTAAATGATGCAATGAAATATATAGATCATTCCCAGAAAGCGTATTTGATCATAATGGATAAATTTGACAAGGTATGCATTATAGATATAGATGAGTTTATAAGTGATTATGCAAATATGTATTTTATTGTAGATAAAAATACCCAAGATGTAGAAGATGATTCTAAAGTCAATGTTTATTTTGAAAGCAAGACAGAAAAATATAACACATTCAAAAGCATATGTGTCTCCGGAAAATTGACTAAAGTAGTATATCCTACTGAAATTTATAGGGTGTTGAAATCTTTAACCATCAAAAATAGAACAAGATATATTCAAAATGGCAGATTCAAAAACTATACAGTATATAAGTTGAGAGCAGAATATGTGAATCTGTATGATTATATAAAGCCATTGGAAAAACTAAAGGAAATAATTTAGAACTGAAAATTTTTGGGTTCAGGCTGAAAAAGACATTCTTTACAAGCAAGCTATGCCTGAACCTGAGGATTATTTGATTAATGCTCTCCGGCAAAATGGAGTTTTTTTAATATTTCTTTTTTTAATTCTGTAAATTCCAGATCAGTTCTATTCCGGGGCCTTTTAAGATTTATATCTGCAATTGCTTCTATCTTGCCGGGACGAGGTGTCATAATTACTACTCTGTTGCTCAGATAAATTGCCTCATCTACGTCGTGTGTAACCAGTATCATGGTAGTGCCTCTTTTCTGCCACAATTCAACAAGCTTATCCTGGAGATCCATTCTTGTAAAAGCATCCAGTGCCCCAAGAGGCTCATCCAGCAGAAGTACTTTTGGATCATTTATAAGTGCCCGGGCAAGGGAAGCCCTTTGTGCCATACCTCCTGAAACCTGATGTGGATATGAATTTTCAAATCCTTCAAGCCCGGTAAGCTTTATATATTCATGAATTTTATCTCTGTTTTCCTTGTAGATTTTTCTTGCCTTGAGTCCTGCGGCAATATTGTTTTCTATTGTTTCCCAGGGGAAAAGATTTGCCTGCTGAAAAACATATCCTCTTTCGAAACTGGTATTATTTATTTTTTTATTGTCAATGAATAATTCACCGGACTCAGGTTTATCAAGCCCTGCTATGAGTCTCATCAATGTTGTCTTGCCGCATCCCGAAGGTCCTATAAATGAAATGAATTCACCGGCTCTTATAGCCAGGTTTATATTTCTCAAGGCTTCTACAAGATTACCATTTGCATCTATATATATTCTATTTACATCCTTTATTTTGATGGAGGCGTTGTTTATGATGGATAATTTTGTCATTTCAAAAGCCCCCTCTGCCATATAAGTACTCTGTCTCTAATCCTGAATATTATTGCAAGTACAATTGAGAAGACTATGGCCATAATGACTATGGCTGCGTAAACTTTTGCATAATTTGACCAGCCCTTTGCCCAGTTTATATACCAACCAAGTCCAGCCTCAGCACCAAGCATCTCGGAAACCACAAGTGTAGTGAAGGAAAGACCTGTAGCCGTATAGATTCCTGTAAATATAGAAGGCATGGCACCTGGAATGGCTATCTTGAATATGAGAAATTTTTCATTGGCGCCCAGTGTCTTAGCTGCCTCAAAATAGGATCTGGGTATGTTTTCTATGCCCCCGCAGGCCATAAAAGCCACGGGGAACCATACACAGAGCACAATTAAAAATACTTCTGAAATCAAGGTTGAAGGAAATAGTGACATTGCAACGGGTATCCATGCAACTGCAGGCACAACACCTATAATTTTCAGCACCGGGAAAAACCAGTAGTACCACTGTTTATACCAGCCCATTAAAATTCCTGAAACAAGTCCCAGAATTGTACCCGCAATGAAGCCAAGTGCTAAAAGCCGCATAGAATAAAGTGTACTTATTAAAAGTGTTCCGGAATCTTCCACAAGTACCTGGACTATTTGGGCAGGTCCAGGGAAAAATGGAAGCGGCAGTATGTTGGTTTTCGTAGATAAAATGTCCCAAATGGTAAATCCAATTCCTATGGCAAAATAAAATTGTGATTTATGATTTACTTTTAGACTCAATTTTTCATTAAAAAATGAAACTGCATATCCTATAATAAGATAGGCTATAAAAAGTATAAGCATTATCTTATATGGGAAATCTTTAACCATCTGCACTGTAGGCAGAGCAATGCTTTCAGCCAGAGCCGCTGCAAAGGCGGCAATTTGTAAAATGGGCCATACTTTTGATTTGGGTTTCCAGTTTACAGTGTCAGGTGCTTTGACAATAGGTATTTTGTTGATGTTTTCCGGTGAAATTTCTGATTTTGATATGGTATCTGAATTTGCAGATTCACTTAAAGCGTTCACGTCAATTCTCCCTCCATTAATTTTTTGAATTTCCAAGTGCATCGTAATATACGTCATTGGCAAATTTAACAGGATCAGTATCCTTTTTCAAAAATCCTGTCTTGTTAAGCTGTTTTACGAAATATCTGACATCATCTTTTGCAACATCAGTAGTGTCTTTGAAATCATAATTTTTTATGAGTTCGGTAATTAATTTTAAATCACCGCCAGATACATATTTTTTGTCAAGTTCAATTTTTGCGGTTTCTTCTGGATGTGCTGAGATCCACTCATCTGCTGCTTTATAAGCCCTTACAAGAGCTGCAATTTTTTCTGGATTTTCTTTGATTTCCTTGCTGGAAGCATATAAGAAACAGCATGATTTTCCCTTGAATAGTGGATCTTGTGCGATATCCGTTAAAACTCTGTAATTGTTATTTTTTTCAGCCAGGGTGGCAAATGGATCCCAGGCGGCGAAAGCATCCACATCGCCCTTTGAAATAGCTTTTGTGAGCTGGTCAAGAGGGTAAGGAACCCACTTGACATCATTTGTTGGATCAATATCGCTGTTTGCCAAAACTACACTTGTTATGGCCATGGGAGTTCCTCCTATTTCATCTACACCTATTTTTTTACCTTTTAAATCTTTTGCAGTTTTTATTGGCGAATTAGGTGGTACGACCAGTTTTATGCAGCCTTTATGGAGCCCACCTATAACTTTTATATCAAGGCCCTGCTGGACTGAAGGGAAAAATTGAAAGTCACCATTTGTAACGGTGAAATTGCCGCTTGCAAGGCCGGTTTTCTGTTGTTCAAATGTTCCGCTTACGAGAGTCACGTCAAATCCTTCTTTTTCAAAAAAACCTTTTTCTTTAGCTATGTAGGCTGGGGCACCACAAACACCGCCTCCAAGAGCTTGAATTTTCAATTTACCGTATTTATATTTACTTGTTGTCCCATTTTTACTTGAAGAAGTGGGTGTGCTTTTCCCGCAGGAAGCAAGAGCTGGCACTGCTGCAACCAGCAGCAATGCAGCAACTATTCTAGTGATTTTATTCATAATAATTCCCCCATTTTTCCATATCTCTAATTTATGATAGCAGTATAGCTTAATTATCTGATAACTTCTTTGCTTCTTATTTCCCTTGTTTCAGAAGTTTCAGAAACTTTTTTAAAGGCCTGTTCCAGATCATCTATAAGATCTCCTGCATCCTCTAACCCTATAGAAACTCTTATTGTATTAGGGAGTAGATCTGAAAGTTTCTTTTCCTCTGGTGTAAGTTCGCTGTGTGTTGTTTTTGGTGAATTGACAATCAGAGATCTTGAGTCTCCCACATTGGTATGGTAACTGAATAGTTCTAGTGAATTTAAAAATTTATCTATCTCAGAATCAGTGCCCTTGAATCCAAAAGTAAATACGGATCCGGCTCCTCTTGGAAGATACTTTTCAGCTAATTTCTTGTAGGAATTATTTTTTAAATTAGGGTATTTTATCCATGAAACTCTATCATTTTTTTCAAGGTAACCAATTACTTTTTCAGTATTTTCAACTTGCTTTTTTACTCTTTCAGACAGGGTCTCCAATCCTATTAGTGCAAGATAGGCATCAAAGGGGCTTAAAGAAGAACCAAAATAATTTAAATAGTTCATTCTTATTCTTGTGGTAAACGG
Source organism: Clostridium luticellarii (assembly GCF_002995845.1). Taxonomy (GTDB): domain Bacteria; phylum Bacillota; class Clostridia; order Clostridiales; family Clostridiaceae; genus Clostridium_B; species Clostridium_B luticellarii. The sequence goes on along the minus strand of NZ_PVXP01000020.1, from coordinate 14,875 downwards.
AAAATCAGGGAATAATTCAAGAAAATTTCTATATCTGTCATTTTCATCTCTTAAAGTGTAATAGGGTTCCAGAAAGTGATTGAATTTTCCATTGGCCCAGTTGAATTTACCGCTCTCGAGAATTATGCCCGCAATAATATTGCCGTGTCCGTTAAGCGCTTTTGTGGCTGAGTAGATTACGATGTCGGCACCATATTTTATTGGATTCAAAAGATATGGAGTTGCAAAAGTATTGTCTACTACAAGTGGTATGTCATGTTCGTGGGCTACTTCTGCAATTTTTTCTATGTCAGTTACTGAAGTGTTTGGATTACTTATGCTTTCAACAAATACTGCCCTGGTGTCCGGCTTTATTTCTTTGGCTAGGGCTTCCGGATTATTGAAATCCTTAAATCTGTCTATACTTATTCCAAATTTGGGATAAAGTTTTTTGAAGCCGTCCAGTGTCCCTCCATAAAGGTATGGAGTGGTAAGTATTCTCCCGCCATTTTCGGCAAGGTTGAAAAGGGTATAGGTTATTGCGGCCATTCCAGAACTGACGGCAACTGCACCGGAAGCACCATCTAATTGTGCAACTCTTTGTTCCAGGACCTCTACTGTAGGATTGCTCAGCCTGGTATAGATAAATCCAGGTTCTGTAAATGAAAATAATCTTTTGGCTCTGTCTGTACTTCCCAGATCAAAGGCGGCTGTTTCATAAATTGGGACTGAAACAGAATGATTGTGCCTGCTGGAATCATATCCTCCTCTTACTTTTAATGTGTCAAATTTTAAATTTTTTTGTGACATTTTGATTTCCTCCTTATTTTTTTGTACCAAAAAACCGGAGATTACATTTTCAAGATGTAACCTCCGGTTTGCCAGTCAGTTATAGAAAATTATCAATAACTTATAAGTAAATTTATGTAAGTTCATGTTTCTTAATATAATATTATAAGTCCATTATTTTGTCAACTATAATTTGGAAAAAATAGAAATGACATGGAAATAATAATTGCATTGGATTGTAAATCAGGCTTATATTGCAGGAGGAGGCTTCCTAGCTTGTAAATCTTCATAATAAATACTATAATATAACAAGAGGCTTTAGGGATAGTAATTTTAAACTATCCCTAATTTTTTCAAGTCTAATCTATGATGAAAGGAAATAGATATGAATAAGATATTGGTATTGGCTGAGAAACCTTCTGTAGGAAGGGACCTGGCTAGAGTACTTAGATGCAACAGGAAAAATTCAGGCTATCTGGAGGGAGATAAATATGTAGTGACCTGGGCACTTGGCCATTTGGTTACATTAGCGGATCCGGAAGTCTATAATGAAAAATACAAGAATTGGAATATGGAAGATCTGCCCATGCTTCCAGAAAAATTCAAACTGGTAGTTATAAAGCAGAGCGGAAAGCAGTTTAATGTGGTAAAGTCCCAGATGAACAGGAAGGATATAGGGGAAATAATAATTGCCACAGATTCTGGAAGAGAAGGGGAACTGGTGGCCAGGTGGATAATAGAAAAGGCCAGAATAAAAAAACCTCTTAAAAGGCTGTGGATATCTTCTCAAACGGATAAATCCATAAAAGAGGGATTTAGAAATCTAAAATCTTCTACAAAATATGATGATCTATACAGAGCTGCACAGTGCAGAGCTGAAGCGGACTGGGTGGTGGGACTCAATATAACACGTGCTCTTACCTGCAAATACAATGCACAGCTTACTGCAGGAAGGGTGCAGTCTGCAACTCTGGCCATGATAGTTGCCAGAGAGAAAGAGATAGATGATTTTAAGCCCAGGGATTATTATGAGATCACTGCCAGCTCAGACAAGTTTAAATTGAAATGGATTGACAAGAAAAGCGGCGGAGCAAATATATTTGACAAGGACAGGGCCGAAGACATTGTAAAAAGAACCAGGAGCAGTAGTTGCACTGTAGTTGATGTAATTGAGAGCGACAAGAGAAAATTTTCACCCGCCCTATATGATTTGACCGAACTTCAAAGAGATGCCAACAGAATATTCAATTATTCAGCTAAAGAGACGCTTTCAATAATGCAGAGGCTTTATGAAAATTATAAGATATTGACTTATCCAAGAACCGATTCCAGGTATATTTCAACGGATGTGGCGGAGACCATACCTGAAAGACTGAAGGCCATTTCACTGGGAAACTATAAAAAATTTGCACAGCAGATAATGGGCAAAAAAATAAATGCCCATAAGGGTTTTGTAGATAACAGTAAAATTGGAGATCACCATGCTATAATTCCCACGGAGGAGAGAGTTCAACTATCTAAATTGAGCACTGAAGAGATGAATGTGTATGATCTGGTTGTAAAAAGATTTTTGTCTGTCATGCTTCCTCCCTATGAATATGTCCAGACTTCCATAAGAGCAGATATTGCAGGAGAGATGTTCACAGCCAGGGGAAATGTGGTGAAATCCAGGGGATGGAAAATGGTATATGAAAGAGGAAACACTGTGGAAACTGAAGGGGAAGAAGGCAATCAGGTGCTTCCAAAAATAAAAAAGGGAGACATCTTAAATATAAGGACTGTGGAATTGAACAGACTTCAGACGAAACCACCTGCCAGGTTTAATGAGGGAACTCTTTTGTCTGCTATGGAAAGTCCGCAGAAATATGTTAAATTGGACAGTAAAAGTGCGAAAACCCTGGGGGAAACCGGCGGTATAGGAACTGTTGCAACCAGAGCAGATATAATAGAAAAACTGTTTAACATGTTTTATGTAGAAAAAAAGGGCAAGGAAATTATACCGACTTCCAAGGGAAAACAGCTTATAGATCTGGTGCCTGCCGGGCTCAAATCACCTCTTATGACGGCAAAATGGGAAAGGGAACTTGAAAATATAAGCCTTGGAAATGAAAATCCAGGAGTGTTTTCACAAAAAATGAAAAAATATGCAGTCAGATTGGTGGATGATGTAAAAAATAGCAGGGATAAATTTGTACATGACAATCTTACGGGTAAAAAATGTCCCAACTGTGGTAAATATATGCTTCAGGTAAAAGGAAGAAATGGAATTATGTATGTATGTCAGGACAGAACCTGCGGCTACAGGGAAAATATAAGCAGATTTACCAATGCAAGATGCCCTGAATGTCATAAAAAGCTTGAACTCAGAGGAGAGGGCAAGGGCAAAATATATGTATGCCCTAATTGCAGTTTTAGAGAAAAAGCGTCACTTTTCAACAAAAAATTTAAAGAATCTGAAAATAAGTTGAATAAAAAAGATGTTTCAAAATATATGAAAAAAATAAAGAAAGAAAATGAAAAACCTATAAATTCAGCAATGGCGGAGGCACTTTCCAAGCTAAAATTGAAATGATACAGAATGACGTTTAATTTTTATCTGTAACTATTTAGTAATAAGTGTTAAAATATAATATATGTAATAAGTAAAGTTTGACAAGGAGGGGCTTGTATGGAAAATTTTATTTTTAAGAATGCTACAGAAATCATTTTTGGCAGGGACACTGAAAGATTCGTTGGGAGCAAGGTAAAAGAGTATTCTAAATCTAAAAAAATTCTTTTTTGTTACGGCGGTGGAAGTATAAAAAGATCCGGGCTCTATGACAGGGTAGTAAAATCCTTAAAGGAAAATGGAATTGAGTTTATAGAACTTCCTGGAATAAAACCTAATCCCAGATTGGGACCCGTTAAAGAGGGCATAAAAATCTGCAGGGAAAATGATATAAAATTCATATTGTCCGTAGGTGGAGGAAGTGCGGCAGATACTGCCAAAGCAATTGGAGTAGGAGTACCTTATGAGGGTGATGTATGGGATTTCTACTGTGGAAAAGCTGAGGTCAAGGAGTCACTTCCTGTGGGAGTCGTAATAACTCTTCCGGCTACGGGAACTGAAGCCAGCAACAGCTCCGTTATCATGAATGAAGATGGATGGTATAAAAAAGGACTGAACACGGTGCTCATAAGACCTGCTTTTTCAATTATGAATCCGGAGCTTACATTTACGCTGCCGGCTTATCAGACTGCCTGCGGTGCAGCAGATATTATGGCACATATAATGGAAAGATATTTTACCAATGTAAAGCATGTGGATCTTACTGACAGACTTTGCGAGGCTGCACTTAGAACTGTCATAAATAATGCACCTATAGTTTTGAAGGAACCTGAAAATTATGATGCCAGGGCGGAGATCATGTGGACAGGAACCATAGCACATAATGATTCATTGAGTACAGGCAGGATTGGAGACTGGGCATCTCATAAAATTGAACATGAGTTAAGTGGAGAAACTGATATTGCCCATGGAGCAGGACTTGCAATCGTTTTTCCAGCATGGATGAAGTATGTATATAAACATGATATAAATAGATTTGTACAATTTGCAGTAAGAGTCTGGGATGTAGATCTCTCATATAATTGCCCTGAAGACATTGCACTGGAAGGTATAAAGAGGCTCACTGCATTTTTTAAATCCATGGGTCTTCCTACCAATTTAAAAGAAGGAAATATACCTGAAGATAAGATAGAAGAAATGGCAGACAAATGCACGGATAATGATACTAAAACCGTAGGTCAGTTTGTAAAGATAGGTAAAGAAGATGTAGTGAAAATACTTAATCTGGCTAAGTAATATTTTTAAAATTGTCTATATAAATAGAGCAGCTGATTTTATTACAATCATCTGCTCTATTTTATTGGTTTGACAGTAAGATTATGGTGTGGATAGTTTTTCACCATGTCAAAATAATACATCATATTCTAATCTATAAAATACAAAACTTAGTCGAAATTTTTTAAAAACCTTTTATCTTTTAGTAATAGAATTTAACTATAAAAGAATTAAAAGATGATTTAGCAAATAAAAGGAGGTTTTTTTGTGACTAAGGTTTTAAATGATTTGTATAATATGACTAAGAGTGACAGAATAGAAAAACTGAAAGATGATCTGTATTCCGTAACTCCAGAAATTGAATCGGAAAGAGCTATTTTAATTACTCAATCTTTTAAGGAAACAGAAGATTATCCAGTCATAATTCGAAGAGCAAAGGCATTGGAGAAAATATTAAATAAAATGACCATAGTAATACGAAATGGAGAATTAATTGTAGGAAATCTAACCAAGAAACCAAGGGCAGCTCAAATTTTCCCTGAATACTCCAATAAATGGCTGCTAGATGAGTTTGATACTCTGGCTAAGAGAAAGGGAGATGTATTCCTAATATCTGACGAGGTCAAATCCCAGCTTAGAGAAGTGTTTAAATATTGGGATGGCAAAACTGTAAACGAATTTGCTACAAAGCTAATGTTTGATGAAACCATAGAAGCTATGGATGAAGGAGTATTTACTGTTGGAAATTACTATTTCAATGGAGTTGGACATATTTGCGTAGATTATGGCAAGGTGCTTGAAAAGGGATTCAAGGGAATAATAGCCGATGCAGAAGCGGAAAAATCAAAGAGCGACAAAGCTGATCCGGAATATATAAAAAAGAAAAATTTTCTGGATGCTGTAATTATAACCTCAAAAGCAGTAATTGATTTTGCAGGCCGTTTTGCAGAACTTGCTGAAAAGATGGCAGATGAAACATCAGAATCCGGAAGAAGGGCAGAACTGCTGCAAATTGCAAAAAATTGCAGGACAGTACCTGCAAATCCAGCTTCAAATTTCTATGAAGCACTTCAGTCATTTTGGTTCGTACAATCTGTTATACAAATAGAGTCCAATGGGCATTCCATTTCTCCCATGAGATTTGATCAATATATCTATCCTTATTTTGAGAAAGATATCAAAAGTGGAAGGATAAATCAGGAAACAGCTCAGGAACTTTTGGACTGTCTGTGGGTTAAATTCAATGACGTAAATAAGGTACGTGATGAGGCATCCACAAAATCCTTTGGAGGATATCCCATGTTCCAGAACCTGATAGTAGGTGGACAAACTATAGACGGCAGGGATGCCACCAATGAATTATCCTATATGTGTCTGGAAGCTACTGAACATACACAGCTGCCGCAGCCATCCATATCAATAAGAGTTTGGAACAAGACTCCGGAAGATCTTATGTTAAAGGCAGGGGAGGTTACCCGCCTTGGTCTGGGAATGCCCGCTTATTACAGCGATGAGGTCATTATACCATCTTTAACTAATAGGGGCGTTACTCTGGAAGATGCAAGGGATTATGGAATCATAGGCTGTGTAGAACCGCAAAAGGGCGGTAAAACTCAGGGATGGCATGATGCAGCTTTCTTTAATATAGCAAAAGTGCTTGAAATAACCATAAATAATGGATACAGCAGCGGAAAGAAAATTGGACTTGATACAGGTGATTTTGTATCTTTTACCTCCTTTGATGAATTTTTAAAAGCTTTTGAGAAACAGATGAATTATTTTGTAAAGCTCTTGGTAAATGCAGATAATAGTGTGGACATTGCCCACGCTGAAAGAGGACCGCTGCCATTTTTATCTTCTATGACAGACGATTGTATATCCAAAGGAAAAGCTTTGGAACAGGGTGGAGCACATTATAATTTCACAGGACCGCAGGGAGTCGGGATTGCAAATGTAGCAGACTCACTGGAAGTTATCAAAAAACTTGTGTTTGAAGAGAAAAAAATATCTGCCGGAGAATTAAAAGAAGCCCTTGATTCTAATTTTGGGAAGTCAGCTTCAATAGGAAATGAAGCAATTGAAATAGCAAATAGTGTAAAGAACATAAATGGTGTTGAAAATTTGAGCAGCGAGACCATAATATCTATAATTCAAAATTTAATAGATGAAAAGAATAAAGTTTCATCTAATAATAATTCAGTTGGGAGTATTCAAGGGGAAAATGTACGGCAGATGCTGTTGAACAAGGCCCCTAAATATGGCAATGATATAGATGAGGTTGATGAATTTGCAAGAGAGGCCGCAGCTATTTACTGCGATGAGGTAGAAAAATATAAAAATCCAAGGGGAGGAAGATTCCAGCCAGGACTTTATCCGGTATCTGCCAATGTATCCATGGGACAGCAGACGGGAGCTACTCCAGATGGAAGGCTGGCGGGAGAAGCGCTGGCAGATGGAGTTTCACCAGCTTCAGGAAGAGATGTGAGCGGACCTACTGCAGCAGTAAATTCCGTGGCAAAAATAGATCACTGCAAAGCTTCCAATGGTACTCTTCTCAATCAAAAGTTTCATCCTTCTGCCCTTGCAGGAATGTCTGGACTTGAGAATTTGTCAGCTCTTGTTCGTACTTTCTTCGATCAAAAGGGTATGCATGTACAATTTAATGTAGTCAGCAGAGAAACCCTTTTAGATGCCCAGAAAAATCCTGACAAGTATAAGAGTCTGGTAGTGCGTGTAGCTGGATACAGTGCACATTTTACATCTCTGGACAAGTCCATTCAGGATGATATTATTAGGAGAACTGAACAAACTTTATAGTATATAATATTGATTTAAAACCATAGAAGGAAGCGGTTTTTAAAACTACTTCCTTCTTCTTTTAAAAAGCTTGATGATTAGAGGTGAAGATATGCTAAATGAAACCGTAAATTTAGGAGAAAAGGGAATTGTATTTGATATTCAAAGATTTTCAGTACACGATGGGCCGGGCATTAGAACCATAGTGTTTTTAAAGGGATGTCCACTTTCCTGCAGATGGTGCAGTAATCCAGAATCCCAGTGCAGGGAACCTCAGGTGATGTTCATATCCAAAAATTGTATAGGCTGTGGGAAATGCAAAGAAGTTTGTCCCGTAAATGCAGTGGATTTTAAACTTCCCTATAGAATAGATCAAGAAAAATGCATTAAATGCGGGAAATGTGTGGAAAATTGTTATGCCAATGCCCTTGAAATGTCAGGTATTGAAAAGACAGTTGAAGAAGTTATAGGTGAATTAAAAAAGGACAATATGTACTATAGACGTTCCGGGGGAGGCATAACTCTTTCTGGAGGAGAGGCATTGGTTCAGGTGGATTTTGTTGAAGAACTGCTGAAAGGGTGCAGGGCGAATAGATGGAATACTGCAGTGGAAACTGCCGCATTTACCAGCCAGCAGGTTTTAAGAAGGATACTGCCGTTTTTAGATCTGGTTTTGATGGATATAAAGCATATGGATTCAAAAAAGCACAGGGAATATATAGGGCAGGGCAATGAAATCATACTTGAAAATGCAAGGATTATTGCCGGTTCTGGGACACAGCTTATTATACGGGTTCCCGTGATTCCAGGATTTAATGATGATGAGGATAACATTGTAAAATTATCTGAGTTTGTAGTATCTCTTAAAAATGTAAGAGAAATACACCTTCTGCCTTATCACAGGCTGGGTGAAAATAAATACAGCTATCTGGGGTATAAATACAAAATGCCGCCAATAGATCCACCTTCCAGTAAAGACATGAATAGGCTTAAGAATATAGTAGAAAAATTTGGATTGGTGTGTAAAATCGGTGGAGTAAGCTAGATGATTGAAGTGACTGCTGCAAAATTTTTATTTTGCAGCAGTCATTTTATATTTTATTGCTGTTTTTCATTTTGAATTTATGAGGAGATAATTTTTCATTTTTCAAGAATACCTTGCTGAAATAGGCCACATCCAGATAACCCGCTTCCAAAGCTACCTGAGTTATGGACTTATCGGTAGTTATAAGAAGTTTCTTTGCTTTTTCAAGTCTTAATCTGGTAACATACTGTATAAATGTAACACCTGTTTTTTGTTTGAAATATCTGCTCAGATATTGGGGATTTAAATGTACGAAATTAGCTGCAGAAGTAAGGTTTATCTGACTGCTGAAATTATTGTCTATATATTTCAGAATAGACTTTATGGTATCCTCAGAGGGATTTGAATTGTTATTAAAAGAAGACCTGGATATATTGTTGCCTGTATTAGAAGAATCAAATTTTTCTATGGAATTTAAAGCTTTAGTCACAGCACATTTTAAATCATTAGGTCTTACGGGTTTTAGTATATAATTTGATACTCCATATTCTATGGCTTCTTTGGCATAGTCGAATTTTTCATAAGCCGTCAATATAATGGTTTTTACGTTGGGCAGGAAATCTATTATTTCCCTTTGAGCTTCAAGACCATTTTTCTTTGGCATTCTTATATCCATGAGTATTATATTTGGCCGGTAGATTTTGGCACTGAGTACCGTTTCACAACCATTTTTACAATCTTCAAGTAAGTCAATGTTATAAAAATGTTTTTGAAGTATTATACGCAAAGCTTTTCTTTCTAAGGGTTCGTCTTCTGCGATCAACAGCTTGTACATAATTATTAACCTCCTGCTAAAATTTTTCAATTTTCATGCTTTGATTCTTGGAATGCGAATTTCTACCTTTGTGCCTATATTCAGTTTGCTTTTTATTTTTAAACCATATTTACTGCCGAAATAATGCTTTAGCCTGTTGTTGGTGTTCCTTATCCCTATCCCCAATTTCTCTGACATTATATCGCTGTTGTTCAAAAGTGCAAGCAGGTTTTTATCAATACCTACGCCGTTGTCGGATATTTCGATTAAAATATCTTTCTCTGGAGTCAAACCGCCTTTTATTATAATTTCGCCTTCTTCAGTTTGTGAATTCAGGCCATGTGACAGAGAATTTTCAACTATAGGCTGTATGGTCATAGCAGGAATTCTACAATCCAGTATGGCTTCATCCACTTCAATTCTATAGGTCATTCTGTCGCTAAATCTCATATTTTGTATGAGCAGATATCTTTTCGTGTAATCAATTTCAGAACTCAGTTTGGGAAATTCTTCAGAATTTCTAAGGCTGTATCTTAAAAGATCTGATAGAGTATACAGCAAATCTTCTGTTTTGGGAGCATTTTCTATTAAAGCCATTCTGGCTATGGTATTTAGTGTATTGAATAAAAAATGTGGATTGATCTGAGCCTGGATGGTTTTAAGCTGCATTTTTTTAGCTTGATTTTCCAATATTGATTTTTCTTCACTTTCCTTCAACAAGTTTTCCTGTGTGATTCTGTGAATTCCCATTTCAGCTATATAGCTTGCTAGAAAATTATAGAATTCCACACAGTTGTGAAGATAATCGATTTCAACAAATTGAAGTGATTCAGTTACTTTTTTCAATTTTTCAATGGGTATTTCGTACTCTTTTGAGATTTTTCCTAAATTTATGGAATCTTTATTATGTTTGCCTTTTATGAGAACTTGTCCACCTAATACTCCGCCAAGATAATAATTATTTACGATAATAGGAGCTGTGGAGTCCATGAGGCCTGTGTGGCAGGTGTATATCCTGGGGTTTTTATCTCTCATGGCTAAAAAACTGGCCTGGGAATCACATAATATACAGTTTTTTCTTCCCTTTGGAGAAGAACGCATCAATGAACAAAAGGGAGTGAAATTACTTTCCTTGCATACAGGCATACCGTTTATATCCACAATGATTGTAGGAAATTTAACTAATTTTGTCAGTCTGTCCTGGATGTCCTGCAGAGCTTTTACATCAATTATATCCTCAAACTTAATATTTTTCAATAAATCCATAATACCCTTCTCCCCATAATTTAAGTGATGTCATGCAATATTAAATTATTCAATTGAAATTTAATCGATTTATATATAATTAGCTCAATATATCAAGAAAATACAATAATAATTTATATATATAATACAAAAGCTAGTCGAATTTGTCAAAAAAATTTTACTTGTTTAGTAATAAAATTTAATTAAAATAAAAACTAAAATTTATGGAGGTATTATTTTTATGGGACAAGAAGCATTAGGAATGATAGAAACAAGAGGCCTGGTAGGAGCTATTGAAGCTGCAGATTCAATGGTAAAGGCAGCAAATGTTACTTTAATAGGATATGAAAAAATTGGCTCGGGACTTGTAACCGTTATGGTAAGAGGTGATGTGGGAGCAGTGAAGGCAGCTACGGATGCCGGTGCAGCTTCAGCTAAAAGAATAGGGGAGGTTATATCGATACATGTTATTCCAAGGCCCCATACGGATGTAGAAAAAATATTACCTAAAATTGCAGAAGCAGCGGAATAATTGAACAGGGGTATTTGATATGAATAATGATTTGATGGAAAAGGTTTTACAGGAAGTAGGAAAAAATATAAACTTGAAAAATATTGACATGAAGGATGTAAACAAAATCATAAATAGATCATCTGAATTAAAAAAGGCACAGACAAACAACAATTTGGAGAAAAATGTTGAACAGGTAAAAAAGGAGGCGGATTTGATGAGTGAAACATCACCTATAACTGAATTTGTAGGAACGGCCATAGGAGATACAGTTGGACTGGTCATTGCAAATGTTGATGGATTTTTGCACGATAAGATGGGATTGAATAAAAAATATCGTTCTATAGGGATAATAAGTGACAGAACAGGAGCAGGACCTCAGATAATGGCTGCTGACGAAGCAGTAAAAGCTACTAATACGGAAGTTCTTAGTATTGAACTTCCGAGAGATACAAAAGGTGGTGCAGGTCATGGGGCACTTATAATTTTGGCGGCAGAGGATGTATCTGATGCTAGAAGGGCAGTAGAAGTCGCTCTTAAAGATACGGAGAGAACCATGGGGGATGTATATGGATGTGACGCAGGACATGTGGAACTACACTATACTGCCAGGGCAAGTCTGGCACTGAACAAGGCCTTTGGTGCTCCTATAGGAAAAGCCTTTGGAATAATTGTAGGAGCACCTGCAGGTATAGGGGTTGTAATGGCGGATACGGCATTAAAAACTGCAAATGTTGATTTGGTAACTTATGCCAGCCCTGCCGGAGGAACATCCTATTCCAATGAGGTGATTATAACTATAACTGGTGATTCGGGAGCTGTAAGACAATCGGTGATTGCGGCCAGGGAAGTAGGACTGTCTATATTAAAGTCAATGGGACAAAATCCTGTATCCACTACAGGCAAACCTTATATTTAACTAGATATTTGAGAGGAGAATGAAATATATGGAGATAATAGACAAAGATTTACAGTCAATACAGCAGGTAAGAACTCTTATAGCAAAAGCCAAAAAAGCCCAGCAGGAGTTTAGCAAATTTTCACAAGAAAAGGTGGACAGGGTAGTAGAGAACATGGTAAGAGCCTCTGAAAGGGAAGCTGTAAGACTTGCAAAAATGGCTCACGAGGAAACAGGCTTTGGAAAATGGCAGGACAAAGTTGTAAAAAATAAATTTGCCAGCAGAGTAGTTTACAATAATATAAAAGATATGAAAACTGTAGGAATTATAAATGATGACAAGGATAAAAAGGTAATGGAAGTGGCTGTTCCAGTAGGTGTTATAGCAGGACTTATACCTTCCACCAACCCCACTTCCACGGTTATGTATAAATCAATCATAGCTTTAAAGGCAGGGAATGCAATAGTATTTTCGCCGCATCCGTCCGCTAAAAACTGCATTATTGAAACTGTAAAAATATTGAATGAAGCTGCAGTGGAAGCAGGAGCACCTGATGGAATAATTGGCGCTATGACAATTCTTTCCATGGAAGGCACCAATGAACTTATGAAACACAAAGATATAGCTCTGATACTTGCTACAGGTGGAGAGGCCATGGTCAAAGCAGCCTATAGTTCAGGAAATCCGGCCCTGGGAGTTGGTCCTGGAAATGGGCCTGCATTTATAGAAAAATCAGCGGATATACCATTGGCAGTAAAGAGGATAGTGGACAGCCAGACTTTTGACAACGGGGTAATATGTGCTTCAGAGCAGTCCATAGTTGTAGAGAGCTGCATTAAAGATAAAGTGATAGAAGAATTGAAAAGACAGAATGTATATTTTTTAAGCAGAGAACAATCTGAAAAATTGGGCAAATTTATTTTAAGGGCCAATGGAACTATGAATCCTCAGATAGTGGGGAAAAGCGCCCAGGTTCTGGCACAGCTTGCAGGGATAAGTATACCGGAATACACTAAAGTTCTTATTTCAGAGCAGACTACAGTCAGCAAGAAAAATCCTTATTCACGGGAGAAGCTCACCCCAATACTTGCATTTTATTGTGAGGAGAATTGGGAAGCAGCATGCGACAGGTGCATTGAATTACTGATGAATGAGGGAAAAGGGCATACTCTTATAATTCATTCGAATAATGAGGAAATAATAAAAAAATTTGCACTTACAAAACCTGTGTCAAGAATACTTGTAAATACTCCGGGAGCATTGGGAGGTATTGGAGGTGCTACAAATCTTGTACCGGCTCTCACATTGGGCTGCGGAGCTGTAGGAGGAAGTGCCACTTCGGATAATGTAGGACCTGTCAATTTGTTGAATATAAGAAGAATGGCTTACGGAGTTAGAGAATTGGAAGATATAAAAGCAAGTGTTAATGCAGAATCACAGTCCTCCTGTGAATCCTCAAATTTATCGGAAGATTATGTTCAGAACATTGTGAAGACTATAATGGACAAATTGAATAAATAAAATTAATTGATATCAGAAGGAAGGGCTTCTTTTATGAACATATTTAAAATTAAACCTGTGGTATATTTTGATATGAATTCCGTGGAATATCTCAAGAATTTAAAAGAGAAAAAATCGTTGATTATAACAGATCCATTTATGGTTAAAGCAGGTTTTATAAACAAAGTGACGGACATTTTTAGAAATGACAATGTAGAATATAAAGTGTTTTCGGGAATTAGGCCGGATCCGCCTGTGGAGGTTGTAGCGGAAGGCGCAAAGGAAATGATAGCTTTTAAACCTGATGTTATTGTGGCATTAGGAGGCGGTTCTTCTATTGATGCTGCAAAAAGCATATTGGCATTTACCATGAGGATATTAAAAGATAGTAAAGATGGTTACAGAAGACCACTGTTTATTGCTATTCCCACCACTAGTGGGACAGGCTCAGAGGTTACCTCTTTTTCTATAATTACTACGGGAAACAAGAAAGTTTCATTGATTGATGATGACTTAATACCTGATGTGGCCATATTAGATGCAAGTTTTGTTAAAACAGTGCCGGGAAGGATAACTGCAGATACAGGAATAGATGTCTTTACCCATGGAATAGAAGCCTATGTTTCAAATAAAGCTTCAGATTTCAGTGATGCGCTGGCTGAACAGGCCATGAAACTGGTGATCAGGTATTTGCCTGAAGCCTATAAAAATGGTGATAATGTAGAGGCAAGAGAAAAATTGCATAATGCCTCCTGTATGGCAGGTATGGCTTTTACCAATGCTTCCCTTGGAATTAATCACAGCATGGCTCATATACTTGGTGGAATTTTTCATATACCTCATGGCAGAGCCAATGCCATATTGCTGCCTTATGTTATTAAGTACAATGCTGACCTGGATAGCGGCACATGTACTAGAGCAGCTTTAAGGTACAGAAATATAGCTGAATTTTTAGGATTGCCCTGCTCTACAGTAGAGGAAGGAGTAATGAGTCTTATCTGTGCTGTAAATGTAATTTTAAGCTTGACAAATACACCTAGAAATTTAAAAGAAGCTGGAATAGACAGAAGGGAATTTTTTAATAAAGTTAATACTATGGCAGAGGTTGCACTAGAGGATAGATGCACTCCTACAAGTCCGAGAATTCCGAGTAAAGAAGAATTAATAGACTTATTTAAAAAAGCTTATGGAGATTAAAATATTAAATGATGGGTATATCAAAAATATTTTTTGATATACCCATTAAAATTTATTTAGATGTTACCGTTGTGCAATTTCATAATATAGAATTGAAATAATAGGTTCATTTATTATTTTAAATTTCGAATTTATAATGAATCTAATAATATTCTAATGTAGGAAATAAACTGTTATATATATAAATTATGCAGGAATTCAATTAAAAATCATTTTATATATTTTTATTAAAAAACATTAAAAGGTTTTCATGAGCTGAAAACTAATAAATTTATATATCAATAAGTTTGCAGAATAT
>NZ_PVXP01000019.1 GCF_002995845.1 Clostridium luticellarii | reverse complement strand
ATTGTATACTATTTAAATATAAAAAGTTAAACATTAGATGAAAAGTGGGAGATCTGTTGTGAAGAGGTGAGAAAAAATGGACATAAATTCAAAGAACTCTAATAAATTAGATTTAAAAAACAGTTTACTTGTAAGAGAAGTTTTAAGTATACCTGCCTTTGAATCCGGCAGAGTTATAGCTGGGAAGAACGGACTTGATAATGAGTGCAGGAATATAACTATAATTGAAACTCCGGATGGAATAGAATGGCTTGAAGGTGATGAATTTTTACTGAGTGCTGGATATGCATTCAAAGATAAAAAAGATGAATTGAATAATGTCGTATACAGAGCATATAAAAAGGGGGCTGCGGCACTTGCAATTAAGGAAAAAAGATATATAGATGTCATACCAGAAAAAATGATAAATCAAGCAAATCAATATAATATTCCACTTATAATATTACCCTGTAATTTTATATATACTAAGGCTTTAAGCAGTTTTTATAATTCACTCTTATATAAAAAAAACAAACATATATACAAGTCAAAAAAAATGCATGATAAATTGCTTAGACTTATGCTAGAAGATAAAAATGCTGAAGATACAATTAAAGCATTGTCAGAACTTACTGGTTTAAGCATAATAATTTTAGATTCTGTTTTTAATTTGATATATAAAAATATAATTGATATACCTTTTACTATAGTTAATGAAATGATTAAAAATAAAGTAAAAGAATTTGACGTGAATAAAATGCATGAGCATGCTAAAATAAAATATTATGGTTATGATCTATACATATATAGATTGTCTTATGATAATAAATTTTTAGGGTATATGTACGTTGTTAATAAATCACCCCAAAATAGTATTTATATTGATGTAATTGAAAATGGAAAAAGAATGTTGGAATTGAAACTGGCGAAAGAGAAAGATAAACCTCTAAATGTAGTTAATGTAAATATGATGATAACAAATATGATTTTAAACAGCAGAAATTTACCGTATAAATTTTATTCTAATATAAAAAATGACTATGGATGGAATAATGATAATAAATTTATTGGCATTTGTATAAATATAAATCATAATTTGAAGGATGATTCGAAAAGTGTAAGTCATCAATTAAATGAGGAAATATGTAATCTAATTGCAAGAATTTTTAATGGGCGTGGTTTTTTTATTACTGAAGAAAATAGCAGAATAATTTTATTTTTTTGTTTGGAAGATGTTATATCTTTAGATTATGTAGTAAAAAAAATAAACAACTACATAAATAATTATAATAATAGCATGAGAGTGTCTTTTTCAGTATCAAGATCATATGATAATATAGTAGATATACCAGAGATGTACAATGAATGTTATCTGGCATCATTGTTTAATACCAAAAAAAATATGGTATTATATTATGATTCCTTGGATACCATAAAATTACTTTACCCATTAAAAGAGAATATGCAAACTTCTGAATACTGTGATAAAACCTTGGGTGAGATTAAGGAATATGATAATAAAAATAAAAGTGAGCTACTTAGAACATTGGTTGCTTTTTTTAAATATAATATGAAAAAAAAGCTGGTGGCTGATAAATTGCATATACATCCTGAAACTTTAAGATATAGATTAAATAAGATAGAAGATTTGACAGGATATTCACTTCATAGTTCAGAGGGAATATTTGCGCTTCAGATTGGAATTAAACTCTATCAAATAACAAAGAATAATGATTTTTAAATTAATAAATATATAAAATAAAAAAATTAAACATATTAATAAAATCCACATATTTATGATAATGCGTAAATGTGTGGATTTTATTTTATGAAATTACAGTATATTATATTTTCTGAAAAATGATTATAATTTTACTATATTGTTCATGGATAAAAGAAGGGGGAAAAACTATATGACAAATAATTTAGAGAATCATCCATCTGTATTTGAACCTGTTGCATTTGTAGTAAATATACTTTGTGCCGTACTTGGTGCAGTGATAGGAATGCAGCTGGTAACTACACTTGGAGTAACACCAAATACTTCTATAATAGGTGCACTTATTGCCATGCTTATAGCAAGAATTCCTTTAAATGTACTTAGAAAATTTAGATCAATACACAGACAAAATATTGTACAGACATCGATATCATCAGCTACATTTGGGGCTGCTAATAGCTTGATGATACCTATAGGCATTCCGTTTCTGATTGGAAGAAGTGATCTTGTAATTCCACTTCTGATAGGTGTTAGTTTTGCCATGATTGTGGATTCTGCTATTTTGTATAATGTATTTGATTCTGAAGTGTTTCCAGCGTCAGGTGCATGGCCGCCGGGAGTTGCCACTGCAGAATCTATACTTGCAGGTGACAAAGGTGGTAAAAGAGCAGGCATACTTGGTATTGGAACTATAGTTGGGGTAATTGGATCTTTCCTGCACATACCGATGTCGGCTTTTGGTATATCATTTATAGGAAATATATGGGCATTATCTATGTTTGGAATAGGTCTTCTAATAAATCAGTATTCCAAGCCCTTATTTAATATAGATGTAAATGCGCTTTACATACCACATGGAATTATGATAGGTGCAGGATTTATAGCCATATGCCAAATTTTCAAGATTATATTTGTTAAACAGAAAGAAGTGAAGAATAAATCAGAAAATGTAAGCTATACTCGTTCGGCTTCAAGAGTTAAAAAGTCTTTACTGTTTGGGTATATAGCCTATGCATTGATTGCTTCTGGAATTGCTATAACTTGTGGACTTGCTTCTAAAATGACTACAAAAATGATAATAGGATTTGTGATTTATGCTGCTGCAGCTGCTTTTGTTCACGAACTTTTAGTAGGAATTGCAGCAATGCATTCAGGGTGGTTTCCTGCATTTGCCATAGCATTTATTACACTTATAATCGGCATGCTTATAGGATTTCCGCCCATAGGTCTGGCACTGCTTGCTGGATTTAGTGCTGCAACGGGGCCTGCTTTTGCAGATATGGGATATGATTTAAAGTCCGGCTATGTACTCCGTGGAAATGGAAATAATTCAAAATTTGAGCTGTTAGGAAGAAAGCATCAGTATATAGCTGCTATTGTAGCATTTGTAATAGCTATGATAATTGTATTCCTGGCTCATAACAGTTTTTTTTCCAAGGATCTTGTGCCTCCAATAGATAAGGTGTATATATCCACAATTAAGGCTGGTGCGTCAGCTGAGGTCGCAAAACAACTTCTTATCTGGATGATTCCTGGGATAATACTTCAATTTATAGGTGGATCCAGCAGACAACTTGGTGTTTTGTTTGCTACAGGGCTTCTTATAACATCTAAGAACGCCTGTTGGGCCGTGCTTGTTGGTATATTGATAAGGGTGATATTTATAAAACTAAAGGGAAAAGAATCGGAGACACCTCTCAGTATCTTCGCAGGGGGCGTAATAGCAGGAGATGCTTTGTTTAGTTTCTTTAGTCCTATTGTTAAACTGAGGAAATGAAAATTTTTAATTTTTTTAAAAGGAGAATTTTTATGGGGAAAATAAAAATTGATAATGAAGTTTTAAATTATGCCGTTTTCGGCGGGAATATACTTGGAGGTGGCGGCGGCGGCTCCCGGAAGGTTGGAATGGAGCTTGGAAAAGCAGCTCTTGGATATGGAAACATTCAAATGCTTGATATAGATGATATTCCGGAAGACAGGCTTATAATTACATGTTCTGCAGTAGGGGCTCCTGCAGCTAATTTACAGCGTATGTCACCGGAAGATGCCATAGACGCTATAAAAATATTTAAACGGAATGTGGATAAGAAAATAGGAGGAATAATAACAAATGAAAATGGCGGAGGTTCCTCCATAAATGGATGGATACAGTCTGCAGCATTGGATCTGCCGCTTGTAGATGCTCCTTGTAATGGGAGAGCCCATCCTACAGGTGTCATGGGAAGTATGGGACTCAACAATATTAAGGATTATGTTTCCTGCCAGACAGCAGTTGGCGGTAATCCTGAAATAAACAAACATATTGAGATATTTGTTAAGGGTTCTATAGAAAACACTTCCAATATGGTAAGGAAAGCCTCTGTATGTGCAGGTGGACTTGTTGCAGTTGTAAGGAATCCCGTTACTGTGAAGTATGTAAAGAAAAATGCTGCTTTGCATGGTGTGAAACATGCGATTGAACTTGGAAAAGTGTTTTTGAAAGCTTTAGGAAAAAATCCATGTACTGCACCTGAAAAAACAGCAGAGTATTTAAATGGTGAGATAATTGCAGATGGCAGAGTTGACAGAATAGATTTGAAAACAAGTGGTGGATTTGATACAGGCAAGGTGCGAGTAGGAAGTTTTGAAATAACATTTTGGAATGAATACATGACTCTTGAGAAAAATGGAGAGAGGCTGGCGTCTTTTCCCGATCTGATAATGACTTTTGACAGTAATACGGGTTTGCCAGTGACGAGTGCGGAAATAAAAAAAGATCAAAATGTCAAGATATTGAAAACTTCCAGGGAAAATCTGAGGCTTGGAAGCGGAATGAGAGATGTAAATTTAATTACCCAGGCTGGGGAAATTGTAAATAAAAAAATTTTGTAATTATTTAAATATATATGTAAAGAAGGATGAAATCAATGGTATTAAAACAAATTATAGAAATAAATGACATTATAGACAGAGCTGATGCCAGTGGAAATATGGTGAAAGAATACCTGGAATCATATGGAGGAAAAGATATACAGGTTAAAAAAGTAAAGGGAAACAAAGGCTCAACTGATTTTGTCAAGGTAAAAATCCCTGGATTAAAGGGAAAATCAAAAGGAAAGGATGCCCCTACAATAGGCATACTTGGAAGACTGGGAGGAATAGGGGCAAGGCCTGAAATTACTGGAATGGTTTCAGATGCAGATGGTGCTGTGACTGCTATGGCGGCAGCTGCCAGAATTTTGGATATGCAAAATAAAGGTGATTATCTTGATGGTGATGTGATTTTATGTACTCATATTTGTCCTGATGCTCCTACACAGCCGCATGAACCGGTGCCATTCATGGATTCCCCTGTGGAGATGTCTGTAATTAATAAAATGGAAGTTGATGACGAAATGGATGCAATATTATCTGTAGATACGACCAAGGGAAACAGTATAATAAATACAAGGGGTTTTGCCGTTTCGCCTACTGTGAAGGATGGCTATATATTGAAGGTGAGCAGTGATATTTTAAATATAATGCAGATCACTACAGGAAGGCTTCCCTATGTTTTTGCATTGTCACTGCAGGATATTACACCCTATGGAAATGGACTTTACCATATGAACAGCATACTTCAGCCTGCCACGGCAACAAGTGCACCTGTAGTTGGTGTTGCAATAACCACGGAGTCATCTGTATCTGGGTGTGCAACTGGAGCAATTCATTTTGGTGATGTAGAGGAAACAGCCAGATTTGTAATTGAAGTTGCCAAAGCCTATGGCAAGAGACAGTGCAGCTTCTTTGATGAAGATGAATTAAACATTATGGAAAGTAAATACGGATTTATGAAACATTTTCAGACTTTGGGAAAGTAGGAAAGGAGTGCATTGCTTTGAAAAAGAAAATAGGTGCTATAACTATAGGACAATCCCCCAGGACCGATGTTGTTCCGGAGATAAAGGCCGTAGTCGGGAATAATATAGAGATACTGGAAGCTGGAGCTCTTGACGGGCTTACCAAGGATGAAATAGACAGATTTATTATAGAAAAAGATGATTATATACTTGTGTCTAAACTTAGAGATGGCAGTTCTGTAAAATTTGCGGAGAGAAATATATTGGAGAGATTGCAGAAATGCATATATGAACTAGAAGACAACGGAGCAGAAATTATTGTGTTTATATGTACGGGATGTTTCCCTGATGTATTCAAATCAAGGAAGCTTCTTATATACCCACAGAAAATACTGCATTCTGTGGTGCCTAAAATTTCAAATAATAAGATAGGCATTTTTACTCCAGTTAAAGATCAAATAAAGCAGTGTTATGAAAAGTGGTCGGAGAGCGGAAAACATATCGAGGTGGTGTCCGCATCACCATATGGTGATATTGATAAAATTAGAGAGGCTGCATTTTCCATGAAGGAAAAAGATGTGGATATAATTGTCATGGATTGTATAGGATATAACATGAAGATGAAAGTGATGGTGAGGGAGATAACAGGGAAACCTGTCATATTGCCCAGAACTTTGGTTGGCAGAATTGTAGCGGAAATGTTTGATTGATTGTGGGAGGATGGTATTTTGAATTTAAAAAAAGGTAGTAAAATAGTTCTTGATAATTGCCTTGGAATTAAAAGAGATGAAGATGTTCTCATTGTAACAGATGAAATTGAACTAAATATAGGTAAGGCTCTCTATGAAGAAGCAAAAAATATAGGAGCAGAAGCAGTGCTGGCAATTATGAAGGAAAGAGATGTAAGTGGAGAGGAGCCGCCTAGAAATATTGCAGAAGCCATGAGAAATTCCGATGTGGTAATATGTGTTACGGATAAATCTCTGACTCATACAAATGCAAAGATAAATGCAGTTAAAAATGGTGCAAGGGTTGCCACCATGCCTGGAATAAGTGAAAGAATGTTTTCACAAGGTCCTATAATGGCAGATTATACTGAAGTGGAAAAACTTACATTAAAAATAACAAAATTATTGACAAAAGCAAAAACTGCCAGGATATGTAAAAACGGATCTACTCTTACCATGAGCCTCGAAAATAGAGATGGAATACCTAGCACGGGGGTTTATAGAAAGAGTGGAATGTCTGGAAACCTTCCTTCTGGAGAGGCCTATATAGCTCCAGTAGAAGGAACTGCAGAAGGTGAAATTGTCATTGATGGGAGTATGGTTGGAGCTGGAAAACTATCGGAGCCGCTTTACTTGAAAATAAGTAATGGAAAGCTTGAAAAAATGAAAGGAAAGGACTCGGGTAAGTTCGAATTCTTGTTTGACAATGAAAAAAATTTAAATGTAGGTGAGCTTGGAATAGGTACAAACCCAATGGCTAAGGTAACTGGAATAATACTTGAAGATGAAAAAGTATACGGCACAGTTCACATTGCCTTTGGAACCAATAGTTCTTTTGGAGGTACTATAAAAGCAGATTGTCATATAGATGGTGTAATTTTGAATCCCGATCTCTATTTGGATGACAATTTGATAATAAGTAAAGGAAAATTTGTAATCTGATTTTAATATAAGGGAGGACTTAGACTGTGGATGGTAAAATTAAAATAGGTATAATAAGAGTACTTACCTTGGAGAATAAATATGATCTTGAAAATCATGCTAGAATTATAGATGAAAATGGCAAATTTAGAGAAAACATTGAATTTGTGAGCAGATGTATAGAAGATCAACCTTTTGGAATACATGATGATGAAACTCTAAATACAGCTGTTCCTAAAATAGTAAAACTTGCAAAGCAGATGGAGAAAGAAAATTTGGATGGAATAGTTATCAGCTGCTGTGCTGATCCGGGATTAAAAGAAGTTGAGAAAGAAGTTAAAATACCTGTAATAAGTGCAGGACGGGAATGTTCAGAGGAAGCACTTAAACTTGGAAAAAAGATAATTGCAATTGGAATAACTGCGGAAGCTAGTGAACATCTTAAAGAATTGCTCGGAAATAACCTTTTTGATTATTATAATCCTCAAAATATAAACAGCACTTTAGATTTAAATTCTAAAAGAGGAAGAAAATCTGTGGTAGATTCTGCAAAAAAAGCTTATAGATGCGGCAGTGATTGTATAATGATATGCTGTACGGGAATGTCTAATATAAAAATTGCAGAAGAAATAAAGAGCAATGTAGATATTAAAGTTGCGGATCCACTTGAGTCAATTGCATCAAAGATAAAAAAAGTATATGATCTTTAAGTTGAGTAAAAAATGGATTTCCAAGGTGTCCTTTAATATAAAATTGTTATGTATAAAGAGGAGCTGCTGCTAATTGTGAGCGGCTCCTCTTTTAGTGCACCATGTAAGGAGCATTAAATTTTTTAAATTATATAATAGCTTATATGATAATTGCATAAACTATAACATAATGTGCTGTAATGCGGGTAAATAGAGGCCTATTATTGAATATACATGAAATGTATGGTAATATCAGATTAAATGATTCTTAGGTTTAGATAGAGTTTTTATAAAATATGAATAAGTTTTAGAAAAGGAAGGGTACTTATGGAAGATAACAACAGCTCATCGAATTTTATCAGAAACATAATTGAAGAGGATTTAAAATCAGGTGAATACAAGAAAGTAATAACCAGATTTCCGCCTGAACCAAATGGATATTTACATATAGGTCATGCCAAGTCCATAGTTTTAAATTTTGGTCTGGCAGACGAATTTAACGGGAGAACCAATTTGAGATTTGATGATACCAATCCTTCAAAAGAGGATAATGAGTATGTGGAATCAATAAAGGAAGATGTAAAATGGCTGGGATATGATTGGGAAGAACTGCATTTTGCATCCAGTTATTTTGATCAAATGTATGAATATGCACTGTTATTGATAAAGAAGGGAAAGGCATATGTATGTGATTTAACTTCAGATGAAATAAGGCAGTACAGGGGAACACTGACGAAACCCGGAAAAGAAAGTCCCTATAGAAACAGGACCACAGAAGAAAATATCAAACTGTTTGAGAAAATGAAAAATGGGGAGTTTAAGGACGGTGAGAAGGTTTTAAGAGCTAAAATTGATATGTCGTCTCCCAATATAAATATGAGAGATCCCATATTGTACCGTATAGTTCACGCACATCATCATAATACCGGTGACAAGTGGTGCATATACCCCATGTACGATTTTGCACATCCACTGGAAGATGCAATTGAAGGAGTCACTCATTCCATCTGTACCCTTGAATTTGAAGATCATCGTCCTCTTTATGAATGGATAATAAAGGAATGTGAAACGGAAAATAAGCCTAAACAAATAGAATTTGCCAGATTAAATATGACCAATACTGTAATGAGTAAGAGAAAACTTAAAAAACTTGTAGATGAAAACTTTGTAGATGGATGGGATGATCCAAGAATGCCGACTATTGCAGGACTTAGAAGAAGAGGATTCACTCCACAGTCCATTCGTAGATTTTGCAGGGAAATTGGAGTTGCAAAAGCCAATAGTGTAGTTGATTCCCAAATGCTTGATTATTTTTTGAGGGACGATCTTGAAAAAAAAGCACTTAGAACTATGGCTGTCCTAAATCCATTGAAGATTGTAATAACAAATTATCCTGAGAACAAGAGTGAAACTTTCAAAATAGAGAATAACCCGGATGATCCGTCTGCAGGAATTAGAGAAGTTCCTTTTTCAAGAGAACTATATATTGAACAGGAAGATTTTATGGAAAATCCACCTAAAAAGTATTATAGATTGTTCCCTGGAAATGAGGTAAGGCTGAAAGGTGCTTATTTTATAAAATGCAGCGAAGTGATCAAGGATAAAGATGGCAACATAACTGAACTTCACTGTACCTATGATCCCAGGTCAAAGGGCGGCAACAGCCCTGATGGAAGGAAGGTCAGGGGCACAATTCACTGGGTAAATGTGAGCACTGCAATTTCAGCAGAGGTGAGATTGTATGAACCGCTTATATTAAATGAGTCCGAAGAGGAAGGCGATTCATTCTTAGATAATGTAAATCCTGATTCTCTTAAAATTTTAAAAGGATTTTTGGAACCTGATATGAAGAATGCAAAACCAGGAGAGAAGTTTCAATTTTTCAGACATGGATATTTTAATGTAGATCCCAAGTATACGAAAGAAAACAAGCTGGCATTCAATAGAATAGCATCTCTTAAAAGCTCCTTTAAAATCAAATAATTTCCAATTCCAAGGAAAATTTAATTAAAATGTTAAATAGATATGTGCATAAATTTATGGATTTATGCACATATCTATTTTTAAATCATAAATTATAAGTAGCTTTAAATTAATAATTGATTCGGAGGGGACTTCTATGTGTGGAATTGCAGGATGGGTTAATTTGAAAGAGGATATCTCTAAAAACAGAGATGTGATTTTGAATATGACAAATACCTTAAAGGACAGGGGACCGGATAATGAGGGATATTATTATTCAAGCAATGTGCTCTTGGGACACAGAAGATTGATAGTAGTGGACCCTTCTGGCGGAGCTCAGCCCATGTTCAAAAAGGTAAATGATAAAAAGTATATAATAGTATATAATGGGGAGCTTTATAATACTGAAGATTTGAGAAAATTACTTTTAAAAGAGGGATACTCATTTGATTCTTATTCTGATACGGAGGTACTTATTACAAGCTATATTCACTGGGGTATAGATTGCTTAAAATATATAAATGGCATATATGCATTTGCAATATGGGACGAGAGTGAAAAAGAATTATTTATGGCAAGAGATCCCTTGGGAGTAAAACCTTTATTTTATTCTGTAAAGAATAATTCACTTATATTTGGTTCGGAAATAAAGACTATTTTAGCCCACCCGTTTATTGAACCTATAGTCGACAGGGAAGGGCTCACTGAAGTATTTGCTCTGGGGCCTGCCAGATCTTTGGGCGGCGGCATATTCAAAGATATACATGAAATACCGCCGGCTAATTATATAATTTACAATAGAGATGGGCTGCGTCTCAAGGAATATTGGAAACCCCATTGTAAAGTTCACACTGAAGGTGTAGAGGATACGGCGGAACATGTAAAGACACTTTTAGTGGATGCGATTAAAAGACAACTGGTAGCGGATGTTCCTGTATGCACACTTCTTTCAGGAGGTCTTGATTCCAGTGCAATATCTGCAGTGGCAGCTTCAGAATTTAAAAAACATGGGAAGGTTCTAAACACCTATTCTATAGATTATGAAGATAATGACAAATACTTCAAGGCCAATGCTTTTGAACCTACCTCGGATAAAGTATGGGCTTTGAAAATGTCAAAATATATAGGAAGTCATCACCATGGAGTTATAAATACCAGCAAGGATCTGGCAGATGCTCTTCGCAATTCCGTCAAGGCCAGTGATCTTCCAGGCATGGCGGATATAGATTCTTCACTGTATCTTTTCTGCAGAAAAATAAGAGAGAACAATACAGTAGCATTATCCGGTGAATGTGCAGATGAAATTTTTGGAGGATATCCGTGGTACAGAAGACCTGAAGATATCAATGCACATACTTTTCCCTGGTCAAAATCAGTTAATTCGAGAAAAGAAATTTTGTCGGATGAATTGAAATCACTTAAACTAGATGAATATTTGGATGAACAGTACAAAAGCACTATAAGGCAGGTTCCCCATCTGGACGGAGAATCAAAGATTGAATATCGTATGAGAGAACTTTTCTATTTAAACATCAAATGGTTTATGATAACCCTGTTAAATAGAAAAGATAGAATGAGCATGTCTAATAGCCTTGAAGTGAGAGTTCCTTTTGCAGATTATAGGCTGGTGGAATATGCTTTTAATATACCTCCAGATATAAAATTTTATAAGGGAAGAGAAAAGGGGCTTCTCAGAGAGGCTTTGAGAGGAATATTACCGGAAGATATTATTACAAGGAAAAAGAGCCCTTATCCCAAAACACATAATCCTGAATACACTAGAATAGTCCAAAAGTGGATGAAGGATATAATGGAAGATAAAACTTCTCCCATACTTCCACTCATAGATAAAAAAGCTGTGATGACTTTAATAGAAACTGGAGGGTCTTCTTTTAAGGCACCCTGGTTTGGGCAGCTTATGAGAGGACCACAGCTGCTGGCATATTTGATTCAGGTAAATGTATGGCTTAAATACTACAATATAAAAATAGAATTCTAAAAAATTGCTGGTTAAATGCCAGCAATTTTTTTGCATCGGATCTTTGAAAGTTTCCATATACAGGACATGTAAAGTATATCCCCATTTAATTTTCAGAAATATTCTGTTCCATCAAAGAAAAATTTTACTTACATGTATTGAATTTTTAGACAAATAGTGTATAATTTATATCAACAGATAATTATTATTTGATTGGAGGTATATAAAATGAGTAAAGATTTTTATAGTGCAGTGAAAAATAGAAGAACTATTTATGGTATAAATAAGGAAAAAGTTGTGCCCGAGGATAGAATAATAGATGTAGTTCAGGAAGCAGTAAAAAATGCCCCTTCTGCTTTTAACTCACAGAGTTCAAGAGTAGTGGTGCTTTTGGGGAAAAATCATGATAAATTGTGGGATATTGTAGAAGCTGAACTTAAAAAGATAGTTCCCCCTGAAAATTTTTCAAAAACGGCAGAAAAGATTAATTCTTTTAGAAATGGCTACGGTTCTCTTTTGTTCTTTGAAGATCGGGATGTAGTATCAGGGCTTCAGAAAAATTTCCCCACTTATAAAGACAAATTTCCTCTCTGGTCCCAGCAGGCTTCGGGGATTCTCCAGTATATAATATGGACTTCATTGGAAGTAGAAGGTTTAGGAGCTTCTATTCAACATTATAATCCGCTTATAGATGAAGAAGTGAAAAAAACATATAAAATACCTGGTAATTGGGAATTAATTGCACAGCTTCCTTTTGGAAAACCAGTTTCAGGAGCTGGAGAAAAGGAAATCAGTCCACTGGAGGATAGAATAAAGATATTCAGATAGATATAAAGATCGGATGAATGAGAGGTTAATAGTTAATAGTATATAGTTAATGAAGGTTTTCGACACAGTCTGAAAACCTTCATTATTATTTTATAGCTGTTATTTTAACTGTACACTTTTTTGAAGTACTGCGTTCATGCTGCCTGTTTTATATCCTAAGATATCCAGGGTAACGTAGGTATATCCTATGTCTTTTAATTTATTGCCTACTTTATTCATTACATCCAGATCAAAAAATTTAGTTCTTTCATCCGGAGCAACTTCAATTCTTGCAATTTCTCCATGATGTCTAACCCTGACCTGTTTAAAACCCAAATCCAGTAAAAATTGTTCCGCATCTTCTACCATTTTTAATTTTTTACTATTGATTTCGTTTCCATAGGGAAATCTTGAAGATAAACATGCAAAGGAAGGTTTGTCCCAAGTCGGCAGACCCATTTCCTTAGAATATGTTCTAATCTCTTCTTTAGTCAATTCGGCTTCTTTTAGTGGACTTATAACTCCAAGTTCTCTAGCAGCTTTCATTCCAGGTCTGTAATCACCTATATCGTCAAAATTTGAACCGTCTAAAATATATTTTATGCCATTTTCATCTGCCACTTTTTTGAGCTTTGAATACAGCTCCTTTTTACAATAGTAGCATCTGTTTACTGGATTTTGTGAGTACCCTTTGATGTCGAGTTCTTCTGACTCTATAATTATATGTCGTACTCCTATGGATTTTGCATATTTTTTAGCTTCGTTCAATTCTCTTTTGGGATAGGTAGAGGAAGTTGCAGTGACGGCAATAACTTTATCCTGTAGAACGTCATATGCAACTTTCAATAAAAATGTGCTGTCAACTCCGCCGGAAAATGCTATTAATACGCTTTCATGTGATTTAAGATTTTCTTTTAATATTTCTAATTTTGTATTCATGATCAACCTCTGCTTTTATGATAATTTTTACTTACATTAATTATAACATAATATTTCATTTTTGATCTCATGGGTATAAATTTAATTTGGATAAATGCTGGTTTTTAATAATCAATGTGCTAAAATGAAGTATAAATAATTTATTTGGGGGGCTATTTATGAAAAGTATAAATTTTAAGGCGGATTTTCACATAAAGTATGAAAGTCTAGCTTTGGATTCCATTTCTGTTTATAGAAATTTGCTTGGGGATAGGGTTATAGGCAGTTTAAGAAAACTTGTAGGATATATTGACAAGGAAAAAGTTAACATGGAAACTTCAGCAAATTTGTACAATGAATTTTTCTTTGAACTAGTGGAAAGTGAATATTTTTCCTTAAGGGATTATATCATTGACAAGATAATTTTTAGTGAGAATTCTTTTTCACTCAAAGCCGAGAGGGGAAACTTTAAAGAAAGTGAAAATGTAATTAAGACCGCGGCAGCTGGGGACCTTGAAAAGCTTCAAAGTATTGCTGAGCTGAGTGCTTCCGATATAAAGAGACAATTATTGAAACATTTTGACAAGGATGTATATAAAAGAATGATTTTAAGATTTCCTCAATGGGAAACAAAAGATGATTTCAAGGAAGAAAATTATCCTGATCATCTGAGGGCAATAGAAAAGAGTTTTCACTGCAGCAGCAGCTGGGGGAAATGCATTGATGAATTGGAAAAATTCCACAATACATATGGATGTGGTGTATTTGCCAGGTATAGGGCCTTTGTATGGGCACATATCGACGGAAGAGGACATTTCAGAGAAATTGAAGATCCGGATCCAATTCAACTTTCAGATCTTATTGGATATGAAAAGGAGCACCAAATTGTAGAAGACAATACAGTACAATTTTTAAATGGTTTTCCGGCCAATAATGTGTTGATTCATGGAGATAGAGGTACAGGAAAATCTTCTACGGTTAAGGCTATCCTCAATAAATATTATAAAAAGGGACTTCGAATGGTGGAATTGCCCAAGGCGTATCTGGAGGAGTTCCCGGAGATAATAAGAAAATTAAAAAACAGGCCTCAAAGATTTATCGTTTTTGTAGATGATTTGGTTTTTTCAGATAATGAAGAGAGCTACACTGCTCTTAAATCAATGCTTGAGGGGGGATTTGAAAACAGATCTTCAAACATATTGATATATGCCACTTCAAACAGAAGACATCTGGTCAAGGAGTATTTTAGTGAAAGAGGGGATTCGTCCTCTGCTGGCTTTGATGATGAAGTCCACGGTCAGGACAGCGTGCAGGAAAAACTTTCATTGGCGGATAGATTTGGAATAAATGTAGTGTTTGTATCACCGGATAAAAATAAGTATCTGCAGATTGTAGAAGGTATCGCAGAAAAAAGAAAATTAAATATTGACAGAGAAAAACTTTACAATGAGGCTCTTAAATGGGAGCGATGGTACAATGGACGTTCAGCAAGAACTGCCAGGCAGTTTGTAGATTGGGTGGAAGGATGCCAGAAAAAGTTTAAAATAGAAAATAAAACTCAGAAATAAGTTTTATTTTCTGAGTTTTATGAAATGAAGCTGTTCAATTTGTCGGCAAATTCTATCTGAGCTTAAAAATCACTTGATTTACATCCTACAAGGGCGGGAAAATTTATACAATATTTCTCTCCCATTTTTATGGGATGATATGATTTTTTAGCTTTTCTGAGACCTGGAATTCCCAAATCCTGCTCTCTGTTGATGTACTTTACATCTGCCAGATAGTTCTGTACAAAAGTTTTATTTACAAAGGTGTATATGCCCCTTATGGAAGAGGTGCCTTTTTCTATGTGTATAATTCCCATATTGTTGTTGACCCGTTCACCTATGGTAAAGGCGGCTATTCTATCATCAACATATACTGCCATGGCATTTAAGTTTAAAATATCCATATTTTCTACAATTTCTTTGATACCTTTTAATTCGTAGAATAAATGTTTATCGCCTTTATTGTTTTCCTCATACCAAATTTCAGCAGCTTTTTTGATATCATCTTTTACACCTGGTTCGGAAAAGTCTTTAACTTTATAATCATAGTTTTTTACGAAATAATTGTAGTGATTTTTTTTAGAGTGGAGTTTTTTACCTGATAGATTTATGAGCTTGTCGGAGTCATAGATATAATCAAAATTGTCTATATCAGCTTTTATATGGATATTGTCTCCGTAAATTTCCTTCAATTCGTCTAAAAATGTTTGCTCGAGATCTTTGAACAAGTAAGGCATGGAATGTTCTTCCTTGTACTTCAGCAGTTCTTTTATTATATTTTTTAAGTTTGATGCAGTATACCCAAGAGGCTGCATAAAATAATAGTTTTCATTGAAATCTTTTTTCTTTATGATGAGTGCATTATCATAAATGGTATATTGAACATCACAGCCTTCTTTCCATATAATCAGGCTGGTAAAAGAATATTCGCAGGTATTGAAATTGTATTTGTTCAAGTATTTGTCAAAGACTATTTTGTCATCTATAGTAATAGGTTTAAATGTAAGCATAAAATTCTACAGTTTAATAGATTGTACACGTTATGGTGTAATATCTATTATTTTACTGATAATACCTCCTCTTATTTTTTTATAGTGGCTTCCCATTCAGATCTTAGTATTCCATAAAGATACATGTCATATCTGTTTCCATCCCTATAAATAAATTGTCTGTAGGTTCCCTCTTTCTTGAAGCCCAATTTTTCATAGAGCTTTATGGCAGGTTTATTATAAGATATAACGGTCAGTTGTATTCTGTGAAGATTTAATTCTTCAAAACCAAATTCCATAGTAAGGTATAAAGCTTCGCTTCCTATTCCGCAGCCTCTGTGATCTTTCTCACCGATGCCTATATATATTGTTGCAGTACCATTATTCCAAAGTATGTTCTCAAAACCTGTAATTCCAACTATTTCATCATCTTTTACTGAGTTTATTGCAAACATAAACTTATCCTGGGATTCAAACAGATTTTTTAGTGTAACATTCAATTCCTTAGCACTTCTTGGAAAAGCCGGTATCATGTCAAAATTTCTTAAAAAATATATATCATTATACCACTTTTCTAAAGAAGGCAGATGGGAGTCTTTGAAAGAAGTAAGTGCTATTTTAGAACCTTTCAATAAATCTTTAACCAAAGTGTGGTTCACCCCTTGTAAAAAAGTCAAAATTAAAAAATAATAGTTTTTTATACGTAACTATTATAACCTAATCCATAACTTATGTAAAATTCCATTAAAAATAATTTCCTGAACATTAATCTTTTATATATTATGATACATTTTTGCTTACTATAATATAGAAATGATGAGGACATTGATAATGTGTGAAAAAATTTTTAAATTGTATACTTATAAGAAAAATTGAGGTAGAATACTTTAAATTGGACTTTGAATTAATTGGAGGAATTTTTATGTCAGAAATAGTAGTAAAAGTTACAAGGGGATCTTTGGTTGAAAGTATTCACAGAGCGGATATAGCAGTAGTAAATAGTAAGGGTAATCTTGTCTATAGTCTGGGAGATTCACATAAAGTTGCTTATATGAGATCTGCCGCTAAACCAATACAGACTATGGAAGTTATATTGTCAGGGGCATCGGAGAGATTTTCCTTTACGGATAAGGAGCTTTCTATAATGTGCGGTTCCCATTATGGGGAAGAATTTCATAGAGAAACTGTAGAAAAAATATTAAATAAGATAGGACTTAATGTAAATAATTTATTGTGCGGTTCTACATTGTCCTTGAGCAGGGAATATTCCCAAAAACTTTTATGGGAACATGCAAAATTGAACCCCACCTATACGGACTGCTCCGGGAAACATGCCGGAATACTTTCCGTATGTGTGTTAAAGGGGTATAATATAGAAAATTACAATTCACCAGAACATCCTGTTCAAAAAGAAATTAAGACTATAGTATCTGAAATCTGTTCTATAAAAGAAAAAAATATAGTCATGGGAACGGATGGGTGTACTGTACCTGTTTTTGGAATGCCTTTATACAACATGGCACTGGGGTATTCAAAAATTGCCAGTGGTTATGGGCTGTCTGAAAGCTATAAAAAAGCTGCGGATAGAATATTCAGTGCTGTAAACAATGCTCCTGAAATGGTGGCAGGTACCAATGGGTTTTGCACTGAAATCATAAAAAATACCCATAATAAAATTATAGGGAAATTTGGAGCAGAGGGCATATATTGTATTGGAGTCAGAGGTGCTGATTTTGGGATAGCAATAAAGATAGAGGATGGCGGTACCAGGGCAATATGGCCTACAGTGGTTAAATGCCTGGAGGACCTTAATGTCCTGGATGATAGGGAAAAAGATATATTGAGTAGATATAAAAATGGAAAAAATTTAAATAATGTGGGAGAAAAAGTAGGGAATATATTTCCAGATTTTACGTTAAAGAAAAACTTTTAAAATCTTTTAAAAAAAGTGGTTTTTGAAGGTAGTTATAAGTTAATGGCGAAAAATATATCCAAAGTACAGAGTTTAGTTTTGAACTCTGTACTTTAATTTTAAATACTATTCTGACAGCTTCGTTAGCTTATCTGTTAACGTGTTCAGACTGTTTATGGAGGCATCTAGCTCCTGTATTTCAGACAACTGATTTTTGAAAGTATCAGCCGTAGATGAAATTCCCCGGGAAATATTGCTTACAGATTTTTTTATTTCAGTTAATGTAGAATTTATTTCATTTATGGATGTGTTGCTTGAATTGGATAATTTCCTTATTTCATTGGCGACTACCGAAAATCCTTTTCCATGTTCTCCGGCCCTTGAAGCTTCTATAGCTGCATTTAAACCAAGAAGATTGGTTTGAGAGGCTATATTTCTTATGAAATTTAAGACCTTATCTGTATTTTCAGATTTGTTTAAAGCATCTCTTACCTCATTTAGTATATTTTCGTTGGAATTTACAGCATTCTGAACTCCAGAAGACAAAATACCTGAAGCTTTTGAAATATTGCTTATAGATTCGGACAAAATTTTGAACACTTCCCTGAATTCATAATGCCTTTTTAAGCTCTTTGCCAGAACTATACTTCCAATTATTTTGTCGTCTTCTTTTACAGGTATTCCTATGGCTTTTAATTCTAATCCAAAGGTTTCTTTGGGGACCATGATTGAAACAGGTTTTTTAGCTTTTATACATTCATAGGCAGCACCAGTAGGCCTTAGAGGATCCCCAGCTTTTGCATTCATGTTTATGCTCTCGCTATTCACCACTTTTATGAAGTGAGTGGTATTTGACATGGTGAAGGCCACCTCATCATCAAAAAAATACTGCATATAGGGAATTAAAGTTTCAAAAGCCTGCTGAAGTTTATTCTTAATTTTAATTTTTTCCATAATCAGTCCTCCAAATTTGATAATATTATTTAATATGTACAAGTATACAATAACACAAATGGGAGGATTTTTTAATTATTTTAGAAATAAAAGTCACATTTGTAAAGATAGTTAATATTATAAAAGTATAGAACACATGATGAAAAAAAAGAGTACGTAAAATAATACAATTATTTAAAGAAGATAAGGAGGGGTCTTTATGTCACGTAGAAGTTGTGGTAAACGAGGCAGTGGAAAAGAAATACTTGTTATAATAATAATTCTAATACTGTGCTGCGGTATTGACTGTGGTGGTTTTGGAAAAGATTGTTAGATACAGGCTGCCTATACTGAAGAATAACATTTTTTCATTTTAAAAAGCTTATATACTAATAAAATATAAAAACAAAGGATGAAAAATTAAGCTAACTTAAAAATTATATATTATAATTTAAGGATAATAAGGAGGGGTCTTTATGTCACACAGATGTTGTGATCGTGGACGCGGAAACAGTTCAATAATAATAATAATAATATTATTGTTATTATGTGGTGGATGTGGAAGAGGAATATGCTAGAATAAAATAAAAGGGAGACGAAATTTTCGTTTCCCTTTTTTAGAATAACAGTTTTTCCAGATTATTTACATTTTTTATTATTATATGGTTTTTGCTGAAATCTATTAAATTGTCTTTTTTCATATTCACAAGCTCTCTGGAAAGTGACGGTCTGGGAATTCCGAGCTGTTCAGCCATTTCTTTTCTTGTATAATTTAGAATTATATCCAGTTTTTTTTGATGGCTGTACTCATCTAAAATGTAAGATGCAATTTTTTGACGCAGGGTTTCATAAGATATATTTTTAAGCTTTTTATTCAGCATAAGTATTTTATTGGATAAAAGCGACATGAAATTATTTAGAAATACAGGGAATAGATTACATAATTTCAATATATCCTCCTTGGATATAAACATAACATCTGCATTGCTTGAAGCTGTGATAGTGGCAGGGTAGGTGTTTCTATTAGAAAATATTATCACCTCTCCAAATATGTCACTTACTTTTAAGCTGCCTATAGTAATGACTTTTCCTGAAGAAAATATTTTTTGAACTTCCACAGTTCCGCTTGTAATTATTCCTATCTTTGAACAATTCGATTCTTCAATAGCTATAATCTCTCCCTTTGAATAGGAAAGAAAAGTATAGTTAACCTTTTCCAAAAAGCTTTTAATTTCATTTTCTGAAAAATTTTTCATCAATATACAATTACTCAATGCATTATGCATGTCTTTCATACTTTTCCACAACCTTAATATCAAGTGATTCTTAGGTTCAGGGGAGTTTGCCAATAAGAAATACTCTTCTCCACCTGAACCTTAGCAGAACTTATCCAGGTGCGTAGCAGTGCTTATCTTTCACTTTAAGAAAAGCAGATGTCCCAAATCTTTGATTTGATGACAGTCGCTTTCACAGAGTGCGTTGGGAGTATTAGCAATGGTAGCGTTCGGATAAATATAATCATGGTGGTAACCTAAGATACGGATTATATAATTTTATTTTATTATAATGTAATCATAAAAACAAGGGAGGAATTCACATGAAAAGAAAAATTGTAAATATAGATGAGAAGAAATGTAATGGATGCGGCCTGTGTGTAAATGCCTGCCATGAAGGTGCTATAGAATTAGTGGATGGAAAAGCTCGACTTATAAGTGATGAATACTGTGATGGACTGGGAGACTGTCTTCCAGAATGCCCTGTAGGTGCAATAAAGATAGTTGAAAGGGAAAGTAAAGATTACAATGAAAAGTTAGTTATGGAGAAGAAAAAAGAAAAGGAAAAACTGGCTCTTAAAGCTTACCTGCCCTGCGGATGCCCTGGAGCTGCAGCAAGGACTATAGAAAGGATGCCAAGATCAAAAAAGAATATAGACAAGAAAGAACACAGGGAGAATTTGAAAAATATATCTGAACTCAGACAGTGGCCGGTTCAATTGAAGCTTATAAATCCCAGGGCACCTTATTTGAAAAATGCAGATCTACTGGTAGCAGCTGATTGTACAGCTTATGCCTATGCAAATTTTCATGAGGATTTTATCCAGGATCATATTGTGGTAATAGGATGTCCAAAATTGGATGATATAGATTACTATGAAGAAAAATTTGAAGAAATTATAAAAAATAATGATTTGAAAAGTATAACTGTAGTTAGGATGGAGGTTCCTTGCTGCGGCGGAATTGTAAATGCAGTGAAAAGGGCCATGCTTCAGTCCGGTATCATAATTCCCTATAGGGAAGTGACAGTAGCCACTAATGGGGATATAATATAGATAAGGAAATATCATTTTAATGATAAAACCTATTATCTATTTATACTTTGAAAATACTGGGAGGTACAAAATGGAACATATATATGATTGCATAATAATTGGAGGAGGACCAGCAGGGCTTTCCGCAGGACTTTATGCAGCAAGATCTAAAATGGATACCTTATTGATAGAAAAGGCGGAATACGGTGGACAGGTGACTACAACAGCTGAAATTGAAAATTATCCAGGTTCTATTGAAAATTGTACGGGGAGCAGTTTAAGTGAAAGAATGAAAAATCAGGCTTCAAGCTTCGGTGTAAAGTTTATGGAGGACGATATAGCTGATACAGATATAGATGGGGCAATTAAAGTTTTAAAAGGTAAAAGAGACAGTTATAGATCCAGGACAATAATAATTGCCACAGGTGCCAATCCAAGGCTTTCAGGTTTTAAAAACGAGGAGCAGCTGAGGGGAAGAGGAATTTCTTATTGTGCGACCTGCGATGCCGACTTTTTTACTGGTCTTGATGTAGCAGTGATAGGTGGAGGGAATTCAGCTATTACAGAAGCTATATACCTTTCAAAGTTTGCAGAAAATGTAATAGTCATACACAGGAGGGATTCTCTCAGAGCGACAAAATATCTTCAGGATAGAGCTTTTCACAATTCCAAAATAAAGTTCATATGGAATTCTGTCGTGGAAGAAGCCAAGGGAAAAGAAGCACTTGAACAATTGGTCGTAAAAAATAAAATTACAGGTGAAACAAGAAAATTAAAAGTAGACGGATGTTTTGTATTTGTAGGATATGATCCAGTATCACAGCTATTCAGGGAAATAATAAAAATGGATGAAAAAGGATATATTATAACAGATGAAGAAATGAGGACCAATATTGAAGGGGTGTTTGCAGCGGGAGATGTAAGAAAAAAATCTTTAAGGCAGATTGTGACTGCAGCAGCAGACGGTGCCATAGCGGCAACTACTGCAGAAAGCTATATAGAAAAAATGAAGTTTTAAATAGAGAGGGTGAAAGACTCGCTCTATTTGGTTTCAAAAGTTCCATATACAAGAGGCCTATAATTTTGCACCATAATTTTTCCCCTGCTTATGACGGTATGGATATTTAATTTGCTGTCAAGTAAGACTAAATCTGCATCATAGCCCTCTGCTATTATGCCTTTATTCTTAAATTTAAGAAATTTGGCAGGAGATTCAGTGAAGGGAATAAGTGCCAGTTCCATGGAAAGACCTTTTTCAATGGATTCCCTTACAGAGTCCATGTCAGTAGATGGCATACCTATAGATAATTTGGTAAGTTTTCCTCTGCTGTCGAAAAAAGGCATGCTTCCTCCTGCATCAGAACTCATGGTCACATGGTAGGGAGAAATATTTTCTTTTAGTATTGCTGTGTACAACTCGGCGGAGCTTACAGCTTCATCGCCTTCATTTTTAATGCCGGTGGTTATATCAACAAAACCTCCTATTTTTAAATATTCTATGGATTGTTTTAATAATAGTTTGTTTCTGTTGAGATGTGTAGGCAGTAAATTTTGAAATGGCATATCCGAATCCTCTACCATATCAAATATGGGAGCCATTCCCTTTTTACCATCTCCCAGGTGCATGTGAAGTACACCGCATTTACCTGAAATAAGGCCGCCTACTCTGGTTTCACAGGCTAGATGTATTAGATCTTCCTCCGAAGGGTGGCTTCCCCTGTGATCGGAAACAGCTATTTCACCAGCTCCTATTATTTTATCTACAGTGACAATGTCACCGCGCACACTGTCTGTCAGAGTTCTTGTGGGGACACTATAACATCCTGTCCAGCAGTATGTGGTTATGCCCTCTGACTCGAGAGCTTTTGACTTTGCTATGAGACCTGCCATATTTCTCGTAATTCCATCTGTACCCAAAAGACCTACACAGGTTGTAATACCATTTAACGTAAATTTTGTAAGATTCAATTCCGGAGTTCTGTTGTAAAATCCACCTTCGCCTCCACCGCCGTTTATATGTATGTGAAGGTCAATCAGCCCGGGAATGGCTTTTAATCCTGTACCATCCAGTATCTCCACCTGGGGAAAATTCCTGTCCGGGATATTTACACTATGAGATATATATGCTATTTTGTCGAAACATATAAATATATTTTTTTTACCTATGGGTTTTGGATCAAATACTTCTATGTTTTTTATCAAAATCATATTATACACGTCCTTAAAAGTATTTTTGTTAGCAAATTCCAGCTAAAATTTAAGAAAGATTCCATATTATAATTTACTATTTTGATTTATTTTAAACATAGAAATAAAAGATGTGAAGTGCATACCGTGTTTTTGACCTTGAGGATACTGGACAAAAACTAAATATAGCTGTCCAGTCCTCTTATGGAAATCTCCCCGGATATGAGTTTCTCAAGAGATCCATCTTTATGTTTAACTATCAATCTTCCCTTTCCGTCCAAATCCACTGCCTTTGCACAGCTTTCCTGGGTATTTTTGATTATTTTTATATTTTTACCTATGACAGCTGAGTTATTTTTGCATATTTCTACGGAAAGGTTTATCTTTCCTTTTTCCTGAAATTCCGTGTATAGAATTTCAAATTCATTCAGCAGAGCTCCCACTAGAGCTTTCCTGTTTATGTTGGATTTTGTTTCTATTTTAATGGAAGTAGCTTTATCCAGCAGATCTTTTGAGAAATCATACTTATCCATATTGGCATTTATGCCTATTCCCACAATTACGTAGTTTACTTTGTTCAATTCACCGCTCATTTCGGTTAGAATTCCGCATACCTTTTTACCATTTATTATTATGTCATTTGGCCATTTTACTTTGGCGTCTATGTTGAATTCCTTTAAGCTGTTTATCATGGAAGCGGCGGCTATCTGAGTTATTTGAGAGGCTTCCATAGGATCTATATTTGGTCTTAATATTATGGTCATAGATATTCCCTTGTACTTGGGGGAACACCAGATTCTTCCAAGCCTGCCTTTTCCACCTGCCTGCTCTTCTGATATTACCACAGTTCCATGTTCTGCTCCCTGTTCAGACAATTTCTTTGCCCTGTCATTTGTAGAATCTATGCTTTCAAAATGTATAATATTTTTCCCTATGTATTTTGTATTTACATATTCTTTGAGCTCTTCATAAGTGAGTATATCAGGAAGACCTGTCAGTCTATAACCTTTTTTGGAGGAGGAATCTATTTTATATCCCTCTTCTTTTAGTGATTTTATGTATTTCCATATAGAGGTGCGGCTTACTCCCAGTTTTTCACTTATAAGCTGTCCGGATAGAAATGTTTCAGTATTTTTTTTCAATAAATTGAGGACTTCATATTTCATGTAAAACCCACCTTTTCGTATTGTTAATAATATTATAACACAGTTTGTATATTTAAACTGTGTTATAAAAAAATAACAATTTAATAACAAAACTCCGCTATAAATTTTTATAGAAAAGTAATATAATTTAATTAGAGAAGTTAATATTAAATAGGGGGTTTTCTTATGTTAAACGGAAAAAAAATTCGGGATATAAGGATGAGTTTAGGCTACACTACCTTAGATGTTCAGAATCTTACTAAGGATACCAGTTTTGAAACTTCAATTTCAAAATCTTATTTAGAAGAACTGGAGAGAGGAGATAAGAAAAATCCAAGTTTTGAAAAAGTTGCTGTAATAGCAAAAATACTTGGCTGTAAAATCGATGATTTAATATTAAGTGCATGATGAACGGAACTTCTCATAAATAAATATTTTCAATTTAAATAAAGAAACCAAGGCAGCTGTAAAATTCTATGCGAAGGATTTTATAACTGCCTTTTATATTTTAAGATAAAGGTCTGACTTTATTAAAAAAGTCTAGGCGATGTTTTTATCGAAATCCAATTTGAAGGATTTGATTTTTGAAGCTACCGGCGGCTTTATAAATGCCAGTATGATGGAGGAAGCTGCACAAAGTATTCCCATTATTATAAATGTTTCCTTGAAACCACCTGCAATACCTGCTATGAATGAACCTGCAAGTGCACCAAGACCGAAACCCTGATATATGATTCCATAGTTTTTGGTTTGATTTCTCAGCCCGAAAAATTCTCCTACTACAGGGGGGAATACTGTGATATTGCCTCCAAAACAAAAGGCTATTGCGCTCACGCAGACAAAGAAAACCGTAAAATTCAAATGTCCGAAACTCAGTACAAAGGTGGCAGCAGTTGTCACTAAGAGTGAGGCGGAAATAAGTTTTGTCCTTTCAATCTTATCGGACAAGGATCCGAGAACTATTCTGCCAAGTGTGTTGAATATTGCTACCAATGCCACTGCATTTGCAGCAGTGGAAGCGTCTATGCCGACCAATTTTACGCCTATATCCTTTACAATTCCTATAAGATACAGACCGCTCATGCAGACAGTAAACAAGGATATAAACAGCAGATATGCTTCTTTGGTTTTCAGCATTTCCTTTACAGTGAAATCTGCATCTTTTGAGGAGGATGTATTTTGAGAAACTGCATCTTTTAACAGCTGTGCTCCCGAGAATACAAGTATCATGGCTAAAACACCCCAGATAAGGAAAGCACCGGATACGCCTTTTGAAGCGATAAATCCACCATTTATATATTTGAACAACAAACTTCCGCATCCATAAGCACCTACAGATATTCCAGATATGAGACCTTTTTTATCAGGAAACCATTTTATACAGTTAGACAATGTTGTCATATAGCCTATACCATCTGAAGCTCCAACGATTACACCTGCTGTGATGTACAATATTGGAAGGGAAGATGCGGTAGAAGTTAAAATCAATCCTATTCCAAGAGTTATTCCACATAGGGAGATCAATTTTCTTATTCCTAGTTTTTCCTGAAGCTTTCCCGAGGCAAGTGTGGAAAACGACAGTGCAAAACTGGTAATGGAAAATGTAAGAGCTACCTTATTCAAATCCCAGCCAAATTTGTTTACAATAGGTTGATTGAATAAACTCCAGGTATAAATTGTACCCAATCCCAATTGTACGATTACAGAGCCCAATACTATCAGCCAGCGATTATTCTTTGATATGCTTTTCATTTCATTCACCTCTTAAATCATTTGTTGATATTATTATAGGGCCGGTAGATTGTAACTTCACAATTTGTGAATGAAATGTCAAAAAAGCTGCATGAAGTGCAGCTATATGTTCATTATTTTCCTGAATTCTTTTACGTTGCTTCTGCTCACTGGAACCTGAAACTCCATACCATCAAGTTTCAGATTATAGGTATTGTTGAACCAGGGAATTATCTCCTTTATTTTAGCTATGTTTACGATGTAGGATCTATGGCATTTAAAAAATTTACTTTTTGGAAGAGTACTGTAAAAATCAGATATACTTTCGTTTACAAAGTATTCCTGATCTTTTGTGTATACCACAGTTATTCTCTCCTTGGCACAGCAGTAATATATATTGTCCATGTCAACTACTATGATCTTGTCATTTTTCCATAAATTTATCTTATTCAGCATACTTTTTTTAGGTGAACTGTGGTTCTTTTCCTCATAGGCCATTTGAAGCTTCTTTAGCATGGATTTTATTCTGGATTCATCATAGGGCTTCAATATATAGTCGAAAGCTTCTAGCTCAAAAGCCTCCACAGCGTATTCTCTGTAAGCTGTGATAAATATTATATATGGTTTTTTTGAAAATTTGCTTATATTCTTGGCAAGCATAACTCCATCTATGGAGGGTATGTTTATATCCAGAAATATGACATCAATTTCATTTTGCTGAATGAATTTAAGCACATCCAGGCCATCCTCAAATTCACCTTCAATTTCAATACTGCTGTAGTTTTTTATAAAGTATTTCAATTCCTCTCTGGCTGTAAATTCATCTTCTGCTATTATTGCCTTCACAAACTCACCTTCTAACATAAAATTCTATTTTTGTGCCTCTTTCCAATCTTTCGATTTTGAGTCCCTGGCCGTATATGAGTTTCAATCTGGAATGTACATTGTAAAGTCCGATTTTGTTTTCGGGCATATTATCGTGATATATCTTTTCAATGACTTTCTGGCTTATTCCAACTCCACTGTCTTCCACCGATACCTTTACTTCATGGCCCATGTTCTTCACGCTTATTTTCACAGTACCGGGACCTTTTGATTTCAATATTCCGTGTATTATTGCATTTTCAACCAGGGGCTGTATTATAAGGCTGGGTACTTTTATATCCACCTCATCTATATCATATACCATATTCAGCTTTGTTCCAAAACGGGCTTTTTCTATTTCTATATAGTCCCTCACCTGTTTCAATTCACTTTTTATAGGTATGAATTCATCGTTCAGTTCCAGATTAAATCTCAAATAGCTTGAAAGATTTATTATAAGTTCTCTTGCCTTGTCAGGGTTTATTCTTATAAATGAAGCTATGGCATTTAATGCGTTGAACAGAAAATGAGGATTTATTTTTGTCTGAAGAGCCTTGATTTCAGCTTTGTCTGCCATCTCTTTAATCTGTTCCACTTTAGAAACTTCCATAAGGGTGGATATAATCTGGGAGAGTCCTACAGCCAGGCTTTTTAGAGAATAGGTTATCTTGTGGGCCTTCACGTAGTATATCTTCAGGGCTCCTATGACTTCTTCCTTGTCTTTTAAAGGTATTATGATGGCCGATTTGAGCTTTGGACTCCTGTTGTCTATATGGTCGTCTTTTATTATTATGTTTCCACTTGATATAGCTTCCTTGGTGGTATCGTTCAGTATATGTGTGCCTATATTGTAATATTCTTCTCCAACTCCCGTATAGGCGAGTATATATTTGTTGTCTGTTATGGATACAGCATCTGCTTTTATATCGGTTTTTATTATGTAACATATCTTATCCAGAGAATCACTGTTTATTTTTCTGAAATAGGGCAGGGTTTTATTTGCTATGTCAAGAGCCAGTTTTGCCTGTCTGGCAGCTATCATGTCTTTTTCATCCTCTACATTTTGTACCAGAAGTACTATGAATCCCACGTTGACCTCACCGATTATCATGGGAATTGCAATTTTTGAAATTATATCGATTCCTATACTGTAAGGTCTTGCAAAGATCACTATGAGCACCATGGTTAGAGTTTCACAGAGCATACCGGTTATTATACCTGCTATCCATCTGTATTTCTTTTTGAGCCTGGTGTTTATGAATCCTGCAGTTATTCCAGCGGTTACACTGCTTATCAGACAGGGGAGAGAGGTAATGCCGTTTATGTCTATCAAATATCTGTGGAGGCCTGATATTACACCGGAGGTTATTCCTACGAAAGGACCAAACAATATACCTCCTGATATTATGGTGACTATTCTAACATTTACAAGAGAACCCTCTACCCTAAGACCAGTGTAGGTTCCAGCCACTGAAAAAATGCTGAAGATCAATGAGATTATGAAAAGATCTTTCTTTGTATAATTTTCTTTTTGAAATATATTTCTAAAGCGCTGTATTCTGGTTATTATGAATAGGCAGATTATTAAAAGTGCTGCTCTTTCCATGAATTTAATCAGTATATTATAAGTATCCGCCAAGGTTCTCCTCCTAAAATTTGTTTCATTTAAATACGTATATTTTAGCACAGTTTATATTGAAAGGTACAGGAAATTGATTTAAATTTATGTTATTATGTATATACTAAATTCAGGAAGGGGATAGACTTATGCTGGATTTATGCTTGCTGGGCTGTGGAGGAAGTATGCCTGTTCCTGGAAGATACCTTACTTCAGTGATAGCTTCCTACAATGGGAGAAAGCTTCTCATAGATTGTGGTGAAGGTACTCAGCTCAGCCTGAAAATTTTAGGATGGAAAATAA
This sequence comes from Clostridium luticellarii, assembly GCF_002995845.1. Classification (GTDB taxonomy): domain Bacteria; phylum Bacillota; class Clostridia; order Clostridiales; family Clostridiaceae; genus Clostridium_B; species Clostridium_B luticellarii. The sequence goes on along the minus strand of NZ_PVXP01000019.1, from coordinate 23,977 downwards.
AGAACATAGATATTATTTTATTTACACATTTTCATGCAGATCATATAGCAGGGCTTCCTGGATTGCTGCTTACCATGGCCAATTCAGGAAGGACAGAACCTGTCAGTATAATGGGACCAGCAGGACTTTCAAAAGTGGTAAACGGGCTCAGGGTGATAGCTCCGCTGCTTCCCTACAAAATAAATTTGATTGAGCTTTGTGGGCGGGGAAGCTGCTGCAGGAAGATAGGGGATTTTACTATAAATGCATTGTCAGTGGATCACTATATGCCCTGCTTTGCATATTCTCTTGACATAACCAGAAACAGAAAATTTGACAAAAATAAAGCTCTGGAAAATAAAGTTCCCATCAGGTTTTGGAGCAGGCTTCAAAGAGGAGAGACCATGGAAGACAAGGATCATGTATATGATCCTGACATGGTACTTGGATGTAAAAGACCAGGATTGAAAATATCCTACTGTACAGATTCAAGACCTACAGAAGCACTGGTAAAATTTATTGAAGGTTCTGATGTATTCATATGCGAAGGTATGTATGGGGATAATGAAGATATTCCAAAGGCTGTAAAGTACAAACACATGGTATTTTCGGAAGCAGCCCTTCTTGCTGTGAGGGGAAAAGTGAGAGAACTGTGGCTTACTCATTTTAGCCCTTCCATGCCTCATCCGGACATATATTTGAAAAATGCAAAAGATATATTTGAAAACACAGTGCTGGGAAGAGACAGGTATGAGAAGAGCATCAATTTCAGGTAAAGAGGGGATTGTTAGATTCAAGCATGTGTCTTAGTGATGAATAAATACTTTTAATCTGGTAGAAATATTATTGATTTTACCGTATAATAAAATTAATATATATTTAAATTAAGATGATACTAGTCTAGGGTGGTTTTGGTATGATAGATTATCATAATGATATAGATAAATTTCTTGAAAATCTGGGTGATGATGTGATTTTTTCAAAAAATGCATCTCTTATAGCTGTAAATAAAAATATGTTTATGCTTTACTGGAGAATTGGCAATTTGATTTTGGAGAAACAAAATCAAGGCTGTGGAGATGAATTCATAAGTACTCTGGCACAGTATTTTAGGATTAAATTTCCAGATAATCTAGGGTTTTCAGAAAAAAATTTAAAGAGCATGGTTAAATTTGCCAGTGAGTATGAATCTCAAAACTTTGTGGAGAATACAGCTTCTAGAATAAGCTGGTCCTGTAATATGGTTATTCTAGACAGGATAAAAGATATAAATAAGAGAATGGAATATGCGGATAAGGTTCTGGAAAAAGGATGGACTGTGGAAGAACTGATAAAAAAAATAGATTTGCAGTATGGTATAGAAGAAGAGGTTGATGAAGAGGTTTCTCACAATGACACAATGGTGGAACAAGAGCAGCCTTTTGAAAATAAAGATATTATAACATCGGAAACGGACTGTGGTCCTGAAGATAAGAACAATGGGAAAAAAGAAGATGCAGGTGCAGCACATTTTATAAAGGATATAGTTTTAACTGATAAGTCGGATGAAAAAGATTTGAAAAATTATTTTTTAATATTAAAAGATGAGTATCTCGTAGATTTTATGAATAATTCGGATGAGGAAAAGGAAAAAATTTTTGAGAAACAGTTTGTTAAATCAACCATAGAATTTTTTTTGGAACTGAACTCTGGGTTTGCATTGGTTGGCAACAGATATCATATAGAACTTTCAGGAGGAGATTATTACATAGATTTGCTTTTCTATAATTTAAAACTGAAAGGTTATGTGGCAGTAGAATTGAAAATTGGGAGATTTAAACCTGAATATCTGGGAATCCTGACTTTTCATCTTTCTCTGTTGGATGATTCGGTTAAAGGTGAAGATGACAGAAGTTCTGTAGGTATAATGATCTGCAAGGAAGATGAAAAATTAATTGTGCAGTACGCTTTTAAAAATCTGGAAGAATCAGGAGATTCCGAATACATACTGAATGAGGATATTCCAGGTAAATTTCAGGGTATATTACCTAGAGTGGAAGAAATAGGGTGTGGAATTAAGGCAAAATTAAAATCATTTTGAGTTAATGAAGCCGGAAAGATTTTTACTTTCTGGCTTTTTATTTAAGTTATTATCAAATTATTGCACCTGAATTCATACAATATAATAACAATATTTATAGAAAGGTTTGTTTATGGGTAAAAGAGAAGGTTATTATATTGAACTGGACGAAATAGCTGAAAACATGCTGAGAGGTGCAAATTTTATTGGATCTGGTCATAATGGCATAGTGTATCTGCTTGAAGATGGCAGAGTGATAAAAATATTTAAAAACAAGTATGTATGTAAAAATGAATATGATATATTGAAAAAAACCAGCAAAAGCAAATATTTTCCTCAAGTATATCTTCATGGAGATTATTATATTGTAAGAAGTTATGTTAGCGGAGAGAGACTTGATTATTATATTAAGAAAAATGGACTGAATAAAGAGGCAGCCATCAATATAATTCAGCTTATAAGGGAATTTAAAGAACTTGGATTCACCAAGTTGGACATAAGGTGCAAGGATCTTTATATAAATAATGATTTTTCCATAAAGGTAATAGATCCTAAAAACAATTATTCCAGAAATTGTGATTATCCGCGTCATCTTATGAAGGGATTGAGCAAGTTGGGGGTGCTGGATGATTTTTTGAAGATTGTAAAGGAAGAATACAGCCAGGACTATGGAAAATGGAATTTTAAAATGCAGAGATATTTGAGGAAAGGTATAAAATGATAAGACTTTTCGGATATGAACTGTAAATTGGATAAATAGCAGTGGAGGTGGATAATTTTGATCTTTATATCGACAGCTTTGTACAGTGAGGCAGAACCATTCATAAAGAGATTTTCTTTAAAAAAATATAATTCTATAAATAAATTTGAAGTTTTTAAGAATGATGAAATTTTACTTATAATAAGTAAAACTGGAGCCGTAAATGCAGCTAGTGCCTGTAGTTATATTATAGGAAAATTTGATGTAACTGCATATGATACTTTTATAAATATAGGATTATGTGAAAGTGTGAACGGGAAATTTAAAGCAGGTGCTGTAGTACTTTGCAATAAAATAATCAATGGTGAAACCGGCATGGATTTTTATCCAGATATGATATTCAAGCATCCTTTTGAAGAAGGGTGCTTGGATAGTTTTTCCAGGGCTTCCGGAAAGGAGTCTCCTGAAAGTATAAAGGGGGACATTGCAGATGTAGAAGGAGCTGCCTTTTTTGAATCAGTATCTATATTTTTACCACCTCATAGAATTTACTGCTTGAAAATAGTAGCGGGTTATTTGGGCATCGGCAATTTGGAGCCGGCAAAAGCAGACAGTTTAGTTGAAAAAAATTCGGTGGAAATTTGCAAATGGATACTTGATATCTCCCATGAATGCGCCAAACCAATTGATATACTGGATGAGAAAGACATGAATTACATAAATGAGATCATATTAAATTTGAACTTATCAGTATCCATGCAGCAGAAACTTAAGAAATTATGTAGATCCTATAAAATAAGGCAGGATAGCTTGATTCTAGCTCTTGAACCATTTACACAGATTTACTGTAAAACTAAACAGGAGAGGAAGATATATTTTGAGAAATTGGTACAACAGCTTAAATTCATCTAGTTTCTCTCATATTTATGTGGAAAACAGGGTACTTCAGAACGAAAATGCAAAAGCCATACTTTCAAGATTCAAGAATTCCAGGGTAATAAATATTGAACACTATAAAGATGTATTCTGCAGGCATAATCAAGATTTTTTGGCGCAGAAAAAATCACCTCAGCTGATACTGGCGCATAATGACGGAAATTTAATTTATAAAGGTGCCAAAGTTTGTGATGATTTCGGGAACAAATATTTTTACTATACATCTTCCATAATGAATTGCATTTATAATTGTGAATACTGCTATCTTCAGGGAATGTATTCTTCCGCCAACATAGTTGTATTTGTAAATATAGAGGATGTATTTCATCAGGTGGAGCATATTTTGAAAGAACATCCTGCATACATATGCATATCTTATGATACAGATATTATGGCTTTTGAAAATATCACGGGATTTTTGAACAAATGGCTGGAATTTGCTGGAGTGAGAGATAATTTAAAAATAGAAGTCAGGACCAAAAGCTCTAATTTTAAAAGTATAGAAAAAGCCGTACCGGGGGACAATATTATACTTGCATGGACAATTTCGCCAGATGAAATTGCAAAAAAATATGAACAAATGGCTCCGGGATTGGACTCCAGGTTGGAATCAGCCAGAAGTGCCCTGAAGAAGGGATGGAAGGTTAGAATATGTTTTGATCCCATATTATATGTTGAAAATTGGGATGAATATTATAAAAAATGTATAGAAAAAACTTTTCGGGTAATTCCGGCAGATAAAATACAAGATGTAAGTATAGGTGTATTTAGAATTTCAAAAAATTATTTTAAAAATATGATGAAATCAAATCCAAATTCTCTTTTACTTTCCTATCCTTTTGAAATACTGGATAGTGTGTGTACCTATTCTGAAGAACATCATAATAAGATGGTGAATTTCGTATACAACATGGTTTCCAGTTATGTTGGAAAAGATAAAATATTTATACAGTAGACTCAAAGCAATTATGGCAAAAGTTCAGTAGAGAATAACTAAAGTTCAGAGTGCAAGTTGTATTTAGATATCAGAGCTGAAGTATCAAATTTGCACTTTAAACTTTATATTTTAAATATCTACTATTGCAGTGTATCCAAAGTGAGTTCAGTTATTATTTTTGCTAGAATGCTCTCTGCCCCTTCATTTAAATTTATATGAGTTCTCATTATTCCGTCATAGCTGCCGTTAGTAAAATTATCCACCAGGGTTTTGTTTATGGAATTTTTTCCTCGAAACCACTCGTAGCAGGCATAAGCTCTATCCAGATATTTTTGATGTCTGAATATATTGTAGGCTTCTGTATACATAATACATGTACCGCAGGCCTCTATAGGTTGTTCGTCGAATTCAGAAGGAGCTGCATCTCCTTTCTTAAACCAGGTATTGCTGCCTATAGGTTTGAAATAGCCTTTTGAAAAACTGATTTTTTCTAGAAAGTCCAGGGATTTGAGTGCTGTGTCAATATATTTTTTGTTTTTTAATATACTTCCGCTTTTTAACATGCTCCAGGGAAGCATAGCATTTCCATAAGTCAGACTATCCTCAAACCACTGCCAGGAATCCTCCTTATGAGCTTCAAAATTATCCAAAAGGTACTGGGAGATATCAACCATTGTATCTTTTGTCGTACTGATTAGATCCTGAGTGGTTGCCAGGGGTGTATTGTTGAATTTTAACACTTCAATTCCATTTAAATACTTATCTACAGGCTCTTTTATGTTGCTTGTATTTTTTTCTGAAAGAGCTTTGTAGAAAAAGCTCAATCCCAGCAGAGAATAGGATTTTCCTCTTATATGAGCCAGTGAAGGTATATTGGGTATTGCTCTGTACAGCATGGTTAAAGCTGCAGATTTGATAGATTGCGGTATACTTTCTGAACTGAAGGTATAGCCGAGTGTCCACAGACATCTTCCAAAACAGTCTTCAGACCCTTCTTCCTCCGTAAAGTTTCTGTTGTAATCCATAAAATTTTTAAAAGTACCTTTTTTGTTTTGGGCATATAGTAAAAAAGAAGTATATATAAGAATTAGCTTCAAATATTTTCTGCTTTTAAATTTTTCATAGAGCATTACTGCTGCAATTAAGGCTCTTGAATTGTCATCTGTGGTATAACCCGAGTTCGGATCAGGTACTGAAAATACACTGTGCTGAATAATTCCTGTATCATCGGTCATTATAAAAAGCGGCATTGAATGCTCTTCCTCAAAAATACGCATGACTGCTATACCACCTGCCTTGTAATTTTACTGGTTTTGATTATATTTAAAAATAAATTTTCATATTGTTTTGATACGTAAGACCATTTCATCTTTTTACCCAGGTAAAGCATGCTGTTTTCCATATTTTTTCTGGATGCAGGATTATCAAGCAAGTATAGTATGGCCCGGGCCAGGGAAGTTGAATCCTTAAATTTGGCAAGCATTCCCTTTCCATCCTTCAACATTTCCTGTGCGTATCTGTATGGGGTAGAGACTATTACCTTTCCATACCCTGCAGCATAAGCCAGTGTACCGCTCACTGCCTGTTCACCTTCCAGATAAGGTGTCACATATATGTCAGACAGAGTCAAATACTGTACTATTTCTTTTTTTGTAAGGTATTTGTTTACAAATTGTACGTTGTTCTCTATATGGAATTTTGAAACCAAGTCCTGTAATTTTTTTCTGTAACTTTCCCCCTGGACCTTTTTTACACAAGGATGGGTCTGACCAAGCACCAGATAAAGTACTTCAGGATGGGCTTTTACTACCTGACTCACAGCTTCAATGGCATATTCTATGCCTTTTCCAGGACTTAAAAGTCCAAATGTACTTATGACATTTCTATTTTGAAAACCAAATACTTTTTTTAAGGATTCTCTGCTCTCTACATCAATATCAGGCACTCCATGAGGTATTACAGTAATTTTATTTTCCGGTATATTGTATATCTTATTTAAAATTTCTATAGAATTTTCTCCCATGGTAATGATTTTTTTGCTTTTGCTGCCCAATATTTTAAGTATTTCCCTCTGTTTTTCATTTGGATTTGACAATATGGTGTGAAAGGTTGTTATAAAAGGAATTTTTAAGTTGTTTATAAAATCCAGAAGGTACTCTCCGCATTCCCCGCCGTATATTCCGTATTCATGTTCTATTACAACCAGATCCGTGTCTGAATTATTTATCAGGTTCGCAAGGTGGATATAAGATTTTCTGTCAAATTGATTTAAAGTAGACCATATATCTTTCTCATATTTATAGTTTTCATCATTTATAGCAGCTATTTTATAATTGTCCGAAGGGAATTCATAGGACAGATTTTTGGTTAAATCGGCAGTAAAAGTTGCTATTCCACATGCCCTTGGCGGATAAGTACTTAAAAAAATTATGTTTTTGTTCACTAATATCACCTCTTTAGTTTTTATATAGCAAGCAGATTGTTATCATAATTATTTGAAACATAGGCTGTATTTAATAGGTCACAGCATTTATCTATAGTGCAGTCGGAGCTTATTACAGAATTTGTTATATTTACATCTCCGTTTATGTTTATTCTGTCCCACAGTATGCTTCTGCTTATATTGCTCATTTGATCTATATGGCAGTTATTTCCGATGACCGTATAAGGACCTATTTGAACATTGGAACCTATAATGGAATTATTGCCAATAAACACCGGCCCTATTATTTTTGCATCCGGATATATTTTTACATTCTTACTTTTAAAGATTATGTTCTTTATATCTGAAATATTATTGGCTTTTCTATATTTGTTACAGCTACTGTGAAGTATGTCTACATGTGCCTGTATATATTTCTTTAAAGTTCCCACATCAATCCAGTAGTCATTGTATTTATAAGCTGCCATCCTATAGCCTTTTTCAAGTAATAGAGGATAAACATCCCTTTCTACGGATACCACCCTGTCTTTGGGTATTTCTTTAAAAACTTCCGGTTCAAATACATAAACTCCAGCATTTATCCATTTTGAATTTGTTTCGCCCTGTTTGGGTTTTTCTTTAAATGCATTTATATAATTATCACTGTCAAATTCTATAACTCCATATTGAGAAGGGTCTTTGACCTTTGTCATTGCAATGGAAACTGAGGCCTTCTTTTTATTGTGAAATTTTACAAGATCTCTGTAGGATATGTCATCTACTATATCAGAATTCAAAACTATAAAAGTATCATCAAAAAATTTTTCGGAATTTTTTATAGCACCTCCTGTCCCAAGTGGAATGTCTTCTGAAACGTAATCTATTTTTATGCCTAATTTTGAACCATTATCCAAATAATTTTTTATATAATGAGATTTGTAACAAGTACTTAGAACTACTTCGGTAACTCCGGCTTCTTTTAGTTTGTTTATCACTCTTTCTATAAGCGGTTTTCCCATAATTGGAACCATGGGTTTTGGTAACCTGTCTGTTAGAGGTCTTAATCTAGTACCCTTGCCCCCGGCTAAAAGTAATGCTTTCATATCGATTCCTCCCTTATGTTAATTAAATTTCTTATATTGAATAAACACTCTTATTTTACAAAGAATGTTATCTGCCAAATGAATTTTAATTATTTGCATTGATTAAATGGAAAACCTAACATATTATGAATATTATTCCTCAGGTAGTATTTATAGCTATTGCTGAACCTTTTAAAATAAAAGGTCAGTTTAAGATATGAATTGATAGCTGTGAAATTAAGAATGTTTTAAATCTCCATAACAGTATTAGCATCCATTGGTATGGATTGGCATGGACTGCTAATAAAACCATTGTAATATAATAATATTATTATGTCAACATGATATTCCATAATTTACTAAATACAATTATACAAAGTTGTTTTAATATAATTAAAATCTGAAAATAATGGTATAATAGGATAGTAAAATATCAGAGTTCAGAGTCAAATATTTTATATTTGCATAATGAGAACTGTGAATTGTGAGTTATGCATTGTCAAAGGGGGATTTTTATGAAAAAGAGATTGAGTGCACTTATTTTGGTGCTGATGTTTATAGTATCAACTTTATTTGCAGCAGGTTGTTCCAATGGTTCCAGTAATACTTCATCGGATGTCAAAGGAAAGAAGATTGAGATTGCGGCGTTAAAAGGTGCTACTGGAATGGGAATGTCAAAACTTATGGAGAATAAAAAAGACTACCATATTACCTTGTACGATTCACCAGATCAAATAACTTCAAAACTTATAAATGGAGAATTGGATGGAGCGGCAGTGCCTTCAAATTTGGCTTCTATTTTGTACAACAAGACCAAGGGTCAGGTCAAATTGGTTGCCATAAATACATTAGGTGTACTATATATTGTAGAAAATGGCAGTACAGTGAAAAGTATAGGAGATTTAAAGGGGAAGACCCTTTATTCAAGCAACAAGGGCTCCACACCTGAGTTTATATTGAATTACATATTAAGAAAAAATGGCCTGGAGCCTGGAAAGGATGTAATTGTGGATTACAAAATGAACCACAGTGATCTGGCAGCTGCAGTGGCATCTAAAAAAGTAGATCTGGCAGTACTTCCGGAACCTTTTGTAACTACTACCAGGATGAAGGACAAGAATCTTCAGGTCCCTATAGATTTGACTAAAGAATGGGATAAAGCTTCTGATGGACAAAGTAAACTGGCCATGGGTACCATAGTGTTTAGAAAATCCTTTATAGATAAGAGATCGAAGGATTTGGACAATTTTTTGGATAAATACAGGGATTCTGTGGATTTTGTGAATTCAAATAAAACGGAAGCAGGAAAACTGATGGAAAAATACAGCATAATTCCAAAGGCAAAAGTGGCTGAAATGGCAATACCAGGAAGCAATATAGTATTTATAAATGCCAAAGACGGGAAACAGGTTCTCCAAAAATTTTATAAAGTTTTATATGACAGTGATCCAAAATCTGTTGGAGGAAAGATGCCGGATGAAAATTTCTATTACAGTGGAAACAAGAATAATTAAAAAGATATGCATACTGTTGTTTTGGTTGTTTATATGGGAGCTCTGCTCCCTTTTTATAAATAATTCTCTTATTTTGCCATCGCCTCTTCAAGTTTTGAAAACTCTATTTGTGCTCATGAAAGAGGCTTATTTCTGGCAAAGTGTTTTCAGCAGTGTAATAAGAGTGATTTCAGGAATCTTGATATCTATAATTGTGGGGGTGGTATTTGGTGTGGCTGCAGGTCTCAATGAATTTGTGGAGGAGCTTTTAAATCCTCTTATAATTACCATGAAGGCAACTCCTGTCATGTCTATAATTATTATAGCATTACTCTGGTTTAACTCATCTCATGTAGTTGTTTTTACAGCTATTCTCATATGCTTTCCCATAGTATATACAAATGTAATTCAAGGGATAAAGTCTGTAGATGAGAGGCTTATTCAAATGGCACAAGTATATAGAGTAAAGCAAAAATATTTGTTAAAAGATATATATATACCCGGCATAAAAAATTATATTATATCAGGTATACTCATGTGCCTTGGAATCGGCTGGAAGGTCTCGGTGGCATCGGAGGTACTGAGTACACCTAATAACTCTATAGGATTGAATCTTCTCAATTCCAAGACGACTCTTGAAACTCCCGAGCTATTTGCATGGACTATTGTGGTTGTTATATTGAGTTTTACCTTTGAATGGATATTTAAACTCTATTTGAGGGCAAAAAAATAATTTTCGTGAAATAGGGAGGATAAGTTCTATGTCAAATGATGATATATATGAAGTCAGCATTAGAAGTTTAAACAAATCCTATGGCAGGGCATCTGTATTTAAGAACTTAAATATAAATTTTTTAAAAGACAAGATCACAGCGGTACTTGGGCCTTCCGGGTGTGGTAAGACTACTCTTTTAAATATTATAAGCGGAATTGAAAAGGACTATAGCGGGCAGGTATATTTGAGAAGCAGTAGATTATCCTATGTCTTTCAGGAAGATAGGCTTATCCCTCATTTTACAGTATATGAAAATGTGGCTTTTGTATTAAAATCTGTAATGAGCAAAGGTGAAATAGAAGCAACTGTGAATAGTTTTTTGAACATGGTGGAATTGTCAGACTGCAGAGATAAGCTTCCAGCAGAATTAAGCGGAGGCATGAAGAGAAGAGTTGCACTTGCCAGAGCATTTGCCTATAAAAGTGATCTGCTTCTGATGGATGAACCTTTCAAGGGCCTGGATAATAGATTGAAAGGTGAAATAATACAGAAATTCCTGCTGCTTTACAGGAAAGATAGAAGGACGGTTATAATGGTAACTCATGATAAAGAGGAAGCCAGGGAATTAGGTGATGTAATTTATTCGTTGGAGTGAAGTACAGTAGAAATATTGATTAATTTCAATTATTGTAGTAATATAATTGATGTCTGTATAATATATAGAATTAAATAGTTTTATATATCCCGGGGGTGCTGGTGTTACCGGCTGAGATGAGGATTGAATCTTTAGACCCTAGTTGTACCTGATCTGGTTAATGCCAGCGTAGGAAGAGGTTTAAATATAGTTTTGGTTTATAAAGGTACAAACATTTTTTCAAAAGTTTGTACCTTTTTTGATGAAGAATAATTGGGAACTGTAAATCTTGCATTGAAAAGGTGGGGTTATATGAGAACATTTGTAAAAGTATATTCTGTAATATGGTATATAACAGGGGGATGTAATTGTGCTGGAGTTTAAAAATATAAGTTTTAAATATGAGGAAGATCCTGATTTCATAATAAGAAATTTAAGTTTCAAAGTAAACAAAGGTGAATTTATAAGTATAGTAGGTCCCAGCGGATGCGGGAAGAGCACGGTGTTCAGACTTATCTGCAAACTGGAGAGGCCTTTTGAGGGAAATATATTTTTAGAGAACAAAAACATAAATACTTTGGAAAAAGGATATATAGGATATATGCCTCAAAATGACCTTTTGATACCCTGGAGAACCATACTTCAAAATTGTTCTCTGCCTCTTGAAATCAAAGGTGAGAATATGAAAGAGGTAAAATACGAAGCGGAAAAGATGCTGAAGGATTTCGGCCTGGAAAAATACAAGAACAAATATCCTAGAGATCTGTCCGGTGGAATGCGTCAAAGGGTATCTTTTACGAGAACTCTTCTCACGGGTTCCAAAGTACTCCTTTTAGATGAGCCTTTCAGTGCATTGGATGCAATAACCAGACTTTCCATGCAGGAATGGCTTTTGGATAAGTGGTCCAAGTTAAACAAGACCATATTGTTTATAACCCATGACGTGGAGGAGGCTCTTTTTTTATCTACCAGGGTATTTATAACAGATGGAAGCCCGATAGGGAAATTCAGGGAAATAAAGGTGGATTTAGATTATCCAAGGAGTAGAGACATGCTTGATAATCCCGATATTTTGAGAATAAAGGCACAGCTTGTAGAAGAGCTTAAAAAGGGGGTAAGATTGTGAAAAAATACAGATCCTCCGCAATAATATGCCTGTTGTTTTTTGCAGCCTGGGAAGGAATTGCCAGATATATAGATGCCATGTACATACTTCCTTCCCCTACGGCAATTGTAAAAAAAATATGGGAACTAAAGGACATTTTATTTTTGGTACATTTGCCGGCAACCCTTGCTGTGACTTTTGAAGGACTTGGAATATCCATAGTATTTGGAGTACTTCTTGCTGCGGCCATGAGCATCAGTGAAAAAGTGCAAAGAGCCCTTTATCCTATTGTAATTGTAACTCAAACAGTACCCATAACTGCACTTGCGCCTATATTCGTGCTCTGGTTTGGATATGGAATATGGAGCAAGGTACTGGTTACCATACTCATAACTTTTTTTCCTATAACCATAAATGTATACGATGGCCTTCGCTCCACCAGAAGAGATATGGAGGAACTTCTTTTTACCTATGGTGCAACTAAAAGAGATATATTTATAAAATTAAAGTTTCCGGCATCACTTCCCTATTTCTTTTCCGCACTTAAGATAGCAGTTCCACTGAGTGTGGTAGGTGCGGCCATAAGTGAGTGGCTGGGAGCACAGGCAGGTCTTGGATATTTCAGCAAAAGGATGATGACACAGCTGGATGGAGCCGGAGTTTTTGCACCTATTGTAATATTGTCTGCAGCTGCACTGGTCATGGTCAAAATTATAAGTGTACTTGAAAATAAAATAGTAAAAGGGAGGAATGAAGCTTGAAGAAAATAAAAATCATGGCTTTTATGGTGTCAATTTTAATGTTTGTGAGTTTTACTGGATGCGGCAGCAAGCCGTCTCAGAGCAGTAACGGTCAGCTGGAGAATGTGGATCTGGTACTTGACTGGTATCCAAATGCCATACATAGTTTTATATATGCAGCTATTGAAAAAGGATATTTTAAAGAGGAAGGGCTGAAGGTGAATATAAAATTCCCGTCGGATCCTACAGATCCTCTTACTTTACCCGCAGCAGGAAAGGCAACACTGGGGATTTACTATCAGCCGGATCTTGTAATTGCAAGAGCCAACCAGGGAGTACCTGTAAAATCCGTTGGAGCAGTAGTGCATACCCCTTTGAATGTTATAATAGCCCTAAAGTCCAACAATATAAATTCTCCAAGGGATCTTCAGGGAAAGACCGTAGGTTATTCAGGAAATCCGCTGAATACGGAGTACGTAAAGACCATGGTCAAAAAAGATGGTGGGAATCCAGATACTGTTAAAATGGTGGATGTAGGATTTGATCTACTGTCATCCATGGTAACTAAAAAAGTGGATGCCACTACAGGGGGACTTATAAATCATGAAGTTCTCATGCTGGAAAATGAAAATCATCCTGTAAATTATTTTGATCCTTCTAAATATGGAGTTCCAAATTATTATGAGGAAGTGTTTGTAACCAGCGATAAAACTCTCAAGGAAAAGCCCGAAACCATTAAAAAATTCATGAAAGCCGCCCAAAAAGGATTCGAATATACCAAAAATAATCCGGATGAAGCCCTGAAGATACTCATGGACAATCAACAAAAAGGCAGTTTTCCTCTCAAGGAGGCAGTTGAAAAGAAAAGTCTCAGCATACTCCTGCCTAAGATGGAGTCTAAAGATGAGCCTTTTTTGAGCCAGGATAAAAGTGTGTGGCAGAACAATATAAACTGGCTTAAAAAACAGGGACTTCTGAAAAAAGATGTAAATGCCGAAGATTTTTATGTAAATGTTCTGAAAGACAATAAATAGTTAAGTAGAGAGATGATTTCATCTCTCTATTTTTGATTTTTATCCAAATTTCCAGTATAACTGCAAATTCAAGCAACACAGAAAAGGTGCAGGTGAACATATACCTAAAATGCTAAAAATGTGTTGACAACCGGTACAGTTAATGATAAAGTGTTAATAACAGAACGATAATAACAAGAATATAATATGACAGGGAGGCGGTAAAAATAGATAAGAAAAAGCTTAAAAACAAGCAGGGACTTACGGAAGAAGCATTTTTACAGAAGTATGATATTAATGAATATGAAAGACCGTCTATAACGGTGGATATGTTGATTTTCACCGTGAAGGACAAGAAAGAGGAAAATTACAGGAAGCTTTCAGGGAAATCAATAAAGTTGCTCCTGGTTAAAAGGGCAGATCATCCTTTTATAGGACAGTGGGCACTTCCGGGAGGATTTGTGTCGGTAGACGAAAGCATTGATGAGGCCGCCAACAGGGAATTGAAAAGCGAAACCAATGTGGAGGACATTTATATGGAACAGCTCTATACCTGGGGCGATGTAAAGAGAGATCCAAGGTGGAGAGTTGTAAGCTGCTCCTACATGGCATTGGTGGACGGCAGCTTGTTTGATATAAAAGCCGGAGATGATGCGGATTATGCCGGGTGGTTTGATGTTAAATTTGAGGTGTTTGAAGAGAAAAAAACTGTTCTGGAAAAAGAACTTGTGTTTGAAAAATCGGTCAAAATCATTCTTTCAAGTGAGGAGGATACTTTGGAAGCCGTTGTAAAAATTACTGAAAGGCGCAGGGGGAGATCCACAAGTGTTAAGAGAGAGATTGTAAATTCCAGGGGGATTGCATTTGATCATGCCAAGATCATCGAATATGCTATTGAAAGACTTAGAAACAAGATAGAATATACGGACATAGTTTTTAATCTTATGCCGGAGCGGTTTACTCTGTCAGAACTTCAGCAGGTATATGAGATAATATTGGGCAGGGAACTCCTTGCTGCAGCCTTTAGGAGAAAGATATCAGACAAGGTTATTGAAACAAATGAATTTTCAAAAAATGCAGGACACAGGCCTTCAAAGCTGTACAGGTTCAATCCAGGTTGGAAATACATGTGAATATCAAAATGAATTGGGAGGGTTATTTATGTTTGGATTTAGGTTTATAAAATTTCAGCCAAGTGAGTATGTTTTAAAATACAGAAATGGGAAAATAGTAAAAGAAGGTGCAGGCATATCATTTTACTACTATGCTCCTACTACTTCAATCGTACTTGTTCCCGTAGGCAGTGTGGATGTACCTTTTATCTTTGAGGAAGTTACTTCGGATTTTCAGACTGTCACTGTCCAGGGACAGATTACATTCAGGATAGTTGAACAGAAGAAAATTGCAAAGCTTCTAAACTACACTCTTGATATTAAGGGAAAGGGATATGTTTCAGAGGATCCTAAAAAATTACCCCAGAAGGTGATAAATATTGTGAGAGTGCTGGCTAAAAAGCTCCTTGAGAATCTGCAGCTTAAAGAGGCCATCAGATCCAGTCAGCTGCTTGCAAAGGGCATACTGGACAAAATAAAGGAAAATGAGGAGATGGATCTTCTGGGCATTGAAATTCTCGGTGTCTCCATATTGGCTGTTCTTCCCAACAAAGAAACTGCAAGGGCACTGGAGGCACAGGAAAGAGAGCAGATTTTAAAGGAGGCAGATGAAGCCATCTATGCAAGGAGAAATGCCTCCATTGAACAGGAAAGATGTGTAAAACAAAATGAATACAACACGGAAATTGCAGTTGAAAACAAGAAAAAGCAGGTGAGAGAAACCCAGCTGGATACCGAGAGGATTGTTCAGCAGAAACAAAATCAGCTTAAAGAGGAAAAGATGAATTTTGAAACTGCCATGGAGGAAAAGAGAAAGGAACTTACTAGGCTCAGCACTCAGAATTCAAGGACCAAAGCTGATGCCAGGGCTTATGAATTGTCCGTTGTCATGAAGGCATTTGAAGGTATGAATCCTGATGTGATACAATCCCTTGCAAATGTTGGAATGCAGCCTGATAAGCTTATAGCAGTAGCCTTTCAGGAGCTGGCGGGAAATGCAGGGAAAATTGGCCAGCTGAATATATCACCTGATTTGCTTCAGGAAATTGCCAAAGGGAGAAATTGACTATGGATAGACTAACCGAAAACAAGATAATTCTTGTAAAGAGAAAGACCCGGTTTGAAGAACTCATTGCAAGATATAATACAGCTGAACAGGCAAAATTTTATATTGAACATCTTGGCGGTGATTTTTCAGACTATGTAGAGGAAGACAGACTATATAGAAAGGTATTGATTTCTGCCCGAAATCAGCTGGAACTTCTGGGCAGGCTGCAGATTGTGGACAGGGACTATGTACCTAATTTCATATTTGGCGACAATGATGTGGTAGTGGTAATAGGACAGGATGGCCTTGTGGCAAATACCTTGAAATATCTTTCAAGACAGCCGCTTATTGCCGTGAATCCGGATCCTTCCAGGTGGGAGGGCGTGCTGCTGCCTTTTAAAGTGAAAGATCTGAAACTGGTTGTGCCGGATGTATTCAATTCAAAGAGTCAGGTGAAGGAGGTCTCCATGGCGAAGGCATCTTTAAATGACGGACAAATGATCTATGCCGTCAATGACCTTTTTATTGGACAGAAAACCCATGTGTCCTCCAGATATCATATCCAGCTGGGAGACCAGCACGAACATCAATCCTCCAGTGGAGTTATCGTGTCCACGGGACTTGGTTCCACGGGCTGGCTGAAAAGTATACTTACAGGTGCCGTGAATATTGTAAAACAGGTATCCAATGGAAGAGAACAGCTGCAGCAGCAAAAAAAGGTTGATTGGAATATTGATTATTTATATTTTTCCGTACGTGAACCTTTTCCCAGCAGGGTCTCAAAAGCGGATATGGTTTTTGGAAGGATAACAAAAAAGTGTCCCCTTAAGATATCCTCCCAGATGCCTGAAAATGGAGTTATATTCAGCGATGGTATTGAAAGCGACTATCTTCAGTTTAATTCCGGCATAGAAGCAGCAATTACAGTTGCCGAAAAAAAAGGTCATCTGGTTGTATAAATATATGTAAATTATGGTATTATTTGCTGTATACATCTATTACATTGAAAAATTTGTATACGGGAAAAGGATATTACAGATTTAGGAGCTTGGAAAAAAGCTGCCGCTTTTGCAAATTGCAGGGGCGGTATTTTTTAAATAAAAATTTATTCATTATATTGACATTGTCCGACAAAAAAATACACTGTAATAGTGTATAATAGAAAATATTAGTTGTTTTTGAAAATGTTAACGATTTGGAGGATGGTATTTTTGCTGGAAAGGAGAAAATTTGATATTACAAGATATAATATTTTGATAGTGATTATGACAGTTATATTTTCTATTATCATGGTAAGAATTTTCTTTCTGCAGGTGGTGGAAGGCCAGGAATATAAGGAACGGTCCAACAATAAATCCATACGGGAAATTCCCGATGCAGCTCCCAGAGGGAAAATTGTGGATGTGAAAGGCAATGTTCTGGCCGCCAGCACTCAGGGCTATATGCTGGTGTACAACCAGACCGACGACAGCGACAAGGTTTTTTTCACTACAATGAGCAAGGTATTTAAAATACTGGATGAAAGCGGTGAGAGCCAGCAGGACGATTTTGAGCTGAAGATAGATCCATACAAATTTGAATTTAGAAGTGATGATGAAGAGACTAGAAAAGCTCTTGAAATCAAATTCAAGAGGGACAGGGGTCTGAATGAACCAATAGAGAAGAGCATCAAGAGCAAAAACAAGGATATCTCCGGGGATGAACTGAAAAGCTTGGTCAACAAGGAACTTTTGAAGATATCTCCCGAGGATACCTTCAAAAAACTTGTTAAACAGTACAAGATAGGCAGTGACTATTCCCTGGAGCAGCAGAGAAGGTTTATGATTGTAAAGGATACTCTGAAGATGCAGAGCTTTTCCGGGTACAAGCCTGCCACGGTGGCCGGCAACATAAGCAGGGAAACCGCTTTTAAATTTTTACAGATGTTAAATGATCTTCCGGGAATAGACGTGACCACCCAGCCTCTCAGATCTTATCCAAATGGAGATCTGGGTTCCAATTTTATAGGATACATATCCAAAATATCTTCCGATTATGAAAGGTATACTGAAAAAGGATATGACGTGAGCAGCGATTATGTAGGGCAGGCAGGAATTGAAGGTGCACTTGAGGACAGATTAAAGGGTTCAAAAGGCGGAAAAATAGTGAAACTCAATAAAAATGGAAGGATAATTGAGGAACTTGGTGAAAGGGAAGCTTATCCGGGACAGACGGTACAGCTCACAATAGACAAGGATGTGCAGAAAGCAGCGGAAACTTCTCTTGAAAACACTCTTGCAAGTCTTAGAGCTGATCCATATCGGATGAGAGGTTCTAATACTTCAAATGCCACCAGGGGCACTGCAGTGGCAGTTGATGTGAATACGGGAGCCATAGTGGCAATGGCACAGGTACCCCGTTATGATCCAAATCTGTTTGCCTTACCTGGAAGGCTCAGTTCGGAGCAGTATAATGAATATTTCAGCCCGGATCTAGAACAATTTGGAAGAAATTATATTCAGTCCCGTGGAATCACGGCCAATTACCCGGGAGAGAGTGAAGAGGATGTGCTGAACACCCTTTTCCCTATAGACAAAAGCATAAAAAATAACACCACCATAAGGAAGGATGTATATGACATATATCCAAAGCCCTTTTACAATTATGCCACCCAGTCATTGATACCACCCGGCTCTACTTTCAAGCCCATGACGGCCATTGCAGGACTTGAGACCGGGGTCATAACTCCTTATTTTACTATGGAAGATAAGGGATATTTCTATCAGGGAAGTAAAAAAGTGACATTTGACACAGATGGACCTCAGGGAGTTGTAAATCTGATAACTGCCATACAGAAATCCAGCAACCCCTATTTCATGACAGTGGCTGAAAAACTCAGAAATGCCTTCGGAGATGATATTCTGGCCAAGTATGCCTGGAAATTTGGACTTGGGATATCTCCAGACAGCAAGGTAAAGCCTGCTACTGGCATAGAAATACCGGAAAACTTTGGACAGGTATATAATACCGTATCCAATAAGAACACCTATGCAAGTATCTATCTCTTGAAAACCATGGAGGTGCTCAAAGGCGGCCAGGATGACTACGGACATGAAGTGGTTACCCTGGATCTGTACGACAACGGCAGTGATTCAGCTGAAGTCAAGAATATTAAAAATAACATCAAGACCTTGATAAAAAATTCCATAAAGGAAGGTAAAACTGCTTTTGACAAATCAAAATACAGTGAGTTGTTTTCAGAGCTTGTGAAGGCAGATCCGAACAACAAGAAAGAGGTAAGTGACAGCCAGATGGATAATCTGCTGAATGTGGTGTACAGTATAACCATATCGGATGCCAATGCCCAGCTTAAGGTGCCGGCAAACGTAGAAAATGCCGCCATAGGCCAGGGGCTTAACCAGTTTACCCCTCTTCAGATAGCAAACTATGCTGCCACCATTGCCAACGGCGGCACCAGATACAAACTTCACCTGGTGGATCAATATCTGAATGCAGAGGGTAAAGTCATTGAAAAGGTGAAACCCGAAATAATAGAGAAAACAGGTGTTAAAGCTGAAACCATAGCAGCAGTCAAACAGGGAATGAACGCCGTTAATGAGAGAGGTACGGCTGCACAGGTATTTAGCGGATTTCCCATAACTACCGCAGGTAAAACAGGTACCGCCCAGAGTCTGGGCAACCAGGAGCAGGTGGGCAGGACCGACTATGCCGAATACATTGGTTTTGCTCCTCTTGACAAACCACAGATAGCCGTATGTGTAGTACTCTTTGACGGTGGTCAGGGAGGATTTGGAGCAGCTACTGTAGCAAGGGATATTTATGATGCATATTATTCTGTGAAGTAAAGTGAGATATGTTATATAAAAAGGAATAGATAATGAGAAAAAAGCTTGTGAATACATGAAAAGTAAAATTCAATCCTATGGATATGAAATACAGATACAAGTATTTTCTGTACCTATTCTTACAGAAAATGATACAGAAAAGTTAGGCATAAGTCAAAATTTAATAGCAGTTAAAAAAGGTAAATCAAGTTATAATAAAGGCACAATAGTAATTTGTGCACATTACGATTCCACAAAAGATTCCATAGGGGCAAATGACAATGCCTCCGGGGTTTCAGTAGTTATGGAAACAGCCAGACTGCTTAAAGATGTATCAAGTGATTATGAATTGAGGTTTATCTTTTTTGGAAGTGAAGAAGCTGGCAATATAGGTTCTCACAATTATATAGACGGGTTGTCACCTGATGATAAAAAAAATATAAAGGCAGTTTTGAATATTGACTCGATAGCTCAAGAAGGTGCCAGTAAACCATATATATTTACTATGAATGGCAAGAAAAATTTTGCCATCATGTTGTTGAAAAATATTCCTAAAAATATGAATGTAAAAAAGGCGGGTAGGGAAATTAGCGATTATGCTGTCTTTTATGAGGCCGGAATTCCATCATTATGCATAGGACAAGCATATGATAAAAATTTGAAAATAAATGGACCTCGGGATACAATTTCGGCTATAAGTGGATCAAAGCTTAAATTGATTGCGGATATTATCATAAATTCACTGGACAGTTAGAAATTAATGAATGCTGTAAAATTGTTTCGTAGCGTAATTTTACAGCTTTTTTCTTTCTATTATATTAGTAAGGCTTGGATACAATCTTAAGGCCCATAAAGATATTGACATTACGACAATTGTCGTATATACTTTATTTAAAACAGGAAATAAAAGAAAGGTTGATTATAAAATGAAAAAACTTCCCAGAACGGAACTTGAAATAATGAAATTTATCTGGAGTGCAAAGAATAAAGTATCTACAAAGGAGGTTGCCAATCATATGGAAAATGTTCTAGAGTGGAAGCTCAGTACTACATCCAAAACTTTATCAAGGCTTGTAAAAAAAGATTTTCTTGCTACAGAACGAATAGGAAAACAATCTTATTTTACTCCAATAGTAGAAGAAAATGATTACTTAAAATTTGAAACTAGAGATTTCTTTAATTATCTTCATGGAAAGTCATTAAAAAGTATAATATCCACTCTTGAGGAAAGTGATGAAATTACTGATGAAGATTTAGATGAGCTTGAAAAATGGATAAGGAACAGGTAATTTACATGAGGGATATTTTTTTGGAAGTATTAAGAACAAGTTTGCTTACAGGAATATTAATATTGGGAATAATCATTACGAAAGATAAGTTTTTAGCTAAATATAGTCATAAGTTCAATTACTTTTTAGCTGTTATGGTCATT
Organism: Clostridium luticellarii; assembly: GCF_002995845.1. Lineage (GTDB taxonomy): Bacteria > Bacillota > Clostridia > Clostridiales > Clostridiaceae > Clostridium_B > Clostridium_B luticellarii. Next base: position 2,746 of record NZ_PVXP01000019.1, on the reverse strand, counting down.
ATAAGAATGCTTTTAGTAATCAGTGTTAAACTTGATATAAATATAAATGAGAATGATACTGCTTATTATAAAGTTATATATAACCTCACCCAATCTCATCTAAATAATATAAATACAGTGGACTACATTTACATTGCAATGCTGATTTGGATTATTGGATCAACGGGAGTTTTACTATACTATATTTATTTCCAGGGGAAATTTTATTTTAAGGTTAGAAATAATATGACTTCTGTAAAAAATACAAGGATATTACAAATTTTGATTGATGAAAAAAAGAATTTTAATATAAATAAGAACATAAAAATTAAAATAGTAAAGGGAATTTTTTCACCAGCTGTAATAGGAATACTGAATTCCACAATAATTTTACCAGCTCAACAATTTTCAAACAATGATATAAAATGGATATTAAGGCATGAACTAATCCATTTTAAAAGAAAGGATAACATTATGAAGCTTCTAATGATATTATCAATATCACTACATTGGTTTAATCCATTGATATATATATTCAGAAAATTTTTCAATGAACAATGTGAGTTATCCTGCGATGAAGCAGTCATCAGCAGATCTAAAATAGAAGATATCAAAGAATATGCATTGCTTTTAGTAAAATCGGCCAGATATAGAAATAAACTTGAAATTTCTATAATGTCATCACAGTTGACTGATAAAAAGGTAAATATAACGAAAAGGAGAATAGAAAATATGTTAAATTTGAAATCAAGAAAAAAAGGAATGGCAGCTGCTGCCATATTATTGTCTGTTATAGGAGGCTCTTTGTTTGCACTAAATATTAATGAGGTATCAGCAACAGCTTCTCAAAATAATACCAATAATGTAGCTGAAAAAAATTTTAATCAAAGCAATGACAACTATAAAGGTAAAAAACCGGCAGCAAGGAGAAGTGCAACAATAAAGTTAGAAACATATACATATAAAGATGCTCCGGAAGAATTGAGGAAACAGCATGAGGAAAACTGCAAAGCGGTTAATAAAGAAGTCAAGGATTCAGATATAATTGGGAAATTTGTTTCAGTAGTTTGGAATGAATAATATTAACAAAGTTGTTATTATGGAGGAATTTTTTTGAAAAAAGTCAAGTATATAATCAGCTTTTGTATCATGTTGATAGGACTTTTAATTATCGGAGAAAGTCATATTTTTTATTTGGATAATTTTTATACTAAGTATGCCAATACTACACTGTATCTGCAAAGTAATACGACAAGTGATGAAATGATTGCTGATATTATTGATTCAGCAGCTGATAATAGAGTTGAAGTGTTTACTTTTATACCATCTCAGCCAGATAGTTCCCTTACTGAATACGATATTTACGGGACACCGGGAGTTGAAAAAAGTATAAACCAGAATTCAAATATATTTAAAGGAAAGTATACAAGCCTTTTCCTAGGGAATATCAACTTTAAATTCAAAGATATTGGTAGTATACCTGATATCAAAAATCAAAATGAATATTACATTATTGGAAGCAGGGAAAAAACCAATCAATTCAAAATGAATTTAATTGACAAGTATGCAGGCAATCATCCCAAACAAGGCTATCCTGACAGGGAGTCGGAAAAGAACACAATTGCCATATGGATACTTGTCATTAGTATTATATTGTTATTTTCCTTTTATGATGTTATTTCACAAAAAAAAGAAGCTGTTGTTAGAATGACTATGGGAGAAAGAATAAGTACTATTATCTGGCAGAATATTCTTTTGGATTCTCTTGCATTTACAGTATCTTTTATCTTCATATTATCTGTTTTGTCTAGATATACTTATGTATTCTTCAATTTAAAAATCTCAATTATACTGTTTGCTATATTATTATGTATCAATGGATTGTTATATATAAATTTATATTTTTACAATGTAAAAGAGGTTTTCTCCAATGGCAGAAGTTCTAAGAAATTATTGACACTTAATTATGGATTAAAATCAGTGACGACCATTATCACTATTTTTATAATATCCAGCAATATTGCTTTCATTTTTCAATCCTATACTTTTTACAGACAAAAAACTTTTTTTCAGGACCATTCGGAGTATTACCATATTAAGTTCATGTATAAGTCAATTAGGAATACTGACGGTTCTATCAATGATGTATTTGATAAATCCATAGCCGTACAGGAAACATTTTATAGAGAATTTTTCAGAGAATTTAATGCAATTGCCTTGAAAGATATCTCCCAGGTTGTAAGTGTAAAAACTATTTCTGCAAATAAAAATGCCTTTGATTATTTATCCAGTAAAATAAAAGAATTTAATCATTTAAATTCAGATAAAGATTTCTATTTCATATTACCTGATAGAATGAAGGGCAATTCCAAAATTATCGAGGAACTAAAAAAAAGTATACCATACAATGATACTATTAATTTTGTTCGAGATTATAATGTGATTTATTATCACGATAACATTGATATTGTGGGAATAGACGAGGATTACATATATGGAAGTGATTTAATTAGAAATCCTGCTATTGTTTATAATAACATGTCAGCGGATCAAGTTGAAAATCAGAGCGTTTTGAAATCCATAGGATCAGTAGATGAAATATACGATGTCATGTACAAGATATCTTCGGAGGAACAGCGTGATAAATTCAATAAATTTATAGTTAAACATAATTTACAAGATCAAATTGTACAGAAGATAAACGTCTTGGGAAAATATGAAAAAATGTGGATTATATCTAAAAGAATTTTATATATTAATCTAGTAT
>NZ_PVXP01000018.1 GCF_002995845.1 Clostridium luticellarii | reverse complement strand
TAAGAAACATTCCTTTCCTTGGTATGGTGTTTTTGACAATTCTATTATACCAAAAGGAATGTTTCTTTGCTTTATATCTTAAAAATTCAGGCTTCCGCCTTTATTTTAATGTGCGAAAGTTGAGTAAGTAATACTATAAATGTTAAAAGTGAAATGAGGAACAGTCCTCCTTCGAAAAGTAACATCAAGATGTCATTATTCATTGTATCACCTCCCTCCAAAAAGGGATGAGTGATATCAGTAGCCCACATGCAACTTATTTAATTGTACCAATAAATTATAACATGTATGGCGAGGTAATTCTATAATTGGTATTATTTTATATATTTGTCATAATTATTTTTATCCAGGATTGTAGTCAAAGCCGCTGGCACTGACGTCAAGCTGGTAACTTCTGGTGGTAAACTGCAATTTCGTGTACTGTGACTTACTCAATAAGCTAACCGCACTGTCAGGTATAACTCCTGTTCCGCCATAAACCATCTCTTTAGTATATTTATATGAATACTGAAGTTTTAATTACTGGAATAATATGTGGTACAGAAATAATTATATTCGGAAATTTTGCTGTACTCGCACATTCAAAAGAAAAAGCTATTCTCAAGTATAAGAATAGTTCTAAAAACAGTAATAAAGAATTTTTTATCAATATTAATAATGATAAAAATTAAAATGTACCCATGTCTAAATACATTTTAATTGCCTAAAAAGCTTTTATTCATGTTTTACATTTTCCACTATAAGCTGCATGAAGGTGTCTGGTGCCACTACTTTTACAGCAGGATTTTTGTTCAGCTGTTTTACAACTTCATCTATGTCACTCATGGTTTTGCTCCAGGCATGCACGTATACGAAGGTGTATGCCTCAGGCCTGCTTGTATCCGTGCAGCCGTTTTTTATGTAGCCGTTTATATTTCTTACCAGATCCGCGTTTTCTTCTATTTTGGACCAGAGCAGATTTCTGCAGGAAACTATGGGTTTGCCGTGGCTCCATACTATTTCACCCTTGTAATCATCCTGTCTGTGGTAATTCAAATAGAATATGCCCTGGATATTTGAGCAGGCGGTATATTTATTCCAGAGATCCTTGTTGTAGAGGGACCAGTTGTCTAAAACGGACACGTATTTTTGATCCGAGTTTTTCATGTAGTTGTTTAATCTTTTCAAAAAAGGCTTCAGGGAATCTGTTTTGAATTCACTGGGATACATGTATCCGTTTCCGGAAGGTGATACAATGAAGCAGTCCTTGAAGGTATTTGAAGAGGCATTTTTATAATAGGCCTTTAAAACAGTTGGTGCCAGTTCATACAGGGATGGACTTATGCTGAAGCTCATGTTGAAGCTGCCCCTTTTATGTGAACCGTACCATTTGGAAGAGCCGAAATTGCTTCCAAGATTCCACTGCTGATTGTCTCCGTCTGACATAATGAAGGTCACATAGTGGGTGTTTTTTGAAGCTGAATTTTTTGTGGAGTCTGATCCATTTTTTTGAATCAGAGGGGAAGAGGGAAAGGCACTTAATACTGTCAGATTGTAGGACCAATCTGCCGGTACCACGCTCACTCCGTTTTTGGAAGCGGTACTTATGTTGCCGCCTTCGTCGGGACCCCATCCCAGGCATGTGGAGTCACTTTTCATGGATCCAAATACCTTGTTCCTCAGGGAGAAATCTTTTGGGTCATCTTCATAAAATATGAGGGATTTGCTCATTATGCCGTAATCTCTGAGAGCGGCATCTCTAGTTGGGGACAGCTCAATTACTGTTGAATGATTCAGTCCTTTATTCCATAGATTGTCATAGGCCCAGTATTTATCGGTATTTCTGCAGTCCCGCTGCATTTTTATACCCGCATTTTTGACCCTGGCTTCCAGAGATTTGTCTATGGCTATGGAATCTTCTAAAGCTGCAAGGGAACAGGCATTGTTTATGGAAGGATCTTTTTGGGAGGATTTATCGTAGAGCACATAGCCTTTTACCAGGCTTTTGAATTTACCAAGCAGGTACCAGGGATTCTTCACCATACTGTAATTCACCCCATAATTTTCTTTCAGATCCTCCAGCCATATTTTATAATCCGGTTGATTTTTATTTAAAGTATATATCTGGCAATCGGATTTATTTGATATTATTCCCTGCAGTGTGGCTATCATGGTGTTTTCCGAGGCACTTAAATCGTTCTGCTTTATTACGTAAAGATATTTGGGTGCTCTGGAATTTTTTATATAGTATTGATGACCTGGAAAAGCATTCACATCTGTACAGATTAAAGTACTTAAAAAAATAAAAATAATTGCTGTTATCAATTTTCTTGATTTCATATAGACATTCCTTTCGTTTTACCCGGGTACAGATCCTGGCGAAAAATAGCCGGGCTGTATTTGTGGTGTAGATTTACCTCCATATTTAGTATGTGATTTTTTATGCAATTTATTTGAATAAAATTTAAGTTGACAAAATTGATATATTATTTTAATATATATTTATAATTGTAAAATTAAATCTTATCAAGAGAAGTGGAGGGACTGGCCCTATGAAGCTCGGCAACCTGGATGCTGTGGTATGTATTCAATGGTGCTAATTCCGTCAGGGAAACCTGAAAGATAAGAATTGAATGGAGCATGACTTTCTTCAATTTCTTTGAAGAAAGTTTTTTATATAAAAAAATTATAGATAATTAGCTGATTAGAAAAACTAAAGGCTAAATTTTTTGATGTGGTGATATTATTGAACATATCCACCATGTTTTAAAGTTTAGCCTTTTTTATATAAATAAATCCTAAATTTATACAGCAAAAAATATTATAGTCAACAAAATAAGGGGGAAACTAAGTTATGAAAAAAGTATTTATCGCATTGTTAGCACTGGTAATGGCGTTGGGTGCTGTTGGCTGCTCCGGTGAAAGCAGTTCAGAAAACAAAACCTCATCCGGACAGAAGTCATCTTCAAAGGAGATTGTAATAAAGTATCCTAATACCCAGTGGTATGATGCAGTGTATATTGCCGACGCAAAAGGATATTTCAAGGAGCAGGGAATAAAAATCAAATATGTAGGGGAAATACCTTCAGCACAGATTGTACCGTCTGTAGCATCAGGAAGCATTGATTTTGGACTAAGACATGTACCCTTGATTGCCATGGCCAATGCCCAGGGATCAAAACTTAAAATAGTTGCAGGTGGTACCCAGACTTTGGAGAAATACCCGCACATGAGGTATATTGTGAGAAAAGACAGTGGAATAAACAGCCTTAAAGATATAGCTGGAAAGAAAGTTGCAATAAATTCTTTTGGAGCATGCTCGGAGTTTGTTACCAGGGAGTTTTTGAGAGAGCAGAATCTGGATCCCAATAATGTGAATTTTGTGGTACTTCCGGATTCTCAGCAGGAGCAGGCTGTGGAAAATAAGCTTATTGATATTGCAATTGTACATGCCCCATATACTCAAAAAGCTTTAAATAATCCCAATCTAAAACAATTAACCACTGATTATGCATTGGAAAAAGGTGTAAGTGGTATGTGCCCCTATTTTACAAATGAAAGTTTTGCAGAGAAAAATCCTGAAGCTGTAAAAGGTTTTGTAACAGCAGTGGCCAAGGCTTCTGATTGGTCGAAGACTCATGAAAGTGAAGGGAAAGAGATTATAGCTAAAAAGCTGGGAATTAAAGCAAGTGATGTAGAAGCATGGAACTATTACCCTCAGCAGGTTGTTCAAAAAGATGCAGTCAAATGGTGGCTGGATTATCTTGAGAAGAATGGAAAGTTAAAAGCAGGACAGGTAAAGCTCGATGATATATATACAAATGAATACAATCCCAACAGCAAATCCTGATGGCTTTGTATTATAGGCTTTGATATAGAGAGGTGAAAAGCTTGAAAAAAATATCGGTGAAAAATATTGAACAAGTTTATAGACATCCCACCAATAAAAAAATAGATATCAAGGTATTGGATGGCATAAATTTGGATATTGAAGAAGGAGAATTTGTATGTATAGTAGGTCCAAGCGGCTGCGGAAAATCAACATTGCTTAACATCATAGGAGGCCTTATAAGCCCAACTAGCGGTAAAGTGATGGTGGATTCTAAAGAAGTGAGCGGACCCGGCAGCGACAGGGGTATGGTATTCCAGGGATATGCACTTTTACCCTGGAGGACTGTACTCAAAAATGTTGAATTGGGGCTTGAAATAAACAAGGTCTCAAAGGATAAGAGAGAAGAAATAGCAAATAAATTTATAGATCTGGTGGGTCTTTCCCAGTATAAGAAATATTATCCCGGTCAATTATCAGGTGGAATGAGACAGAGGGTTGCTATAGCCAGAGGGCTTGCCTATGATCCGGAGGTTCTTTTGATGGATGAACCTTTTTCTGCACTGGATGCACAGACCAGGGAAATTTTACAGCATGAGCTGCTTGGAATATGGGAGAAGACCAAAAAAACCATTATTTTTGTCACACACAGTGTAGATGAAGCAATTTATCTTGCAAATAAGGTTGTTGTCCTGGGGAAGGATCCCGGAAGAATAGTCAGTATAATAGACGTGAACCTTCCTTATCCCAGAAGTACCGATAACAGCCAGTTTCAAAAACTGAGGAAGGAAATATGGGAGGAAATAAGCAAACAGGTAAAAGATAATACCAACAATAATCAAAGGTGTGATAACAATGAAATTGCTTAAACTAATTACTTCAAAGATTTATCTTTTTATTTTCTCGAACCTTCTATTGATAATATTTTTGGCACTGTGGCAGATACTTCCCAATCTGGGGATGTTGAAAAAAACATATACGAGTACACCCTATGGTGTACTTGAATCCATCGCTGCCCTGCAGGAAAGCGGACAATTAAAAGTACATCTGCTCATAAGCCTGAAAAGAATCATGAGCGGTTTGAGCCTTGCCATTGTAGTTGCAGTTCCATTGGGGTTGTTTATTGGAAGGATTAAATTGCTGGAAGCACTTTTACAGTCTTTTTTGGAGCTCTTCAGACAGATATCCGCATTGGCGCTTTTCCCGGTCTTCATATTGTTTTTTGGCATAGGAGAAGTATCAAAGGTGGCTATTATATTTTGGGCCAGTTTATGGCCTATACTGATAAATACCATCAGTGGTGTAAAAAATGTAAACCCTCTGTATATAAAATCCGTATTGACCATGGGTTCCAACAGGTTTACAACTTTTATAAAAGTCATACTGCCCGCATCAATTCCATCCATAATTACAGGAATTAAGCTTGCCAGTGCTTATGCCGTCATGGTGCTGGTGGCGGCTGAAATGATAGGAGCCCAGTCGGGGTTGGGATTTCTGGTGAACAATTCTCAGGAAACCTTCAATACACCCCAGATGTATGCAGCAATAGTACTGCTTTCCATACTGGGAATTATTTTGAATTTTATTTGGTCCAGGCTTGAAAACAAATTGGTTTTTTGGAGAAAATTTGATTCATGATTATTTGAAAGAAGATTGGAAGTTAATTATTTTAAATGACTTCCAATCTTTTTTATTTATATAAAAGGAATTTTAATATTTTTATCGAATATAAGTAAATATAACATATATAAACATAAATGAACAAACAATATGTTCTATTTAAACATGGAGGATAAAGAATGTTGCCTGAAGAAAGACGCATTAAGATAGTAGATATTTTAAAAAAGAATGGCAGAGCGGAAGTTCAAATACTGGCAGATAAAATGAAGGTATCAAAAATGACTATACGGAGGGATCTGGAATTTCTGGAGAAAAAAAGGCTCCTTATGAGAACTCATGGAGGAGCGGTATTTAAGGACATTATAAGTTATGAAGTACCGTATATGGATAAGGAAGTGGCAAATAAAAGTGAAAAGGAGAGAATAGGCAGAAAAGCAGCAGAGTTTGTAAAAGAAGGGCAGTCCTTGATATTGGATGCAGGGACTACATGTCTTGAAGTAGCTAGATGCATGAAAAATATGAAAGATATCACTGTGATTACCAATGATATAAAAATAGTGGGAGAGCTGTTCAAATATACCAATATCAGATTGTTTTGCACAGGTGGTCTGGTACAGGGAAATGTAGGAGCCTTGATTGGAAAGCATGCGGAATATTTTTTACAGTCCTTTAATGTGGATTATGCTTTTGTAGGAGTTACTTCAGTCAATGAGGAATATGCCGTTTCCACACCTACTGCTGAAAAAGCTTATTTAAAGAGACTGATGATAGATAGTGCAAATAAATCCGTGTTTCTGGCGGATCACAGTAAATTCAACAAAACTTCTTTTTCAAAGGTGTGCAGCATGGATGAAGTGGATGTTCTCATAAGCGACATAATGCTGGATGACAAAATAAAAAAGGGGCTGCAAAATTTATCAATAAAATCGTATTTCGTTTAATTTAGGAGGTCTGTATATGCCGAAGATTTTAGTAATAGCCGATGATTATACAGGTGCAAATGATACAGGAATTCTGCTTAAGGAAAAAGGAGGATTTGAGGCTGTCTCTTTTTTAAGTGTCAATGAGATAGAGAAGTTTGATTCTGACAGGGATGTATTTTGTATAAGTACTGATACCAGAGATAAAAAAAGTCAGTATTCTTATAATTTGATAAGAGATATAACCTGTAGATTTAAGAATAATGTAAAATTAATCAGCAAAAGAATAGACAGCACTCTTAGGGGGAATGTGGGCAGTGAGATAGACGCTGTGCTGGATGAGCTTGGCCCAGAATATAGGGCAGTAGTTGTGGCTTCCTATCCTTCTTCGGGAAGAATATGTCTGGGAGGATGTGTTCTGGTAAATGGAGTACCTCTGGAAAAGACCAATGTTTCCAGTGATATCAAGACTCCGGTAAAATCATCCAGTGTAATAGGCATTATAAAATCACAGAGCAGAAAATCCGTTGGATATGTACCGCTGGAAGACGTGCTGAGAGGTGCTGAATTTCTAAAGAAAAAGATAGAGGAGAAATCCGAGAGAATAATAGTCATAGATGCAGTGAACAATGAGGATATTATGATTATAGCAGATGCCTGCACCTCATTGAAAGAAAAGATAGTATCTGTGGATCCAGGACCTTTTACTGCCTTTGTTTCCATAAACAGGTTGAAATCGATTAAACCTGCCTCTTATAGATCTTTGATGGTCATAGGAAGCATAACTGAATTGACAAGAAAACAGCTCAAGTATTTTGAAAGGCACCAGAAAATTCTCATCTATAATGTGAATGTGAATAATTTAATAGATAATTTTGAGGATGAACTGGGAAAAACCCTGGATTATATAAAAAAAGATTATAGAAAATATAAGTATTTGTGTATCACTACTTCTTTGGTGAAATTTCAGATGAAACATGGAATAAATTTTGATTTGTCAGATATCATATCTGATAGGCTGAATAAAATAGCCAGAAAGATTTTAGATATGAAAGAATTTAATATCAAATTAATCTATTTAAGTGGAGGTGATACTGCCCAGGGATTTTTAAAAAATGTAAATTCCACTGCAATGGAATTATTAGAAGAAATAATTCCTCTTGCAGTTTATGGGAAGATAATAGGAGGTGAATTTAACGGACTGAATGTAGTGACTAAGGGGGGATTGATTGGAGACGAAACATCCATGGTTTTTATAATGTCCACTGTAGAAAAAAATATTGAAAGAGGTAAGAGATATGAATAAAAAGATTATAGCAATACCAATAGGAGATATAGCAGGAGTGGGACCTGAAATAGCAGTGAAATCCCTTGACAAGAAAGTGATTTATGAAAATACAAAACCTTTGCTGGTAGGTGAGCTTAACGCTGTAAAAAGGGCACTGAAAGTAACGGGTATAACACTTGGAATCAATGTAATAAATAGTGTCCGGGATGCAAAATTTGAATTTGGAACTATTGATTTAATAAATTTGGATAATGTGGATTCAGATAAAATAGAGTTTGGAAAGGTACAGGCAGAAGCAGGCAGGGCTGCTTTTGAATTCATAAAAAAATCGGTAGAGCTGGCACAGGCTCATGAAGTAGATGCCATAGCAACTACTCCAATCAACAAGGAAGCGTTAAAAGCAGCCGGTATAAATTATATAGGCCACACAGAGATATTAGCGGGGCTTACAAATACAGATGATCCTATGACCATGTTTCAAGTACGCAGTCTGAGAGTGTTTTTTTTGACAAGACATGTATCCCTGGCCCAGGCCGTAAAATCTATAAAAAAAGAAATGATATATAAGTATGTTTTTAAATGCAGTGAGGGGCTTGATAGACTGGGAGTTAAAAATCCCAGAATTGTAATAGCAGGTTTAAACCCTCATGGAGGAGAACATGGATTATTTGGATGGGAGGAAGTGGATGAAATAGTACCTGCTGTAGAGGCTGCGAAGAAACAAGGTATAAATATATCAGGACCTGTAGGAGCTGATTCTGTATTTTATATGGCATTGAAGGGAGCTTATGATGCTGTGATATCCCTGTATCATGATCAGGGTCATATAGCAACCAAAATGGTAGATTTTGAAAAAACAATCTCTGTAACTGTAGGACTGCCTTTTATAAGAACATCCGTAGATCATGGTACGGCCTTTGATATTGCAGGAAAGAATCTTGTAAGTTCCGTCAGCATGGAGGAGGCGATCAAATTAGCTTATAAATATGCAGAAGTATATAAATAGAGAGTTTTTGATATAGGTTTACAGAAGATGGATATAAGACAGAATTTATAAAAAGGAGTTGTTTAAAGTGGAATCATCATCAAAGAGATGGGTTAGAATCATACCCGTTGCATTTATAATGTACATGACAGCTTATATGGATAGAATCAATGTATCCATGATACTGCCCTATATAGATAAGTCGTTTAATCTTTCAAGTGCAGATATCGGCATAGCGGCAGGAATATTTTTTGTGGGTTATATGATATTGCAGATACCGGCTGCAATACTTGCGGACAAATGGAGTGCTAAAAAGGTTGTGTTCATACTTATTGTGCTCTGGAGCATAGCAGCTATGTGTACCAGCCTGGTCCAAAACAAGACACAGCTTTTTGTATTGAGATTGTTGCTGGGAGTTTTTGAAGGTGGTGTATGGCCATCGGTACTGGTTCTTTTGGCCAAATGGTTTCCGTCAGGAGAAAGAGCCAGGGCAAATGCTTTCTGGATGATAAATATGCCTTTGTCAGCTGTAATAATGGCACCTATTACAGGATGGCTTTTATCTGTAACTAATTGGCGTATGGTATTTCTGATTGAAGGATTGCTGCCTCTTTTATGGGGATTTGTATGGTGGTTTTCAATCGAGGACAGTCCTGCTGTTTCCAAATGGGTGTCAACAGAAGAGAAAAAATATATTGAAGATACAATTGCAAAGGAAAATGAAAATAAACCTAAAGGAACCGGATATGGTTCTGCTTTTAAAAATCCAATTGTAATTTTGCTGTTAATTGCCTATTTTTTCTGGATGTCGGGTTTTTACGGATATACCATGTGGGTTCCAAGTGTAGTAAAGGATTTCAAAGGACTGAGCTCTTCTCTGGTAGGACTTATAAGTGCTGTACCATTTATTTTTGCAATGATAGCAATGGCATTTAATTCATCACTTTCAGATAAAAGAAGGCAGAGAGAAATTCACGTTGCGATACCACTTTTAATTGGTGCTTTTGGACTTATCGGAGGGCAGTATTTAGCACATACAGCAGTTACAAAGATGATATTTTTAGTTATATCGGCAATAGGAGTGTATGCTCCCTATGGCCCATTTTGGGCAATACCTACAGATATATTGAGGCCGGAATTGGCGGCAGCGGCCATGGGGCTTATAAATGCTCTCGGAAATCTAGGAGGATTTTTGGGACCATATATCGTGGGATGGATCCAGGGAAAATTTGGAGGATACCTGGGCTTCATTGTTTTAGGAATATTCCTGATAATTACGGCGGCTGTATCCATAGTAATTAAATCCAGCAGAAACAAGGTACCCTCGGCTGAATAATGGAGGTAATAAAATTGAAAATACTTCTCGCACCAGATTCATTTAAAGGAAGTCTCTCATCAAAAGATGTATGCACTGCACTTAAAGAAGGAATACTTAGAGCAGCACCTGATGCTGAAATAATTGAAGTTCCCGTTGCAGACGGGGGAGAAGGAACAGTAGATGCAATTGTTACATCTACTGAAAGTCAAAAATATACTGAATATGTTACAGGACCCCTGGGAGATAAGGTAAAAGCCCATTATGGAATTTTAAAAGGTGGTACGGCAATCATTGAAATGGCTTCAGCATCGGGACTGTACCTTATTCCCGAAGATAGACGGAATCCCCTTATAACTACCTCCTTTGGAACCGGTGAGCTTATAGAAAGCGCTTTGGACAGAGGATGCAGAAAATTTATAATTGGAATTGGCGGAAGTGCTACAAATGATGGTGGAGCAGGCATGCTTCAGGCTCTGGGGGTAAAATTTATGGATAACCAGAACAGGGAACTTGATTATGGCGGAGGAAATCTTGACAAACTTGCAGGAATTGATTTAGATAAATTGGATAAAAGAATTTATGATAGTCAATTTATTGTGGCCTCAGATGTAAATAACCCCCTGTGTGGTGAAAATGGAGCTTCTGCCGTATATGGGCCGCAAAAAAATGCCACTCCTGAAATGGTCAAATTGCTGGACAGAAATCTGCAGCATTATGCCCTGGTTGTAAAGCATATATTCAATAAAGATCTTTCTGAAGTCCCGGGAGCAGGGGCAGCCGGAGGTTTGGGCTTTGCGCTTATTGCGTTCTTGAATGCAGAATTAAAAAATGGAATAGATATCGTCATGGATATTACAAGCATGGAGAATAAAATTGAAAACAGTGATCTGGTTATAACAGGAGAGGGAAATACGGATTTTCAAACTTCTTTCGGGAAAGCGCCTTCTGGTGTTGCCAAACTTGCTAAAAAATACAATAAACCTGTCATAATACTGTCCGGCGGACTTGGAAAGAACTATAAGGATTTGTATCATATTGGCGTGACTTCATTGTTCAGCATTGCAGACAGGCCTATGACTTTGGAAAATGCCATGGAGAATACATTCGGTTTAATTGAAGACAGAATGGAAGATATAATGAGAATCATATTGGCATTTGGCCGTTGAGGTCTATGTCCCTTTTGAAATCTTACTGTAAAATAGATAAAACATCTATTGACAATGAATTTTTTATATTCTATCATATAAGATAAGTTGTTTTGAACTAATTGAATACAGTAAATACCAGGAAGAGGATTAGTAGGCATGAAATTCCTTTAAGAGAAGAAACATCAGGTGAAAGTTTCCAGGAAAATATGTTGAACCTGCCTTGGAGTTCTGTACTGAAATAAGAGTAGGATACAGCGGTGACTGCCGTTAAAATTATAAATTAAGTGAGTATGTTTGATATTTGAATATATTAAATAGGGTGGCACCGCCGAATATAACCTTGGTCCCTTTTGCAGGGACTGAGGTTTTTTTATATTTAAATTTATCATATATTGTTGTTTTTTAAAATATAATTGTATTTTTGGAGGTAGTTGAATTTGGATAAAAAATTGGTGGAGCAGATAACGTCGAGAAGTGAGGATTTTGCTCAATGGTATACGGATATTGTTAGGAAAGCAGAACTGGCGGATTATTCCAGTGTAAGAGGATGCATGATAATACGACCTTATGGTTATGCAATATGGGAGCGCATCCAGAAATATATAGATGCAAAAATAAAAGGAACAGGACATGAAAATGTATATATGCCTATATTTATCCCGGAACATTTATTGGAAAAGGAGAAAGAGCATGTGGAAGGATTTGCCCCGGAGGTAGCCTGGGTAACTGAGGGAGGAAATGAAAAACTTACAGAGAAATTGTGTGTAAGACCGACTTCAGAGACTCTGTTCTGTGAGCATTTTGCCAAGATCATTCATTCCTACAAGGATCTTCCCAAATTGTATAACCAGTGGTGTTCTGTGATAAGGTGGGAAAAAACTACAAGACCGTTTTTGAGAACTGCAGAATTTTTATGGCAGGAAGGGCATACAATACATGCCACCAGAGAAGAGGCCGAGAAAGAAACCAGATATATACTGGATTTATATTCCGAATTGTGTAAAGATGTTTTAGCCATGCCGGTAATTCAAGGTAAGAAAACCGAGAGTGAAAAATTTGCAGGGGCCGTAGATACCTATACTATTGAAAGCCTGATGCATGATGGCAAGGCTCTCCAGGCAGGAACATCCCATTATCTGGGCGAAAATTTTGCCAGGGCGTTTGGAATACAGTATTCTGACAAGGAAGGTAAACAGCAGTATGTACATTACACCACCTGGGCTGTAACCACAAGACTTATTGGTGCTATAATAATGATACATGGAGATGACGATGGGATGGTAATGCCGCCTAGAATAGCTCCAATACAGGTTATCATAGTACCTATAGCCCAGCATAAAAGTGGAGTGCTGGAAAAGGCAAATGAATTGAAAGACATACTGTCAAAGTCTGTGAGAGTGAAAATTGATGACAGTGACAAAACCCCTGGCTGGAAATTCAGCGAATATGAGATGAAAGGAGTTCCTGTCAGACTTGAGGTAGGCCCCAGGGATATTGAAAAGAATCAAGTGGTACTGGTAAGAAGAGATACAGGTGAAAAGACAGTGGTGCCTATGGATAATCTGGAAAACCAGGTAAACAGCCTTCTAGATAAAATTCATGATTCCATGTACAAAAAAGCAAAGGATTTTAGAGACAACAACACCCATGATGCTTTCAACATGGAACAATTCAAGGATATTGAGGAAAATAAATCAGGTTTTGTGAGAGCCATGTGGTGTGGAGATGCTAAATGTGAAGAAAAAATAAGAGAAATCACAGGTGCAACTTCAAGATGTATGCCTCTCAAGCAGGAACACATTTCGGATACCTGCGTTTGCTGCGGCAAAAAAGCTGATAAACTGGTTTACTGGGGCAGGGCATATTAAATTAATTATGGTGCTGTCGTTGGGCTGTAAAAGTTCAAAGTTCAAATATAAATTAATGAGGATTTTCAGTGGCAGCCGAAAATTTATCAAAATTGAACTTTGATATTTGAACTCTAAACTGTGAATAGGATAGGAGGATGATTTTTATGGATATAAATAAAAAAGTAGAAGAGTTTGAGAAAGACATTGTTAAATCCACACAGGAAGTTGTAAGCATTAAAAGCGTTGGAGAAGAAGGAAAACCCGGCAAACCTTATGGAGAGGGAGTTTCAAAGGCTCTGAATAAAGCTCTTGAAATTTCAGAAAAATTGGGATTTAAAACAGTGAATATGGATGGGTATGTAGGTTATGCAGAATATGGTGGGGGAGAAGAATATGTGGGAGTACTTGGACATCTTGATGTAGTGCCGGAAGGTGACAACTGGAAATATCCGCCTTATGGAGCTGAAATTCATGATGGAAAGATATACGGGAGGGGTACAACGGATGACAAGGGACCCATTATATCCGCACTTTACGGATTGAAGGCAATAAAAGATCTAAAACTTCCCCTTTCCAAAAAGGTCAGGATTATATTTGGAACAAATGAAGAAAATGGTTCAAAGGAAATGAAGTATTACAGGGAAAGAGAAAAGCCGCCTGTAGCTGGATTTACTCCGGATGCAGATTATCCCATTATATATGGAGAAAAGGGAATTACTATTTTTGATGTTGTTAAAGATCTTAAAGTAAAGCTCAGGGGAGATATAACTGTGAAATATATAAAGGGAGGCCAGAGGGCAAATGTAGTGCCTGATTATTGTGAGGCCGGCCTGTCAGCTGAGGATGCAAAAGCTTTGGTGAAAAATATAGATGAATTTTCCCGCAAAAATGGATATGATATAAATACAGAAGTAAAAAACAATTTAGTTACAGTAAAAGTGACCGGCATGGCAGCTCATGGAAGTACACCGGAGCTGGGTAAAAATGCTGTAATGCAGATGTTTGCACTTTTGGGCTCCCTGTCTCTTGAAAAGTCAGATATAATGGATTTTATAAATTTCTTCAATACCTACGTTGGGTTTGAAACAGATGGGAAATCCTTTGGTGTAGCTCTTGAAGATAAGGAATCCGGCAGACTTTCCTTCAATGTGGGGACTGTATCCATGAATGAGGATAAAATTGCAGTAGCACTTAATTTAAGATATCCTGTAACTTTTAAATATGAGGATATGATTGTTCCATTTAATAAAAGATTGGAAGGTACAGGTATAAGAATTGAGAATATGGAAAACAGTGATCCTCTGTTTTTCCCTTCAGACCATCCTCTGATTAAATCGCTGCAAAAAGTGTATAGCGAGCAGACGGGAAAAGAAGCAGAGCTGCTTGCCATAGGAGGCGGTACCTATGCAAAAGAAATTCCCAATATTGTGGCCTTTGGTCCCATATTCCCGGGAGAGCCTTCCACAATACACAATGCTAATGAGTATGTAGAAATAAAGAATTTAGTTTTAAATGCAAAAATATATGCTCATGCCATATATGAGCTGGCAAAATAGCACAAGCGGTAAAATATAATATAGATATTATATCGGGGAATACTGTCAAATTCATTTGTCTATAATGATTTGGCAGTATTTTTGTCTTCAATGTGCTGACTGGTTTAATGGTTAAAAATAACTTCGAAAATATTTTGTAAATACTATTGGGAATGGGACATTTACTGTTATAATATAGGTAGAATTATAAGCTGAAGTAAATTGGAGGCTACAATTATGTTTAATAATAAAAAATTCAATAGAAATAAATTGAGATATTTTATTTATTATGGTCTATTGGCAGCTATGATAATATTTATAGCAAATGAATATATGAGTGGATTAAAATCACAGCATATAAAATACAGTGATTTTATAAATGACATCAATCAGAATAAAATTTCTGAAGTACAGATAAGCAGGGATAAACTGATTATAATTCCTAAATCCCAGGATGAAACAGACAGGGGCAAGGTGCTTTATACGGAGAGAATAGAGGATCCTAACCTGATTGAGAAGTTGAACAATGCTAAAATTCAATATGGAGGGGTACCTCAGGAAAACACTGTTTTAAAGGGATTTTTTGTAAATTGGGTTTTGCCCTTTATAATAATCGCATTTTTGCTTCAACTGTTTTTAGGCAAACTTAATAAAAAGATGGGCAGTGGAGTGATGTCTTTTGGGAAAAATACAGCCAAGATATATGCGGAAAATGAAACTGGTGTAAATTTTAAAGATGTGGCAGGACAGGAGGAAGCCAAGGAATCTCTGGTGGAAATCGTAGATTTTTTACATAATTCTCAGAGATATGTTGATATAGGAGCCAGGCTGCCCAAGGGAGCTCTCCTTGTAGGGCCTCCGGGAACTGGTAAAACTCTTCTTGCAAAGGCAGTGGCCGGTGAAGCCAAAGTGCCTTTTTTCTCCATATCTGGCTCAGCTTTTGTGGAGATGTTTGTAGGAATGGGTGCTGCAAGGGTCAGGGATTTGTTTCAGCAGGCACAGGAAAAGGCACCCTGTATAGTGTTTATAGATGAAATAGATGCCATCGGGAAAAGCAGGGATGGAAATATAGCCGGTAATGATGAAAGAGAACAGACCTTGAATCAGCTCCTGGCGGAAATGGATGGATTTGATTCCTCCAGGGGAGTTGTCATATTGGCAGCTACAAACAGGCCTGAAGTCCTGGATAAGGCTCTTCTGAGGCCGGGAAGATTTGATAGAAGAGTCATAGTGGATAGACCTGATTTGAAGGGAAGAGAAGATATACTGAAAGTGCATATAAAAGGCGTAAAAGTTTCACCGGATGTGGATTTGAATGATATAGCCAAAGCTACTCCAGGGGCTGTAGGTGCAGATTTGGCCAATATAATAAATGAAGCGGCGCTGAGAGCTGTTAAGAATCACAGGGTAGAGGTAAGACAGGAGGATCTGGAAGAGGCGGTGGAAGTAATTGTAGCTGGCAAGGAAAAAAAGGACAGAATACTTTCACCGGGAGAAAAACAGCAGGTTGCCTTCCATGAAGTTGGGCACGCACTGGTGGCAGCTCTTTTAAAACATACAGATCCTGTTCATAAAATAACCATAGTTCCCAGAACTATGGGAGCACTGGGATATACCATGCAGCTTCCTGAAGAAGAAAAATATTTGAATACAAAAGAAGAAATGATGGATCAGATATGTGTTATGCTGGGGGGAAGATCAGCAGAGGAAGTAAGGTTCAACAGTATTTCCACGGGAGCATCCAATGATATAGAAAGAGCTACGCGGGTGGCCAGGAGTATGGTGACCATGTATGGTATGACGGAAAGATTTGATATGATGGGACTTGAGTCCATCCAGAACAAGTATTTGGATGGAAGACCAATTCAAAACTACAGTGCAGAAACGGCTTCCATCATAGATGAGGAAACTTTGAAAATTATAAGAAAATCGCATGAAAAATCCAAAACGATCCTTAAAGACAATATGGAACTGCTTGTGATCATATCGAAAAAGCTCATAGAGAAGGAAACTTTGATGGGAGACGAATTTATGGGCATTATAAGAGAATACAAGGAGAAGAAAGATGGAGGTGCTTCTGACAGTGAAGCTTTGCTTCCTGATTCTCATAATATATAGGTTGGTGAATGGAGATATAGATAATGTATGAAGATGATTTGGAAAGTGAGTTAAACAGGGAAATTCAGCTGAATTCCGAAAGAGAAAAATTAAATGAAGTACTAAAGCAGATAGATGCAAAGATGATGGAATCTATAGGGTTCAGAAAAAAAGTTGTGGATTATATTTTATATTTGAGGAAAAAAAATCTGGAACAGTATGAAGATGATGAAGACAGAACTGTAGAGTATTTTAACCATGAGGTGTATACAAAGGAAGAGCAATTCAGATTGATAAACAAGAGCATAAGAGAGCTTACTGTATTGAAAGGGACGCCTTATTTTGGAAAAGTAAGTTTTGAAGACGAGTATGGTGTAGAAGAAATATATATAGGCAGATTTGGAATGAGCAGCAGGGAAGACTATGAGCCTGTTATAGTGGACTGGAGATCTCCGGTATGCAGTTTATTTTACTCAGGCAGCCTGGGATCCACTTCATATAGATCCCCTGGTGGAACAGTAAAAGCAGATGTACTGGGCAAGAGGCAGTTTATTATAAAAAAGTCGAAACTGCTGGGAATGTTTGATTCCAATATGGATGTAAAAGATGAAATATTACAGATGGTGTTGAGTAAAAATTCGGGACAAAAACTGAAAGATATAGTGATGACCATACAGAAGGAACAGGACGCTCTGATAAGGCAGCCCAGAGAAGGGGCTGTTGTGGTAAATGGAATAGCTGGCAGCGGTAAGACCACTGTGGCTTTGCACAGGGTGGCCTATCTGTTGTATAATTACAGAAAACTGCTTCAGGGAAAGGTGCTCATACTGGGTCCCAACAGTATATTTATGGACTATATTTCACTGGTACTGCCAAGCTTGGGGGAAGAGGGAGTTACCCAGCTCACATTTGGTGAATTCGCAGAGAGCATTTTACACCTGCCGGATATTATGGATCTGAAGGAATACATGGAAAATATTTTAAGGGCAGATAAACAGTTTATGGATGAAATAATTTATAAAAATTCTCTGGAATTTATAGCTGATATGGATAAATTGGTAAGCAGACTGGAGAAAAATTGTTTTGCAGCGGAAAATGTACTTTTTTATGACAAGATAATAGTTACCAAAGAAGAGATGGAAAACATGCTGGGATATTATTTTAAGGATATGCCCCTGTTTAAAAGAAGCAGAAGATTGAAAGGGGTTATATATTCCAGAATAAAAGATGAAAGAAATGTCAGAGTGCAGTCCATACAAAAAAAATATAGACGTAAAATCGAGAATATGACAAAAGAGGAACTGAATGCTCAAGGAACAAATTTGGAATACAAAAAGAGAATTGAGATAGAAGAAGTTATAAAAGAAGTTATAAGAATAAAGAAACGCAAGTTAAAATGGCTGGAGGAGCCTGATATAGTATCTCTGTATAAAAATTTCAATGGAGACAAAAAACTGATTTATGATGATTTAGCTGCCATCTTGTATTTGAAAATGAAATTGGATGGCTCCAGGTATAGAGAAAAAATGAAACATATAGTCATAGATGAAGCCCAGGATTATTCCCCACTGCAGTTTAAAGTTATAAAGGAGCTCACCGGATGCAGATCATTTACCGTGGTGGGAGATGTAAACCAGAGAATTGTGCCTTCAAAGGAAGTGCCGGCCATGATGAACTTGAATGATATTTTTTCAGGCCTGGAAATAAAGAATTTCCTGCTGAACAAAAGCTATAGATCTACAAATGAGATAACCAGTTATGCAAACAGATATTTGAAAAACAGCAGAAACATATCTCCCATAAGAAGAGGAACAGAGGTTGTAGAAAAAAAGATGGATAATCTGGAAGAGCTTGTGGATAGGATATTGGAGGATATTGAAAAATTAAAGGAAAAAGGATATGAAAGTACTGCGGTGATCTGCAGGGATCTGGCGGACACAGAAGCTCTGGGAAGTTTGCTCAAGAAAAAGACATATATAAAACTTATAAGTGGAGAGAATATGATCTATTCCAGTGGAGAAGTCATACTTCCAAGCTATTTTTCCAAAGGGCTGGAATTTGACGCAGTTATAATGGTGGATTCTTCATATCAATCTGATGAAAATACGTTAAAGTATATAGTGGCCAGTAGGGCCCTGCATGAGCTGCATGTGTACAGCATTTCTTCTATTACTCGAGAAAAGGAGTTGAGGCAGTATGAATAAATTGATCTCATTGATTCAAAGAGCTGAATACAGTCACAGCCTTTCAAAAAGTGAAATTGTTTCACTTTTTAAAGACAATGACTGCACTGAAGAGCTTTTTAAAGCAGCAGATAGAGTGAGGAAAAAATATGTGGGGGATGATGTCCATTTGAGAGGACTTATAGAATTCTCCAATATATGCAAGAGAAATTGTATGTACTGTGGATTGAGACGTGATAATAAAAATATCAAGAGGTACAGGATACAGCCGGATGAAATAATCAGGCTGGCTGAAAAAGCAGTCGGGTATGGTTATAAGACAATAGTTATGCAGTCCGGGGAAGATGATTACTATACAGTGGATAAATTGAGATATATAATATCCAATATAAAGAAGATGGATGTAGCTTTGACATTGAGCATAGGAGAAAAGACATTTGAGGAGTATAAGGCCTATAAAGAGGCTGGAGCTGACAGGTATTTAATAAGGATAGAGACCACGGATCCGGTGCTCTATAAAAAAATGGATCCGGGCATGAGCCATGAAAACAGGAAACGCTGTCTTAGGGATCTAAAGACTTTGGGATATGAAGTTGGAACAGGATGTTTGATTGGACTTCCAGAGCAGAGTTTTGAATCACTGGCAGATGATATATTGTTTTTTAAAGATATAGATGCGGACATGATAGGGGTGGGGCCTTTTATTCCAAATGAAGACACGCCTTTAAAAGATGAAACAGGAGGAGATTTTTTGACCAGCCTCAAGGTGGTGGCTGTTACCAGACTGTTAATGCCCAATATCAATATTCCTGCTACTACGGCTATGGAAACATTGAACCCCAGGGGAAGAACCATAACTCTTCAAAGTGGGGCCAATGTAGTAATGCCGAATGTAACAGAAGGTGTGTACAGAAAACTCTACGCACTTTATCCGGGAAAGATCTGTACTGGTGACACTCCTGCCAACTGTAAAAATTGTATAACTGGCAAGATAGTTACCATAGGAAGAGCTGTATCTGCTTCCAAGGGATTTAGGGTGAAGGCATGATGAAAAATTGGTTAGGGCTTTTGTCTTTCACACTCTTTCAATTCAGCTAAAAATTTTCTGCAGGTGATACTTAGAGCCTCTGAATCTATATTTTTAAAATAGTATTTTTCCAGGTTGTTCTGAAGATTTTTATTTGTTCCTATTATGGATAGACTTTTGTTAAGAAAAAAATAGAAATTTGTTTTGTCCTTCTCTACATCTGACTTATTTATTTTACTGTAGTCGATTAGATTGTTCATATATATCTGCATACCGTTGAATTGTGATTTGTTGATCTCATTGGAAGTTATAAGGGCGGTATTTAATTCGGGAATTATAATGTGTTCAAGTTTATCTTCTATAAGTGGATGATGGTATACTTCCACATACAGACCTTTTTTCAAAGCTTCTCTATAAATGCTTTTGAGGACCATGTTTTTTCCTGTGCCGGGATCACCATTTAGCACATATACTTTTTTCAGGCTGCTGCACAAGGTATCTATAAAAGATACTATGCCATTTTGAGTAAGGGCTGTGGCAAATAGATGCCTGCTTTTGCCTGGAGTTTTATGGGGGTGCGCGGTGAATATTTTTGATTTTAAATCCTGGATGACTGCAGTTAATTTTGAGTAATCAACGGCAAGTTTGTTGCAGTATCCCCAGTCTTCCTGCATGAGTCTTGCAGCTTCTATAAATCTGTAGAACCTGTCCAGAGCGCTTCTGATCTCTGTTTCTGTATCATTTTGCATTTCTGTATATTTCTTAAGATTATCTTTGCTGAGATTTTCCTCTAGATCCAGTACCTCATAGCCGGTATAAGAATCTGTATCATTTAATAGACTGCTGTTTAATAATGCTATGTTTAATTTTTTTATTATTATTCCATCCAATAAGTTTTTATCATAAGCACAGTGATAATATTCTACCTCATATCCATTTTTCCTGAATTGTTCACCTATATTTTCTATAAGAGATGATTTTAAAAATAAAGATTTGCTTTTTAAAAGAAATTTTTTATTTAATGTTTCCTGATTTGTTATAAAGTCTAAAAACAAGTTGAGATCCTTTGAGGTATTTCCACTTGTAAAGAAATGTTTTATTTTATCATTCATTTATATACACTCCTAAATATTACAATCATTAATATGATATGCTAATATTTCTCATGGGTTCCACTTAAAGGTATAATGGTACGACACTGAATATATAATAATTGTTTTATTGAAAATGGTTGAAATCAGTCAGCATTTATGATAAACTGAGAACAATTTAATAATTTAGCTACCTAGGGTGGAGGCGCTGTGATTAATAGTATTTGTTTTTAGTTGGCAGACGTTTTAGAAATAAAGAAAGGAATTACAGCCGAAAAATTAGTTTGGCGGAACTGATTTTGGCTTTGTATAAAATATGTGCAAAGCTGTCACTAAAATACGTGTTTGCTGTATTTTCATTTATTTCACGGCTATCACGTTGTTTCAACAGGAAAAGTATTTTTACATGAATGAATTTTTTCTCTTGAAACCAGGAATTGCTTGATGAAATTTGGCAAAACTATTTTAGTGGAGAGCTACAAAGGTACACAACCGTGTATGATTGTACAGTATAGGTGTGTTCCTTTGCTGTACATATTTTTTATTCCAGGCTTGTTGCTGATGAGTCTCCGGCTTTGTAAAGTGGAGAATAAGTAAATGGTACCCAACGGCTAAGTTCTTCTATAAGGTTCAGGTTGAGAGAAGCAGTTTCTGTTGATAGACTTTATCTGAATTTAAAATCACTCGATAATAAAAGATTAGGGAGGAGTATTATGGCAATTATTGTTCAAAAGTATGGAGGAAGTTCCGTAGGAACTCCAGAGAAGATAAAGAATGTGGCAAAGTCAGTGGTAAATAAAGTTAAGTCCGGCAATAAGTTAGTAGTTGTAGTATCTGCAATGGGAGACACTACAGATAATCTTATAGCATTGGCAAAAAAGATTACAGACAATCCGGACAAGAGAGAACTTGACGCACTTTTGTCCACTGGTGAAATGAAATCCTGTGCCCTTCTTGCCATGGCAATTAAGGCATTGGGATATGATGCTGTAAGTTATACGGCTTATCAAATTAGGATAAAAACCAGTGGACAGTATGGAAAGTCTCTTATAGATGACATAGACGAGGATAAGATAAAGAAAGCTTTAGACAAGGGTAAAGTTGTAATTGCGGCTGGATTTCAGGGTATAAATCATGAAGGTGATGTAACGACTCTGGGAAGAGGGGGATCGGATACTACAGCAGTTGCCATAGCAGTGAAATTAAATGGGACCTGCGAGATCTATACAGATGTAGATGGAATATACAGTGTGGATCCTAGAGAATATAAAGATGCAAAAAAACTGGATGAGATAGATTATGAAGAAATGCTTGAGCTTTCAAGCTTAGGCGCTCAGGTTATGCATTCTAGATCTATAGAGCTTGCACAAAAATATAATATACCCGTATATGTAGGATTAAGTAACAGTGATATAAGAGGAACAATTATCAGGGAGGTAGATGATATGAATTTAGAAAGTAAACCAGTGACAGGATTGGCTACTAGTGATGAAGATGTGGCAATTACAGTTAGAAATATTGATAATGATATAAATATTATTTCCAATTTATTTGAGAAAGTAGCTGATAAGAAAATAAATGTGGACATGATAAGCCAGACTGCACCTATAGATAACAAGGTAAATGTATCTTTCACCATACCTAAAGATGATTTGAAGGAATGCCTGGATATCTTAAAATCCTATTCCAATAATGAAGTAAAAATTGACATAGATGAGGATATAACCAAATTTTCCATAGTCGGTATAGGAATGAAAACCACATCGGGAGTGGTGGCTAAAATGTTTAAACTGTTCAGGGAAAATGACATAGCTGTAAAGATGATAACTACATCTGAAATAAGAATTACCTGTGCTATAAATCAGAAGGACAAAATCAAAACAATAAATGTCATAGCCAGGGAATTCAACCTATAATGGTTATGGGAAAACTTTTAGGAGGAAACCAGTATGAGGTTGTTCGGAAACATGAAGGTTAAAGATGATGTTTTATATATTGGAGGGGTGAGTGCAGAGGATCTGGCAAAGAAATTTAAAACTCCTCTTTATGTGGTAGATGAAAATTTAGTAAGGGATAAATGTAAAAGATATTATAGAGCTTTTGAAGGAGATAAAAATAATAAGATAACCTATGCTGGAAAGGCATTTTTAAATTTGGCCATGTGCAATATAATAAACAGTGAAAAATTATATCTGGATGTGGTATCCGGTGGGGAACTTTATACTGCTTTTAAAAGTGGATTTCCCATGGAAAAAGTTTATTTTCATGGCAACAATAAAACACCGGAAGAAATTGAAATGGGAGTGAGGCTTGGAGTTGGAAGATTTGTAGTAGATAATCTTTGTGAAATGGAGAAAATAAATTCTGCAGCACAGGAAAGAAATAAAATTCAAAAGGTGCTGCTTAGAGTGACTCCAGGCATAGAAGCACATACCCATGATTATATAAAGACAGGTCAGGTGGATTCTAAATTTGGATTTACCATGTTGAATGGTGAAACCATGGATGTAATAAAAAAAGCCAGGAACATGTCTAATTTGAAATTCGTAGGTATTCACTGTCATATAGGTTCTGAAATATTTGAAATAAAACCCTACGAGGACGAAGTTGAAATCATGCTCGGCCTTGCAAAAAAGATTAAATATGAGATAGGTTATGAAATTGAGGAATTGAATCTTGGGGGAGGATTTGGAATATATTATGCTGAAGGAGATAAACCCAGATCCATAGAGGACTTTTGCAGTATCATACTCAAAAAGGCCAGAATGGAAGCTCAAAAATTAAATATAAAGCTCCCGTCTTTAATAATAGAACCTGGGAGATCCATAATAGGGAATGCGGGTACAACCCTTTATACCATAGGATCAATAAAGAATATTCCCGGCATAAGAAAATATGTATTTGTAGATGGTGGAATGTCAGACAATATAAGGCCTGCCCTTTACAAGGCCAGCTATGAATGTGCTGTAGCCAATAAGATTCAGGAAAGCGGTGAGGAAACTGTTACTGTAGGTGGAAAATGCTGTGAATCAGGAGATATCCTGATAAAGGATGTAAAGCTTCCAAAGGTTGAAACGGGGGATATTCTTGCGGTGTTTACTACAGGTGCTTACTGTTATTCCATGGCAAGTAATTATAATAAAATACCAATTCCAGCAGTGGTTTTGGTAAAAGATGGAGAAGCAAAACTAATCTCCAAGAGGCAGAGTTTTGATGAAATTATAGAAAATGAAATAATGATTTAATTTTGATCTATCCTTTCTGTGAATTAATATTTTATGCTTTATTGGAAACAATAAGTATTACGAAATTCTTTTTCACAGGAAAGGATGGATTTTTTTATGCTTTATATTATAAGTGTGGTTGTAGTTTTGCTGATGGTAATAATTTATAAAAACTTCAAGAAATGCAGTAGTGTAAATGACAATTTGGAAAATGATATATCTCTTTTTAATGCAGATAGAGAAGAATTAAAAGAATATGCCAGAAAAATAGCTATTGTTCCAGCAGCTGACAGCAAAAAAAGCTGTAGAAAAAAATTGATGACAAGTCTGGATAAGGGGTATAAAGCAATTTTAAGGGGATGTAATTTCTTTGATTACAAGATTAAAGAAAGAGCAGAGATAATACCTTGTGCTGAATGGCTTCTGGATAATTTATATCTGATAAAAAAAGAATACAAGGATATAAAGGCGGGCATGACTGAGGACTATTACAGATCTCTTCCGGTAATAGAGGAGGGTGCTATGAAAGGATACCCGAGAATATACTATATTGCCAAAGAGATGCTGGACCATACTTATGGAACTGTGGATGAAGATACAATAGAGGATTTTATAAATTCATATGAGGAAAATACCATATTGAAAAATTGTGAGCTATGGTTACTGCCTACAATGATAAGAATAGCTCTGATGCAGAACATAAGTAATATAATAGAAGAGATGATCTTCATGCAGAAAGAGAGAGACAGGGCTCAGATTACAGCGGAAAAAATCATAAATTCAGGAAAAAATGTAAGTGATACCATAGAGGCATTGAGGAGTCGAAAAATCAAATTTTCGTCTCATTTTACGGAAAAACTTATAAGAACGCTGAGGGACAATTTTATAGAAGACACTAGGATTTACAGATGGATAGATGAGGAACTGGACAAAAGGGACAGCAATGTGAAGAGAATGGTTAATATTGACCATCAGAAACAGGGGATATATCAGGTGTCAATGGAAAACTCCATAAATGGCATAAGGGAGATATGTGCCCTCAATTGGAAAGAAAATTTTCAGCGGCTGAGTTATGTGGAGCAGATCCTGCAGAAGGATCCTGCCGGAGTCTATGGAAGAATGGATTTTTATTCAAGAGATCACTACAGACATATAGTGGAAAAATTATCTAAAAAAATAGGTGTGCCTGAATCTTTTATAGCTAAAAAAGCGGTGGAATGTGCAGAAGAGGCTTCTACTTCTTTTGAAGATTATGAAAAACATGTAGGCTATTATTTAATGGATGCGGGTATATGCTGTTTGAAGAAAAAGATAAAGCACAGTGGTGAAGAATATAAAAAAGTTGATTTTGAAGTTACTAAGAGTATAACTGAAGATTTCTATATAGGAACTATAATATTCGGAACTGTTTTTTTAGATTCCCTGATATCCGGAGTGAATTTCTATACGGGTAATTTATCCCTGTGGCAGTATGTAATACAGTTCATTGTGTTTTTAATACCCAGCAGTGAAATATTTACATCTATATTTAATTGGAGTATAAACAGACTCTCTGAACCAAGATTCATACCCAAAATGGAATTCAAAGAGGGCATACCTGAAAAATTCAGCACTGCAGTTGTAATACCTGCTCTTACAAGCGATGAAGGCAGGATGAAGGAACTTATAAATGACATGGAAGTGTATTATCTGGCAAATGAAGAGAAAAATTTGTATTTTGTACTTCTTGAAGATTTCAAGGACAGTATCAAAGAGGAAGAAGATAAAGATAAAATTATAGTGGACACGGCACTGGATGAAATAGGAAAACTCAATGAAAAATATGGAGATAAGGAAAGGGATAAATTTTATTTTTTAAGCAGACGCAGAAGATACAATGAAAAGGAAAAAAAGTGGATGGGATGGGAGAGAAAACGCGGCAAGCTGATGGAATTCAACTCTCTCATAAGAGGAGATAGAACTACAAGCTTTGAGGTTATAAGTGGAGATATAAGCAGTTTATATAAGGTGAAATATGTAATAACCCTGGATGCGGATACCATACTTCCTAAAGATACAGCTAAATCTCTAGTAGGTGCCATGGTTCATCCACTTAATGCGGCTTATCTGGATGGTAAAAAGGTAACGAGGGGACATGGACTGATGCAGCCCAGGATAAGTGTAGGAGTGGTGAGTGCAAATAAAACCGTGTATTCCAAAATTTTCTCGGGACAGACAGGTATAGATCCATATACTACGGCTGTTTCCGATGTATATGAAGATCTATTTGATGAGGGAATATATACAGGCAAGGGAATTTATGATGTAGATGTTTTCAAAAGAGTACTGGAAGGTGAAATACCGGAAAATACAGTGTTGAGTCATGATCTATTGGAAGGTTCCTACGTGAGGGCCGCTCTTTTAACTGATGTGGAACTTATTGACGGATATCCCGCCTATTACAATTCCAGCTGTAAAAGGCTTCACAGATGGGTGAGGGGAGATTGGCAGCTGCTGCCCTGGATTTTCAAAAAAAATTCCCTTAATAAATTATCCCGGTGGAAGATATTCGACAATTTAAGAAGAAGTTCTGTGCAGCCTGCCATAATGGTACTCATCATAGCAGCTTTAACTTTATTTTATACCCCGGATAATTTACTGATCATAGCATTGATTTCATTATTATGCCCCATATTTTTTGATGTATCGGAAACTGTGGTATCTCCTTCAAAAGGAATAAGTCTCTCGGGTAAGATAGTGGGTTTCAGAAATGTAGTGGAACAGTTTTTCCTTATATTGAGTTTTCTGCCCCATCAGGCTTATTTAATGCTGGATGCCATAGTAAGGACAATTTACAGGGTGTTTGTAAGTAAAAAAAATCTGCTTCAGTGGCAGACTGCAGCCGATGCAGAGGCTGCTTCCGCAAAAACCTTTGTGGGGTATCTTAAGTCAATGTGGATCAGCAGTGCTGCTGGAATAATTATAGCTGTTCTGGCTTTTAGAAGAGGTATGGATACAGGTCTTTTTATACTGCCATCCTGTATAATCTGGTTTTTAGCCCCCTGGACAGCATTTAATGTGAGCAGGGAGCAAAAAAATAATGAAAAAGTGGAGATCAAATGTGAAGAAAAAGAACTGCTGAGGAGATTGACCAGGGAAACCTGGGCTTATTTTGAAGATTTTATACTTCCGGAAAACAATTGGCTTCCGCCGGACAATTATCAGGAAAATCCATACAAAGGTCTGGCCTATAGGACATCTCCCACCAACATGGCCATGGGTATCACCTCCAATATAGTAGCTTATGATTTGGGCTACATTGGAATAAGCCGGGTTCAATACAGACTTGAAAATATAATCTGTAGTATGGAATCAATGGAAAAGTACAAAGGTCATTTTTACAATTGGTATGATATAAAGTCAAAAACTCCTCTGGGATCAAGATTTGTATCTACAGTGGACAGTGGAAATCTTGTGGGGTATATGTGGCTTTCGGAAGAGGCGCTCAAAGAGTATATGGATTATCCCCTTATGAATAAAAATTTAGTCTCCGGTTTAAAAGATACCTTGAAGCTGGCAGAGAGAGAAGTAGAAGAAAAATTTAAAACCGGGAAAATATATGATGATTTCATAAAAGAGGAAAATATAACCGATATATTTTCGGCAAGAAATTTTTTGAAGCTGATTGCGGAAAAATGCAGGGAAATTGATAAAAATTATGGCGATTTATACTGGAATAAAAAAGTTGAATGTATGGCTTCTGATTTTTACAGGGAGATAGATGAATTTTTTCCCTGGAGTGGTTTTATAAATGATCAGGGGAAAGTAAATGGGTATAAACTCAAATTAAATGAGCTGACAAGTAAAATATCGCTTAAAAAATTACCTGATGAGATTGACAGATTGCTCCACGGTAATTTGAAGGAGAGCTGCGGGGATAATAAGGAATATGATAGATATACAGATGACTTGAGGGAGATGCTGGCAAATACCAGAGATCGGGTGAAAGATCTCATTGCAGGAATTGAACATACAAGATACCAGCTGGCAAAGCTCAGTGAAGATCATGATTTTACTATATTGTATAACAGAAAAAGTCAGTTGTTTGCCATCGGATATGATGTAGAAAATCATGCTGTGGGAAATAATTATTATGATTTGCTGGCATCTGAGGCCAGGCAGGCCAGTTTTGTGGCCATAGCCAAAGGTCAGGTGGAAAAATCCCATTGGTTTAACCTGGGCAGGGCCATGACTTATGCTGGAGGAGGCAGAGCTCTGGCATCCTGGTCAGGAACTATGTTTGAATATCTAATGCCGCTTATAATCATGAAGAGCTTTCCGGATACTCTGCTCAGCAGTACTTACAAGCATGTAGTTGAAGCACAAAAAGAGTATGGGCACAGAAAAAGTGTACCCTGGGGTATTTCGGAATCTGCATATTATGATTTTGATCTGAATTCAACATATCAGTACAAGGCATTTGGAGTTCCTGGTATTGGGCTTAAGAGAGGACTTGTTGATGAACTGGTGGTTGCACCATATGCTTCTGTAATGGCTCTTCAAGTTGATTTTAAAAGTGCTCTGGATAATATAAAATCTATTATTGAATTGAAGGCCGAGGGAAGATATGGCTTCTATGACGCTGTAGACTACACCAGCAGCAGACTTAAAAAAAACCAGAAAAATGCGTTGGTAAAGTGTTTTATGGTACATCACGAAGGAATGAGTTTTATGTCATTGGACAATGTCCTGATGAAAAATATACTTCAGAAAAGATTCCACAGTATATCCAGGATAAAGGCCGTGGAACTTTTGCTTCAGGAAAAGACACCCAGGAATATTGTCTATGACAAAAATGAAGATTTTAGAGAACCTGGAGTGAATTTTCAAGATGAAAATATAATTGTGAGAAAATATACTACAGCCAGAACGGATATACCGGAGGTAAACATAATTTCAAGTGAAAATTATTCTCTGATGACGACAAACAGCGGCAGTGGATACAGTAAAATTGAAGATATGATGCTTTATAGATATCGT
The DNA here is from genome assembly GCF_002995845.1 of Clostridium luticellarii. Taxonomy (GTDB): domain Bacteria; phylum Bacillota; class Clostridia; order Clostridiales; family Clostridiaceae; genus Clostridium_B; species Clostridium_B luticellarii. The sequence goes on along the minus strand of NZ_PVXP01000018.1, from coordinate 27,090 downwards.
GAAGATGTTGTTACAAATGACACGGGGATGTTCTTTTACATAAAGAACATAAATTCCAATGAATACTGGAGTGCTGCCTATGAGCCCTGCAAAGACAGTCCTGAAGAATATGAGGTTGTATTTTCTCCCCATAAATCCGAGTTTAAAAGGAAAGATGGAAATTTGAGAACCCGTACGGAAATTACCGTCTCCAGTGAGGACAGGGGAGAAATAAGAAAAATTTCAATTTCAAATATGAGTAATTCTGTGAGGGAAGTGGAGATAACCAGTTATATGGAAGTTACCATGTCTCCATATAATGCAGATTTAGTTCATCCTGCTTTCGGCAATTTATTCATACAGACCCAGTTTGTTGAAAAACCTGCCTGCGTTATTGCCAGCAGGAGATCCAGAAGTGCAGGTGAACAGAAAAAATGGGTTGTACAGACGATAGCTGTGGAAGGTGAACAAACAGGTTCTGTTCAGTATGAAACCAACAGAAATAATTTTATAGGCAGGAATAGAAGTCTCAAACATCCAAGGGCAATGGACAGTGATGTACAGCTTACGAAATCTACAGGTGCAGTAATTGATCCTATAATAAGTATGAGGGTTAGGGTAAGAATAGAACCTGGCAAGACGGGAAGAGTGGCCTACAGCACTCTTCAGGCGGATTCTGAAGAAAGTGCAGTTAAACTTGCTAACAAATACAGTGAAATGTGTAATATAAATAGGATATTTCAACTTTCATGGACTGAAACTCAATTGGAGATGAAGTACCTGGGAATAACATCAAATCAGATAAATGTATATCAAAGAATGGCTTCAAGAATATTATTTATGAGTGATTCATTTAAAAATAGACATGAGTATATTATGAATATAAGAAAAGGCCAATCTGCATTGTGGTCTTATGGAATTTCTGGAGATCTTCCCATAGTTCTTCTTATTGTGAGAAATGAAAACAATATGAGTCTTGTAAGGCAGCTTTTATGTGCTCATGAGTATTGGACTTTGAAGAATTTAGCAGTGGATTTGGTTCTGCTTGATATGGAAAATAGTGCCTATACTCAGCCTCTTCAGGATAAACTGCGGAATGCGGTAAATTCAAGTTTGTCTAGAATCAAGAGAAATAAAGGTGGGAAAGTATTTGTTTATAATAGAAGTACAGTTCAAGAAGAAGATATTGATCTTCTAAAAGCTGTATCCAGGTTCGTCATAGATGGAGAAAAAGGGGAGATATTTGAACAGTTTATGAGTAAGGAGGATTCGGTGGAAAATAAAATTTGGGAAGAATTTAAAATCTACGGCCATAACGGCAGGGCAGTTTCTTCTCATGGTTTTGAAATTCCCCCCCTTCGATATTTTAATGGTACAGGTGGATTTTCGAGAGATGGAAGGTCATATATAATAGTACTGAAAAATTATAATACTACCCCCGCTCCATGGATAAATGTAATTTCCAATGAGAAATTTGGATTTCATATTTCTGAAAGCGGTATATCCTATACATGGAATAAAAACAGCAGGGAAAACAAACTCACAACCTGGTCAAATGATCCTGTAGTGGACGGCGAAGCGGAGAATGTATATATAAAGGATGATGATACAGGCCATATCTGGAGTATATCTCCTGGACCTATAAGAGATTCAGGTCAGTATGTAATAGAGCATGGATTTGGATATTCTGTTTTTAAGCATGAAGCAGACAAAATAACAGGTGAGATGACTGTATTTGCAGATATGAAGAACAGTGTCAAGATATGCAGGATAAAACTGCGAAATATGGGTGATAGGAAAAGGAGAATATCAATGACATATTATGCAAAACTGGTCATGGGAGTTTGTCATGAGCAGACGGCACAATATGTATGCACGGGATTTGACGACACACAGAAATTTATATATGGCAGAAATGCCTACAATCAGCATTTTAAAGACGGCATATGCTATTTGAAAATACTGGGCGAAGGAGAGATGTCATATACGGGAGACAGAAAAGAGTTCATAGGCCGCCAGGGAAGTGTATGGGAGCCTAGGGGACTTGAAATTGAAAATCTTTCAAATACCGTGGGAGCCGGTTTTGATCCATGCCTGGCTGAGAAGGTGAAAATGGAACTTGATGAGAACTCTGAAAAAGAGATTGTAGTTCTTCTTGGGCAGGAAGACAATTTTGAGGAAATAGGCAGAATTATAAAAAAATACAGTGCTGCCGGAAGTGTTCAACAGGAGTTAAAGAACAGCCAAAAGTATTGGGAAGGTATTCTTGGAACCATACAGGTCAGTACGCCTGATGATTCCATAAATATAATGCTGAATGGATGGCTCATGTATCAGGTGATATCCTGCAGGTATTGGTCCAGAACTGCATTTTATCAATCCGGAGGAGCCTATGGTTTCAGGGATCAGCTTCAGGATGTAATGGCTGTCTCCTATGTACGGCCGGATATAACCAGAAAACACATACTTTATAGTGCATCCAGGCAGTACTTGGAGGGAGATGTTCAGCATTGGTGGCATCCTTATGTAGACAGCGGTATTAGAACAAGATTTTCCGATGACTTGCTTTGGATGCCTTATGTAGTGGAGGATTATATAAAAAATACAGGGGATTTCAGCGTATTGTGTGAAAGGGCATCTTATCTTCAAGATAGTGAGTTAAAAGCTGGAGAGGATGAAAGGTATAGTATATCTGGTGTATCTGACCAAAATGGAACTATCTACGAGCATTGTATAAAGGCTATTGAAAGAGCTTCTAGATTCGGACCTCATAATCTTCCGCTTATGGGCTCCGGAGACTGGAACGATGGGATGAATACCGTGGGCAATAAGGGTCAGGGAGAAAGTGTCTGGCTGGGATGGTTTTTATACAGTATACTGGATGGGTTTATTCCACTGTGTAAATTCATGAAGGACAGTGAAAATAGTGTAAAATATTCTAAGCTGAAGGAATTCATAAAAGACAATTTGGAGAAAAATGCCTGGGATGGAAGCTGGTATAGAAGAGCGTATTTCGATGATGGAACTCCCCTTGGGTCTGCTAAAAACGAGGAGTGTCAGATTGATTCGATATCTCAGTCCTGGGCAGTTATATCCGGAGCTGCAAAAAAATCCAGAGCTGAGGAGGCAGTATATGCCCTTTACAGAAATCTGGTTAAAAAGGATAGAGGAATTATACTTCTGCTTACTCCAGCTTTTGACAAATCATCTCTCGAGCCGGGATATATCAAAGGATATCTGCCCGGAGTTAGAGAGAATGGAGGACAGTATACCCATGCTGCAATATGGTCAATTATGGCTTTTGCCAAAATGGGGAGAAATGATAAGGCCTATGAGGTTTTTTCTATGCTCAATCCTATAAATCACACCAGAACTTATTTGAATTCTCAGGTTTATAAGGTGGAGCCCTATGTGGTAGCAGCAGATGTGTATGCAGTGGATCCACATGTGGGAAGAGGAGGATGGAGCTGGTATACAGGTGCGGCCGGATGGCTCTACAGAGCAGGTATAGAGACAATACTGGGCATGACTTTTAAAAGAGACAAAGGATTTACCATAGCTCCATCTGTGCCGAAAGAATGGAAAAATTACAATATAACATATACCAGAGGTAAATGTATCTATAACATAGAGGTTGCCAAAGATGGCGAAAAGGGAATATGGCTTGATGATAATAAAATTCATGACGAAATAATACCTTTTTTGGAATGCGGGCGGCATCAGGTTAAAGTTAATATATAAAAATATTAAAATTTTAGGAGGATTTTTCACTATAATGGAGAACTTATATTATATAATAATTATAAGGAGGAATTGGTTATGATAGAGGTTAAACAAGTTTACAAATGTGAAATATGCGGTAACATAGTAGAAGTTCTCTATAAAGGTGGTGGAACTTTAGTCTGTTGCGGTAAGCCTATGAAATTGATAGAGGAGAATACCGTAGATGCTGCTCTTGAGAAACATGTTCCTGTAATTGAGGAAATACCTGGAGGAGTAAAAGTTAAAGTTGGATCAGTTGAACATCCAATGCTTCCAGAACATTATATTCAGTGGATTGAAGTTCATACTGAAAATAAAATCTACAGAAAGTATTTGAAACCAGGTGAGAAACCTGAAGCAACATTCAAAGTGGATGAAAAAGTAATAGCTGCAAGAGAATATTGTAATTTGCATGGACTTTGGAAAAAATAATATTTGTTTTTTATTGTAGCCTTCCCATGAAACCTGGGAAGGCTTTTACAATTGATAAATTAATGTGGCAATTTTTGAATATTTATAGTAAAATATATAATAATATTGTAACATTGGAGGCAATAATTGTGGAAAATAGTAAAAAAGTTATATTTAGCGGAATTCAGCCCTCGGGGAATTTAACAATAGGAAATTATTTTGGAGCTTTAAAGAATTGGGTAAAACTTCAGGACAAATATGATTGCTATTTTTGCGTGGTGGATCTGCATGCCATAACTGTAAGACAGGAACCCAAGGATTTGAGGAGAAGAACTCTTGAAGTCCTGGCCATATATCTGGCGGCAGGTATAGATCCGGAGAAAAATACCATATTCATTCAGTCCCATGTACCTACCCATAGTGAAGCAGCTTGGCTTTTAAATTGCTTTACTTATGTGGGTGAACTTGAGAGAATGACCCAGTACAAGAGTAAATCAAAAAAATATGAGGATGGAAATGGCTCTGTAAGTGCCGGTCTTCTCAATTATCCTGTGCTTATGGCTGCAGATATATTACTTTACAATGCAGATCTTGTACCTGTAGGTAAGGATCAGACGCAGCACATTGAACTTACACGGGATATAGCTGAAAGATTTAATAATGCCTACAGCCCTACATTCACACTGCCAGAAGGATATATTCCGGAAGGGGGAGCGAAAATAATGGATCTGCAGGATCCTACAAAAAAAATGTCTAAATCCTCCAGTAATCCTAATAGTTATGTACTGATTATGGATTCTCCTGAAGTTATAAGAAGAAAGATAAATAGATGTGTTACAGATAGTGTAGGTGTGGTGAAATACACAGACAGTCAGCCCGGTGTAAAAAACCTAATAAATATACTGGGTGCAGTTACAGGGATGAGCTGTGAAGATATAGAAGCTAAATATGAGGGGAAAGGATATGCTGAATTTAAAAATGATGTGGCAGAAGCTTTGATAAAAGAGCTTTCTCCAATACAAGATAAGGTTAATGAATTGCTTCAAAATAAAAAGTATCTGGAGGAGATATATAAAAAGGGTGCAGAAAAAGCATACTATGTGTCAAGTAAAATTTTGAGGAAGATGCAGAAAAAGATAGGCTTTATACCTGTGTCGAGGTAAAATTCTAGATACCTAAAATAAGGGTGCAGTAAATTAGGGCAAGTTATATGCTATAGTATAGCAGTAATTTGCCCTTCCTATTATTCTGTTTTTCCTATATCTGATAGTTCCAGACCTTTGTTATGTTCCAGTGCCCAGCTGATGTTCCATTCACTTTGGAATATCAATATATCTCTTCCTTTTAAATCTTTTACTTTTTTTGTGTCACTGGTTAGAATCAGATTTTCCGGTGGAATTTTGGAATTTTCTATCCATCTTATGGCTCTGTAAGGCAAAACATCTATTTTTATATCTGTATTGTATTCATTTTTCATCCTGTATTGCAGAACTTCAAATTGAAGAAGTCCAACTACGCCGATGATGATCTCTTCAATGCCTATATTCAATTCTTTGAACACTTGAATGGCACCTTCCTGGGAAATCTCCGTTATTCCTTTTATAAACTGCTTCCTTTTCATGGTGTCTATGGTTTTAACTCTGGCGAAATGTTCCGGTGCGAAAACAGGGATACTTTCAAATCTGAATTTTTTGTCAGGAGAGCAGAGAGTGTCTCCTATACTGTAAATGCCTGGATCAAATACACCTATTATGTCTCCTGCATAGGCTTCTTCTACTATTTCTCTGTCCTGAGCCAAAAATTGCTGTGGCTGGGAGAGCTTCACTTTATTTTTCCCCTGCATGTGGAATACTTCCATTCCCTTTTTGAATTTTCCAGAACATATTCTCATAAATGCAATTCTATCTCTGTGGGCTGGATTCATATTGGCCTGTATTTTAAATACAAAGGCCGAGAATTTGGAATCGAAAGCATTTATTTCTCCAATGTCGGATTTTCTAGGAAGTGGTGGTGTGGTTAAATTTAAAAATTCTTTTAAAAAGGGTTCTACTCCAAAATTTGTGAGGGCACTTCCGAAGAACACAGGGGTGAGTAAGCCCTTTTTGACTTCCTCCATATTAAATTCATCTCCGGCTATATCTAAAAGTTCTATATCTTCCTGAAGTTTTTTGTGCAGAGGTTCTCCCAGCAGATCTTTAAATGCGGCATCTTCCACGGTACCCTCTATAGATGTCACTGCAGTCTGACCGTGATTTCCTCCATTGAAGGCTTCTATCAGATTTCTTTTTCTGTCATATACACCTTTGAAATCTTTTCCTGACCCTATAGGCCAATTGATGGGATAGGATTTTATACCCAGCACATTTTCTATATCTTCCATAAGATCAAAGGGATCTTTACTTTCCCTATCCATTTTATTTATAAATGTAAATATGGGAATTCCCCTTAAGCTGCATACATTAAATAATTTTTTCGTCTGGGCTTCCACTCCCTTTGCAGCATCGATGACCATTACAGCGCTGTCTGCTGCCATCAAAGTTCTATATGTATCTTCACTGAAATCCTGATGCCCGGGTGTGTCCAGTATGTTTATACAATAATTGTTATAATTGAACTGCATTACTGATGAGGTTACGGAAATACCCCTTTGTTTTTCTATTTCCATCCAATCCGATACTGCATGTTTTGAAGCTTTTCTGGCTTTAACTGAACCTGCAAGCCTTATAGCTCCTCCATATAGCAGCAGCTTTTCAGTAAGGGTTGTTTTACCTGCATCTGGATGAGATATTATTGCAAAAGTTCTTCTTTTTTCTATCTCTTTTATTAAGTCTGCCAATACCTTTTCTCTCCTATTCTCTATTAGTTTCATTACTGATTCTAACTTTATTATATATTAATGTCAACGTCATTTGATGGAGTAAAAAACAAATTAATTTTTCATGGTATATAAATAATAATTATTGACATAAATAGTTTTTACATTTTTGTAGTAAAATATATTCAAAGGTTTTTCAAGTAACATTTTAAGCTTGTCTAATATAAATCCTGATAATTTTACAGTTACGTATGCCAGAACCATGCCTCCAATAATATCCAGCACCCAGTGGATTTCCAGATATAGAGTTGAATATATTACACTCAGGCAGAAAAAACCATATACAACTTTGAATATTCTGCTATTTTCTTTGAGAACAAGCAGAAACATGGCGAAACATATGGATGTGTGCATGGATGGAAAACAATTGAGAGTAATACCCGCGGCAGCATGAGGGGTTAAATGTCTGTTAAGTCCATCGGGTTGTCCGAGTACATACCACACTTCCTGCAGGTGGAAAACAAGATAAAATGGTGTTATTAAAAATACTTGTAAAATATGTGCAGATAATGCGTAGCGAATCATTTTGCCAAAATCCTTAATCAGGGCGGATCTATATATTGCCAGCATCACAGGCAGTACAAAGCCATTGTTGTATACCATCCTGAAGAACCAGGTTAAGGTTTCTGATTTATATATCCTTGTAAAACTTCCATCATTAAAAGGTATACTTCTGAAAATAGGATTTAAATTTACTATTATACTTTTTCTCATTTGCCATCTCAGCATTTTTCCCCAAAATTGATATCCATGTTTATTTATAAAAAATACGAACATAAAAAAAATAAAGCAAGATATCAAAAAAGGAATTAATTTAATATCCTGTCTGATGTCTTTATAAGCAGTGAAGCATATCAATACAAACATACATACATATATTTTACTGGTTAAACTGATAGATGGGTACGAGATCAGATGTAAAGCCTTATGTAAAAAAAACAAACCTATGAATACAAAATAATACTTGCTTAATATTTCTACAAATTTCGTCAGTATATATTTTGCAGTACCCAATATTTCCTTATTGATAAATTTTTCCATAATATATAACCTCCCTAATACAAAATAAATTATAGCATGAGTAAAACAGCAAGTACACTAAATATTTAGTATACTTGCTGTCTTTTAAATGCATAGGGAATCAGTAGAAGATTGTAGAATTATATATGCTTTTTTCTAATTACCAGTGTATCCAGCATGAATACAAAAGTGCATATTAAAAGCAGAATATTTATAAATAATCCTCCTGCCTTTAGCATTAATGCCGTTAAAAAAAATACGAGCATAAGGCTGCAGAGCCATTTGAGAAATACCATAATTTCCTCCTTTTGAATCTAATTGTTTTATATGGATAAATTTTACCTCAGGGTTTAGGAACTGTTTTCTCATGAAATAGTATTTCCCTTATGAGTGAAAGTTATTAATAGAAAAATGTATCCATACATTTTGAACTTTTAAAAAATCAAAATATAATAGTACTTAATTTATATTGAGGAAAGAGGATTGACTATAATGGAGCAAAAGAAGTTAAGTATTAGTAGTTTAAAAGTTAGGGATATGGTTCAAGTGGCCCTTATGGCTGCAGTAACCTATATTGCTACCTCAGTGATCAATGTACCAACTGGAGCTGTGTTTAAAGGAGTTGTGCACCTTGGAGACAGTATGGTACTTTTAGCCGCTGTATTATTGGGAAGGAAAAAAGGTTTCTTATCAGCTGCAATAGGAATGAGTTTGTTTGATATTCTTTCACCATATGCTATCTGGGCACCTTTTACATTTTGTATAAAGGGCATTATGGCATGGATTGCAGCTTCCATTGCCTATAGGGGAGAATATAATGGAGAGAAGCTTTGGAACAATGTGCTGGCATTTATTATGGCTTGCATTTGGATGATAGCTGCATATTATACAGCTGGAGTTCTGCTGATGCATTATGTGAGCAATATAAATTTCTATCAGGCGTTTGTTTTATCAGCAGCAGAAATCCCTGGAAATATTGCACAGAGTATTGCTGGAATTATCATAGCACTTCCTCTGGCAAAAATTCTGAAAAAAGTTAATGCAGTAAAATGACGGCATCAAACAATTCTCATGATAATAAGTAAAAGAGAGGAAATCCTCTCTTTATTTTTATCTTCTCGCTCTATTCTTTTCAGCTTTTCTCTTTCTTCTACATTCAGGGCATCTTACGGGGTCATTTTCAAATCCCTTTTCCTTGTAAAACTCTTGTTCACCTTCAGTAAATATGAATTCCTTTCCACAGTCCTTGCATACAATTGTCTTATCTGCCATTTAAATAAACCTCCTCAACCAGGACTAATTTTATTCTTGATAATCTACCTCCTAGGTTAAGGAGAATATAGTACCTTGAAAAAATTTGACCTATATAATTAGAGCAAAACTCTAAAGTAATTATACCATATTCTAATAAAAAAGCAATGTTTTAGAAAATATTGCCCTTCTCCATTCGTTGATATAACTCAAGTACAGTACAGATATAAGTGAGTGTATTTGGAATTTTAACAAGAGTAATATATAATAGAATACAAAAGCATATGTTGAAATTGAGGTTGTTTTTATGAATATAAAAAAATTTCTTAGTTTGTTAAAAAGATCAGAAGGACCTAAATTGGATTTCAAGCAGTGCATAAACGTGGAAAATGACAGTGGAAGAAAGGAACTGGCCAAAGATATATGTGCCATAGCTAATTCTAGAGGGGGAAGGGGATATCTTATAATAGGAATTGAGGATAAGACCAAGAGGATAGTCGGTATCAGTGAAGTAAACTTCAGCGAGGAAAAAATACAGCAGATAGTGAGTTCAAGGATTGATCCTCCAATACCGGTTTCACTTGAAATTTTGCAGTATAATGGCAGGGATGTGGCGGTTATAAGTATATATGACAGTCCTCAAAAACCTTATCAGATGAGAGATAATGGATCTTTTTATATAAGGAGAGGTTCGACTAATGATACCATGCGCAAACAGGAAATAATCTCCGCACTTCAGGAAAATCTAGGTATAAATGTGGAATTGTGTCCAATACCGCATAGTGATTTGAATTGTATAGATGATGGCATAGTGAACAGATATTTTTTATCCCAGGGGATAGAAATTAACCACGAGAATAGGTTGGAACTTATGGAAAATGCTTCAATAATCTATATGGACAAAAATTCCGGAAAATATATGGCCACTTTAGGTGGACTGCTCATCTTTTCTAAAATCAATAATATATGTATCCCACATAATATGATAAAAATAGTAAATAATATTAATAGAAATTCAAAACCCATGGTCATAATTCAAGGAGATCTTATTTCCATGATGGATGAGGCAGAACACATAATAAGGAAGATCATAAATGTCAAATCATATCCTGTAAAAGCTGTGGATGAGGGAATAAGAGAAGCGGTGGTATACAGGGATTATTCTGATTTTTCTAGAGGTATTGAGGTTGTATTGGGCTATAATAGTATAGTTATCACCAGTCCGGGCATTTTGATAAATAGAAAAAATACGGATTTTTATAATTATGCCAATAGAAATATGTGGATATACGAAAAGATAATAGCTTTGGATACAAAGGAAAGATCAATTAGTATTTCATCAGGTTTTAATAGAATAAGAAAAGAATTCAAAAACAAGGGGAAGGTCAAATTTATAAACTCCATAAAAAATTTCAATTTTAAGGTAATATATCCAGGTATCAAAAATTTTAAATGATGATATGTCAGTTGTTATGTAAATATATAATATTTTTAATACAAATAGTGTGCATAGCTATTGAAAAAATATTCTGAACATTATATAATTTACTTATAAGGATGGCACCTAAATATTAAATTAAGGGGTGATAAAGATGATTCATGTATTCTGCAGCAAGAGAGGTTCGGGAAAAACTAAGGAGTTTATTAACTTGGCCAACGAGAAAGCGGATATAGGAAGGGGGCATGTTGTTTATGTAGATGATGACAAGCGACCGTTATGTCATCTGAACAGGAAAATAAGGTTTGTAGTTACCAGTGATTTTAATTTAAAAAAAATGGAAACATTTTATGGCTTTTTATGCGGTGTACTTTCAGAGGACTATGATATTGATACAATTTTTATTGATGGATTGTTTAATATCATAGATGGAGATCCTGAAGATATGTCGCATTTGTTTTATGATATTGAGAAATTGTCAGCGGAATATAGAGTTAACTTTTATATAAGTATAAATGAGGAAGAGAAAAAAATACCTGAATTTATTATGAAGTATGTAGCATAATTCTCTGTATTATTGGGTTGAAAAAAATTTGATATTTTATATAATTAAGGCTGGAAACCTTTCCAGCCTTAATATTTTATTCAAGTAAAAGATAATAATAACTCTGTTTTAGGGTATAATTATGATTATGAAATCAATACAATGGAGCATTATGGACATGACATTGAAAAAAATTATTTTTAAATATATACTATAACTTATAGTAGCTGTACTGATTATTTGAAAGGTAGGGATTTTGATTGACTAATGTTTATGACATATTATTAGAGCGTGGTTACATAAAACAAACTACTCATGAAGAAGAGATAAGGGAGTTATTGGGTAAGAAAAAGGTAACTTTTTATATAGGTTTTGATCCAACGGCAGACAGTCTTCATGTGGGGCATTTTCTGCAGATGATGGTTATGAGTTATATGCAGAAAGCTGGTCACAGGCCCATAGCACTGCTTGGCGGAGGCACAGGTATGGTGGGTGATCCAACCGGTAAAACCGATATGAGAAAAATGCTTACTCCTGAACGAATACAACATAATGTGGACTGCTTTAAAAAACAATTTTCAAGGCTTATAGATTTGAAGGATGGAAAGGCAATTATAGAGAATAACGCCAATTGGCTGTTGAATTTGAATTATGTCAATTTTTTGAGAGAGGTAGGAGTCCATTTTTCTGTAAATAAAATGCTTACAGCAGAATGCTTTAAGCAGAGACTTGAGAAGGGACTGTCTTTTCTCGAGTTCAATTATATGTTGATGCAGGCTTATGATTTTCTGGAATTAAACAGAAAATATAACTGTGTGCTTCAATTTGGCGGAGATGATCAGTGGTCAAATATAATTGCAGGAGTGGATTTGATCAGAAGAAAAGAGCATAAGCCTGCTTATGGAATGACATTTACCCTTTTGACCAAAAGTGACGGTAAGAAAATGGGAAAAACTGAAGGGGGAGCATTGTGGCTGGACAAAGAAAAGACGTCACCTTATGATTTCTATCAGTACTGGAGAAATGTGGATGATGCTGATGTAGAAAAATGTTTGGCACTTTTGACTTTCCTTCCGATGGATGAAGTGAGAAGACTTGGATCACTTCCAGGGGAAAAGATAAATGAAGCCAAGAAGATACTGGCTTATGAAGTTACTAAAATTGTTCATGGTGAGAAGGAAGCTGAAAAAGCTAAAAAAGCTGCCGAGGCATTGTTTGTTGGGGGACAGCAGGATATGAACAATGTACCTACTGTTGAAATTCATAAGGATTCACTGGGATCTTTCATAGTTGATCTTTTGGTTGATGTGGATATACTACCTTCCAAAAGTGAAGTCAGGAGACTTATAAAGCAAAATGGATTAACTGTAAATGATAAAAAAGTTACAGATCCTAATTATGTTGTCACAGAAGATGACTTTAAAGATGGATATATGCTGGTTCGAAGGGGCAAGAAAAATTATAATAGAATTGCACTAAAGTAAATAGAATATAATTTATCCAGGGCAGAACATTGCTTACCTCAGTTTACAAATCTATAGATATCTGGGAATGGCTGTCCCTGGATAAGCCTTGATCAGATTAATATTATTTTAAATATTATGTTTCCACATTATTATGGCATCCTCTTTGTTATCTGCATAGTATGCTTTTCTTATGCCTTCCTGGACAAATCCATATTTTTTATAAAGATTTTGAGCAATTAGGTTGGATTTTCTAACTTCTAAGGTCATGCTGGTTATGAATTCAATTTTACATATTTCTATAAGTGTTTCCAGAAGCAAACTTCCTGCACCTATACCTCTATATTCAGGATGAATTGCTATATTTGTTATATGACCTTCATCTAATATGCACCAGATGCCTGCGTAGCCTATTACTATGTTGAATTTTTTGGCAACTACATATTTGGCAATGGTGTTATCCTCAATTTCTTTTTCAAGGGATTCTCTCGACCAGGGTGTAGGAAAACTCAGATTGTTTATTGCAACAACACTGTCAATGTGTTCCGCTTTTAAAGGGCATATTTCTATATCAATCATTTTTTAAAAGACTCCAGTTTCTTTTCATATTCCCTTTCTGCCTGAGATTTTCTTAAATAGAAGGGAGCAAATGTATAAAGATCGTCTTTTAAACCGGAATTTAAAAGCTTTAATCCCAATTCACCCAATGAAGAGGCCCTTATCACATTTAAATGTACAGGTGCAAAATGCACATCCTCTATTCTTGATGTCAGTTTTTCTTTGAATTTTGGTACCGCATCTCCCAGAAAATATACAGGCTTATTTTGACGATTTAATAGTTCAATTAGATCGTTTATGGAAATAATCATGTATTTGCTTATAATATTTAAATTATCGTTGTCAAAATTATATAATGCAGTATATACATTTCCCCTTAAGGCATCCAAAATGGGACATATAATTCCGGAAGTACAGTACAAATTATAAGCTAGAGCGTCTAGAGATGATACTCCTATGAAAGGCTTTCCCGTACCCTGGCTTAACCCTTTGATTACAGCAGCTCCAATTCTAAGTCCGGTAAATGAACCAGGACCTTTGGAAACAACGAATCCATCCAGAGAATTTATGTCTATATTTAAATCTTTCAAAAGTCTGTCTATTATAGGCATTAAAACCGTGGAATGTTGCTTCTTATAATTGAAGGTAATTTCACCAAATAATTTGTATTCATCTAATACAGCACATGTTGCGGATTCAGTAGCGGAATCCAGACTCAAAATTTTCATATTTCTATTTTAGCTCCTTTATATAATTATATCTGTTACCTTTATATTCTATTGTTATTTTCCTGAAATCGCCACCTTTTTCTGGTATTTTGTAAATACTCACCCATATACATTCTTCTGGTATCAGTTCCTTTATATAATCAGCCCATTCTATAATACTCACGGCATCACTGAAGATATATTCATCGAAGCCTATGGCTGATATTTCATCAATATCGTTTACCCTGTATACATCAAAGTGAAAAAGTTTTAATCTGCCCTCATATTCATTTACTATTGTAAAAGTAGGGCTTGTTATGGGTTCATCTATTTTAAGACCTGCTGCTATGCCTTTGGTAAAATAGGTTTTACCGGTACCCAGCTCACCTCTGAGACAGATTATATCACCGGGATTCAGCAGATTGCCAAGTTTTTTGCCCAATTCTACAGTATCTTTCACGCTGCTTAAAATATATTCCAATTGTTTCATCTCCAATATATTTTATCTGAATTCCCTGAAAGGGAGGAAGAAAATCACTTTATGGTTCTTTATCATCGTTGGAGGCAGCTGTATATTCCCCGGAATGATTTGGGAAGTTATATACAACCTCTTTTAAATAGCTCAGTGCTTTACCGCATATAAAATTATCTGCTACCATATTGTCCATTATAGAAAAGGTTTTTTCAATATACAAGCCTTTTCTATAAGGTCTGTCTTCTGTAAGTGCCTGGTATATGTCACATACTGCCATAATTCTGGATTCTTCAGATAGATCATCTGCTTTTAAACCACGGGGATACCCTTTGCCGTTTAATTTTTCATGATGATTTGATGCCCATTCACTTATATTGGGTATGTCTTCTATTCTGTCCAAAATTATTTTAGTATAGTATACATGAGATTTTATTATATTGTATTCCTCATCTGTAAGGGAATCATTTTTATCCAGTATGTAGAGAGGAATGGCCAATTTTCCTATATCGTGAAGCAGTCCTGCAATTTTCATCTCACGGCATTTTTCCTCAGGATAACCAACGTGCTTTGAAACTATATAGGCCAGGTTTGCTATGCCCTTAGAATGAGTTGCGGTAAATGTGCTTTTATTATCTATTATATTTGCAAATATCATGGATATATCCTCAAATTCATCTATGTCCATAAACATGTCCAAAGTCGGATGCATTTTATCCAATATGAAATTGGCAAATGATATATTTTGGAGATTGAGCCAGAATATATCGTGTGATGCACTTTTCATGAAGGCATTTACAATTGTTTCGGAAAAAATCGTGTTGCAATTACTTTTAATCCATTTTATAATATTACCCTTTTGTTGAAAATTAGACAAGTTTTCGTTATATAATATTTCTATTAGATCAGAAATCCTTATTATCTGACTTTCTATGGGAATTTTATCTTTGAATAATTTCATGGGCCCGCTGCCGTTAAAATTTTCATGGTGATATAGTATTATATTGGATAGCTCCTTGAATATGGGAAAATATTTTATTATTCTAGCTCCAATTTTACAATGCTCTTTTATAAAAATATTTGTAGAATGACTTTGATAAAGAAAGTTTGCTGCACCTATATCGTGCAGTAATGCAGATATGTAAATTCTATCTTTGCATTTTTGATCCAGATTTAAATGATTTGCAATTTCCAGTGCTATATACGTAGTTCTTTGGGAATGGTGCATAAATTTATGATCGGAGTAATTTACATTGGTTATATTTTCAATAATAGGCTCATTCCCTGGAAAGTTATTGTAATTTGAACTTATCTGAGCTAGATCGAGAGCTATTGCCATAGACCTTATTGTTTTATCAATACTGACTTTCATGGTTAAACCTCCATTTACTGGTATATAGTTGTATACATATAATTCTATCACAATAAAATAAGCTAATAAACATATTGATGTTAAACATATGAAAAGTAATTTGCAATGTTAGATCACTTTATGTAAAATGTATTTGTTGTTATTTAATTTTATATTGACAATTCTATGATACATTTTGGTTTTAAAATGCAGGGAAAAGGGTGAAAAACTTGAAAAGATTATTGAGCCTAGTCATACTTTTTTTTATAATATTTACTACTGCGTGCAGTAATAAGAACTATGACAATACCAATGAAGATGTTAATAAGTTAGCTGCTAGAAAAGACAAGGAACTGGATATAGTAACTACCGATAAACTTTTATACAATATGGTAAGATCTATAACTAAAGATAGACACGTAGTAGAATATATGTTTAATAATAGAACAAGTGAAATGAATTTTAAATTTACAGAAGATAGTGTAAACAATATATCCAAAAAAGATCTGTTTTTTTATGTGGGTGCAGGTTTTGAGCCGTGGATAGATAGCTTTGTGGATAAATTAAATAAGAGCAGGGTTGGGGTGACCAATGTCTCAAGGGGAGTTCAGTTTCTGAACTATAACAGTTTAGTCAAATATAATGACACAATTTTAAAATATAATCCATATTACTTTACCAATATAGATAACTACAGAATAATGCTTATGAATATAAAAAATGCACTTCAGGATAAAGATCCTGAAAATAGGGACATTTATGAAAAAAATTTTTCCGATACTTTGAAAAGCCTTGACAGTTATAAGAAAAATCTAAAATCCGTGGATGATCAGCTCAGCGATTATAATTTTATTGTAGCTGAAGACGAACTCAGTTATTTTATAAAGTACAATAATTTGAACGCCCTGGAGATAAACCCGGGAGAAAGCGGCAGTATAATGCCGACGGATCCGATTGCCAGACAGAATTTAGATAAGAGGTTAAAAAACAGCAATACCATATTTTTGTATAATGATGAGACGGTGTTGAAGAATAATGCAGAGGTATTGAAAAATTATAATATAAAGGCCGTAAAGATAGAAATTTACAACGGGGATCTTACCTATGAGGAAACTCTCAAATACAATATTAAAAATTTGGAAAATATTTATAAGAGATAAAAAACTTGCAATTTTCTATTGTATATTATATAATAAATAACGTCTTAGGGGTATAGCTCAATTGGTAGAGTAGCGGTCTCCAAAACCGTTGGTTGAGGGTTCGAAGCCTTCTACCCCTGCCATTTAAAAAATGAAAGCCGCACAAAAAACGTACAAGACATAAAAAATGAGAGAGTTAGTTTAATACTGGCTCTTTTTTCGTATAAAAAAAAGATATACTTTTAATAGAAACCAGTATATGATAGTAAGAAAATGTGAAAATTATTATAAAATGTAAAATTGTTTATTATGTAAGGTTAACTTGATATACAAGAGATATAATGATATAGTTTTAATGTAAGGTTAACATTACAGGAGTGATAATTTATGAAAAATCGATTAAAGGAATTCAGAGAGAAATTTGGATTAACTCAACAGCAGCTAGGAGAAATTATAGGTGTATCACGGCAGGCCATTAATTCTATAGAGACAGAAAAATATGAACCTTCCATATGGCTAGCTTATGATATCTCCAAAGTCTTTCATAAGTCTATAGAGGATATTTTTCTTTTTGAAGAAAGTGAAAGAAAATCTAGAGCACAGCAAAGTAGAGGTGTAGTTTAAATGGCATTAAGGCAAATTAGATTTTCTGATGATGAAATATTAAGGAAAAAATGTAGAAAAGTCGAAAAGATAGATTATAGAATAAGACAAATTTTAAATGATATGGCAGATACCCTGTATAATACAGAAAATGGTGGAGGATTAGCAGCTCCACAAGTAGGTATATTAAAGAGATTGGTTGTGATAGATATGGGGCAGGGGCTTATAAAATTAATCAATCCAGAGATAATTAAGCAGGAAGGAGAGCAAGAAGTTATAGAGGGATGTTTAAGTATTCCTAATGTAGTGGGAAAATTAAAGAGACCTGAAAAAGTAACAGTACAAGCGTTAAACGAAAATGGAGATAAAATTATATTAAAAGGTACAGGAGATTTGGCAAAATGTTTCTGCCATGAAATAGATCATTTAGAAGGTATACTTTTTACGGATTTAGTTACTGAATATATCAAATAATTTTATTGTATTTAACAATAAATTATATTCTGGTAAATGAGGTTATCTAAACTGTGGAAAGTGAATAAATTTTATTTGTATAATCTTTATATTTTATAATATACTATTAGTAATAAGAAGGGTAGATTATGAATTAGTCTGCTTTATAAAATTTATTTGGCTAAATAATAGATAGTCTGAGCAAAGGCCTATCTATTATTTTTTTTAGAATTATTTATGTTTACTTTGGTATCGAATGGTATTTTATCAGGTTTCAAAGTTATTTTATTTTCGATGAATCACTTTATATAATATCAATATCATACAAGAAGTATTAATTTAGTTATGATATATTTAAAAACGTGTAGAAAAAAGGAGTATTGTAAAATGTCAAAGGAAACTAGAACAGTTTATCTAGATAAAGAATTGAATATAGAAACTTATAATTTTAGAGGAATTAAACAGAAGTTTCCAAACCATTTTCATAGATATTATGTTATTGGATTCATTAAAAGTGGAAAGCGGCATTTATCCTGTAAAAATAAAAAATATGATATTAAAAGTGGAGATTTAATATTGTTTAATCCTTATGATAATCATACTTGTGAACAGGTGGATAAGAAAACGCTTGATTATAGGTGTCTAAATATTAAGCCTTATGTAATGAAAAAGATTGTACTTGAAATTACTGGTAAAAAGTATATGCCTTATTTTATAGAACCTGTAATATTTAATAATGATATTGGTCTGTTGTTACAGAAATTATATTTTATGATTACAGAAGGTGAAAAAAGCTTTAAAAAGGAAGAAATTTTTTTGCTTATAATTGAGCAATTGATAACTGAATATGCTAAAACAGTGCCTGTAATTGCTAATCAGGGTACAAATACAAAAATCAAAATAGTATGTGAATTTCTCGAAAAAAATTATATGTACAATATTACGTTAGATAATTTAAGTGATTTAGCAGGTGTTGGCAAATACAGTTTGATACGCTCTTTTACCAAACAAAAAGGTATATCTCCGTATAGTTACCTAGAGAGTATTCGCATAGACAAAGCTAAAAAATTTCTGGAAAGAGGAGATAATCCAATAGAGGTTGCATTGAAAACTGGTTTTACAGACCAAAGTCATTTTACTAAATTTTTTAAAAAGTTTATTGGTTTAACTCCGAAGCAATATATGAATATTTTTATAAATAAATTTTCAGATAAGGAGAATATAAATGGATAAAGAAGAAAATATAAAATGTGTTATGGTAATCAACGAAGATCTCCCGTTAGGAGTAATTGCAAATACATCTGCAATATTAGGTATTACTTTAGGAAAGCATATTCCTGAAGTAGTCGGTAAAGATGCTATTGATGCTTCTGGTAAAAGACATCTGGGGATTATTACAATACCGGTACCAATTTTAAAAGGCAATAAACACACTATTAGAAATTTAAGAGAAGACCTATATACTGATGATTTTAACGATGTCATTGCAGTTGACTTTTCTGATATTGCGCAAAGTTGTAATGTTTATAGCGAATATCTGCAAAAAGTATCAGCTGTTTTGGAAAAACAACATACATATTTCGGAATTGCTATTTTCGGTAAAAAGAAAAAAGTTAATAAGCTAACAGGGAGTATGCCTTTATTAAGATAATTGTAATAGTTAAATACAATAATATAGATACCTCTTCTCCAGTAAATCGGCACTTATTTTGTATATTGTTTACAAATAGTGACAGTAAATTATAATAGATAATGCATATAATGTAAGTGTCCTAGGGAAATAAATCCTTAGCGAAAAAAATGAGTATTACTCCTTGGATAATTAAATTTAAATTGTTTTAGAAACAGGCACTCTTCATTCAGAGTGTCTGTTTTGCATGGAAAGTGTGATATAGATAATGCTATTATAATAACAGCAGTTACTAGTTATGAAAAGTGCCTGAAAAGATGGTTGAGCTTACCGGAAAAGTTAAAGGAGAAAAAGTGAGAGGAGAATATTTAAGTGGGAAATTTGACGATTGATAATATAGAAGTTGAAGTTCAAAAAAAGAACATAAAAAATTTATACTTGTCAGTATTGCCGCCAAATGGAAGAGTGAGGGTTTCGGCGCCGGTTAATATGGATGATGAAGCTGTAAAAGTGTTTATTGCTGCAAAAATATCCTGGATAAGAAAACATCAGGATAAATACAAAAATAGGCCTGTGCAGTGTGAAAATAAATATGTTTCGGGTGAAACTATTCTCCTCTGGGGGAAGCCATACTACTTGGAAGTTGTTTACTCCAATGCTCGTAATAATATAAAAATTGACGGCAGCAGGCTGATACTTCAGGTACGTGGGATAAGTACAGTAGAGCAGCGTGCAGATGTTGTCAATAAGTGGTATCGTGCAAATATTAAAAGAGAAATACCAAAGCTTTTGGAAAAGTGGCAGAAAACTATGGGTGTTGCTGTTCTTGAGTGGAGGGTTAAAAATATGAAAACACGCTGGGGAACTTGCAATATAAAGGATAAGCGTATATGGCTCAATCTTCAGCTTGCTAAAAAGCACCCAGTGTGTTTAGAATATGTAGTTGTCCATGAATTGGTTCATCTACTGGAGAGAAATCACAATAAGATCTTTAAAAGCTATATGGATAAATTTCTACCTAACTGGAGAGTAATAAAAAAAGAATTAAATTTTTAGCAATTGTGCCATATTTTCTCCCAGTACTGCCTTGGCAATGGATTGAGATTCAGCAACCTTCAATATGGTTTCCTTGGATAATTGAAGGTCACCGAAGGGCCTGTCTACTCCAAAAATACATTTCTCAGGTAATTCGTTGATAACAGTTTCTAAAACAAATGTGGAGTAATATGCAGAGGTATCAAGAAATAAGTTGGAAGTTTCTTTTACGATATCCATTGTTTCAAGCCAGTTAATTCCGCCTAAATGTCCCAGAATAACAGGAGTAAAAGGATATTTGCTGGCCAAATTGGATATTTCTTTAATATCCTGCAGCGTAAGAGGGAAAAAAGCATGTACCCAAATTGGAATATTACCAAATTCATTTGATGATTTAAAAATATTTTCTAAAAGATAAATTTGTCCACTCCCTAAAGTGAACTCGCCCATTCCAGCTAAATGATTTTTTTGAATATTATCAGCAATGTATTGTCTTGTAGTGGTTAAATCCAATCCTGGAGGGACAGCACCAAAACCGATGTAGCGGTTGGGATATAGATTAATAGCTTTTACCAGTTCTTCAATTGATTTCTTGCGAATTTCTGTCATGTTTCCTTTTTTACCGGCCAATAAATCATTGAGATAATGCATTGAAGCTTTTACTTCCTGTGCATTTTTATCCAATTCAGGATGAAATGATGTGGAAAACAATACTGTTTTATCTACTCCTGCACGATCCATGGTTTTTATATGTTCTTCAATAGGCAAAGTAAGATGTGAATGTCCATCAATAATCATAAGTACTCTTTCCTTCCTTTTAAAAAATTTGATTATCTCCATTATAGACAATATAAATATAAATAATAGTATGCACTTTTTTGTGTTATACTATCATAAAGGAGAGTAATGACATGTCGGAAAAGCTTTGCTATATAGGAAATAAAGAACCCTTTGAATATACTCTGTCTGTTATAAGTGGAAAGTGGAAATTGAAAATAATTTATCTTCTTGCGTGTATGGGAACTGTAAGATATGGTGTTCTGAAAAGAAACATTGATGGAATTACGCATAAAATGTTGAGTTCACAGTTAAAAGAACTGCAAGGTAAAAATGTTATATTGAGAAGACAATATATGCAGATTCCTCCCAAGGTGGAATATTTTCTCAGTGAAAAGGGGAAAAGCCTCATTCCCATTGTAAAAGCTATGTGTGAATGGGGAAAAAATCACAGTACTTAATTTGTATTCTTCAAAGAATATTGAAATTTAACCGATAAAGACTTCAGGGTGTAGAAAAGTGTTTAAACCATGAGGAGGGGAATAAAATGGGAATTGCCATAGTGACGGGTGCTTCAAGTGGACTGGGCAAAGAGTTTGTTTATCAAATTGCTTCTAAAGAGAAGAATATTAGTGAAATTTGGGTTATTGCCAGACGGGAGGAACGTCTTAAAGAATTGGCTGACAGTATTCATATTCCAGTTCAGGTTTTGCCTATTGACCTTATTAAGAGAGAAAATATAGATTATTTTATGCAGTATTTGAAAACCCGAAACCCGCAGGTAAATGTACTGGTAAATGCAGCTGGATTTGGAAGAATTGGGAGCTATAAGGATATAAATCTTCTGGACAGTGACAATATGATAGATTTGAATTGTCGTGCTGCTGTCGATATGACTGTAGCGGTACTGCCATATATGAAAAGGAAAAGCCGCATTCTCGAGATCTGTTCAACATCTGCTTTTCAGCCTTTTCAATATCTGAATGTATATGCGGCCACCAAGGCGTTTCTTTACAGGTACAGCAGGGCTCTCAGAATAGAATTACTGCCAAGAGGTATCCATGTAACGGCAGTATGTCCCTATTGGATTAGGGATACTGAATTTATTTCCAAGGCAAAACATAGTAAGGATGGCAAAGAAATAAAAAATTTCATATTTGCAAGTAAAGTAAAGAATGTGGTGAGTATGGCACTTGCTGACAGCAGGATAGGACTTCCCGTATCCACACCGGGGCCTATATGTTTTGTCCATAGGATAGTAGCTAAATTCATTCCCCATGAAATCATGATGTGGTTGTGGGAATTGATAAGAAGATTGTAGATAATGCTTGAAGATAAATAACAGGCTTTATTGTAGCCTGTTATTTAATAGATCAAAAGATATCAAAAATATTACTCAATCCACTGTATTAAATCCTGAAGTGCTGGCCTGGTTTTAGGTCTTGGTTCTTTTTTCCTGTATCCAAAAGCTACCATACAGGAAACGCCAAATTTTGTCCTATCCAATAGGCTCTCTTCAGATAAAATTTCTTCCACATTGTCTCTGTTGAAGCCTTCTATAGGACAGGAATCTATTCCTATAAGTGCGGCAGCTGTCATCATGTTTCCCAGAGCTATATAAGTCTGTTTGCATCCCCAGTCGAACATTGCCCTGTCACTTTCCAGCAATTTAAAATCATTTTTTTGAAAATTTTCGTATCCCTTTTTCCTTTCATCAATTACATTTTGAGGAAGCTTTTGAACATCTTCCATAATGTGTGATATATATTTGGAGTTGTATATTAAATCCGGTGTTTTTCTAGATAGTATTACTATAAAATGACTTGCATCAGGAAGCTTAAGTTTCGCACCCCAGCTTACAGGTGATATTTTCTGCCTTATTTCACTGTTTTGAAGTATCAAGAATTTCCATGGTATAAATCCGAAAGAACTGGGTGATAATTTGCCGACTTCAAGTATATAGTTGAAGTCATCATCTGAAATTTTTTTTGTACCATCAAATTCTTTGCAGGCATGTCTGAATCTATATGCTGATAGTACCTGTTCTTTTATATATTTTTTATCCATAATCATCATCCTCTTTACATAAATTAATGATCAGTATGTTTACATTAAATGCATTCTATATATTTATTATACCTTATATTGATAGTAGTAAAATAAAATTTTGAATATTAAAAAAATATGAGTATGGAAAATTAAATAATTGAAAGTTCAACTATATTATGATATTATAAATATAGTTGAACTTTCAATTATATTTGTAGGAGGTGAAAAAAATAACAAGTTTAGATGATTATATATTGAGAGAAATAGGGGCTTTATCCCGTTGTATTAATTTTATGAGTGATGTGAAATTTAAGGAAATAAAACTGCAGAAGGGTCAGTTCATGTTTCTCACCAGAATATGTGAGAATCCCGGAGTTAATCAGGTGGAACTGTCAAATCTTCTAAAAGTGGATAAAACAACCACAACAAAAGCTATACAAAAACTTATGGAAGCTGATTATATAAATAGAAAGAGGGATGATTCTGACAAGAGGATGTGGAGACTCTATCCAAGTGAAAAAGCACAGAAGATATACCCATTTATTATTGGCGAAGAAAATAAATATATACAGATCTGTTTCTGTGACTTTGATGAAAGAGAAAAAAAATCGGCTTATGAATCAGTAAAAAAGATGAGAGAAAATATTGAGGGTGTCTGGAAAAAAACAAAAAATTTTTAGGAGTGATTATCATATGGTAAGAAAGGCCAGTATGGAAGATATAGTAAATATAATGAAAATTATAAATCGGACCATTGAGGAGATGCACAGCTACAACAACGATCAGTGGGATGAGAATTATCCAAGAAAAGAGGATTTTATCAATGATATTGAAAAAAAGAATTTATTTGTATTAGAAAGAGAAGAAAAGTTAGGTGGTTTTGTATGTATTAACAAAGTAGAGCCGGTTGAATATGAAAGGTTAAATTGGACATTAGATGAAGACGCGGCAATTATCCATAGAATGGCGGTGAATCCTGATTATAGAAGAATTGGGATTGGTACTGAATTGCTGAAATTTGCTGCTGAATTTGCATTGAAAAACAATATCAGATATTTAAAAACTGATACATATTCAGTAAATACAAAAATGAATTCATTATTTAAAAAATGTGGTTACAGTTTTATTGGAGAGATAAATTTTTTAAGGAAAGATAAACCATTTAACTGTTATGAAAAAATATTACAGATATCAGAAAGGGAAAAAAATGAAAAATGTAGTGAGAGTAAGAAATGTGAAGCTGGGAGAAGGAATTCCCAAAGTTGCAGTACCTTTTGTGGGATCTGAGGATGAGGATATCAAGAAGGAAATATCATATCTAAAGACAATTAACTTTGATTTGGCAGAATGGAGGATTGATTATTACGAGTATGTGGAGAATATGGAAAAGGTACAAAAAATTCTTGTACAAATTAGAAATATTTTAGGCGATATTCCATTGATATTTACATTTAGAACTGCTAAAGAAGGTGGAAAAAAAGAGATTACGACAGAGTACTATGAAAAACTTGAAAGAACAGTTGCAGCTACTGGAAACATTGATATTGTCGATATTGAACTTTCTACTGGAAATGATGAATTTATAAGAGAAATGGTAGATGAACTGCATCGATATGGAGTAAAAGTTATTATTTCCAGTCATGATTTCCAAAAGACACCTGAAAAAGATGAGCTGGTATCTAAAATGTGTAAAATGCAGGAGCTGGGAGCTGATTTACCTAAAATAGCAGTAATGCCCTCCGATGCTCAGGATGTTCTCAATTTATTAACTGCTACTGAGGAAATGACATATTATCATTATAAAACTCCAGTTATTACCATATCTATGGGAGCATTAGGCATTATAAGCAGAATAGCAGGCGAGACTTTTGGATCGGCAGTTACTTTTGGATCAGCCAGGACTGCATCTGCTCCGGGACAATTAAAAGCAGATGAATTATATAAATTACTTAGATTTATCAGATGACTACCTGCTCTTTACTCCCACTTCTCCAAGTTGGAGTAAAGAGCAGCTACATCCCTGGATAACGGTTTCTAAGCATCAGGTGGAGTCAAAACTCCATCTGATGCTTAGAACTTTGTTTATTGCTTGTAGGTGAAAATCCTGAGCAGATTATCTTCAATTGTAGATGTGCAAAAAAATAATTTTTTGGAAATTCAAGATTGCAGGAATAATGACAGGGTAATTATTAATATAAATAATATATGTTCAATTGAACTATGCGGATACAGAAAATATGTAGTTGTGTTGGAAGAATAATATTATATATAGTTAATAGAGAAGCATATAGATATTTGAAATTTGATTAATATGCTTCTCTATTGATAATAGAGAATTCCACCTTTAAAATTTTTAAATGATAATTTTCAAGTATATTATAGTGCATATATTAAAAATTGAAAATTAAATATACTGTTTGAACTAATCACAATGGCCGCTTCCATCATCTTCTTCAGGATCTGGTACATAGTCTGTGCTGCAGTCTGGGAATAGTGGAGTCAAATTTTGATCTGGGTAGAACTTTGGCACAGGTGCCTTGTTGAATTTATCACATACATTTTCTTCAGGTTCGGGTTCACAAGGAGCTTTAGGAACTGGACAATAATCATAAGCAGGTATGAGCAGTTGCACTACAAGTTCACATTTTACAATGATATAATATCCCAAAGTAATATCTAGAACTTTACAATTTTTTTCATCCTCATGTAATACAGCCTGAAGTACGTCTGCTACCATTTCAAGCTTTATAATGTTGTCATCATCATTTTTTGAGTCATTGGAAGCTTTATTACTGCCAGATGCTTTGGATAATGAATCCGGACAGTAAAACTTGCCGATCACATCTTGTCTGTTTATCTCAAATAGTTCGCTTCTGTTTACTGCATTACAGTCAATATAATCTGCATAAAATGAAATGGTGTAACAAATAATTAATTTTTTAAAGCCGTCCTCGCAGGAAAGAGGTATTTTTTCTATTGATGTCAATGTAATTTTAAAATCTCTGCAACCAATGTATATTTTTGGGTCTTCTAGTGGATTGCTTCTTAGTTCATAATCTGTTGTAGTTGTATCAGGTCCTTCACTGTAAGAAATACATCTTTTAATCAAGCATTGATCAAAAACTTTAGGAACTTCTACACAAACTAATTCTGAAGGATCCGGTAAATGCCCTTGCTTATTTACAAGACCTGGACGGGGCACAAATTTATTGAAATTTATGGACATAGATTTTCCTCCTTTAAATATTATAATTCAACTGTCTGCGGTATACCGTAGGCATTGGTTTACTTAATTTTTAACCTTTAGGCTTTTATATTTTTCTCCACTTTGAGAAAGTGATTGATATTACACAAAATACATAACTCATAGGGAGGAAAAACATATTTTGGTTTGACAAAATGGAGCAATTAAATATTTTTACAGATAATTTATAAAGCCTCTGTTTTTTACTTCGAAATTTTCGTGCTTTTTATTGATATAAAAATTGTATAATTTATATGGGAAAAGTTATATCGTCTTACATTATATATTATGTTTTAGCGTCATAGTTGTGATATCCAAATATGATATAT
>NZ_PVXP01000017.1 GCF_002995845.1 Clostridium luticellarii | reverse complement strand
AAAAACTAAAAGTTCAACTGTCTTACAAATAATTCCATCGTTCGTATTTTTCAATGGATTATTTGTGATGCAATTTTTTACTCATAAATTTTTTTATAATTTCTATTGACTATTACTAGCTGGTCTCTATAATCTTTAAATTTTCTTAATATGCTCCTTCACTACATTTAATTAGAAAAATCAAACAAATATTTTTGAGGAAAGATTCCAAAAATTCCTCCAGTATTTATGAACAGGATATTTTTACAATCTGAAAATTTTCCCTTTGCTATTTCACAAGACAATCCATACATGGCTTTTCCTGTATAAACAGGATCTAAAATTATTCCCTCCAATTTTGCAAATTCATTGATAAATTTCAGCTCTTCCCTGCTGCTCAATCCATAACCTTCCCCCACATAATTGTCCAAAACATCTATTTCATCTTTAGAAAAGCTTAAAGGAATATTTATATAATTTACACTTTCACTTAATATTTCACAAACCTTGTTCTTAAATTTTTCTCTACTATCGCTTACACTAATTCCTATAATTTCACCTCTGTAATTGAATATTTTACTTCCCAGCAGCAATCCGGAATAGGTTCCTCCAGAGCCTGCGGCTATAACAATTTTATCAAAATGTATTCCCAACTCTTTTTCCTGAAATATAATCTCCTGCATTGCCTTATAATATCCAAAACTCCCTATTCCATTGGAAGCCCCCGAAGGAATTGTATATACCTTATGCCCTCTGCTTTTTAGTTTCTCTTTTATCTTATCTGCCGCCTCAGTTTTTTCGTTTTCATAATTTTCACAGTTGATAAACTCTATATTTGCTCCAAACAGTTTATCTAAAAATAAATTTCCATCAAGCTTTATGTCATTATTTTCTCTCAATATCAGATATGACTTTAGCCCTAATTTTGCAGATACTGCCGCTATTGCCCTGCAATGATTGGATTGTACACCTCCAAAAGTGATTATTGTATCACATTTTCTATCTATGGCTTCCTTTATAGAAAACTCCAGCTTTCTTATTTTATTTCCTGAAAACTCTGTTCCAGTCTGATCATCCCTCTTTATATAGATGGAAGGGCCTCCTAATTTATCAGACAGCCTTTCTAATTTTTCTATCCTCGTTGGCAAATTTGCAATTTCTATTTTTTCTGGGATTTCAATCATTTTACATACCTCTCATATATTTCTAAAATATTTTGTTCTGCATAATTTAAAATCAAGTCTATTTCAATTCACCTGTATAATATGGATTTAATTTGTTCGTATATAGATCAGAAACTTTTACTTTTCCCGGAGTTTCAAAACCAGCTAATTTATTTTTTTCTGCGGTTTTAACCCACCACTCAATCTGCTCTGGTTTAATCCATTTTTGATCAGGATATATATTTCCTGACATATCTTTGATATCCATTTTCAAGTAATCTGCTGTAACTTTTAATGCCTCCTTATAATTATTATTTATCCATTGTTGTGCTTTGAGGTCTGCAACTATATAAGCTTTTACCACATCCGGATATTTTTTGATAAAATCCTCGCTAAATGCACGTACTGCAAGTCCGCTGACGGTTCCATCTCCAGCCTTTTTACCTATTTCATAACTTGTAGTTAAAACCTTAGCACCACCATCATTTTTTATTTTCATATTATATGGTGCATGCAATATTGCCACATCTATATTCCCCTGTTTAAGAGCCTGTTCTTGTTGTTGGTCTTTCATTACGATAATCTTGGTCTTCTTCACATCAACTCCATTTTGTCTTAAATACTCTGAATTTAATAGCTCAGCGCAGGTTCCTTTACTACTCATAGCTATTTTTTTGCCTACCAAATCTTTAGCTGATTTTATTTTCCCATCATTTCTTACAAACCACGTCATATGGGTTTTATCAAAATCCGGACTATCTACCATACTAGTTAATACAATTTTGAGCTTTGAACCTGCTTCCCGTGCTTGTGCAATTGTAGTAACATGCCCTGAATCAAATAGATCATTATCACCTTTTATAACTGATTGAGCCAGACTCATATTAGGTGACAGTACTCCAGTAAATTCAGGAATTATCCCCACTTCCTTAAAAAAACCTTTTTTATCTGCTATAATACCATCTTTAAACCCTTGTTGAGTCTCAATTTTAAGATGGAATGGCTTTGTAAGTTTTCCATTTACAAATTTACCCGTATAAGGTTTAGTATCATCATAAAAGTTAGAATCAGACGAGCTGGACTTTTTATTTCCGCAACCTGCAAACACCGATAAAACAACCACCAAGCTCAATGCAAACAGCAAAAAAACTTTTATTCGTCTTTTCATTTCTATGCACTTCCTCTTTCATAAAAATTATTTTTATTTTTAATTACATTAATTATTTTTAAGAAAAGATTCCGAAGATACCTTTAGTAATTATGAACAGAATATTTTTATAATTTAAAATCTTCCTCTACTATCGTTTACACTAATGCCTAAAAATCCTCTTCCACTCATATTCTTCCTCTTTATATAGGCGGAAGATCCTTCTAATTTTTCTATTCTTGCCAGTAAATTTGCAATTTTTATTCTCCCTGGAATCTCAATCATTTTACATACCTCTCATACATTTAAGAAAAGTATCTTGTTCTACAGACTGATAAAAAATTTAAGCTAATCTATCAGTCTGCAGAATTTAAAATCAAATTTATTTCAATTCACCTGTATAATATGGATTTAGTTTATTCGTATATAAATCGGAAGCTTTTACCTTCCCAGGTGTTTCAAAGCCGGCTATTTTATTTTTTTCTGCAGTTTTGACCCACCATTCAATCTGCTCTGGTTTAATCCATTTTTGATCAGGATATATATTACCAGCCATATTTTTGATATCCATTTTTAAATAATCAGCGGCAATTTTCAATGATTCATTATAGTTTTTATTTATGTACTGCTGTGCTTTAAGATCTGCCACTATATAAGCCTTTATCACATCCGGATATTTTTTGATAAAATCCTCGCTAAATGCACGTACTGCAAGTCCACCAATTTCTCCATCACCTGCTTTTTCACCAATTTGATAGCTTGTAGTAAGAATATTTACCCCACCATCATTTTTAATTTTCATGTTAAAGGGCGGATGCACAATGGCCACATCTATATTTCCCTGTTTAAGAGCCTGTTCCTGCTGCTGGTCATTCATAACAACAATTTGAGTTTTCTTCACATCTACACCATTTTGCCTCAAATACTCTGCATTTAAAGTTTCTGCACAACTTCCCTTACTGCTCATTGCAATTTTCTTTCCAACCAGATCCTTTGCAGATTTAATTTTTCCATCGTTTCTTACAAACCAGGTCATATGAAGCTTATCAAAGTCAGGACTGTCCACCATGCTGTGAAGTACAATTTTAAGTTTGGATCCTCCCTGACGCGCCTGGGCAATTGTGGTTACATGTCCTGACCCAAACAGATCATTATCACCTTTTATTACGGATTGAGCCAGGCTCACATTAGCTGGCAGAACTCCAGTGAACTCAGGTATTATTCCAACTTCCTTAAAGAAACCTTTTTTATAAGCTATAATTGCCTCGTTAAAATCCGTTGGGGTTACTATTTTCAAATGGAATGGCTTCGTAAGCTTTCCATTTTCAAATTTGCCTGTATAAGGCTTGGTATCATCATAGACATCAGAAGAACCGGATTTTTTATTTCCACAACCCGCAAACATGGCTAAAATAACCACCACACTCAATGCAACCAGCAGAAAACTTTTTATTTGTCTCTTCATTTTATACACTTCCTCTTTTTGTAAAATTATTTTAATTTATAATTAAAATCAGCAATTTTTAAAAATCTAGCTATTTAAAAAATCCAGTGCAAACTGAACTGTAACTGCAACTCCATTTTTTAGACAAGCCTCATCTATGTCAAAATTGGGGTTATGGAGACCAGCACCGGTACCTAACTCCTTATTATTGATTCCCAAAAATGCATATACTCCGGAATATTTATTCAAATATCTGCTCATACTGTCAGATGCCATAAACGGCTCATGAGTCGTCAAATATTTACGGCCCACTGCTTTTTTCACTGCATTTGCCGCTAAAATTGATAATTTACTATCATTTACAACTGCAACAGTTGGCTGTGCT
Organism: Clostridium luticellarii; assembly: GCF_002995845.1. GTDB lineage: Bacteria > Bacillota > Clostridia > Clostridiales > Clostridiaceae > Clostridium_B > Clostridium_B luticellarii. Next base: position 54,440 of record NZ_PVXP01000017.1, on the reverse strand, counting down.
CCTCTGAATTCAATTTTTGCACTGCATCCATGCGCTGCTGCCGTATTATTCACGATACGTGTAAAGGCTTCTTTTATCTTATTCCCCACTTTACTGCTGAAAAATCTTATAGTTCCACTAAACTCTGCAATTTCAGGAATCACGTTTCCAACATCCCCAGCTCTAAGTTTTCCCACGGTAACCACTCCGGGTTCACTTGGTTTGATTTCCCTTGACAGAATTGAAGACAATCCTAAAATCACATGGGCTGTACACTCAATCGGATCAATGCACAGATCAGGTCTGGATGCATGACCACCCTTTCCCACTATAGTCACATTAAAACCTGCTGCACTCGACATTCTGTTGCCACCTTCCACAGAAAGTGTCCCCGTTGGCAAATCAGGACACATGTGAATTCCCCATACTCCATCTATTCTTTTACCTTCCAATCCCTGAAGCATGTCCTGTATGCCATATCCATTTTCCTCTCCCTGTTCAAAACAAAACAATATTCTGCCCGACAGATTATTTTTAATCTCCACTAACGATCTAACTGCGCCCAATAGCATGGACATATGTGCATCATGTCCACATACATGGGCAGCTCCATCTACCTTTGATACTACAATTTTATCTTTTACCAAATTTTTATTGTTTTCCTTTATGGGAAGTGCATCCATATCAGCTCTTAATGCCAGAGTCCTGCCTTCCCGACTCCCATTTAAAGTTGCTATTATTCCATATTTTCCAACAATCTCATATGGAATATCCATGGATTCCAATTCTCTTACAATCCTCTGTGATGTATTCTTTTCCTCTCCACTCAATTCCGGCTTCTCATGAAATTCTCTTCTCAGTTTTATAACATAAGACTCATATTTATCTGTAAACATCCTATCCATCCTTTTCAAATACTTAATGCAACTAAGTTAATATCTATTTAATCTCACCCTTGTAGTACGGATTATACTCATTGGTATATAAATCAGAAGCTTTTACTTTTCCAGGTGTCTCAAAACCAGCTAATTTATTTTTCTCTGCTACACTGATCCAGAAATTAATCTGCTCCGGTACAACCCATTTCTGATTGGCAGCATATAAATTTCCCGATACATCTTTCTGCTCCACTCCAAGATCTTTAGCAGAGATTTTAAGTGCATCTTCATAATGAGCATTCACATACTGCTGTGCTTTATAGTCTGCAGCTATATATGCCTTTACCACATCAGGATATTTTTTTATAAAGTCCTCACTAAATGCACGAACACCAACTCCACTCAAACGTCCATCTCCAGCTGCTTCTGCTATTTTATAGCTTGATGTCAAAACTAAAAATCCTCCGTCATTCCTTGCCTTTTTACTGTATGGTGCATGTAATATGGCCACATCTATATTCCCCTGTTTAAGTGCCTGCTCCTGCTGTTGATCCGCCATAACCACAATTTTAGTTTTCTTTACATCTATTCCATTTTGTCTCAAAAACTCGGCATTCCACAATTCTGCGCAAGACCCCTTGCTGCTCATGGCAATTGTCTTTCCCTCCAGATCCTTTGCTGATTTAATGCCACTTCCCTCTTTTGCAAACCAAACCATATGGGATTTATCCAGTTCAGGACTGTCAACACTTCCTGTAAGCACAATCTTCAATTTTGCACCTGCCTGTCGTGCCGAAGCAATAGTGGTCACATGTCCCGAATTAAACAGATCATTTTGACCTTTAATCACAGACTGGGCCAAACTCACATTAGCTGGAAGAACACCGGTATACTCCGGGATTATTCCAACTTCTTTAAAGAAACCTTTTTTATCAGCTACAATACCTTCAGTAAATGCTTGTGGCGTTGGAATTTTAAGATGAAAAGGCTTGGTTAATTTTCCATTCACAAATTTACCCGTATAGGGCTTGCTGCTGTCAAAAACTTCAGATGAATCTGATGATTTTGATGAATTCGACGAATTTGACTTTGTACTTCCGCATGCTGCAAGCATTGATATAACAGCTACTGCACTCAATAGAAGCATTAAAAGTTTTTTTACTGATTTTTTCATTGTTAAAACACTCCTCTAGACTCTATTTTTAAAAATACAAACTATCTCCATTTTGTAACTCTGCTTTCAAAAGCCACTATTATATAATTTACAATTATTCCTATCAATGACATGGTAACAATGGAAGCATACATTTTTGGTATTTGATACTTTATCTGAGTATCATACAACAGATAGCCCAAACCTGAACTTGCTCCCATCATCTCTGCCGCAATCAGCACCAATATTGCAGAAGTAGCACTGAGTCTTATACCTGTAATAATTGAAGGCAATGCAGAAGGTAATATTACTTTTCTGAATATTGTAAGCTGTGAAGCTCCCATAGATTTGGCAGATTTAATCAAAATAGGCTCTACACTTCTAACCCCATTGATAGTATTTAAGAGTATAGCAGACCAAACCCCCCAAAAAACTATGGCAACTTTAGAAGTCTCACCTATTCCAAAAAACAACATGAATACCGGCAGCAGTGCAAGAGTTGACGTTTGTCTGAACAGTTGAAGAAGAGGGTCTATATAAAATTCAATTTTATTAAAAGACCCTATGATAAGCCCTAAAGGTATTGCTATCCCAAGTCCCAATCCAAATCCTGCCAAAGAACGTTTTAGACTAACTGCAATATTGGTTTCAAGCTCTCCTGAAGCCAGCATGCTAAAAAAGGTCTGCATTACCACAGAAAACGGCGGCAAAAAATTTTTATCAATTATTCCTACCCGAGAGGAAATTTCCCATGTCAGCAGAAATATAATTATTCCAAACAGTCTTCTTAAATTAAACACAAAATCTTTAACTTTTGTAAAAAATGATTCACCTTTTAATTCTTCTACCTGATCTATTGAATCATTTAGTACTTCACTCATTTTTATTACCTCCCATAAATATACAAATTAATTTTACGCAAATGACATGTATCAAAGTTTTGATTTTCAAACTGTTGTTAAAAATAAAAAACCAGAGCTTTAAACAAAATTTATATTTAAAGCCTCTGGTTTTCCAGTCAGCTGAAAATCAAATTATATTAGTACGATTTTACTAATTTATTGCACGTTGAGGTACATTGTAAGATTTCTCTTCATATTCATTTTCTCTCTTGGGGTTTTCTTTGCTGCCTGGTTTATTTTTAAGCAACTCCCATATTCTATGCCTCAGTGCAGAAAATTTATCTGATGATTTTACATCTCCACTCTCCCTGGGTCGTGGTATATCTACATCAATTATTTCCTTGATAGTTCCTGGATTTTTCGTCATAACAACCACTTTGTCCGACAAAAACACGGCTTCTTCAATGCTGTGTGTAACAAATAATATGGTCTTATGTGTCTTTTCCCATATATGAAGCAGCTGTATATGAAGCTCCTCTTTGGTCTGCTCGTCTATTGCTGCAAAAGGCTCATCCATAAGCAGTACTTCCGGATCATATGCCAATGCCCTGGCAATAGCCACCCTCTGCTTCATACCCCCTGACAGTTCACGCGGGTATCTGTTTTCAAAGCCTTTCAATCCCACCAATTCCAAATACTTTTTACTTAATTTCTTCCTTTCACCTTTGCTGACTTTTTTGATCTCCAGGCCGAATTCTACATTCTTTTCTATAGTCCTCCAGGGGAAAAGCGCATAACCCTGCATCACTATGCCTCTGTCCAGTGCTGGTCCATTTATTTCCTTATTGTCAATAAATATTTTTCCCGTATTTCCCCCTATCAAGCCTGCTACAATATCTAGAAATGTCGACTTTCCACATACGCTGGGACCGACTATAGATACAAATTCACCATCTTTTACTTTCAAATCAACTCCCTCTATAGCTAAGAAATCCTTTTTGATTCTTTTTCCCTGATTTTTAGCATGGTATACATATCCAACATCTTCAGCCACTATCTTGTAATCTGATTCAACAGTCATAAAAAATCCTCCTTTATTTTATATAATTAGTTATGTCTCGATAAAATTTTACTGTAAATATCTTCTATCAAATTCAATCCTCCCGAGTATCCTGCATAATTATGATGTAGTATAACTCTGTCAGTTATGGGCAATCCTACACTCAAATTTATTCCTCCAATCTGTGATGCCGCATCCACGTCCCATGAACTTCCAAGTATCAATGGGGCTGTTTCTGCAGTAAACTCTAATAATTTTTCATTGATTATCCCTCCATCTTGAGAAAAAGTTATTTCAGAAGATATTCCCGGTACAATATCTTTAAAATATTCTCTAATGTTATTTTTAAATCTTTCAGGCACATTTTCCGTTATAAATTGATGCCCGGGTAAAAGTCCCAGATCATTTGCTAAAAATCTGCTTATAGCCAATGCATAAGTTGTATTATTTATATTGAAAAACCTTTTAGGCAAATCATATCTAAACTCTATAAAAAAATCTGCAAACCTGGTCAAATAGTGATAATATTCATCTTCTTCTCTCTTTATTACCTTATCTACTATTTTTTTGTCCATACCTGTAAATTCCCCAACTCTATTCAAAAATTTAGAGGTTTCCACCCCTCCAATAGGAAACACGGGGCAATGAAGGTATGGTGTGCCAAACTTCTTTTTCAGAAGTTCTGCTGTTTTTATACCCACCCAGGGCGATATCACTATATTGAATTCAGCATGTGGTATAGCATTTATGGCATTTATACCTCCACTTTTGTATCCAAATAATATATTTGCTTTTAATCCTATACTTTCAAGCAGTCTTTTTATTTCTCTCAAATCACCCTCCCAAAACGGATCATGAATGGGGACTGATGAAAAAATATTTACAAGTCCTGATATTCTCTTACCATCGTCTTTCAAATACTGATTTATTATGGCTTCAAGTACCAGTTCATGTCCTGCATAGGCATCACCTTTAAATCCAGCGGTTTCAGCATACACTATTGGCACGCCCTTCTCTTGAAATTCACTTACCACATTTGCTACATCATCCCCTATTATATCTGAGGTACATCCGGTAAGAACTACAAATAAATCTCCATCCATTATTTTTAGAGTGCCTTCTATAAGTTTTTTCAATTTTTTTTCTGCGCCAAAAACCACGTCTCTTTCAACCATATTACTGCATGGTATGGCATCTCCTCCTGCATATCCGGTTCCCTGATGCCCTCCACATCCAGCCATACCTGCAGATAATTTAGCACTGCAGCCAGGTCCAGCATGCAGTATGGGAATAGCTCTTTCTATGGCCACCACCGTCTGCTGTGCTCCAAGTGCACAAAAATGCCTTGGTTCTTCAAGTAATTCACTCATTTTCCGACCTCCCCAGGAATTTAGATGCATCCTGTTCCAGCCACCAATTAGTATAGGGAAGTTTATTATGAGCCGCTATTCCATTTACAAAGGAAGGGTTGCTTATAGTATCTAAAATCAGCTTTCCATAATTTATCAAGCCCTGATATCCAATTCCAAAATGTTCATCTCCCATGAGAAATGACGGTATTCCCAGCTTCGTTGCCCATATTGTTCCTGTATGCCTGGCTATATAGATGTCGGGCCTAAGCCTGTATAACCTGTTTACCAGTTCAAAGGACTGCTTATTGCAGATTGACATCTTAAAATCCCCATAATTTTTCACATCATTTCTAAGTGTATCTGATTTTTTATCTCCATTATCAAATATAGGATCATGATGCCAGGTGCAGTTTTCCACAAGTTCCATTCCAAGCTCCTTCACAATAGCCACAATACCATGTCCATGAGCTGCCCCTGCACCTATAAGCACTCTTTTACCTGCTAATTTTTTTCTGAGACCGGCTATTTCAGGTGCTGTCCTTTTTGTTTCCTCTTCTATAAGCTTTTCAACCTCACCTTCTTTGTGAACTATCTTTCCCAGCTCTCTCAGCCAGGCATTAAATCCGGATATTCCATATGGAGCCGGTGCCTTTACTTCCGGTACTCCAAAGTATTTTTCCAGCCCTGCTGCCAGATAAGTTCCCAGTGTAGAGCATATCTGAAGAGTAGCAGCAGCTTCCGAAATATGACTGAGCTGTTCTATGGTAGTAAAAGGTACAATATAATTGACTTTAAGTCCAATCCTTCCCAAAAGCGGAGTGAATATATCTTCACCTTGAAAATTGATTATATTTACTTCATCTGATTTTCTCTTTCTGGCAGGTTTGACAATCTTTCTTAAAATTCCATGGTATGCGGCATCGAACCCCGTGGCCCATATTGACGAACGAAAGCCTTCACAATATATTGTTACTACTGGTATTTTTATCTCTTTTTCAAGTTTTTCTGCTGTACTTTCAATATCATCTCCTATTATCGCGGAAGTACAAGTAGTGGTTACAAATATGGCCTTGGGGTCAAATCTTCTCTTTGCCTCTCTTATAGCATTTTCAAGCTTCAATTCTCCTCCATACACCGTATCTTTTTCAGTTAAATTTGTATTTATATATTTCAGATTCGATACTGTCAGATTTCTCTTCCTGCTGCCTGTTCTATAAACCAGATTACGTCCTGGTATATCTCCACTGCATCCAGCAGGTCCATGTTCCACAACGGCTGCATCCTGAATACAGCACAGTTGATTCATGACTTGATTTGCACTGCAGGATATACACTGCGTAAACGATCTTCTATAATTTTTAAGAGATCTATTATCATATTTTTCGCATATATCAGCTGCAGTGCCATTGTATGCAGTAATGGAATTAATCCTTCTCTCTCTTATTTCCACAGAAGGTTTTTCTATATCAACACCCATAATATTCTCCCTTCATTATCTCATCATTTCCACAATCATCACTGTCAAAATCAATCTAATTAATTAAAATTTGACAATAAAAAAATCCTTTCACAGGCGAAAGGAATATTTAATAAATTTTTAACATCCATTTCCCCATCTTTCAGAAATATATCTGCAGGATTTAGCACCTCATATGAATATAATCCATATTACTTGCTGAAACTTCATTGGGCCAGCCCCTCCATTTCTCTTGATAAGGATCCTATTTAATTTTATAAGCTTTATAATCCATTTAAAATAAAAATTATTTTGCTGATTTATTACTCTACAGATTTTTTAAATGCCTGATCTAAATCTGAAATCAAATCATCGACATATTCCAGACCAACAGATACTCTCAGTGCATTTTCAAAAGCACCTGATTTAGCTTTGTCTTCTTCTTTTAATGAAGAATGTGTAGTCTGAGACGGCTGTGTAATAAGAGATTTGGAATCACCTACATTCACAAGAAAACTAAATATTTTCAGGCTATTTAAAAATTTATTAATATTCTCCTGTTCACCTTTAAATCCAAAAGAAAATACGGACCCTGCTCCTCTGGGAAAATATTTCTCTGCAAGCTGGTTATTATTGCAATTTCTTTTGTCATGAACAGTAGGATAACTGACCCATGAAACCTGTGGATGATTTACTAGATAATCTACAATAATCTGTGTATTCTTAACCTCTCTTTCAACTCTAACAGAAAGGCTTTCAAATCCTTCAAGTATTAAAAATGCATCAAAAGGACTGAGAACAGCTCCAAATTCCGATAAATAATGCAATCTTATTCTGGTAGTAAACGGAATGTTCGGAAATACTTCAATCAAATTCTTATTTTCAACTTTATAATCAGGCTCCGTGAAATGTGGAAATTTACCATTGTTCCAATTAAAGTTATTATTTTCAACAATTAACCCACCCAGTGTAGAACCATGTCCACCTATGGCTTTAGTAGATGAATACACCACCACATCTGCACCAAAGTCAAATGGTTTTAAAAGATATGGAGTCGCAAATGTGTTATCCACGATAAGTGGTACATCATTTTCATGGGCTACATCTGCTATGGCCTTTATATCCAATAAATTGATCAAAGGATTGCCTATTGTTTCTATGAATATGCCTTTTGTATTATTCGTTACAGCTCTTCTAAATGATTCAACATCATATGAATCATCTATCCATTTTACCTTGATTCCCAATTTAGGCAGGGTATGTTTCAAAAGATTATACGATCCTGCATAAATGGAATATACTGCGATTATTTCACCTCCACCCTCCGCTACATTCAGCAGCGAATAGGCCACAGCTGCCATTCCGGATGCCACTGCCAGAGCACCGGTTCCTCCCTCAAGGGCTGTTATCCTCTTTTCAAGTATGTCAAGTGTTGGATTTCCGCTTCTTGTGTAGAGAAATCCATGCTCTTCCCTAGACTTTAATCTTTTTAATCTATCTGTATCTCCTATATTAAAAGATGCTGTCTGATAAATCGGCACAGTAGAAGCATAATTATGCTTCTCAGGACAATATCCAGCTCTAATTTGAAGTGTTTCAAACCCATAAATTTGTTTTTCTGACATATTGCACCTCCCTTAAATCTTTATTTTCATACCACAATAAATTACTACTTACAGTACTTTTTTAATTTATCTATTCTGGAATAATACTTGATCAATTTTTTTATAGCATTATCTATGGATTCTTCCACATCAAACACCTGTATTCCATTTTTACTTAAAAAATTCACTGCACCCTGTCCTATTTGACTGACAAGGACAATTCTGCATCCCGAAAGATACTTGACTATAGACAAAAATTTATCATAATCTGTGTTGAAATTTTTAGATATATTTTTTACACTTCTAACTTCTATAAATTTATAACTACTGTCATTGACTTCATATATGAAAAATTGATTAGCTTGCCCAAAATGTTGATCTACAAATTTGCCATCATTACTTGCAGCAGCAATTCTATACATATCATCAGTTCCTCTCTAATTAAATCTTGTGAGAACTACAGAGTATATATCCTCCAAAAGTCTGAGGCCTCCAGAATATCCAACATATGAGCTGTTTATTATAAGTCTTTCAAAAACAGGCCACGATATAGCCACGTAATGTGCTTTAGTTTCTGCTGCTATCTTCTTTTCCCATGAACTTCCCAATATAAGTGGATATCCGAAAAAATCCGTATGCCTGATTTCATTATCTATTTTATATCCATCTGTGCAAAATTCCACCTCAGCTTCTATTCCGTCATTTAACTCTTTAAAATAATCTTTTATATTTTTCTGGTATTCAACAGGTGTATCATCTGTTATATACTGTTTTGACGGGAACAAACCAAAATCATTCACTAAAAACTTTGTAAGTGCAAGAGTATACTGTGCATCTGAAATCACTACAAAACGTTTTGACATAACTCTTGTTTCAAGAAAGACATCGGCAAACCTTTCTATATAATAATAATATTCCTCTTCATGACTTTTAATAATGGATTCAACTTTTTCATCATCTATTTCTGCAAATCTCCCCACTGCACGGAGAAATTTGCTGGTTTCAAATGCCCCCACAGGCAATACTGGATAGTGCAGATACGGCGTATTGAACTTCTTCTTTAAAAGTTTCATGTTCTCAATTCCCACCCAGGGAGATACCAAAAGATTAAATTCAGCCTCCGGTATTTTATCTATATTTTTTATTCCCCTTCCATATCCAAATATAGTATTGGGAATCAGTCCAAGTTCTGCAACAAGCTTTTCCAATTCTCTTAAATTTCCCAGCCAGAACGGATCATGCAGTGGAACTCCTGACCATATATTCACAAGTCCTTTTATCTTTTTATCCGTCGGTTTTAAATATTGTTCTATAATTGCATCTATAACCCATTCATGGCCACGATAATTATTACCTTTGAATCCCGGTGTAGAAGCATATATAACTGGTTTTCTAGAATTTTCAAATGATTTTACAATTTCTCCGGCATCATCACCGACTACTTCAGAACTGCAGCTGGTTAAAACCACATACATATCTGCATCAACAACCTTGAGGGCATTTTCTATAGTCTCTTTAAGTTTCTTTTCTCCTCCAAATATTATCTCTTTTTCACTTATATTAGTACAGGGAAATATATGAGATGAAAAATATCCTGAGGTTCCAAAATCCCTCTCCAGTTTTTCCGCACATCCAGGACCTGAATGTAAAATTGGAATAGCTCTCGTTATACCATGTACAGTCTGCATAGCTGCCATAGCACATTTATATCTAGGCTGGTCAAGTACTTTTGCCATGCTATTTCACCCTTTCTTTCAAAAATGTCGCACTATTTTGCTCATACCACCATTTGGTATAGGGTAGATTCACTCTTGAGGCAAGATTTTTTTCAAAACTCCTGTTTTTGATAGTATCAAGCACACTATGTGCAAAATTCAACGTTCCCCTATATCCAAAAATCATATATTCATCATTTACACAAAGTGCAGGAACTCCCTGTTTTATAGCCCAGACAGTAGTTCCTGGATGTCTTGAAAAATATATATCCGGTTTGTATTTATTCAATATGTTGAGTATTTCATAATTCTGTTGCTCAGTTACACTCACCTTTATATTTTTAGGGGAATTTTCCATCAGATATCTGGCTGCTGGTGGATTGTTATTATTATCATGTTTTCTATCATAATGCCATGCGGCAGTCCAGACCACTTCCATTCCAAGTTCCTGGAGCACCCTTGACACTTCAAAAGCATAACCAGGTCCCATTCCAAGTACTGCACGCAGACCCTTAAGCTGCTTTTTTACTTCCTCTATTTTAGGTATATATTTTTTTCTTTCTCCTTCTATATATTTTTCAACTTCTGATTCTTTTCGTATTACTTTTCCTATCTGCCTAAGCCAGGTTTCAAATCCTGTAACCCCCAGTGGGTTTATAGTTCTTATATAAGGTACTCCATATTTTTGTTCAAGCCCATTTCCCAGATATGTTCCAAGGGTTCCACATATACAAACTGTGGCAAGGGATTCCGATAAATGCTCCAACTCCTCTACTGTTGAATTCTGATATAAAAACACAGGTCTGACTCCAAAATTTGAAAATATATCAATTATTTCATTTCTGGCACTTTCATAAAAATTCTTAAAATTAATCACATTATTTTTTTTGACAGGGGGCTTTACAATACTGGTGAGTACAGCATGATCTGAAGCATCAAATCCAGATGCCCATATTCTGGATCTAAAACCCTCACAGTGAACGGCTGCTATTGGAACAGGTATTTCTTTCTTCAATTCTTCAACAACACTATCCACGTCTTCTCCTATAATTCCAGTTACACAAGAAGTTCCTATAAAAACTGCCTTGGGCTTGTATCTATCATAGACTTTTTTCACTATTTCTTTTAAACTTCCCACCGCTCCAAATACCGTATCATTTTCATCCATACCAGTTCCGACAAACACAGTATTATTGACAATTCCTCTTTTTGCCGCCATCTGACTGTTGGTAACACTTACATTTGCTGACATAGCTGTACATCCGGATGGTGCATGATTTATCACAGCTACATCTCTTATTCCCGAAAGCTGGCCCAGAGCACAGCCGGCATTGCACGAACTGGATTGACTAAATAACCTTTCTCTGTTGCTTAAATGCCCGCAGCCCGTTCCACAAAGTTCGTATAAATTTCCATTATAGCCTGTAATAGCACCAAGCCGTTCTTCTCTTGTGGGTGTAACTGCAGTATCTAAATTAATTGTCATCTTTTCATCTCCTCTATAAATTTTAAAAAGGCACTAAACAATATATATTCCATATACTGCTTAGTGCCTCTAGTTTTCTAGTTAGCAAAATCACTTATTTTTATGTTTGAATATTATGCTACTACTTTTATTTTTTTTTGTCAATATTTTTTATATAAAAAGATCCAAGTCTGTATATTCTTTTAATTTCAGCATACCTTTTCCACCTGAAAATTTTCATTTATCCAAAGTCCTATAACAACAACATTTTTATACTGTTTACCGATTATATCTGCAGATTTTTTTATCTGATCCACATGTTGAAATTTATTTCCTTTATTTGCAGCACAATCATAATGCCCTGCTATGAATACCATACTTGAACCATGTGAATTTAAGGATATACTTATTTTCTTATATAATGAATTCATAAAATCTTCCTTTTGAAGACTAATCACTTTGTCAATTCCTGGTTCTGATATTATATCCACATATTCCACATCAAAATTGCTTCTTATCCAATTTATCGCAGGTAATTGTGTCCTTCCATCCATGCAGTTCAATAATGTGCAAAAATTTTTACTCAAACTCCATACACCTCCCGCATATTAAATTTATATATTATAAAATATCACTGGCCTTCAAATTCTCCGATATTATAAACTGTGCTTCGGCATCTCCGACAACCTCATCTACCGTAAGTCCCCATGCTATTTTTCTCAGAACAAGTCCTTTCTCTACCGCCTTACCCACTGCAAATCAACAGAATTTAAAAAAGTCATTCCTATCAAAAACATGATGGAAGTGACTTTTATAAATTTGTATACTATTCTGGATAATTCAGCCTTTCATCCGGGATGTCTGTCAAAACCTCTTTGAGGAATTTATCTGCCCAATATTTTGCCATTGGAAGATTCATGTCCAAATAATTTCCGCAGTCTTTTGGAGCAGCTCCAGGTATATCTCCTTGAAAATTGAATATAAACTTATACATCTCCACTAATAAATCCACAATATCCTTTGACTCATAATCTCCATGCAAAATCAGATAAAATCCTGTTCTGCATCCCATGGGTCCAAAATATACGGTTTTATTTCCATAAATACTGTGATTTCTCAAAAAAGTTGCTCCCAAATGCTCAATGGTATGAACTTCAGCTGTATTCATAACAGGTTCGTCATTAGGGCTTGTCATTCTTATATCAAATGTGGTTAGAACTACATCTCCAAATTTATCTTTTCTGGAAACATAAACACCTGGTATCAGTTTTAAATGATTAACAGTGAAACTTGAAATTTTATCCATGCAATATCGCCTCCTGTAGCATTTATTATACATCATGTTTAACCCGTAATCAATTATTCAGTCTTTTATAACTCCAAATTTATATCCTATGCCCCTTACAGTTAAAATATATGCAGGCTTTTTCGAATCCGTTTCTATTTTTTGTCTTAAGTTTTTTATATGTGAATCAATGGTCCTGTTGTATCCATCAAAATTTTTCTCCAACACTATAGATATAAGTTCTTCTCTTGTAAAAATCTTTTCAGGATGGTTCACCATCACTGAAAGTATCTTGTATTCAATGGGAGTGAGATTTATTGTTTCCCCTGATTTTTTAACTTCGTAACTTAAATTATCAATTATCAAATCGCCTTCATCTATATAAATCAAATCCTCAAAGCGGCTACCTTCATCTTTTGTTCTTCTAAGAAGCGCTTTTACTCTGGCAACCAGCTGTCTGGGGCTAAATGGTTTAGTCACATAATCATCAGCCCCTATATCAAGCCCTCTAAGTATATCATCTTCGGAAGTTTTAGCCGTAAGCATTATAATAGGTACCTTTGATTTAGCTCTTAAAATCTCACACAGCTCCTCTCCTCTGACGTCAGGCAGCATCAAATCCAGTATCATAAGATCTGGAGCTATTTTGTCAAACAAACTAATAACAGTCTTTCCATCATATGCAGAATACACAAAATATCCATCTCTTTCAAGATACGATTTGACAACTTCTACAATTTTCATCTCATCATCTACCACAAGTATTCTTTTTTTATGATTGTGCATAATTAAGACTCCATTCAATTTCAATTCATTTACCAATGTACAATTTAGATGATAGTACAATAACGCTCCTGATTCAATGCATCAATATCAAGTTATTCCAAGATTCTTGAAAAAGATTTTTCTCATAAGCAAAATCACTGTGAACCTAAAGTCACTTCATAGATTCTACCTTTATTGAAGGAAACTCTCTTCCATCTGCATCAGGTCCTGGATTGGTCTTAGTACTTCCATCCAGTATTCCTGTTACCGTGACTTGAACAGGGCTTTTACCTTTACCGCTTTTAACACTCTGTTCAACCAGCTGCCATGCCTTCAATTGAGAACCTGTACCATCAAAAGACCATTTTCCATCAGCGCCCTTTTTATTATCCGTAGAAAATGTACCGTCAAAATAGTAGAAAACCCATTTCCCATCCTGCTGAAAAGTTATTCCAAGTCCTGATAAGGCCATGAGCCTCATATGAACCATATCTGCGGTATCTTCTTTAAGTCCGGCTGCGAAATCATCCTCTGAAGTAATATACCCTGTAAAAGTCTGCGCTTTGGAGTTTTCTTCATTTGCTCCATTGGAAGCATTCTCTGCATCCTTCCGCAGCTGGGAAGCAGCTTCTTGAGTAGCTGATGACTTTCCCTGAATTTTACTTTGAGATTTCGACTCTGCACTGGATTTATTTTCATCTTGGGAATTGTTTTTTTGCTGCGAATTTTCCTTGTGACTTGATTGAGATGGCATGTTATGATCCATTTTATCTTTTTTGTTGGAAACTTCAGTACCATTTTCTGCTGAAGTCTTGGATGTTGCAGCCCCTACAGCCCATATGGTTACGCCTGCAACTGCGCATATTGCTATAACTATGCCAATTATAAATTTTTTCTTTATTTTCATTGATTTACCGTTAAAATTATAACGGCTTTCACCTTCCTTCTCTAATTAACACTTAATTTTTAGCATTTCTAATCTGATCCTGCTTTAATTCACCGAAATTATCCACTACCGTTATCCTGCTCTTTATCATGCCCATCCAGCATGTATACATAAATTCTCCTTCTTTATCAGGAATAAATTCAATTATGTTATCTCCAACCGCCAGATTTTTTTTGATTTTATATTCTGGAATTTGAAGAGCCTTGTTACATTCATTGAGATTTTTCTCATCAACATGCAGATTCCATTTAACCGGTACACCTTTTACTACTTCAATAGGCGGAAAATTATCGGTTCCCAGTTCTGTTCTCACATTTTGAGTTCTGCCTTCAATAGTTGAAAATCCTTTTCCAGAGGTACTCACCATGTTCTTCATTCCCAGGGATATGCCATAAAGAGACAATCCTCTTCCAACCATAACCACACCAAGTGAAAGCACAAGTACGGCACTGGCCTTCAATATAATTTTAGAAAAATTTTTGGTTATCAGTGTATTTACTACACCAAATGCAAATAGCAGCGGAACTGTACCAATTGAAAAAAAGAACATAGAAGCAGCACCCAATAATACACTTTTAGTTCCAAGCGCATATAATTGAACTATCTGAAGCGGGCCGCAGGGCATCAATCCTGTCAGTAATCCCACAATAATGGGACTATAATTGTTTTTTCTGCGAACCTTTCTGGCAACAAAAGATGGTACGGTAATATTTATTTTTCTTAACGCTTTGAAAATTCCCAGTAAATTTACTGCCATGATAATCATAAATACACCGCCAACAATTGGAACAATGCCCCTAAATGCACCTGAAAGACTGAGTATACTTCCCAATCCCCCAACAGCACCACCAACAATAGTATAGGACAGGATCCTCCCGATATTATAAAATAAAGAGGGCTTAAATGCTATATTTTTGACTTCAGTCTCATTTTTACTGATAGTCTGAGATAAGGTTATTCCCCCGCACATGCCTACGCAGTGGAAAGACGTCAGCACTCCAAATGCAAAAAGCAATGCATAGCTGGCATGGTTGCCTAATCTGGGTAAATATTCTAACATAAATAAGTTTTTGAAAAATTCCAGTATGTTTACCTTAAACTTTAAGATTATCGCAATCAGTATAGCCGCCGCTATAATAAAAACTGCAGTCAATTTGCTCTTGTTTTTCTGATTTTTAAATTGATTGCCATTGTTTGCATTGTTTGTATCTTTTACTATATCTGCTTTCAAATTTCACCCTCCTTATGAGCTTATCAGTAAAAATAACTGATACTCTAATTTGCAGTTATGGACTGTACTTTTATTACCGGATAATCAATTCCATCCGCATCAGGGCCTGGATTGGTCTGAGTGCTTCCATCCAGTACTCCCGTTACTGTAACAGGTACTGGTTTCATCTTGTCCTCTCCATTGCTGCGCTTAACCTGTTCTTCAACTATGTTCCATGCTTTCAGCTGGGATCCCGTGCCGTTGAACTTCCAGCTTCCTCCGTCTCCATCTTTGTTGTCTGTGGAAATATCTCCATCGAAATAATAAAAAATCCAGTTGCCGCTGTTGTCTTTAAGGGTTACACCAAGACCGGACAATGCCATCATTTTCATATATACCATGTCTGCTGTATCTTCACCAAGTGAAGCCGCATGATCATCTTCTGTAGTTATATATCCCGTGAAGGTTTGTACCTGAGGCTCTGAATTTTCTGTCGGCAGTGAATTGTTTATCTTATTCTCCAGTTCTTCTGAAATAACTCCTACACCTCCTAAAATCTCAATCTCTGATGATGAATTCAAGTTTGATTTTAGATAATCAAGGGCATTTACCGTGGCACTGGAGCTTTCATTGTCCAACAATACCAGGGGAGAATTATTCTTTCCTGCCAAAACTGATGCCACCAGTGCATCTGCATAGCTATCTCCACCGGCATTGGCTACATAAACTTTATCTGCCTTTATATAATTTTTAAATGAAGCGAGCACTTTCAGGTTCGTATCAAACCTGTCTTTTCCACCTTCTATCCTCTCCGCTCCATTAACAGCCTTATATGTACTGTCATCTATAGTAGAACTTGTACCAATCACAGTAACACTTGATTTATGGGAATTTATGAAATTTGTTACTGAAGCCAGATCATCTGAATCATTATCACCCAGCAGCAGTATTTCTCCTTTTGAAGCTGCAATAGAAGATACTGTCAGTGCATCTGAGAAACCCTGACCTCCAACCAATATTACATTAGAAGGATCTACTCCCTGTTTTACAAGTTCATCAGCTACGGCTGTATTGGTAGCATACCTATTGGAACCTCCAAGTTCGATAACAGAATATGATTTCTTCAACAAATCCCTGATTTCCCGGGAAATCACCCCTTCACCTCCAACAATATACACGTTTTTGGGTTTCAATGCAGAAAGCGCGGATTCTGCATATGAATTCAAAGTGTTTGAATTGGTTAAAAGAATTGGTGCATTTAATTCTTTAGCCAGTACGGAGGCACTTACGGAATCTGCATAGCTCTCACCCGACACTAGAATTACATTGTCTGAAGTACTCCAATTCGACAGGGCAGCCTGAGCAGCTGTTTGATATCTGTCCTGCCCGCCTATTCGTGTTACCTGCCCTGATGAAGCCGCTCTGACAACTGTTGAACTTATGACATTTCCCAAAGTTGTAGTTGCCAAACTTACTGAGAGCAGCAGCGATAATACTCTTTTACTTTTCATAGTTTCATTCCCCCTAAAATTTTAATAAAATAAGGCCAGAATTTTCTTTTTATAAAAAGAAAATTCCAGCCTCTAGTTTTCTAGTTAGCTATCAAATAGCATATTTGTTATGAGTTATATAATAATATGATTTTTATCAGTTGTCAATATAAAAAATAAATTATTATGTAGTTTGCATGTATAAATTGTTAATGATTTATTAATTAAACTTTAGGAAGAGAAACTATGAATTCACTTCCCTCATTGAGTTTGCTTTTTACATCTATTTTTCCCTGATGAAGTTCTACAATGGTTTTTGCTATAGCTAGTCCTATTCCTTTTCCACCGGTCAACCTGTTCCGTGATTTATCAGCACGATAAAATCTGTCAAATATAAATGGCAGATCTTCATTGGAAATGCCTGTGCCAGTATCCTTTATAATCATTTTTACCATACTTTCTGTATTTTCTACATTTATTGTCACCAATCCATCCCGGGGGGTATATTTGAGTGCATTGGATATAAGATTGATTATTACCTGGCTTATCTTATCTTTTTCAGCAAATATCTCCTGTCTTTTCCCGCAAAATTTTATTCTGACTCCTTTATTTTTGAACTCTGCTTGAAAATTGAATACTATCTTTTCTATTTGCTCACACAGATCATACCTGATTTTATTCAATCTGCCATTTTCATTTTCCCATTTTCCCAGCATTTCCAGCTCCCCCACCAAGCTTGCAAGCCTTATTATTTCTTCATAGCAGCTTTTAAGTCTGTTCTTGTCCGATTCCCATATGCCATCAATCATAGCTTCCATGTGACTTTGGAGAGTTGCAAGAGGGGTTCTGAGTTCATGAGCAATATCGTCCGACATCCTTTTTCTCAATATCTCATGTGATTCCAGGGTACCTGCCATGTTATTAATAGCGGAAGTGAGCATATAAATTTCCTTTGTGCCGGATCTTTCATCTATTCTGTTTTTAAAATACCCTCTGGAAATATTCTCAGCTGCCCTAACCACCCTGGCAATTGGCCTGCTGAGCATCCGTGCCATGATAGTTCCAAATATTTCAGTGAAGAGAAGTGAAAATATAAAAGCAAATATGAGAATCCTATTTTTCAATGTATAGATAAAGGCAAGATCCGTATTGTTATAGTAAAATGGTCCATAATGCCCTACAACTACTGTCCCTATTTTTGTTTTACCATCGTAAACAGGATAAGATTCAACTTTATATTCTCCATTCCAGTGAGGATAGTATTTATTCATATTTTTCCACATATCATCCAGCATTTTTTTGCATAAGCCATTATTGTGGACAGTGGCATCCCAAATTACTCTATTGTGGATATCGCTTACCTTTATAAACATTCCCGCTCTATATAATTGACTCCTATATTGTCAATTACACTGCGGTTCCATGTTCCTCCGCTATATTGTTTGCTTATTAAACCAGCTAATTCCAAATTTGATCGCTGCTGATTTTGTCTGGTATACATTCTAAATTGTTTCTCCAGCATCACATTCATCAAGATACTTATTAAAAATACACAAACAATAGTGACAAAAATATAGGATATTGTCAATCTGTTCCTTAAACTGATTTTCATCCATACCATTCCTCCAAAAATTATCAAGTGATTCTTAGGTTCAGATGGAGTCTGTTTACAAGAAATACTTTTCTCCACCTGTTATCATATACTATTTTTCATTTATAATAATAGAGCTTTTTACAATTGTCAATTAATTGTTCTGTGCATATTGCATGTAAAATTTATTAATAAATTGTAAATAATTTTATATAATTTCATGCAAATTACCTAATTGAACACTTTAACTGTAAATATTCTAACTTTTCTAAATTATTGACATAAATTCAGAAGCGTGATAGAATACAGGAAATTGTATTTTGTTGACCAGAAAACTGGAGACTAGTAGTTCATTTAATGGATTGCTGGTCTTTAATTTTGTTCAAAATTAAAGGAAGTGTTAAACGTGATTAAAAACGGCTCATTAAAAGTTTATGGTATGACCTGTACTCTATGTGCTATTACAATAGAGTCTGCTGTGGATGAAATTGAAGGCATAAATAAAATAAATGTGAGTTATGCCACTGAAAAGGCAAGATTTCAATATGACAACAATAAAACAACTCTGGACGCCATAAAGGAGAAAATAGAGCTGCTGGGTTTTTCAGTGGATGAAGGAAATGAAAAATCGTCCAGTACGAACCTTTCAAGAGAAGAAATCGAAAGAAACAAACTCAGAAATCTATTCATAGCCTCCGCTATTTTAAGTGCTCCGCTGATACTGGGAATGATACTTGGAACCACGGGCTTTTGCCACAGTAGTTTTGATCCTGCTTCAGCTGGTAAATGGGGAAATTTTATTGAAACTTTGAGATTTAAATCCTCCCAGCTTCACAACTGGAAATTTCAGCTTGTAATAGCAACTATAGTACAGTTTATAATAGGTTTCAGATTTTACAAAAGTTCCTTTTATGCACTAAAGGCCAAAGCCTTCACTATGGATCTGCTGGTTGTAATAGGTACTACAGCTGCATATTTCTACAGTGTGTATATAGCACTGTTTCAAACTTTAACATATACCCTGGGAATGATAAATTTATATTTCGAATCCTCCGTTTCTATAATTACTCTTGTACTTCTGGGAAGATATCTGGAAGCCATGGCCAAAAGCAGAACTGCCAGCTCTATAAAAGCTTTAAGCAGGCTTCAACCCAAAACGGCCAGAGTAATAAAAGACAATTCAGAACACGCAGTTCCCGTATCAAAAGTATCCATAGGAGATGTACTAATGGTAAAACCTGGAGAAAAAATACCTGTGGATGGAGTCATTATCAGCGGTTTTTCCTCTGTGGACGAATCCATGCTTACAGGAGAAAGCCTGCCTGTTGAAAAAAAGAAGGGTGATGTTGTAACAGGCGCTTCAATAAACAAAAATGGTACCTTCAGCTTTAAAGCTACTAAAGTGGGCAGTGATACTGTGTTTTCAAATATTATGAGATTAGTTGAAGAGGCTCAGGAAAGTAAAGCACCTATTCAAAAAATCGCAGATAAAATATCCGGCATTTTCGTTCCTGCGGTGCTTATCATATCATTAATTACTTTTATAATATGGTATTTTATAATTTTAAATCACCAGTTTTTTATCATAAGTATTGCCATAATCAATGCCGTATCAGTTTTGGTGGTATCCTGTCCGTGCGCACTTGGTCTTGCAACTCCTGCAGCGCTGATGGTTGGAATGGGAAAAGGTGCTGAGAATGGAATATTAATTAAAAATGGAGAGAAACTGGAATTGTCCTCCAAAATCAATACGGTGGTATTTGATAAGACAGGAACTCTCACCGCCGGAAAGCTTGAGGTATCCGATATTACACTGTTCAACAGTAAAAAGCTCCAAACTCTGGGCATCAATAACAAGAAGGATTTATTGATTTTAGCAGCCTCTGCCGAAAAGCTTTCTGAACATCCTATTGGAAATGCTGTATACAAATATACCGTAAACAGCTGTAAGTATAATCTAAAAGAAGTGTCCAAATTCGAAGCTGTTCCAGGAAATGGAATAACCGCAGTTATGGACGGCAGGACCCTGCTTATAGGTACCAGAACATTTTTAGCCGAACATTCCGTAGATTTACATACACTTGGAGATGAATCAAATGATTTACAAAAACAGGGTAAAATAACCATTCTGATATCAGTTGACAATATCCTGGCCGGCTCCATTGCCCTTTCGGATAAAATAAAAGACAATTCGAAAGACGTTGTGGCCTCCCTTAAAAATATGGAAATAGAAGTGTACATGCTTACAGGTGACAACAAAGACACTGCTCTTTTTGTTGCAGACAAGCTTGGTATAGAAAATGTAATAGCACAGGTTCAGCCTGAAAATAAAGCAGCGCAAGTGGCCAAATTAAAAAGTAAAGGAAATATAGTTGCCATGGTAGGTGATGGAATAAACGACTCACCTGCCCTGGCTACTGCAGATATAGGTTTTGCCATGGGGACAGGTACTGATGCAGCTATTGAAACCGGAGATATAATATTGCTGAGGGATGATTTGAGAGCTTTGCCAAATGCAATAAAGCTTTCAAAAATGACAATGAGAAAAATAAGACAAAATTTATTCTGGGCATTTATCTATAACATAATTGCAATACCCGCCGCAGTGACCGGACATCTGAATCCTGTTATTGGAGCTGCTGCGATGTGCTTTAGTTCCATATCAGTTTTATTGAATTCATTAAGTCTTAAAAAATTCAAGATAGTATAAAAATCATTTTAAAGCCGGCTCTACATGTATAATTGCATATTTTATTTTAAATTTACTGCTCAGCATACTTTCTATTTTTTCCGTAATCCTATGACTTTCCAATACGGTCAATTTAGAGCTGACTACTATTATGATATCAAGTAAAATATTATTTCCATGTACCCTGGCTTTTATATCCTTGACGCTGTCTACACCTTCAATCTTATTTATTTTTTCAACTATGGCATCCAGCTGCCTGCTGTCAAAACCATCAGTTAAACTTTGGGCGGACTCCTTGAAAATTCCCATGCCTGTTTTTATTATCAGTATTCCCACTATTACTGCTGCCAGTGGATCTATCCAAGGAAAACCAAACTGTGATGCTATAATTCCACAGGCAGCTCCAAGGCTGACCCAGGCATCAGAAAGATTGTCCTTTGCAGCAGCCATAAGTGCCAGACTCTTAATTTTAACCGCCACTTTCCTGTTGTACCTGTACACTACATATACCAGTACAGTACATACAATGGAAACCAATGCGGATATCATATCCGGTGCCTTGGCCTTGAAAAATATGGTGGAGTACACTGCATTGTAAAAAACCTCTGCTCCTACAGCTATCATTATCAAAGAAGCAACAAGAGTGGATACCGTCTGGGCTCTCAAATGTCCATAGGCATGATCCTCATCTGCAGGCTTTCTGGATATTTTAAGTCCTATAACAATGGCTAAGGAAGCTATTATATCCGTGGAATTATTAATGCCGTCCGCAAAAAGAGCTCTGGAATGAAAAAAATATCCTATACCGAGCTTAAATAAAGATAAAAACACATATACTACCACATTTACCTTGGTTCTCTTTTCTGCAATTTTAAGATCTTTATAATCCTCTTCCATCTGCTTTCTCCTATAAAACTTACATTTTTAAATCATTGCTCCACTCCACTGCCTTTATTATATTCAAAAGTGTCCTGTTTACCGGAGTATCTACTCCATATTTTTCTCCCAGTCTGCATACAGTTCCTGCGAATATATCGACTTCAGTTTTTCTGCCATATTCAATATCCTGACACATTGAAGTATTGCTGCGGGGAGGCATGGTAGCAAGTACCTTATTCCATTTTTCAATATCCTGCCCGCTTAAATTTATGCCAATTTTGTGGGATAAATTTACCACTTCCCACATGGCAGATTCCATAAGCTCTTTCGCCGCACCTACAGATTGAAATACTCCGTAATCCCCTCTTACAACTGCTGAGGCCTGATTTATCCCCACATTGATCATAAATTTATACCACAGGGAGTGCATCATATCCTCTGGAATGCTGTAGGCTATATCTGCCCTGTCAAAAAGTTCTTTTACCCTCTGTACCTTTTCCGAGTAAATATTATTTGTTTTTTCGCCAAAAACTATATTTCCGTAACTGGAAAAGGAGATCTCATTGCCCTTTCGGTTTCCATCAATGGCAATACAGAGGGCATAGAGCGTTTTATCCATTCCATATTTTTCTCCTATTATCTCTTCGCTGGTAATTCCATTCATGAGAGATATTATAATTGTATCTTTCCCAACTTGATTTTTCATATCCTCCACAGCCTGACAAAGTTGATTTGACTTTACTGAAACAATAATCAAATCTGCAGGTTCAGTTTTTTCCTCTGGTGCTACATATGTAAAATCATACCTCTTGCCATTTATTATAAATCCATGTTTTCTATACCTTTCAGCCCTTTCCCCACCTGCTATAACTTTCAATCCCGCAGGATCCAGATCATACAATTTGCTGATATAGGCACAGCCGATAGCTCCCATTCCTACAGCGGATATATTTCTTATACTTTTCACAATAAATTCCCCCCAACATCATTCAGATATATTATATCCATTATAATATACGACTGGACTTATGTAATAGCCCTAATATTTTAGTTCAATTCTATTTTAATTCTGCTCCCTCCCATACCAGATTCAGCCGGGGTAACTATGAGTCTCACCGGCATTCTCTCCTTTATGGACTCCAGATGACTTATTATCCCTATGGATAATCTGTCATTATGGATCTTCTCCAGGGAATCCATAACTATTTCAAGTAAATTTTCATCCAGCGTACCAAAGCCTTCATCTAAAAAGAACAGCTCCAGAGGCGCCCTGCCCTTTAACTGTATTTGTGAGGACAACGCCAGTGCCAGTGCCAGGGAAGTTACAAAAGTTTCCCCTCCTGACAAGGTAGATGCATCTCTTTTTTTACCTCCATTTTTATAATCCCTTATAAAAAATCTGCCATCTCCATCAACCTCCAGCCCATAGTTTCCGCAGGTGATTTCCTTTAACTTTTTATCTGCCTCCAGAGATATGTATTTCAGCTGGTTGCCTGCAACAAATTCCACGAATTTCTTTCCCTTAAATAATTTTTCCAGATCATCCAGAAGCGCCAGTTTATGTTCAATTTTTTTCTTCTCCTTTAGAATATACTTCAATTGAAGAAGCTTTGTTCTCATAGAATTAACTTCTTCCTGCAGTTTTATTTTTTTCTCATACAGCTCCTTCAACTGACGGCTTTTTTTATCTTTGATATATCCTATTTCAAGCCACTGCTCCTTCTTCAGGGTCCTTTCCCCTATTTTCCCATGGATGTTTTCTATGGTGCCCTTCAATTTAGCCAGAGAATCCCTGTACTGCTCTACCTCTTCATTAATTTTATTTATCTCAATTATATTCATGAAATTTTTCCTGACCTGGTAAGTATTTTCAAAGTGCTGCTCGTTCAAAACCCTGTCAAGTTTTTTACTCTCATCTGACTTCATCTCATTGTAGTTCACCAAATTACTCTGACATGCTATTATCATGTTTTTATATTCATCATACTTCACCTGTACCTTTTTACTGTCTTCTTTGATTTTTGCATATTCAATTTCTATCTTATCTATATGTGCTGATATCTGCTTGTTGACATATTGAATATCCAGCCCTTCCCCCACTTTATTTCTTATACTGTTTTCCTTTTCAACTATACTTTTATTTTTTTCCTGAAATTCAGTTTGCTTTTCACTCAATTTCTCCTTCAAACTGGCAGTTTCACCGCTAAGGTCCTCCCACTTTGACTGAACTTCAGTCAAGTTATCTCTGAATTTTTTTATTTCAGCCTCCAGCTTAGCTTTTTTCCCTTCCTTTTCATTTATCTCATTTTTTTTATCTTTAAAATCTTCAATCCCCAATTCAGTTTTAAGTGAGTATAATTTTTCTGCTCTTATTTTAAGTTTTCCCTCTTCCTTCTCCAGATTCAGCTTGAATTTTTTCAGCTGTATTTCATTTTGGCTCTGTGCTGCAATAATTTTATTGTATTCTATATCCAGAGAATTTTTTTCTTCTTTTAAAAGCTTGATTTTTTTGTCAAGTTCAGACTTGCTGTCATTAAATCCATAAACTCTGCTTTTCAATTGAACAAATTCATTTTGCACAGTTTCCAGCGAAGTGGATTTAAAACTTTCTCCCATTTCACTGATCTTTTTACTATTTTCTTCTACAATCCTATTCTCTGATTCAATATTTGTACGTAGCTTTATTATTTCTTCAGACAGGCTCTTAAGTTTTTGCTGTCTGGCCTCCAAATGTCTTTTTAACTTGTCAGCAGCACCTGTATCAATTTTATCCAGAGTTACTCCACCACAGTAAACAGAACCGCAGACAGGACATGGATCACCCTCCGACAATGTATTTCTCAAAGTATTTGCCATATTACGTATTTCAAATTTTTTTATTTCTTCCTCCAATATATGAACTTCAGCTCTCAGTGAGGACTCTTTACTGACTTTATTTTTTAATTTTTCATTTAAATTCTGTAAAATTTTTTCACTTTTCTCCACAATATTCTTGTAATCCCCATATCTGTCCCATTTACCTTTTATATCAGCTGCCTTTTTCTGAAAGTCCAGAAGTGTACTTTCATCTCCCGGGCAATTTTTCACAAGCTCTTTTAACTGATTTTCAGCTTTATCTACCAGCTCTTGTTTTTTCTCTACATTCTCCAGTATAATTTCACCCTTTTTACGTTTATCCTCAATATTTGCACTGATATTTTTTATATCTTCCAGCAAGCTGTTTTTTTGATTCTCTATAATTTCATAATCCTTCAATACAATAATTCCTTCATCTACCTTACTTTTATACTCTCCAGGGACCTTAAGGCAATTTACATTTTCTTCCCTGAGCTGTATATCAGCTGACAGCTTTTCAATGTATTTTCTATTCTCCACTCTTTCATTATTTTTTACCTGAAGAGCTCTTTTCAGATAATCAATATCTTTTTTCAAGGTTTCCTTCTGTTTCCGAAGCTTTTCCAGAATTACATTTTCTGCCATGGCATCCATAACTTTCTGCTGTTTCACTTTTAATTCCGGCAGCTCCCTGTGCCTTTTCTCTTCAATGACACTTAAGCTGGCATCTGTTTTACTTTTGTGCTGTGTTATACTATTCATACTTCCATTCAGATCCAGAAGTTCTTTTTTTAAAATCTTTATCTGTCTGAGAGTATTTTCATAACTGTCCATATATGGTTTGACCTTTAATGCACCTTCAGCCAGTGCCACTTTTTTTTCACATTCATTTATATAGCCTTCCCTTTCCAGCATGGACTTCTGGCAGGATATTTTTTCATTTAATTCCATTTGAAGCTTCCAGAGTTCTCCCGCAGTATTAAATTTTCTTTCCACATCATCGTACTCAGTTTCGCACAGATGATATTGTTTTTTTACTTCCTCAAGAACTCTCTCCTTTTCTTCCAGAACCTTTTCATCAATTCCCTCATAGCCGGTGAGCCGTCCTTGAATGAGATTATCCTTCTCTCTTTCTTTCTTGATCTTTGATCCAAGCTTAAAAGACAGGTCATCTCCATATTTTTGAAGTCCGAACAATCTCTCAAGCATATTCCTTCTGTCTTTTCCCTCCAGCCTTAAAAATTCACTGAATTTTCCCTGGGGAAGCACTACGGTCCTGGTAAAGTCCTCAAGTTTTAATCCCAGTATTTCCTCACATTTTTCAGTTACGCTTTTGGCTCCTTCCTCCAGTATTTCTTCTATGCCAGAAGTAATATCCAATATTCTGGCAAATTTACTCCTCACTTTTCCGGTTTTACTTTCTCTTTTAAATTCCCTCTCCACCCTGTATATTTTCATTTTCTTATCTGATATCTGGAATTCATAGCTTACCATCAAATCCGTGCAGTTAACATTCATGAAATTGGAGCTTTTTCTTGCGACCTCACCGTAAAGTGCCAGGGTGATTCCATCAAGTACGGTAGATTTTCCGCTTCCCGTAGGTCCGAATATGCCAAATATACCCCTGCAGGTCAATTTTTTGAAATCAATTTCCTGGGTGTCCATGAAACTGTTCAATCCCTTTATTTTAAGTTTAATTGGTTTCATTATTATCCTCCTCCCCAATAATAGACATCAGCAGGTCTATTATCTCCGGATCAGGTTCTACCTTTCTTTCCTTTATGTAAAACTCCCTGAATATGTCCTCAAAGGATTTATGTGAAAAACTGTCTACATCCCCATCAATACAATTTTCACCTGTTATCTTAGGAACAATTTCCAATATATCCTTTTTCGCAGTCTTCATCAATTTTATTTCATCTTCCCTTATATATCTGTCGGTGCTTATCTCCATATAGACCCAGCAGCTGCTGCCACTATTTTCATTACATCTTTCGATAGCCTCCTCTACACTGGCACATCTCCAGATTTCTATAGGTTTATATGTCTTAAATTCAACTTCCCTGACACTGCAGTCCTCCCCTGCCTTTACATCTATTACAAAACATTTCTTTTTAAAACTAATTTCTTTTTTGTTGTACTGCAGAGGGGAACCTGAATATCTTGCCCTCCCTCCGGTCCCGGGCACTGCTTGAGGTTTATGGACGTGTCCCAGGGCAATGTACTGCGCTTTTTTAGGGAGACAGCTTCCGTCTACAATAAAACTTCCACCAAGCTGAATGTTTCTTTCCGAGCCGGCCTGGTCACTTCCCATTGCAAATAAATGGGAAACCGCAATATTTATGGTATCCTCTCTAAAGTTTTTACTTAAGTTGTCAAATAGAGTCTTGATTTTATGGCTGTAGGACAGGACTTTGTCTTTTTCCGTTTCCATTTCATTGTATAAAACTTCATTTAATCTTTTTTCACTTGGATAAGGTACTGTAATGATCACAGCTCTCTCCCCATTTATTTCAATTTCAACAAAACCCTCACCGGAATCTACAACTTTGTGCTTTCCATAATCTCCGCAGGGAATTACGGACTTCGGTGTACCCACCATTATGATTCCATGATCTCTTGCCAGAGGACCTGCTGCCACTAATCTATCCGGGTTGTCATGATTGCCGGATATAACCAAAGTTATTCTTTCTCCATCCGAGGACAATTTTTTCAATGTATCATAAAACATTTTTTCAGCCCTGGCCGGTGGATTATAGCTGTCGTAAATATCTCCTGCAACGATAACCAAATCCACATTGTTCTCATTTACTATTCTCACAAAGTCTTCAAGAAAAGCTTCTTGTTCGTCCATGCAGCTGTGGCCTTCCAGATTTTTTCCCAGATGCCAATCAGAAGTATGTAAAATTCTCATTGATTTTTCCTCCAACTCAAATATAGTAATATCACATCTATATATTGATCATTATATCATAATGCCAGAACGGCTTTAATGCTAAAAGGGACTGTTTCAAAATTCAAATTTTGAAACAGTCCCTCTAACATCCTGCGGAGATTATTTTTTAAAACAATGTCAAATTTCCATTCCCGTCAAATACATCTGTAACGTCCGTTCCACAAATTTTATATTCAGGGGGAACTTCAGGCAGCAGCGCTGAAGATATATATATATGTGAGAGCTCAAGAGTACTGTCTATGAGCATAATACGTGCCGTATCCTGATCTACAGCTCGTCCACAAGTCTGCAGAGCTATCCGTATTGCCTCTTTGTCTGTAGGAGCTACCACCGGAATAAAACAGCGCTCCAAAAATCCAGAAGTTATGGTATTCATGTAAGTCTTTTGGATATCCACCTTGTCATAAAGCCTTTTTGTAGTCACATCGGCAATACCCATGCCCAGAGCATTTCCCTCAGATTCCTCCGTTAAATCCAATATGACAATTCTGCTTGCAGTTCCCGGGTCATCAGGTATACCATT
Organism: Clostridium luticellarii; assembly: GCF_002995845.1. Lineage (GTDB taxonomy): Bacteria > Bacillota > Clostridia > Clostridiales > Clostridiaceae > Clostridium_B > Clostridium_B luticellarii. The sequence goes on along the minus strand of NZ_PVXP01000017.1, from coordinate 25,767 downwards.
AATTCTCATGCGGCCAATTACATTCGGGTCCATGCCCACACCAGAGATATTCTTTCCCATCTCCTTGATTACCAAAACATCCAGATTGCTCAATGGCAGCTTAGGCAGCAACTTCTTTGAATACTTCAGAAGTTCTGCATCTTTTTCAAAAATATTTCCGGCATTTAATACTTCCACAGCTGCCGTCATGTCCCTCTTATTTTCAACAATGGCCACTGCAGCCAATAGAGGAATATGTTCCAATACCTTTTCGGCCACTTTTGGAATTAGATTTTTAAGTCCATTGGCGCCGTGCTGATGTACTGCTTCTGCCTGTGCTTGTTTCCCTATTCCAATAACCAGCATCTTTATAACTCCACTTTCATGTTCACCGTGAAAATCAGTATGAGCCTTGACCCTGTTTACCGGAACTATATAGTCCAGATCCAGCACCTTTTTATCTACATAAACCGGCTGCCTGCCTATGTGATCAATGGTTTCCACTTCCATATTTGACACTATGGGAACTCCGAGCTCCTTTTCATTTATGCCGTAATGATCCAGAATTGAACGCTGTCCTGCTGCTGTTGCACCTCCATGACTGCCCATGGCAGGTAAAACAATTACATCAGCTCCATGTGCTTTTAAATTGATTATAACCTGTTTTATAATGAGCTGAACATCCCGTATACCTCTGCTTCCCGCCAGCACACCTATTTTTTTCCCTTTGATATCCTTTCCTTCAAGCTCTCTGTCAATTCCATGTTGAACTATCTCAATTATTTCTTTTTCAGACAAACAGCTGCAGCTTTCTTCAGTAACTATTCTATGAATTACCGGCATTTTTATATCAAGCATACTAAACCTCCTTGCAAGAATAAATTTTAATTTTCTAAACTTTCAGCTTTAATTTTTGCAGAATCTACAGCATCATCCTTTTCCGCTCTATTGGACCAGTAGGTTGCCAGGGCAGAACCTGTAACATTGTGCCAAGCACTAAAAATAGCACCAGGAATAGCAGCTAGAGGATTTAGATTCATTAAAGCCAGTGTAACTGCAAGTCCTGAATTCTCCATGCCTATTTCAAAAGCAATTGCCTTGGATTTGCGCTTGCTGAGCTTGCCTAATCTACGTGCAGCATTATATCCCAGGAACAATCCAGTTGCATTATGAAGTGCTACTGCCAGGAAGGCCATAAATGCTACACTGGCAAGGTTTTCTGCATTCACTGCAACACCTGTGGTTATGATAAACATAAGAGCAATTGTAGATGCTACAGGTACAAATTCTACAACTTTCTGTACAGGTTTATCTGCAATTCTGCGGAGCAATACTCCCAAACAAACTGGAACAACTACACTTTTTACAATACTCAAAAGCATTGACGCTGCATTTACTTTAACCATGGATCCTGCAAGCATCAAAAAAATTGCCGGTGTAAGGATAGGTGCCAGAACCGTATTCACACTTGAAACCGTGATTGAAAGAGCCTCATCCCCCTTGGACAAAAATGTCATAAGGTTTGAAGCCACAGCGCTTGGACAGCATCCAACCAAAATAAGTCCAGCAGCTATAGGAGCCGGTAAATGCAAAAGCTTTGATATGGCAAATGCAACAAAAGGCATGATGAGATAACGCGGTACAACACCCCACAGTACATCAAGCGGGCGAGAAAATACCAATTTGAAATCATTGGTTGTCATAGTAAGTCCCATGCAGAACATTACAGTTCCCAGATAATAAGCAGTATAGGCACTTAAGGGCTTAACATGGGTTGGAAATATAAAGGATAAAACTGAACCAATGACCACCCATACCGGAAAATATCCCGTAATTATTTTGCAAATTTTTCTTATCATTTTTCTAATCTCCTTTTCAATTTCTTAAATATAATTTCCAAAATTATCAATGGACTAAGTAATAATAGATTCCTGATATTTTACTGAATCACCACCTTTTTATGTATCGGAATATTGGGAATTTTATAAGTATTGCTGATCATAAATCGTTTTCAAAGCTCTATATTGAAGCTTATTCAACATAAAATAAACTTTTTGTCTCTCCGGAGAAATCTCATAGTAGTAAAAATACTATTATGTATATGATATAGAAGTAAATTTACTACTATAAATAAGTATACTATTTAATCGCTTTCATATCAATAAAATAATCAAAACTCCCTCTCATTTTTATTATAGCAATAATCATACCAACCTTTATTCTATTACTATATCACCTTAAAACTGCTTAAATCCACATTTATATTTGTATATAAAATAAACCTTTCTGTTAGAAAAATTTAAGAATGTGAGATAATTGTTATATTCGTTGTTGTAATTTGATTATTCTAACAATTTTAAAAAATCCCTAACTCAAAAACAAGCTCCCTGATAATCAAAGAGCCTGTTTTTTCTAAAATATAAGATTATTTAATTAAACTGCACACATTATTGGCAAACTGCACAGGATCATCTACTGGAAGCCCCTCAATTAAAAGCGCCTGGTCATAGAGCAGGTTGGAGTACATCTTCAATTTGTCCTTATCCTCTGCAAATGCCTTCTTGATAGCCTTGAACATCTCATGGCTGGTATTTATTTCAAGGATTTTATCAGCTTTTATATTCTGGTTGCTCGGCATCATCTTGAGTACCTTTTCCATTTCAATTGAAACTTCACCTTCATTTGCCAGACACACAGGATGAGTTTTGAGTCTATTTGAAGCCCTGACTTCTTTTACCTTATCCTTCAATACCTCTTTCATAAAATCAAACAGTTCTTTATTTTCCTCGGTTTCCTTTTTACTTTCCTTATCATCAGAGTCAAAACCCAGATCTTTGCTGGAAACAGATTTGAATTCTTTTTCCTTGTATTTCATGAGCATTTTAATGGCAAATTCATCCACGTCATCGGTAAAATACAATATTTCAAAATTCTTGTCTTTAACCAGCTCTGTTTGAGGCAGTTTTTCAATTTTTTCTATGTTCTCACCTGCCGCATAGTATATATATTTCTGCTCCTCTTTCATACGTGAAACATATTCATCCAACGTTACAAGTTTTTTCTCCGTGGAAGAATAGAACATCAGCAGATCCTGAAGTACTTCCTTGTTGGCTCCAAAATCAGAATAAACCCCATATTTGAGTTGTTTTCCAAAACTGTTGTAAAATTCAATATATTTTTCACGATCATTTTTGAGCATCAAAAGAAGTTCGCTCTTTATTTTATCCTTTATCCTCTTAGCAATGAATTTAAGCTGCCTGTCGTGCTGCAGAAGTTCTCTTGAAATATTAAGAGAAAGATCTGCCGAATCCACAAGTCCCTGGACAAAGCTAAAATAATCCGGCAGTAAATCAGCGCATTTTTCCATTATCAAAACACCATTTGAATAGAGTTCAAGTCCTTTTTCAAATTCCTTTGTATAGAAATCATAAGGTGCTCTGGCCGGAATAAACAGCAGTGTTTTATAGCTGACTACACCTTCTACACTGGAATGTATCACTCTGAGAGGCTTATCGTATCCAAAATGCTTATCCATATAAAATTGATCATAATCTTCCGGCTTCAATTCATTTTTATTTTTTCTCCAGATAGGAACCATGCTGTTTAAGGTTTCATCCTCAAAATACTCTTCCTGCTCTTTGTCATTGTCCTTTTTAGGTCTGCTCTTTTTAACCATCATCTTGATTGGGTATTTTATAAAATCGGAATATTTTTTTATCAAAGATTTAATTTTATATTCATCCAGAAACTCATCATACTTTTCATCTTCAGTATTTTCTTTGATTTTCAATATAATTTCAGTACCCGCAGTTTCCTTTTCACAGGGTTCAATGGTATATCCTTCTGCACCCTGTGATTCCCACTTATATGCCTTATCCGAGTCAACGGAACGACTTTTCACAATCACTTTGTCAGATACCATAAAAGCGGAATAGAAGCCAACTCCAAACTGACCTATTATGTCCACACCATCTTTTATGTCATTTTCACTTTTAAATGCCAGAGATCCGCTTTCTGCAATAGTACCCAGATTATTTTCAAGTTCCTCCTCTGTCATTCCTATACCGGTGTCAGTAATTGTAAGTGTTCTTTTCTCCTTATCTGGAGTAATTCTGATAAAAAAATCCTCCTTGTTGAAGTTCACATTTTCATCAACAAGCGACCTATAATAACTTTTGTCAATTGCATCACTGGCATTTGATATAAGTTCTCTTAAAAATATCTCTTTATTTGTGTAAATTGAGTTAACCATCAAATCAAGCAGTCTTTTCGATTCTGCCTTAAATTGTTTTACAGCCATTTTATCATTTCCTTTCAGTTATATCTAATAATATCTAAATGACAGGGCACAAAACCACTGTCACAATTATCATATAATCCAATATTCAATATTTCATCAGATGACTCTTGAATTTATGGTCATCCGGCTATTTTGTTAGCACTTGTATTACTTGAGTGCTAATTTTATTTTAACAATAATTTTATCTTTGTCAATACATTTTTACAAATTTATCTCTTATACAATTTATCTCAGAAAAAAATATAGTATTTCAAAATGTTTGAATTCCTTTTTACCGTTTTTTCTACAGTCAATATGACAGTATTTTTATTCAAATTAACCTTTTCACCTCCGTATATTTCTCTGTATACATCTTCTACCAGATCTCTAATATCCAATTTATCTTTTATTCTAAAAGCAAATTCCCTGTCAGTTTCATAGATTTTTTTTGACAGCCCTATAGTTTTTAATCTTTTCAATACAAAAGTATACAATGGCATTACAGCTTCACTATTTACTATGTTTTTAAGTATAATTTTTCTTCTTAAAATTTTGGTTGTACCAAGTAAAACAGCTGTACATATTATTGTAGCTATATAATTATATTTTTGAAATTTTTTAATGGAACCGGCGTTTTCAATTTTCTTCTCTGTATTTGTCCGCTTGTCTTCTTTCACAGGTTCTTCCTGCGGCTGTTTTTGCTCACTGCTATTTTGAGAATCATTATCTGCAGCAGCGTTTTCTGTGCTGCTCACCCCATCATTATCTCCATAACCCGGAGTGGTGTCCAATATTGTCCACGTTCCTTTATCTGCAGAGGTGAGTACTTCACACCAAGCATGGGCATCAGAGGATCTTAAAATATACCTGCCCTTATAATCCTTTTCCCCGCTTATTTTAAATCCCTCTACATATCTAGCCGGTATGCCGGCAGCTCTGCACAGCATTACAGCAGCCGTAGCAAAAGACGTACAGTATCCCTCTTTTCCGTCAAATAAAAAGAAATCAACATAATCTGTAGAATTGCTTTCCATTTTATCAGGCTGTAAATTATAATTGTAGTTATTCATCAGATAACTTTTAATAAGCTTCAATTTTTCAGTATTGTTGGAAGCCGTGAGAGTTATTTTATCTGCCAATTCCCTTACTCTTTGCGAACTGGTAAAATTCAGGGCATTGTCATTCACATTATAGCTTTTGTAAACACTATTTATATCCTCACTATATTTTGACACGGCATAATCCTCAAAAGTCTCAATATCGTCATAATCATAAAAGTTTATGGCATATTTGGTCTGATGCCGTCCTGCAAGATAGTTTTCATCACTGTACATAACAATATCTGAATTTTCCGAAGAGATTATCTCTGTAATGAAATTAGGTGATATCATAATATTATAGAAATCATCATTCAAATTTTGAACTGAAATAGTTTTAATTTTTGAAGTCTTTTCCCTATTGTATTCAATATTTTTCTCAATGAGTCCGCTGCGTGATGCTGAATCCAATACATTCAATGTATGTCTAGCTCTCAATAAGATCAGATCCCTGCTTTCTGTCCACCTATCATGATTATAATTATAGTATACCTTGGTTCTCAAATAATCAGGTACATCCCCGCTTATCAGCGAAAGCTTATAATCACTTGTCTTCAGTTTCTTTCCCAAAATAGATGTTCTGCCTGTATTTATACCGATGCTGACAAAATCATGAGAACTGTCCTGGTTTTTGTTGATCATATTATTAAATTTATATTGAATGACATCTGCTTCTTTTCCATACGTATCCGGTACAAAACAATATATAACTGAGGAAAATCCAATACATATTATTAAATAGTAGAGAAATAAATTTTTAGCATAATTTTTTTCTACTTCTACACTGAATTTATATGGATTATAATTCATATAAGCTGAAAAAATATATAAAGGCAATACAGTTTTCACTGCTGTATTGAATTCCAATAACTCATACAATACCAATATTAAAGTATTGATCAATGTTGCTGCTGTTCCCAAATTAAATTTAAATAGAATTAAATAAAGAAATGTCAATATAGGTATAATTAAAACATAAAATGGGTAGATCAATGAAAAATCAACTGAAGAAGCTGTTTTAGTCAAATTATCTATTCTTGTCGCTAAATTTTTTAAATTGTCGAGATATGATATGAAATTAGAGTACCTGAAAATGACTGCAGCTAATACAATAAATACAATCAATAAGGGCAGGCAAATTTTGTTATTTTTATTTATGATGTACTTGAATTGCTATGTAGGTAGACTTTATCTAATAGACAAATTTTGTTATTTTTATTTATGATGTACCCTGTCAACTCAAACACTGTCAAAGTTACTGCAAATACCAATGCAATATTTTTATAGGAAATATCTGCAACAATATAAGATTTATCAACTAAAATAATAATCATTACAATATTTGCTACAGCCATGGGAATATAAATTTTTCTCAATATACCACATCCTTTAAACAGTCAATACCACCACATCTATACCACTATGAGACAACAATTCTTTTATTTTATATGAAATATCTACCAGGACGAAAACAATTAAAACTTCACAATTATTTTTTATTTTGGAAAGTACCTCCACATTATGGGACAATATAGTATAAGTTATTATATAAGTACACCTGTATACTTCAGCATTTTGCATTTTTTTCCCCAGTACTTTATTGAAAAAATCATTTTTCCCCATACTTTTGTGCTTTAGATAATATGACAGGATAGAATAATAGTCATCAATTTTGTCCAATTTAAAAACAGAGCTTTGTAAATTTTCGATGTTTACATAAATAGTTTCACCTTTCCACAACAAATATTTTATTATGGATAATGAAAAAGAAACCAGATTTTCATCTGTCATATTGTGAAATGCCTTGGGCTGCATCAGGCAATCTGTCATATCCACATATATCTCAATACCCTGCTTTTTTACGGTATCAAATTTTTTTACATACAGTTCATTCATTTTAGCACTTAATTTCCAGTGTATATCCTTAAAATTATCTCCTGCCGCATATTTATCAATAGATGAATAGGTATCCGAAGTATAGAAGTTCATATTATTTTTTGAGTACTCACTGGCTCTATCTATAATTCTCTCAATTTTCAAAGGCAGTTTCACCCTCTTGGGATAGACAATTATATCATGTTCATTGCTAAAATTCATTTTTCTCGAAGATACCAGGAATATATCTCCTACCTCCAAAAAACAATTTTTCAAGCTATAAATTCCCCTGTCAGTAAATTCACAATTCAACTCAATTTTAAGTTCTTTAAACGGCGGTAAAATAAAACTTCCACTTGATTTTTCTCTTACATTAAAAAAATCAAATAAAAAACCTATGTCAGGATAAAAAAATAAGCCTCTATTTTTTACATGTAAATAGATTTTTGACTGTTCATCCACAAAAAATTTTTTGCTTTCCAAACACAAATTGATCTCTATATATTTTTTTAAGAAAAGCATTGAAATAAATGAGATAAATAGTATTGAAAGGAATACCAGAAGTAAAGAGTTAATTATTTCTTTCCCATAAAAATAATGAGCTGAAATCAGTAAAGCTAAAACAGCTATAAACGATATTTTAAATTTTATCATGCGTATTTAACATCAGGTACTGCTACCTCTTTCATTATGTTATCAATAATTTTCGAAGTATCAGTACCATTGAATTTTTCTTCTTTCGATAATATTATTCTATGGGAAAGTACTTTTTTTATATTTTCCTTTACATCATCCGGGACTACATAGTTCCGCCCATGTACATATGCAGCTGCTTTTGAGATTTTCAACAGTGCAATGGAAGCTCTGGGAGATGCCCCTAACAGCAATTCATTGCAGCTTCTCGTCTTCTGGACAATATTGACTATAAACTCATATATCCCACTGCTTACATGCACATTTCCAACTTGTTCCTGGTGCTGCTTCAATTGATCAAGTTCCATAACAGGAAGTATGCTGTCCAATTGACTTTTTCCATGGACAGAACGGGAGGAAAGCATTTTTATCTCTTCATTTTTTGTGGGGTATCCTAGAGATATTTTAATCATAAACCTGTCAAGCACCGCTTCAGGCAGCTGAAAAGTACCAGAATACTCCAATGGGTTTTCTGTAGCCATTACCATAAATGGCGCATCTAATAAATAGGTATTATTTCCATCGGTGATCTGACCTTCTTCCATTACTTCAATTAATGCACTTTGAGTTCTAGGCAAAGCTCTATTTATCTCATCTACCAAAACCATATTGGCAAAAATAGGACCTTTCTTAAAATTGAATTCATAATTTCGGGGATTGTAAACAGACACTCCCAATATGTCAGAAGGCAGTATATCCGGTGTTAATTGAATTCTGCTGAAATTTAAATTCAGACTTTTACTCAAAGCTTTTACCAACATAGTTTTTCCTACACCGGGTACATCTTCAATAAGCACATGTCCTTCCGCCAAAATTGCTTCCAGTATATCCAAAATCACAAGTTTTTTACCAACAACAACTTTTGATATATTTTCTATTATATTTTCCATATCCTTCCTCAAACCAATCTCCTCCCGGCAATTCAACGCAGTATTAACTACAATTATAGCCAATTTTATAAAAATCACAACAACCGCAATGTTTTTTAACATACTTATTAATGCCAGTCATTTAAATACTCCTCGTTAGAACAGAATACTATTATCATCAAAAATTAACAATACTTTAACAGACATATTATCCCAAATTCATACATTTGAACATAAAAACTCATATTTTATATAATTAACTGCTTGTACTTTTTATGACTTGATTTATGTATTTATCTAATTTCTGACTTGCCTTTAATATTTCCCTGTAGTCTGCCTTTTCCTCAATTAATTTATGTAATCTCTCTCTCAAATCGTTTACCTTATCATCCATCACGTAAATTTCAAACCGCCCTTCTTATAAATAACAAATTAAAGTTTATAATTCAAAACACTTTTAAATTATAGCATAAAAATCCCTTATTGTAGACTATAGTATGCTGACAATTTGCAACATTTTTTTTAAAATTAAATTCAAGAGGTGGTTTATGTGACATTAGAAAATGCACTTGCTGTAACTTTAAAAAACCGCAGAATAAAATGTGGATTATCCCAGGAGGATCTTGCTCGTAAATGTAATATTGATAGAACTTATATAAGCATGATAGAGTGTCAGAAACGAAATCCTACTTTAAATATCATTTTTAAAATCTGCAAAAGTTTAGATATAAAAACCAGTGATTTTATTTTAAATATTGAGAAAGCAATGGAAGACAGCTAAAAAGTCAGAATTGTTTTCCGGCTAACTTAGTTCACATTTATAAATAAATTGAATGGAGTTAAAAGGCCCCATCCTTTCCGGACGGGGTTTTTTGATATTACTTTAATTTTTTTTCATATTTTTTAACCATTTTTTTAACCATCTGGCCGCCTACTGAAAAATTATTCACTGAACTGGAATTCTTGTTATTTTCGGCCAGTTCCCTGGCCGCTTCTATCTTCAATTTCTCCATGCCAATTCTAGCTTCGGGGACCAATATCTTATTTCTTCTGGACATAAAATTATCATCTCCTCTACAATAGTTTGTACATTTCAATGAAATATATAATAGAAATTTACCCTAGTTCAACTTGTTTTTAGAATAAAATTTTAGGGCTTTTCCTATAAATTTTGATGCACCGCTTCCATATCTTTTATCTGTTGCTTTTATAAATTCAGGACTTGATAAATAAAAATCTGCCATATACCCAAAATAATTTTCTCCTTCATATACTTTCAAAGCTTCATTTATTTGCCTGGTTTCATTTGCTATTTCAAAAACAATTTGTTGAATCTCTCTTGAAAAAGGATCTCTGCTTAAATCAGATACAAGCTTTTTATATAATGTATCTATTTTAGGCAAATTATTTTCAGAATAAATTTTCAAAGCTTTTCCTATAAATTTAGACGCACCGCTTCCATATTTCTTATCAACTTCTTCTATCCATTTAGGAAATACCAAATAAATTTGCACCATACTGTGCCAGTAATAATCTCCCATATCAGCTTTAAAAACTTCATAATCCTTTTTAACTGTATTAGTTATTTCTTCAGCAATCCGTTGAATTTCCCACGAAGAAGGATCTTTGCTTAAATCAAACACAAGTTTCTTATATAGTTCTTTTAATTTAGGATGCCTGTCATAAAGGCAATCTTTCTTAAACTCATCAATCTGTTCTGCTTTAGCTAAAACATCACTATTTAAATTTTTCTTTAAAGCTTCAGTGAATTTTTTTATACTTCCATACTGCTTTACAGCGTCTTTGGCAATTTCAGTTTCCTTAGTTTTAACTTTTTCAATAAATTCATCAAATTTATCTATGCTTCCCCACTGCCTAATTACTTTAGTCTTATTTTCTGTTTTAAATTCTTCTAACACATTATAATATTCGGTCATATCAAATTCCTTAAAACTCATCGTGCTTTCTCCCTTCAACGTTTTATTTATAAGTCCAATTAATTTGTTTAATCTATTGCGTTTCAAAACAAGCAGTTTTTTCTGATTTTTTAGTGCCTCCATTTTATCGAAGCTTGGTTCTGTCATAATTTTTCTTACTTCCTTTAAGGGTAATTCAAGCTCCTTAAAAAATAAGATCTGCTGTAAAGCTTCAAGAGCCCTGTCATCATAAAGTCTGTAACCTGCCTCTGTAATCTTACTTGGTTTTAACAATCCTATCTCATCATAGTAATGCAGTGTGCGCACACTTATTCCCGTCAAATCTGAAACCTGTTTTACTGTTCTCATTTCCACACCTCAAAATTTGATTTTAGAACTATCACTATTGTCTAACGCTCCGCCGGCTGCAAGTCTTTGTTGATATAAATAATCTCTACATATATATTGCACTATGACGCGGCGTCAGAGTCAACACTTTTTGAAAAAATTCAATTCTAAAAGATTCTGACTTATTTCAATATTCATTTGCATTATCGATCATATTGTAGTATGATAAAATTTATATAACTTAATAAAGTTCTCTTATCAAGAGCGGTGGAGGGACTGGCCCTTTGAAGCCCGACAACCGGACATCTTATATGTACCGGTGTCAATTCCTGCAAAGTGAATTAAATTGTTTTAAGTTACTTTGAAAGATAAGAAAAATACTAATTCTATTCTATAACCTGTTATCAAAAGTTATTTTTCTTATAAAAGGAAAATAGCTTTTTTATATTACAAAAATAAAAATTGGAGGTATGTCTGATGGGGATTTTAGTGGTAGGCGGAGACAGAATTGAAAAAATAAAAAACAAATTGAGAGAAAACGGGTTTAATAAAATAGTACATGTTACGGGGAGAAAAAAAGGAGACAGAAAAATAAAAATTCCATCAAATACGGATATAGTCGTGGTTCTCACAGACTACATAGGACATAATATGGCTGAAATAGTAAAACAACAGTCAAAACGAAACAATATCACAGTAATGTTCTGCAAACATTCCTGGTCCAGCATAAACAAAAACATAAATACTTACATAAAAAAAATATCGTAGCAGTAACTATCATGAAAATATTTGTCTTTTTCACCATTTATCTATCTGACCATAGTCTGCATTCCCTCCGTAAGCCACCATGGAGCCGCCTTTGATAATAGACAAACTGACAACCTGATAGAGCAGAATTCCATCTGCTTCGGCAGTGCATGTTTCCAGTACATTTCCAAAGTAATCCTTAATCCTGCCCAATATTTCTCCTTTTTTCAAGGCATCTCCTGCTTTTTTTATCGGATACCAGCATCCCGTGTGTGATGCACTCTTGTAAATTACATTTTCTATATCTACAGGATTATAGATTCTCTCAGATATCTTTCCCTCCAGGACTTTAAGATAACGCAGCACATTTCTAACATCTTCTTTTCCCAATTCCACTTCTTCTTTTGACCAGACACCCGTACATCCTCTCTCAATCAAAATACTGGGAATACCACAGGAGCCTGCATAATTATAGGAATCTCCGCTGCCATGTGGAGAATGTACCAAACAGGGAACATCCATCACTTCTGCCATGGCCTTTGATTTTTCAACAACTTCCGCTGCAGCTGCTCCCACATAATATACATAGGGCATTAACTCTTCATAATATGTACGCAGCCTATACATTATTTATCAAATAAGTGACAAGCCACTAAATGACTTTTTCCTATTACTTTTAATTCAGGCTTTTCTTTCAAACATACATCACTGCATCTTTTACACCTGAAGCTGAAACTGCATCCCGGAGGTAGACAAACGGGGCTTGGCGGCTCACCTTTAATTATTTCTATTCTGCTGTTATCAGCTTTTTTAACAGACAGCACGGAGGACAGCAGGGCTTTTGTATAAGGATGGCATGAACTTGAAGTGAGTTTGCAGCTGTGAATGATTTCAACAATTTCTCCAAGATACATAACCACAATCCTGTGACTTATATTTTTCACCACCGCCAGATCATGACAGATAAAAATATAGGACAATTTTTCTTTCCTCTGCAGATTCACAAGGAGAGAAAGAACCTGATTTTGTACGGAAACATCCAGAGCTGAAGTGACTTCATCACATATTATAATTTCAGGTTTTAAGGATACCGCCCTTGCTATTGCCACTCTCTGCCGCTGTCCTCCGCTCAGCTGATGGGGATATCTATCTGCAAAATTTTCACTCATGCCCACTGCTTCAAGAAGCTCTGCCGCTTTTTTACGGGCACTGTGCTTATCTATGAGTTTAAAATTCAAAAGAGGCTCAGCTATAGTTTCCCAGACCTTCATCCGGGGATTGAAGGTTTCAGAGATATCTTGAAATATCATCTGAATTTTCCTCCTGTTCTGCCTCAATTTTTCTCCTCTTAAATTGGTAATATCCTGATTTCTGAAAATAATTTTTCCGGAAGTAGGTTCTTCAAGATGAACTATCATATCTGCCAGGGTGCTTTTACCGCAGCCGCTTTCTCCAACCAGACCCAGGCACTCCCCTTCATACAGCTTCAGGCTCACATCATTCACTGCAGTCAGTCTTCTTTTATCCTCCATTTGAAATTGTTTTGTAAGATTTTCAATCTCCAGTATAGGCTGCTTCTTTTCCTCCAAAATCACATCCCTCCAATTCAGGTACCGCCGATAATAATTCCATAGTATACTTGTTTCTTGGATTATTTATAACCTGATCCTTAGTTCCCCACTCCACCAGCCTTCCTTCCTGCATTACTCCTATTTTATCACACATATAGGCTGCCACTCCCAGGTTATGGGTAACCAGCACTATGCTTGTATTAAAATTCTTTCTGAGTTCAGCCATCTGTCTTACAACCTGGGCCTGAACAGTTACATCCAAAGCGCTGGTAGGTTCATCTGCCAGGAGAAGTTCAGGTTTCATAACCATGGCCATGGCTATGGCAACCCTCTGTTTCATACCGCCGCTCAGCTGAAAGGGATATGAATTCATTACAGCAGCTGCATCTGCCATATCCATTTTTTTTATCATGAAAACAGCTTTATCAAAAGCCTCCTTTTTTGAAATATGAAAATGACTCCTTATAGTTTCTACAAATTGATTCCCTACTTTTTTTACAGGAGTCAAAAATCCCCCTGAATCCTGAAATATCACTGCCATCCTGTTTCCCCGTATTTCTCTCCATTTTCTTTCAGAATAATTGAGAATATCTTCATTTTTAAAAATTATATTTCCCGAGGAAACAGCTGCTCCTGCAGGCAAAAGTCCAAGTACAGCCCTTATAATCGTGGATTTTCCACTGCCGCTTTCACCTACAATCCCAACTATTTCTTTATTTTTAACTGTCATGCTTACATTTTCAACTGCAGGTGCCTGTTCTCCGTATTTTATAGATATATTTTTTATATCCAGTATATTTTTAGCTATCATTTTATATACACACTGCTGTTAAGCAGGTAATAATCAACAGGATATACAGTCAGCCCGCTCACGTTACTCTTGCTTACCAGATTAAGCATTGGCGTAACTAAAAATATATCGGAATTATCCTCCAGCAATTTTTTCTGTACATCTATGGCAATAGAATTTCTTTTTTGAGTATCTTTTTCATTTTTTAGCTTGTCAATAAGAGAATCAACTTCAGGATCACTGTATTTACCATAATTTTCACTTCCTCCGGTCTTGAAATACAATTCCAGAAAAGACTGAGGATCTCCCGATGTTGCAGTATTCACACTATACAAACAGATATCGAAGCTGCCGCTTTTAAGCACATTGGTCACTGATTCATAGGACTGCAGTTTAACAGCTATGCCGATTTCCTTAAGCTCGGACTGCATTGCCTGTGCAATTACCGGAAGCTCGGAACGGCTTGTGTAAAATGCCAGGTTCAATTGCAGCTTTTTCCCGTTTTTTTCTCTTATGCCGTCTCCGTCAGTATCCGTATATCCAGCCTCGTTTAAAAGTTTGACTGCCCCTTCCTTGTCATATTTATATGACGTAAGATTGTTTTCTCCAAAGGGCAGGGATTTAGGGAAAGGTCCAACTGCAGCTTCAGCAGTGCCTTTTAAAACATCCTTGGCATAGGATTCTCTATTCACTCCCAGAGCTATGGCTTTGCGGACTGCAGGATCCTTCAAAAATTCATTGTTCAGATTTTCATAGGACATTATTATTCTCAGACTGGTAATCTTATCTGTATTGTATTTGGACTTGTCGGCAAATAAGGATATGTTGTCGCTTGAAATACTCTGTGCCGCATCAATTTCTCCTGACTGAAGCGCCATTGCCCGGGTATTGGCATCTTTGATGTATTTGAAAGCTGCCCCGTCTATCTTGGCTTCATCTCCCCAATAGTTTTTGTTCTTTTCCACCACCACCTTTGACTCCGGAACATAGGATTTAACTTTAAAAGGTCCTGTACACACGGGGGCTTTGGTAAATGTATCCTTTGCAGCACTGGTATTTACTATTATGGCAACCGGATCTGCAATGTTTCCCAAAAATGCTTCATAGGAGGTTTTTGTTTTTATACTAACATATTGTTCATCTTCTGTTATAGAGTCTATAGGTAATATTGACTCTGCTCTTGGATTTAACTTCAGGGACCTTTCCAGAGAAGCCTTTACAGTTTTACCGTTGACAGGCGTACCATCTTGAAACTTAGCTCCATCTTTAATATGAAACTTCCAGGTTAAATCATTCACTCTTTTCCATGAATCAGCAAGCAGTGGTTCTATTTTCATATTTTTATCAAGCTTCACCAGTGTCTCTCCTACACCATACATGGAAACAAACCATCCGTTGAATCCTTCTGCCGGATCCAGACTGCTGGGAAACTGATTTACTCCAAATACAATATTTTTTGATTGTCCATTGTCATTTTTTTCAGCAGTACTCTCACTTTTACACCCTATAAAACCTGCACATAAAAAAATCACTGAAAGTATAACTGCTAGATATTTTTTTATTTTCATTTTCACCAAGTCCTCCTCAATGTTATTTTTTAGGATCCAGTATGTCTCTCATACTATCTCCCAGTAAATTAAATATCATGACGGTTATAAATATGGCAATACCCGGATATATCATAAGCTCTGGTGAGGTCTGCATATAATTTCTGCCTTCACTGAGCATATAACCCCACTCTGGAGTAGGCGGCTGCGGACCCAGTCCCAAAAATGACAGGGACGATATTTCAAGCATCATAGTACCTATATCCATGGTGGCCATTACCACAAGAGATGGTATTATATTGGGCGCTACATATTTCAAGATCAGTTGATATTCTCTGGCCCCCCCCATTTTTGCCAATTTAACATACTCCTTTTCCTTTACAGCCATGACCAGGCTCCGGCTCACCCTGGCATATTTTACCCAATTTACTGCAATCAAAGCTATAACTGTATTAATAGAACTAGGTCCAAGCACTCCTGCAATGGCAATGGCAAAAATAATTCCAGGAAAAGCGAGAAAAACATCGGAAAATCTCATTATAATATTATCGGCCAGTCCTCCAAAATACCCCGCTGCTGTTCCCACCGCCGTGCCAACTATAAATACGGATACAACAAGGCTGAAAGTCATCTTCAAAGAATTCTGACCTCCATAGAGCAGTCTCGAAAAAATACACCTGCCAAGATTATCAGTACCCAGTGGAAACCTGCCGCCGCTTTCCCGAAGGGAATTTGCCATATTCGTTTTAAAGGGATCATTAGGTGCCAGGAAAGGTGCTGTGACAGCTGCCGCAATCAAAGTCAATGCCAGTATACAGAGAAATACAAACAATTTATTATCCTTTAAAAATGTTTCAAATCTCTTCATATCAAGCCCCCTTTTCCAATCGGATACGAGGATCTAAAATGTAGTATGAAATATCTACAGCAAGATTGACAAATACATAGATCAATGTCATCCACACCACATATCCCTGTATCAGAGGATAATCTCTGGTAAATATACCCTCCACGGCAAGTTTCCCCACTCCTGGCCAGGAAAAAATAGTTTCAACTATAGCTGTTCCTCCAAGAAGTGATCCAAGAGACAAGCCCAGCAAAGTTATAATTGATAAGAGAGAGCACTTGAGTACATGTTTCAGCAATATGCACCATTTACCAATTCCTCTCGACCTGGCGCCAACTACATAATTCTGGGATATTTCCTCGAGTATGGAGGCTCTCAGCTGCCTTGTATATTTTGATGCCATTGCAACAGTCAAAGTTGCCGAAGGCAGTATAATACTTGTCCATCCTGAGTCACCCATGACCGGTAAAATTTTTAACTTCAATGAAAATATATACATTAACAATAAACCAACCCAGAATCCAGGCATGGATATGCCAAAAAATGATACAGTTCTTATTACATAATCAGCCAGCTTGTTTTTATAAAGTGCAGATAAAATGCCAAGCGGAAGTGCTATGAGCAGCATCAGAAAGATGGACACGACCGCAAGTTTAAAAGTAGCCGGAAGTGTTTCAAATATCAAATCCAGCACCGGTTTATTGTACTTGTAGGAAATGCCAAAATCTCCTCTAATCACACCGGACAGCCAGCTAAAATACTGAAGCAGAAAAGGTCTGTCAAGTCCCAATTCACCCCTCACTTTCTCTACAAGTTCCGGAGAAGGAGTTACCCCTGTAGCATTCAGCATAAGCACTGCAGGGTCACCCGGTGAAAAATACGTAAGAGCAAATGTTAAAAATGTAATTCCAAATAGAACTGGAAACAAATACAACAATCTTTTAAATATGTATTTACGCATCCACCTCACCGCCTCTTTCCCTCAATGTCTCGAATACAGCGGCTGCATTTTACAATTTCCATGCACATATGCTGAACATAGGCGTAGTTCTATAGGCCATTTTTTCCTCTTCAGTATATATCTTCTCTGAAATATCATTTTCCAGATCAACCTTTGAAAACCCGCACTTTATCAATACCTCTTCATCCCATGCAGGACGCAGCTTATAAGTCAGCGGAAGATCCCTCGCAATATTTTCACATACTTTAATCTGCTTTTCATGGATTTTGCAGTCATAGCCCAGTTTAAAAGCTGTATCCATATCCCTGGCATATTGATCCTGCAGCTTGGAACAGGATAATCTAAGATACCAGTTTGCATCAAATACAATAAGCTTTCCTCCAGTCCTTAGAAGCTTAAACCAATTTTCATAGGTTCTAACCGGATTTTTCAATGTCCAGGTGACATTTCTGCTGATAATCAAATCAAAGCTCTCTTCAGGCAAGTCAAGGTTTTCCACATCCCCTTTTATAAAATCTATATTTACTCCCGCCACTTCTGCATTTCTTTCAGCTTCCTGAAGCATGGCCTCCGATCCGTCCACTGCAGTTACCTGATATCCCATCTGAGCCATGATAATTCCAAAAAAACCCGGTCCAGTTCCCACATCCAGTGCTTTTATATTCTCTTTCAAAGCAACCTTGTTTTTAATAATTTCACTCCAGCTATTCCTTTTGAAACTATTCATCTCTTCACTTATCATTTCACTGTATGTATCCGCCCTATTGTCCCAGTAATCTTGAATAATCGTCTCCATCAAATTCCCCCCTATCTAAAACCTTTTTTCCCACATATATATAAAACTCATTGTCATCCTGAGTATAAAGTGGATAAAAGCCTCTTCTTTCTGCAAACTCAGCCAATTTATCTATATCCACCAGTAAATTGGAGTTTATTCTATCCTCTATTTCACCATGACGGGAATTTATTTTATCCTTACCTTCTATATGTGCTATTACAAGTTTCCCCTGTGAATTCAGCATATCATAAGATTTCTCAAAAAATTTTTTCTTGTCCTTTAAGTGGGGATAACAGGAATAAGCTACTATGCAATCATAATTTTCTTTGCTTTCATGCTTAAAAAAATCAACTACCTGAAAATCTAAATTTGGGTACTTATTCTTTCTCTGGGAAACCTTTATCATATTCTCTGCAACATCAATTGCAGTTATGCTGCCGCTTTTCCCTATTTTCTGCTCCAGATAAGGTATAAGAACTCCGGTCCCGCTTCCCACATCCAAAATTCTTTCCCCTTCAGCAAGGTCTATACTTTCAATTACATGATTCACTTTTTCTTTTGGATGACAGCACATATCATCCCACTTTTCAGCTATTGCATTAAAAAATTCCCTATCTTCCATTTTTAATCCCAGCCTTTAAAACATTTTTTTCAAGTACGCCCACTACAATTGGTATAAATACAAGCTGTATTATTATTCCCGGAATCCCTGTAATAAACAGACCTGAAACCACAGTTATAAAATCAAAGGGTCTGGCCATAATAATATGAAGTATTAAAAAAGTTCCAATTATGCTTACTATTCTGCCCCCCAGCATACCTAAAATTAGGGACATATACATTCTAAGCTTTAGCTTGTTATAAAAAACAGATATCAAAAGCCCGTATGCAGCCAGTTCCAATACCATTACATATAAATAGGGCACAGGCGGCATTCCTGTAAACAGGAAACTGAGCACTGGAGCCGCTGCACCTGCCATGACTGAATATTTGGGTTCAAGCAAAAAACCTGCAATTAAAATTGGAATATGCATGGGCAGAAAAATGCTTCCTGCATTGTTTATACCGTGAAAAAAATACGGCAGTATAAGTGCAATTGCTACAAGCACAGCAGCTCTTGCCAACTGCATCACATCTCTGTTCTTTGTCATTTCAATCCCCCCATCAATGTATTTTTTCCAATTACTTAGAACTCTGAATTTATCATTTCCCAATGGACAGCATAAACATCGGTGTTGACCTGTATTTTAATTTTTCATGCTCATCCCATACTTTTTCTGTGACATCAATTTCACAATAAATTTTGGTAAACCCGATTTTAATCAGAGTATCAAAGTCCCATTGAGGACGCAATCTCTTATTCATGGGCATAGCTTTTCTGAACCTATCTCCATTGTCCGGGTGATTATCTATGCAGGCAGCCTCTCCATATTTAGCGATATAATCCTTTTTATCCTTTTCATGGTTTATTCTATATTCTTCATTATAAAAATATAAATTCCAATTGGCATCAAATATGAGTATTCTTCCATCTTTTCTAAGCAGGCGTTTCCATTCTCTATAAGCAGCTTCCGCACTTCTCAGAGTCCAGGTCACATTGCGGCTTACAATCAGATCAAAGCTTTCATATTCAAAATCCAAATCATGACTATCCATCACATAAAAATGTGGTTTAACTCCTGACTCCTCTGCATTTTTTTGAGCCTGTACAATCATTTCTTCTGTACAGTCAACAGCAGTAACATCATGTCCTGCCAAAGATAAAATAACAGCAAAAAAACCAGGTCCGGTTCCTATATCCAACACTTTCAGCTTTTTTTTATCCGGTGCATTTTTTAATATGAGCTCTGTCCATGCATCCTTTTTAAAACTGTGAAGTTCTCTCTGTACTATGCCGCTGTACCCTTCAGCAGCTTTGCTCCAATTATCTTCCACCATATACTGTAAGTTCATCATATATCCTCCTCCAATTTTTTAATATTAGTCAAACTGCATTTCTCTTGTTTGGATTATCTATAGGCACTGAATCAAGCAGCAGTTTAGTATAAGGATGTTTTATCCTATAGTTTTCATCTGTATTGTCTATTACTTCAACTATACCTCCCCTGAATTTTATGTATAGTTATTTTAAGCAGCAATATTCGTGCCAAAAACATCAATATATACAGAAATCTTGTCAATACAGCACTATATCCCTATTAAGATGAAAATATCGACAAATTACGTTGCTTAAATCAATTCAAAAAACAGAAAAATATCATTATGAGATTATTTTTATTTCATAATGATATCTCGGTTTCATTTTGATAAATTTTAAAATTATAAATTTTTACTTGCTGTTTCCTTATTCTCCTGGTTTTGAATTTTACCCACTTAATCGTTTATCCAGTCAGACCAATGAGCAAAATTGGCCTGCGGCCATATTTATCGCTTAGAGGACCACACCAATGTTGCAAGACTGTAAAATACGAAAAACAGAATCAGTGTCAGATTCATCTCAAACTCGGACACATGAAAAAAACTTGTCATAACCGGAAGGGCCGGCAGATAAAGATCGGTAGACAGCGGTACAAATGCACTTAAAAGTGCAAGAAATAAAATCAATCCTTTGTTACCAAGATATTTTTGCGTTCTTTCCGGAATATCTTCCATAGCATTTTCCCCCTTTAAATTGCTTAAAGCTTGATTATTATAATTATATCTGGCATCTGTTTGTTTGATTTTCCATGGAAACAACCGGGTACGGCAAATATTTTGCTCTTGTTCAGTAAACTTTATTTGCTTTGTTTGTATCTTTGATTTTAAAGGAAATAAGAAATCCAATTATAGAAAGCGCCAGAGCAAAATAAAATCCGTAATGGGAACCATTCACAAATGCTTCCGCTTTATTTCTGCCGCCGTCAGATAAATACAAAGTTTGTCCGATCCCAAGCAGACATGTTGCAATTGCGGTACTAATAGCACCGACTATCTGCTGCATTGTATTTATAATGGTACTTCCATCTCTTGACAGTTTCTGCGGAAGTGCATTCAATCCACTTGTCTGTGCCGGAGACATTACCAGCGGAATACCAACCATTAAAAAAATATGGCAGAAAATTATATAAGCAGCAGAACTTTTGGATGATGTAAACAGTAATAAAATCATACCCATAATCGAGGCAAAGAATCCAATTTTCACAAGGTATTTTGCTCCGAATTTATCATAAAGTGTACCAGAAAGATAAGAAACAAAGGCATTGATAAGCCCTCCTGGAAACAAAACCAAACCAGCCGTAGCCACCGGAATCGACAATCCGTTTTGAATATACTGGGGCAGCAAATACATAGCCGATAATGCAATACCAAAGTTCACCATCACCAGTATTGCTCCCGTTCTGAATCTTGGGACTGTCAGAGCTTTTAAATCAAGAACTGGAGTTTCCATCTGCATTTGCCTTTTTGCATAAAATACAATGGCAATAATACCAATTATCAGTGCCATAATAACTGGAACAGAAAATCCGAATTCACTGACCAGACTAACACCCAGCACTATACCCCCAAATCCAATAACGGAACTCAAGCAGGATATTCCATCAATTTTAGGTTTGGTTAATTTATAAGGATTCACCATATAGATTACTGCAAAAAACACAGCAACTGCCAATATAATAACAAAAGAAAAGAAAATCCAGCGCCAGGAAAGCATTCCTAAAAATATTCCGGAAAGGGTCGGTCCAATTGCTGGTGCAAACATAACGACCAAAGAGGCTACTCCCATGGCAGAGCCAATTTTATTTGGAGGAAAAACCTCCAAAATAACTGAAAACATCATTGGAAGAACCATTCCTGTACCAATTCCCTGAATCATACGTCCAGCTAGAAGAAGTTTAAAATTGGGTGCAAAACCACTGATAAGAGAGCCGACCATAAATGCTCCTAAAGCAAAAACTGTAAGTTTTCTTACGGAAAAACATTTCATCAGTAAACTAGTAAAAGGCAGAATAATTCCAATCACAAGCATATAACCTACAACCAACCACTGGGCAATCCCCGCACTGATATTAAAAGCGTCCATCAATTGTGGAAGTGCAATATTTAGTGATGTTTCACTGAACATACCAGTAAATGTACCTAAATATAATCCCAACATGACCAGATAAGGATGTTTTACATCTACTCTGGCCTTTGAAAATGTCTGTTGTTGCAGCATAATATCAAATTACCTCCTCATTCTCTTTGAAAATAAAAGTCTCTAGAAATAATACCCTTACATTATATAGTGTAGATTTTTTAAATTTTTAGACCAGCCTATATATTAAAATCAGATATTAATAAAGTATATGTTAGCTAGAACATCACATTCATTGAAACTCATCCGCATCCAAAACTTTAAATCCCCTGCTGATAAGAGCCTTTGCAAACAATCCTTGACCTTGAATAAGCGTACCAGAAAAACTGCCATCATATATTTGATGTACCCCACAAGTTGGGCTCCTTGACTGTAAAATAGCCAAATCTATCTGTTCGTTTTGTACTTTCCTAAGGGCAAGATCGACACCTCTACGATAGTCTTTATCAACATTCTTACCCATAATATCTATTACTTTTCCATTGGCTATTTCTGCACAATTTCGAGGAATGCCCAATTGAGCCAGCATTTCCGGGCAAATCATAATAATTTCCTTTCCAGTTAAAAATTCATCTACTTTTGGATTATAATTATTTCCACCGTTATATTTACAGTTTTTACCCATAAGGCATGCACTGACAAGTATCTTCAAAATAAGACCTCCCAATATTAAGGATCATTCGAATATTCTATCTGTTTTATCATAAATAATCTAACTTCAAATTCTAGTTATAAATATTTCAAACCTCCTTTTATTAATTTATTTCATATAAATTATATCATATAAATTAATTCGATAGCCAAAACCAATTTGTCACTCAACACTACATAAAATTGAAATATTGTTTACTGGCCAAAGCCATATAATAATTCTAACATGTGGTTCATTTTTATAAATAATTTTTCTTTTAATCAACGTAATTTATTTTTAATATCATATTTCAATGTTAATGATAATATAAATCCAATTACTAATATAATAGCTGCAAACCTAATAGAAGAAGTAAATCCATAGAATGCAGCACTTATTTTGCTGTGAGAAACTATCAAATACTTATTTTCATAAATTGACATAATCCCTAAAAATAATGAAGATCCCAAACAACCAGCTATTTGCATTAAAGTATTTATAATTGCAATTCCATCTGCTCTAAATTTATCCGGCAGCTGATTAAGTGCGGTTGTTTGTGTATTAGATGCAGCCATTGCTGACCCTATACATATAAAGCAGTACAAAATAACAATCGTTAAAATAGAATTTGATTTTGTAATATTGGATAATATAAAGGTTGAAATACACATTAATAAAACTCCGCCAGGAATTACTATTTTTTCCCCTATGTTATCATATACTTTACCTGCCATCGGCGATAAAAGTGCATTAAAAAGGGTTGCTGGTAATAAAACAATTCCGGTTACCAGGGATGATGTCTTAAATCCATTTTCTAAAACCATAGGTAATATTATATTCATGGAAAATTGCAGCATTTGAATAATCATTATTATTAACATACTTCTTGCAAATACAGGGTATTTAAATGATTTTACTTGCAGCATCGGCTGTTTAAGTAATGTCTGCCGCCTGCAAAAAAGTATCACCGATATTACCCCAGCTATAAATATTCCCAAAACCACCAGTATATTTACAGTGGACATTGAACTTATGGAATATATGATACATGCAATTCCTGCAGCAGATAACAAAATAGATAAATAATCTATTTTAGGTTTAGTTATCGTATTGACATTTTCCAGAAATATATATCCCAAAACCAGGCATATTACTAAAAAGGGAGTCAAAACCAAGAACAGTATATGCCAGGAAAAATATTGCAGCAATATGCCTGAAAAGGTAGGGCCAAATGCGGGACCCAATGATACTACACAAATACATGTACCCATCACTAATCCGCGTTTTTCTCGTGGATGGATTGCAAGTGCAGTGTTTATTAAAATTGGTATCATCATGCTTGTTCCAAATGCCTGTATAATTCTAGATATCAATAGTAATGGAAATGATGCAGAAAAAAATGCGCATATGGTTCCAATTAAAAATAAAGTAACAGCTCCCATAAATAATCTCTTTGTTGTAAAAGTGTTCATTAGAAATGCTGTAACCGGCATTAAAATAGCAATTACCAATACATAACCAGTAGTAAGCCATTGAACTGTTGTAGCTCCAACATTCATTTCTGCCATCAATTTGGGGAAGGCTATATTTAATATGGTTTCATTGAAAAGTGCTATAAAGCTTCCTAAAAGTAATGTAAACATTATAACTTTTTTATTGTATTTTCTCGACTGTAAATAATTTTCTTGTTGCAGCATATATATTAACTCCTTTTGGTATTTAGACCAGTCTATATATCAAAATTAAACATTAACAAGATTAATAAAATATATGTTAATCTTGACTCAACAAAATATCTATAATATTACTAATCGTTAAAAGTGGAACGGTGTCTTTTCTTGTAACAGATAAGGTAATAGCTCCTTCAATCATTATTTCAATGGTCATGCCTAATTCATCAGCTTTTTGTTTCGAAAATCCATTTTGAACCAGTTTACCGGCATATACATAGCTTAGTGATGTAAATGCACCTTTACAAGCTTTTCTCAAATTCTCATTTGAAGAATATGTTTCTAAGGCTATTAAACTTATTGAAATATCCTGAAGCTTGTTTTCTTCTTCTAAATCATTTATTATATTACCTATTAAATATTTTATAGCTTCAATGGGATCCGAATATTTATTCAGGGTAGTTTTTACTCTTTCTATTATAGATTTGCTTGCCAATTGAATTGCTTCTAACGCCAGTTGATCTTTACCGTCTGGAAAATAGTAATAAAGAGAACCCTTTGGCGATTTGCTTTCTTTTAAAATTTCATTCAATCCGGTAGCATTGAATCCATTGATTTGGAAAAGCTTAGTGGCAGTATTAAGTATTTTTTCTCTTGAATTATTTTTAGAATTCATAAGATATATCCTTCCACAAATAAAATTATAATAACTGGTCTATATGATAGATTACTATAAATTGATTTTTATGTCAATACAACTTTATAAAGCAAGAATAATTTTCAAAATATTATGATATTTTGTTCAATTAATTTAATGAATTAATATTCAAATAAAAAAATATAAAATTATGCTAAATAATAAAAATTTATGCTAATATATGATAATATATTGTTTGGAGAATAACAAACAAGTCTCTGCAGAAAAAACTAATTTATTAATAGACATCTTGAAGGGAGATATTTTAAGTGGAAGAAAAAGAATTAACACGTGGCTTGAAAGCACGTCATATCGAATTAATTGCTTTAGGCGGTACAATTGGTGTCGGCCTGTTTAT
>NZ_PVXP01000016.1 GCF_002995845.1 Clostridium luticellarii | reverse complement strand
AAGAAACATTCCTTTCCTTGGTATGGTGTTTTTGACAATTCTATTATACCAAAAGGAATGTTTCTTTGCTTTATATCTTAAAAATTCAGGCTTCCGCCTTTATTTTAATGTGCGAAAGTTGAGTAATTTATTAATAGACATCTTGAAGGGAGATATTTTAAGTGGAAGAAAAAGAATTAACACGTGGCTTGAAAGCACGTCATATCGAATTAATTGCTTTAGGCGGTACAATTGGTGTCGGCCTGTTTATGGGATCGGCCAGCACAATCAAATGGGCCGGGCCATCGGTACTGTTGGCTTATGGAGTGGCTGGTATGGCCATGTATGTAATTATGCGAATTATGGGAGAAATGCTTTACCTTGAACCATTGACTGGTTCCTTTGCAAATTATGCAAAAAAGTACATATGCCCTTGGGCTGGCTATATGACAGCATGGTGTTATTGGTTTATGTGGATAGCTGTCGGTATGTCGGAAATTACCGCCATCGGTATCTATATAAATTATTGGTTTCCAACTTTACCAACCTGGATCCCGGCTTTAATCGGTGTAGCTATTATAGCTGCTGCTAATATGACTTCAGTTAAATTCTATGGTGAATTTGAATTTTGGTTCTCTTTGATTAAGATTGTTACCATCGTAGCCATGCTCTTGGTTGGATTTGGTTTGATTTTTTTCGGTTTGGGCAATCATGGTACAGCCATTGGTTTAACAAATCTTACAGCAAACGGCGGCTTCTTCGCCGGCGGCCTGAGAGGCTGGTTATTCGCCCTATGCCTGGTAACAGCATCTTATCAAGGCGTAGAACTCATAGGCATCACGGCCGGAGAAGCACAGGACCCAAAAAACACATTGAGAAAAGCAACAAAAAATATCATTTGGCGTATATTGATTTTCTATATTGGTGCTATATTTGTAATCGTAACTATTTATCCATGGAATCAAATTAGTACTCTTGGCAGTCCGTTCGTCCTAACTTTTGCTAAGATTGGAATTTCCTCTGCTGCCGGCATCATAAATTTCGTAGTGCTGACAGCCGCAATGTCTGGCTGCAACAGCGGAATTTACAGCTGTGGGCGTATGCTTTATACTTTGTCAAGAAATGGCCAAGCTCCTAAATTTCTCGGCAGGGTAACCAAAGACGGTGTACCAGCAAATGCTATTAAGGCAACTTTGCTTTGTTTGCTGATTTGTGTAGCTTTAAACTATATCTATCCAAATTCTAAATTATTTGTTTATATATATAGTGCTAGCGTTCTTCCAGGCATGGTTCCCTGGATTGTTTTGTGTATCAGTCAAATAAAATTTCGAAAAGAACATGCCGCCCAAATGGCAATGCATCCTTTTAAATCAAAGTTTTTCCCATATGCCAACTATATTGTGGTGATGTATCTTTTCTTAGTTTTAATTGGTATGTGCTTTAATTCTGAAACACAAATGTCTTTATTAATTGGAGCTGTGTTCTGCGTCATCGTTACTATCGGTTATTTTGCTTTTGGCATCAACAAGCGGACTGCTCCCAAAGCAGAAGAATTCAAGGATATGGAAATTAGAAACTAAATAAACAAGATTACAAAGGCGCTATCAATGTTTTTATTCTTAATAGCGCTTTTGTCACATAATTGCACTGTCTGATTTTTTGGTAATTTTCAGCTGTACTATTAAAACATTGTTTACCCTATATCATTTTTCTCCGCTGCCATGGATATTTTAAAGCATATCCTGCTGTCCTTGTAGTTTGAGGTTATACTTCCACCATGGTGTTCAATTATGCTCCTGGCTATTGATAGTCCAAGTCCTGAATTGTTGTCCGGGTTGGATCTCGCTCTGTCTGCCCTGTAAAACCTTTCAAAAAGCATTTTCACATCCCTTTCTTCCAAATTGTCACAGCTGTTGCTTATGTATATTGCAGCCCTATGCCCCTCTCTGTATAGAGAAACCTTAACCTCAGAAGGTTTCACACTATATTCCAAAGCATTGTAGAGCAAATTGTTCAGAGCTCTCAAAAACATATCCATATCTACTTGTACCATCATATTTTCAGGAGTTATGCTGTCTGTAAGCTGAAGATTATTTTTTTCAAAGACATTTGAAAATTCATCCACCACCTGACAGATCAAATCATTTATACATATACTGGAAAGATTTAATTTTATATGGGGACTTTCCAATTTGGTAAACATGAATAAATTATCCGTAAGTTTTTTTATGACACGGGCCTTTTTAAGGGCAATAGAAAGAAACTTACTTTTCTCCTCACGAGATTTATACTGGTTCCTGTCTATGATTTCCAGGAATCCAATTATACTGGTAAGAGGGCTTCTTATATCATGAGCCACATTTGTCACCAGCTCATTCTTGGATCTCTGCATTTCCTCTTCCCTTTTGATTTTGTCCTGTATTTTATCTGCCATGTAATTTACATTGGAAGCTATTTTCGACAGCTCGTCATGACCTTTTTTTTCAATTCTAAAGTCAAGCTTTCCCCCTGCAATTTCATTCAATCCCCTGCATATTTTTTTTATGTATTTCATTTTGGACAGAGTAATTATGTAAAATATAAATACAGATAAGCATAGCATAATTACAAATCCTTTTTTATTTATCCAGTTAAAGGAAGTATCCATTACAGCGTTGTAGGGAATACCTGTAATCCATAACATGTATATCCTGTTGTCCATCTTTATGGGGATTGCATAGGAAAAATCACAATATTGGGTTATTCTATCATTTCCCTGGTCAAGGTATGCTCTCATAGTATCTTCATTAGCTTTCTTTAAAAAATTTACACTGGACGATACTTTTTTAAATTCATAAAGTACTCTGTCTCCGCCATCTGTTACTATGAAATTCATCTTAAATAAATAATATTGTTTTTCATACTTCTGAAAAATAGGTTTCAAATCTTCTATACTTTTAAAATTGTCCTTATTCAAATCACAAGAAAGAGCTTCACTGGCATATCTAAGTCTGCTGAAGCTGTAATTATAATTATGTATATTTCCACTGCAGAAAGAATATATCCCGGTTGAAATGCAGAGCAGAACAAAACTCAGAAGGAGAGACAATATCATTGCCGCTGCAAATTTCAGCTGGATTCCCAATACCTTAACTTTCAATTTTATACCCCACTCCCCATACAGTTTTTATATAATCACTTCCTATTTTCTGCCTAAGCCGCCTTATGTGAACTGTAACAGTCCTGTCAAATTCAATATAGGGTTTCTCCCAAACATTTTCATATATCTGCTTTATACTGAGCACCCTGTCCTTGTTTTTTGAAAGAAAGGCAAGTATTGCAAATTCATGGGGAGTAAGCTCTACTTTTCTTCCATCCACCAACACCTGGTGCCTGTCCAGATCCATCAACATACCCTGAATTTTAATACTCCTTGAATCAAATTCTACCTGGGAAGAATTGAATTCCTTGTATCTTCTAAGCTGTGCCTTTACCTTTGCCATCACTATCATCGGATTGAAAGGCTTCGCTATATAATCGTCTGCTCCAATGGTAAGCCCCATTATTTTATCAGAATCCTCCACCTTGGCGGATATCATTATAATAGGCATGTTTAATTTTTCCCGTATCTTCATACAGGCCACCATGCCGTCCATTTTAGGCATCATGATATCCATAAGTATCAGATCTATTTTGGTATTTTCAAGTATGTGAAGAGCCTCCATGCCATTTGCCGCACATACAGTATCCATATTTTGATTTCTAAGCATTATGCCCAGCAGTTCTCTTATACTTTCATCATCGTCCACAATGAGCACCAAATTCTTATCCATATAAACACCCTCGTTTCACACCTATATTATATCTATTTTTATCGGTCCTGTAACAATTGTAATAAAATCTTAATAAAGTGCATCAATTTTGTAATATTAAATATATCTTTTTTGAAACATTGAGACTTTATAATTAAAATATTACTGAAAAAAGGATGTGATTTGCAATGGAAGTGCTAAAACTTCAAAACATATCAAAAAACATAGGTAAAAATAAAATAATAAAGGATTTAAGTCTTACCATAAACCAGGGTGAGATCTTCGGCTTTCTCGGGCCGAACGGAGCCGGAAAAACCACCACCATAAAGATGATTGTGGGATTTTTAAATCCAACCAGCGGAAAAATATATGTATACGGCAGGGACATCCTCCAGCACAGAATTGAATCCATAAAAAATATGGCTGCCATGGTAGAATCTCCGGACATGTATCCCTATCTTACTGGACTTGAAAATCTAAAACAGCTTGCCAGGCTTGATAGGAATATTGATGAAAATAACATAATAAATGCTCTGGAAGAAGTAGGTCTTAAGGATAAAATGAATCAAAAGTTCAAGACTTATTCCATGGGTATGAAGCAAAGGCTGGCAATAGCCCAGGTCCTTCTAGGAAATAAAAAATTATGGCTGCTGGATGAACCTACAAATGGACTGGACCCCAGCGGAATAATTCATTTTAGAAATCTGTTTAAAAAATATGCCAGTAAAAGAGGAGTTACCATTTTCATCTCCTCTCATATACTGGGCGAGATGGAAGTTCTCTGTGACAAAATTGCCTTCATAAAAGGTGGAAGAATCAAGGGAATACAGGATATGTGCAAACTCCATGGAAAACTGGAAGACAGATATATTGAACTTATAGGAGGAGATATTGATGATTTTCAACATAATTAAAAATGAACTCATAAAAATATGTCACAAAAAGAAACTCATAATATGCTTTATACTGATGTGCATTGTGTCTACAGCTTCTTTTTTCTTTTTCAGCAGGGATCGTGGAGAAGGAGGTCTGGAAAACTATAAAAGAATAGAGAAATACTACTATGACCTATAATAAATTCATAGAGATTATACCAGGTACCTCCACCATCATGCCTCTTTACAGATTTCTCGGAGAATTTTTTCTGCTTCAGCTGTTGTTTATAGTAGCCTCAGTAGCCTTTTGCATACTGATGTCCACCTTGTCTAAAAACAGTGCAGTTTCACTTTCATCCAGCATACTTTTCGGAGCCGCCTACATATTTATTCTGAAAATGCCTGGTCTATTAAGTGATGTCACCCATATAACCTCTGCTTTTTTTCTCGGCTTGAACAGCTCTTTTGAAATAATAACAAGATCCTTTGCAGAAAAAACCGGCGCCTATTATATAAATACCTGCTCTGCATCCGCCATACTATTGGCATGGACAGCTCTATTTATTCTAATCTCCATATTCATATTTGAAAAAAGAGAAGAATATATATAGTTGACTAATCAACAATATCGTGCTATTGTATACTGTGGAAATGGAAGGGAGATATCATGGAAAACAGTAAAGCATCAGTTTTGATTAAACTCACCAACAGTATATATAGGTGTACACAGATGTATGTTGATAAAAAGCTTAAAAAGTTTAACCTCACTACAGGTACATATCCCTATATACTTGTACTAAAAAGACGTGAAGGCATAAATCAAAATGAACTGAGCAGGGAGCTTAATGTAGACAAATCTCTTTGTTCCAGAACTATTAAAAGATTGATAGGGTTAAATTATATAAGAATGGAAGAGAATAAAGAAGACATAAGAGCCCATAAGTTATATATAACAAATAAAGCGGAAGATGTGATGCCTAAAATTGTAAAAATCATACAAGAATGGATTCATATTTTAGTACAGGGGACCGATGAACAGGAAATTGCAATTTCTATAGAATTTTTAGAGAGAGTTTTAAAAAATGGAACTATCTATAGAGAAAAATACTGTGAGAGGATGAAGAAAATTGAATAACACTGACAACAGGACATATAAGAGAAGATGGATAATTTTATTCACAGTTCTTTCTGCCACATTTATGTCAACTTTAGATGGAAGCATTGTAAATGTAGCTCTGCCGGACATGTCTGCTAAACTGCATGCACCCATGGCTGGTATTGAATGGGTGGTGACCGGATTTTTAATAGTTATTGCAGCTACTATATTGATTTTTGGAAGGCTGGGAGATATAAGAGGGAAAACCAGGATATTTAGTTTTGGAGTTGTACTGTTTACTTTTGGCTCTTTTCTATGCGGTCTGAGTAATTCACTTATATTTTTGATAGCTGCCAGGTGCATACAGGCAGTTGGCGCCTCTGCCACCATGGCCACCAACCAGGGAATTATAACCCAGGTTTTTCCCAAGAATGAAAGGGGCAGCGCCCTTGGCATACTGGGAACATTTGTAGCTCTGGGAGCCATGACGGGACCACCTCTGGGAGGCTTCATTGTTTCAGCCTTCAGCTGGAAATATATATTTCTGATAAACGTACCTATAGGAATACTTGTATTTATAATTGGGCTCAAGGTGTTACCCAAATCCCACAGAGCAGTTGATGAAAATCTGGATGGGAAAGGTTCTTTCCTATTCATGATATCCACTATACTTTTATTTGGTGCACTAGTTCATGGACAGAGTATAGGATATGACAATCCCCTTATGATCTCCGCATTTATAATATCATTTATAACTTTCATCATATTTATTATCATGGAAAGTAAAATGGATCTGCCGCTGCTTCAATTGAATATTTTTCACAACAGCTTGTTTTCTATAAGCATTATCTGTGCTTTTATTTCTTTTTGTGCCATAAGTGCCTCCAATATAATACTGCCTTTTTATTTTCAGGATACAATGAAACTTTCACCGGCAGCAACAGGATTATTCATGATGGTGTCTCCCGTAGTATTGTCCGTAGTGGCACCTTTAAGCGGACATATGTCAGATAAAATCGGCTCTGAAATACTGACATTGGTGGGGCTTTCCATTACCAGCCTGGGACTATTTTTAATATCCAGCATAAATGCAAGTTCATCTTTAATTATGATGGTTACCTACATAGCTATCATGACCATAGGAAATGGAATGTTCCAATCACCTAACAATGTTCTGGTCATGTCTACTGTCTCAAAAAACAAACTCGGTATTGCAGGAAGCGTAAATGCACTGGTAAGGAATCTGGGATTTGTTGTAGGAACTTCCCTTGCCACCCTTCTGCTGTATAACAGGATGAGCCATAAAATGGGCTACAGGGTAATTGACTATATAAAGGGAAGGGATGACGTATTCATTTATGGAATGAAGTATGTATATATATCCGCTGCCTTATTGTGTGTTATAGGAGTGTTTCTAACAGGTTTCAGACTTTATAACAATAGAATTAAAACAAATTATAACAACAAGCAATATCCATTAGCTTAGATGGAAATTTTATTATGAATAAGAAAGGGTTGATCAAATTTTTTATTTGATCAACCCTTTCTTGATTAAGGATAAATTCCACATATAGAGCTAACATAAGCATTCATATTCTTTCTCCTTTTCTCAAGAAATTAAATATCAAATTTATTATCACCCTGTACAAAATTACACTCACAATTATAATTACAACAAAACAGATATTTTCCCATAGTGGCAGGTCATTATATAGAATATATCCGAAAATAAAAAAAAGCAATATAATTTCAACTATACAAACTATCACAGATAATAATTTCAATCTACTTTTATCCATGGTAAAACTCCTCTTTTACAATTTATTTTATATGGTAATAAAAGCCTAAGTATATTCTCAGACTTTTATTATTGATATCCCCATAATTACATTTCCTTCCATCTCTGCAGGCAATAATTTATTCTATAATACCATGCTCTAAAAGTATCTGCTCAAGTCTTTCCTGAGACATAGGCTTTGGAATCACAAAATTATCATTTTCTTCTATTGCCTTTGCAAGCGATCTGTACTCTGCAGCCTGATCTGCCTTTGGATCAAACTGTATTACAGTTTCCTTATGGATTTCTGCTTTCTGAACTACATTGTCTCTTGGGACAAAATAAATAAGATGTGTCCCCAATTCCTCTGCAAATGCTTCAAGCAATTCTTTTTCATTTGCTACCTTCCTGCTGTTGCAAATAATTCCTCCCAGTCTCACTCCACCTTTCTCCGCATATTTTTTTATTCCTCTGGATATGTTGTTTGCTGCATAAAGTGCCATCATCTCACCACTGGCCACAATGTATATTTCCTTGGCCTTTCCCTCACGAATTGGCATGGCAAATCCACCGCATACCACATCTCCAAGCACATCATA
The DNA here is from genome assembly GCF_002995845.1 of Clostridium luticellarii. Lineage (GTDB taxonomy): Bacteria > Bacillota > Clostridia > Clostridiales > Clostridiaceae > Clostridium_B > Clostridium_B luticellarii. The sequence goes on along the minus strand of NZ_PVXP01000016.1, from coordinate 53,152 downwards.
AAATACATAATCCAAATCATCCGTATATGCTCCCAGTCTCTCAAGCATATCTATGGAAGTTATTATACCTCTTCCAGCACAACCCACTCCCGGTTCAGGTCCTCCAGACTCCACGCATCTTATACCATTAAATCCTTCTTTTAAAATATAATTTAAATCCACATCTGATCCTTCCTGCCTCAAAGTATCCAGCACCGTTTTCTGGGCAAGCCCCCCTAAAAGAAGCCTGGTTGAATCCGCTTTTGGATCACACCCCACCACCAGGACACTTTTGCCAAGTTCTGATAATCCTGCTGTTAAATTCTGTGTTGTGGTGGATTTGCCTATTCCACCTTTCCCATAAATCGCTATCTGTCTCATGTAAATATTCCTCCTAATATTACTGTATTTATTAACTTTAAATCTTTAATCATCAAAGCGGTGTACATTTGCCAGAATCTTTGCTGCCCTAATTGGGCAATTAGCTCTATCAACTGAAGCTCCAAAGGTATCCTTGGCCACAAGATATTCAAGTATCTTTCCCCTTTTAGCATAGGATTCAAGTGCCCTCTCTATAGATCCGCTGAGGCTTACAGCCACAATTTTCCTATCATGAAGCACATCTACTGCTCCAGATCCAACGCTGCTGGCCAATACCAATTTCACATCTCCCAGCAGCTTTACAATCTTGTTTAATTTATCCTCCCCACTCTTGGAATCATTAAAATGGACTTCTCTTGTCTCTATGAATTCAAATTCTCCACCCTGGTAAATTTCATAAATAAAAAATTTATCCGCCCTTGCAAAATGTTCGTTTATAGAAACGCCATCGCTGCTAGCTACGGCAACTTTCGCCATATATTAACCTCCTCCATACTATGGTCTCACAAATTTGCTCAAGAAATCTTCTATAAGTGAAATTCCTCCGCCGTATCCCGTGTAGGTATCTCTTACAACAACACGATTCTCTGCAGGAAATGTTACACTTAAATGTATCTGCTTTTTACCTTCAGCTTCATATCTCTCCTGGGAACTTGCAAAAAGCACCCTGAAATAAGTATTCCTCAAATGCTCATGTATCTCATAAGAATCTATTTCAAAAATAACTTTAGGATTAATTCCACCAGTTTTGGCTACAGTATTTTTATCGCCAAGATCTTTAAGCCTCTCTAATATCTCTTTTCTGGTATCAGCTGGTGGATCGTCATTTATGATTATGAGCTTTGGAGTAAATCCTGCTTCATTTGTCAAGAACCTGGCGATCCCCACAGCTGTTGCTGATCCGGAAACTACGGCGAATGGAAGCGATGCTGAAAATCTTGAGCAAACATCTCCTATGATATTGAGGTCTTCATAAGCCTCTCTCTCTTCTTCCGCAATTGCTTTTTCAATTTTTGATTTGGATATACCCACTTTTTCTCCTATGGCACGTAAAAACTCACTGGAATCCCTTGGTCCTACAGGTATATTGGGAAAATTTATATACGGTATGTCAAATTTCTCTTGCAAGAGCTTTGCCACTTTTCTTCCCACCCAGGGAGAAACCACTATAGTGTATTCTGCAGCAGAAAGTTTTTTCAATCCTTCAATTCCGCTGAAATCTCCTATTACCTGATTTGTCTTCAACCCGATTTTATTGAGCAACCTTTTTATCTCGCGTAAGTTTCCCCTCCAGAATATATCCTGATATGGTACAAACCCAAGTATATTTACCAGTCCTTTTTCCTTTGGCAGGGGCTTAACCAGCTGTTCAGCCGCAGCCTCAAAAACTGCCTCATATCCAAAATAGGTATTTCCCAAAAATCCGCTGGAATTGACATACAATACAGGAGTTTTCTCCTCTGAAAATTCACTTACAATTCCCTCAACGTCATCTCCAATCATTCCTGCAATACAGCCGTTTGCCACAACATAGAGATCTCCGTCAATAAGATCTATTGTAGAACGAATCTCTTCCCTGAGTCTTGTTTCTCCGCCAAATACAACATCTCTCTCTGAAAGATTGCTGGAAGGAATACTTAATCCACTTACATATCCCACACCCTGCTGAGCACCTGCCGCCCTGAAGCTGAGCATTTGCTGCATTCCGCAGCCTATCCCTGCATGAATTATAGGCACTGCTCTATGAATATTGGTGATAACCGAAAGTGCCCCTCCCAATGCACAAGTATACTTAGGATTTTCCAGAACCCTCTTGTCACTTTCCACTTCTTGTAGTTTTAATTTTTGAATGCTGTTTGCCAAACTTATCCTCTCCTCCTGAATTTATTTTTTTGCCGCATACGATTTTTTCGGTTTAACATAAGCCTCAACATCATCTTGTTCATACCACCATGATTTATATGGACTTGGAGTCTCCCTGTACAGTGTCTTGTTGAGGGAAGGATTTTTTAAAGCACGCTCCAAAATAGTTCCATAATTCAATATACCTCTAAAGAAGAATTGATTTGACTGTGGTGAAAAATCAGAAAGGAAAGAGTGATTCCTAAGCTGACTGCCCTCTCTCTTATAAAGGCCCATAAATGCACAACCTGTGTAAAGATCAGGTTTCAATCTGTTTAACAAATGACTCTGTTCAAAAGGCTGATAATCTGATGCATGTACTTCAAAATCACCGATTTCATTATATACTTGTTCAAATTCATCCACTATATTATGATCCAGTTCAAGTGTATTAACTGCTGCTACATCAATACCCAATTCAGTTGCAAACCTTGGAATAAATACAGCCCTGGCTTGGCCTGCAGATACATAAATGCTTGCTTCTCTTCCTTTAAATGATTTCTTGAGTTCTTCCAATCTTGGCAGTACAAAATCCAATTCCTCTTTTATAGGCTGCTCTACTTCCTTTTCTTTGCCTGTATATTTAGCTATCTTTCTAAACCATATTTTGGTATTTTCAATTCCAAGCGGAGCTGGATCCAGAAAATATGGTGTACCATAATTTTCATAAAGAGCTTTCTGCATATACTGACCGTATGACTGGCATGTAGGTGCAATTACTGCTGCCTCTGAGATTTCCTTTAATTCATCTACTGTAGCAAAGTCTGGAATAAATCTTGCCCTCAAACCAATTTTATTGAACATCCTTATGAGATCATTTTTATCTCCCAATGTCACACTCATAGGGGCTATCACACCCACCAAATCTTTCTGTCTCTTCTTTGGTTTTTGAACTATATATTTCACTATGGCATGTGAGGAACCATCAAAAGCACTTTGTGATATCTGGGATCTGAAACCTTCGCAGTGGACAGGCACGAGTATAGGCTCCACTTCACGCTGAACTGATGCTACTATACCCTCTATATCATCACCCATTACTCCTGAGGCACAGGAGCAAGCAATTATAATTGCCTTTGGATTATATCTCCCAGCTGCTTCTTTTATTGCCAGTCTTAGTTTCCTCTCTCCTCCGAATACAATATCGCTTTCCGTAAGATTGCTGCTCACTGCATGAAGTTCCACCTCTCCTTTCCATGCCCTGAATTTTTCGGGAATTCCCTGATATATTTCCCTGTAACCATTTGTACCCTGAGCGCACCCCACAGGCCCATGGACAACAAGTGCAGAATCCCTTATAGTCACAAGTCTCCCTACAGTCTGGGTCAAAAGGCACCCTCCTGTCTGCTGAAATTTGTGATCACGCCAAGCTAGATTTTCACCAACATGTTTTCCATTTATCAAATCACTCACCTTACCTGAAAAAGCTTTGATACTTCCCAGGCTATCTTCTCTAATGGGACTGGTACTTTGAGTAAGATCTATTTCCTTTTTCTGTTCTTTTGACATAACAATATCCTCCTTACATTTTATATTGAACTTTATTTTTAAAATAAAATTGAACTAAAGTAAATGAAATTAAGAAGCCTAGTTCTTTTTTAAAAGTTTCTTATTATCCTGATTGTCAATTAAAACCTTGGTTATAACAGGTATCTTCAAAAACAAATAAGCTACGATGCCTCCAAATATACTGCTAAGTGCAAATGGTATTACAAATGCATATACGGCACCCTCTTTTCCAATCAAGAACTTTGCCACCGGGTAAGCCACTATGGCACCTATTATTCCAGTTCCAATCACTTCCCCGATCACGGCAGTTATGAGCTTTTTAAATTTAACATAGAAAATTCCTGCAATACCTGCTCCTATTATGCTGCCCGGAAAAGCCAATAGAGTTCCCACTCCTAAAATATTCCTGATCAATGCTGCAATAAATGCATTTGCAAGTGCATAAACAGGTCCTAAAACTATTGCACCTACTACATTTACAAAACTCTGCAGCGGTGATAATCTTGCAGCTCCAAGCGGAATGGAAAATGTACCAAAAATAACTGCAAAAGCAATTAGGACTCCGCTTAATGCGATTTTTTGTGCTGTACTTTTTTGTTTCATTATCAAATAACTTCCCTTCAATATATATTTGGCAATTTACTGCGTGATATCATTCCCAGCAACATTTCAAAGGCCTATAACATTACCCCATAACTATTGGAATTAAAGTCCTTGTCTTTTTCAAACTTTTTCCCATCACTCACTTTTACCAGCATAAGGGTTAAACTCATTTGTCTGTACATCTGACACTTTAACTTTTCCTTTTGGTATATATTTATATTCCTCCAATTTATCTATAAAATATTGGGCATCACTGCCCTTTGCCAATGAATGAGGTCTAATGTCAACTACAGAATAATATTTTTCTATTGCAGATGGATCAAGTCCTCTTTCTTTTGCAATCTGAACATGCAGTTCTTTACCCTTTTCCGGGTTTTTCTGAAGCCAGGTGTTTGCCTTTTCAAATCCAATAGTAAGTTCTTTAACAGCTTCAGGGTTTTCATCTATAAATTTCTGATTGAGAAACAAACCGCAGTGAATGAGTCCTTTTGGGAAAAGATCATACACAGTAAACAAAGTACGATATTTACCTGATTCTTCTATAGGTTTCTGTTCAAAATCCGACCAGGTTCCCACTCCTGCCAGCTGATTTTTCTCCAATACCTGGAATGTCTGACCTGGCTGTACTGTAACAAATTTAACATCATTTATTGACACTCCACCTTTTTTAAGCCAATCCGAAAGACCATAATATGCAGAATCACCAATTCTAATACCGCCAATTGACTTGCCCTTTAAATCCTGCGGGCCGTGAATCGGACTATCTTTTGGTACATAAAAATGCAGGTTGGAAGTATTCTGACCGCCGTGGGCAGCTGCAACTGCTTTCAGCTTTGCACCTTTTGCCACAGCACTTATGGCAATGGAGTACTGGAGATGAGCTGCCTGGATACGCCCAGATGTAAGAGCCGCCAATGTATCAGCTCCTACCGGTACACTGGAATCCACAATTTTAATATTTTTAAAATATCCCAGTTTTTGTGCCACTATCAGCGGATCATAGGTTGTAAGACCTCCTGCTCCCCAGTATCCACCTACATTTATAGTGATTACTTTTCCCGATTTTCCTGATGCTGTTTTTTTATTTGATGTTGAATTTCCTGCACTGCTTGTTCCACATGCTGTTAATCCTAATACCAATACTAAAAAAACTGATACAACTTTAAGCGGCATTAAAAATTTAAATTCTTTTTTCATAATAATAACTCCTCTACTCTATAATTTAAATTATAATCTATTGATGGAAATCGTACTTCCAGTAGGTCAATCTCTTCTCCAGCCACACAAAAATATTATTTATAATCAATCCAATTACAGCCATTGTAACAATACCTGCCCACATTTTATCTGTCTGAAAAAGCATCTGCCAGTTGGTAATCGCATATCCAAGTCCACTGGTACCACCCAGCATTTCAGTAGTTATCAATAACAGAAGTGCTACAGAAGCACTATATCTTAATCCTGTAAAAATAGACGGAATAGCTGATGGTAAAACCACCTTCCTAAATATTTTACTATTGGAAAGCTTTATTGATTTGGCACATTTTACATACAGCGGATCAACACCTTTAACTGCACTCACTGTATTCATGAAAGTAGACCAGAAGCTCGCAAAAGCTATCATGGCTATTTTTGAAGCTTCACCTATTCCCAGCAGCAGAATAAATAATGGTAAAATGGTCATGGTGTTGACCTGACGTAAAGTCTGGAACAGAGGATCCATATATTTTTCAAATTTCTTAAACCATCCCACAAGAAATCCCAGCGGAATGGCCAAAGCAACTGCTATGGCATAACCAATCACTGCTCTTCGCATACTGGCGGCTATCAATTTTATCAATTCATTGGACAAAATCAAATTCACCATGGCAGATACTATTGCAGATGGAGGCGGTATAAATACAGGATCAATTAAATTTAACCTGGGTGCAGCTTCCCATATAGCTAAAACAACAATAATAACAATAGTTCGCTGATAAATATTTATAAATTTTGATTTAATTTTCTCAACTCCTGGACTTATCTCTGAAAAATGAACTTCTTTTTGCATTTTATCACTTCCTTTCTTCTCTAAAATATTTCTGGCTTTTAAAAACTTCTTCTTTTATCAGTGCCCATAAACTTTGACGTATTTGTACAAATTCTTTTGTGGATCTGATATCTTCATTTTCCAGTCTGGAACGGCGGGACAGTGGTATTTTTACAATTTTCTTTATAGTTCCTGGCCTAACCGTCATAACTGCAACCCTGTCCGCAAGAAAAACAGCTTCATCAATGCTATGGGTGATAAATATTATTGTCTTGCCTGTCTCATTTCTTATCCTAAGAAGTTCTCTTTGTAAAATTTCCCTGGTAAGAGAATCAAGAGCTCCAAAAGGTTCATCCATGAGAAGTATATCTGGCTCAAAGGACAATGCTCTTGCAATGGCTGCCCTCTGCTTCATGCCTCCACTCAACTGATGTGGATAATGATTTTCAAAACCTGAAAGCCCCACCAATGCTAAAAGTTTATTTACAATTTTATCTCTTTCCTTTTTCTTTACATTTTGACTTTCTAGTACAAATCCCACATTTTCAGCAGTTGTAAGCCATGGAAACAATGCATATTGCTGAAAAACTATCCCCCTGTTCAAATCAGGCCCATCTATGCTTTCACCATCAATACTTACAGTACCTTCTGTTGGTTTAGAAAGGCCTCCGAAAATATCAAGGAGCGTGGTTTTCCCGCAGCCGCTTGGTCCAACAATTACGAGGAACTCTCCTTTTTTTACTTCAAGACTTATATTATCCAGTATAGTTACGGTAGAATATTCTCCATTCTGTTTTTTTCTTATAGTAAATTTTTTTGTAATATTTTTAACTTGCAATTTGACATCAGTGCTGAAATCAGGCTTTAAAATAGTCTCAACAGCTTCTTCACTCATTACAAAACCCCCTGTATTCATTTTCTTTGTATTTTCTATTAAATTCCAATTTAAATAAAGTCTTTCAAATTTTCAATAACTGTGGTAAGATAATGTTGTGTTTAAAAAGCTCTGACATATATGCTACCTCCATTGATTATTTGGTCGTTTTTAATGAAAGGTTAACATATTATGTTGGAGTTTTTCTATCTGTAAGCTAAATCACACCAAAATAATTAACTAGTGCAAGAAATTAACTTATTTTATTTTCAGCAAACAATACAGTAATAAATAAAAAAGACTGATCAAATTTTGATTTGATCAGTCTCCAGTCTATCCAGTCAACTAATTCCACTAAACTAAATTTTATAAAATAAAAAAACTTCCTTGTGAGAAAATGCAGGAAGTTTTAATCCTCGTATTCTCTCATCTCTCAGGTTCTACCTGCTGGAATTGGCACCACACATTCTAATGAAAAATGTTGGTTGCCGGACATCATAGGGCCAGTCCCTCTGTCTCTCTAGATAAGAAGTTTTCTATTTTAATTACTTTTAAAATTCATTGTCTGTCACGTTCGTCGTGTTTATTGATATTTAATATACACTGTTATATTTATCTTGTCAACATTTTTTTATAATTTTTTTAAAAAATAATGTGAAAATCTATGATTTATTGATTTTAATTAAAAAAAGCTATAAAAACACAGCTGATCTTATTTGCAGCAGTACATGGAATATGAAAAAAGATATATCTTATTCATTTTATTTTTCCCTCCTTACTAAAAAGACTGATCAAATCCCTTGATTTGATCAGTCTCCAGTTTATCCAGTGAACTAATTTTACAAAATAAAAAACTTCCTAATGAGAAAACATACAGGAAGTTTAAATCTTCACATTTTCTCATCTCTCAGGTATACCTGCTGGAATTGGCACCATACATTCTAATGAAAAATGTTGGTTGCCGGACGTCATAGGGCCAGTCCCTCCGTCTCTCTAGATAAGAAGTTTTTTATTTTAACTATTTTTAAAAATTTCACCACTAATGTCATCCATATCTGTTAATAAATAATATACACTCTTATATTTAGGCTGTCAATATTTTTTAATATATTAATTTTATAATCTATTAGAGCATATAAATCTTTATATTCATCGTCTTGGTTTATAAATGAATATAATTCATCATTTTTCAAAATATTTAGTTCTATTGAAATTGCTGTCCAATGTTCAAAGTTTAAAATAAATGAGGATAGATCTGTTTTTTACACAATCTATCCTCATTTACAATAGCTTCTAGATTTGAAGTATCCACTTTCACAGGAAAAACTTACTCTAAATTGACATGATTTTTTATTGCTTCTTCATTGTCAAGCTTATCTTTATAGCTGAGCTTTAAACAAATTGCATCCAAAACTATATGAAGGCTTTGATCAAATAATGAACTTAAAAGTTGTATGGACTTTACACTCTTATCAGATTTTGTAGCTCCGGGAACTATCAGAAAGCTTGATGAAATTTTTATCAGCGATGAATCCTCTTTGCTGCTCACTCCTATTACAAGTGTACCTTTATCTCTCGCTTTCCCGGCTATATTTAAAACCAGGGAGGTTTCTCCTGAGCCGGAAATAGCAACTATTATATCATTTTCATTGATAGCCGGCGTAATTGTTTCTCCAACTACATATACTGCATAACCTAAATGCATAAGCCTCATGGCAAAGCATCTTCCAACAAATCCCGATCTTCCTTCACCGTATATAAATATTCTTTTATCCTTGGATATAAGCTCAACAATATTATCCATTTGATTTTCATCAACGTTATTTACCACGTCATTTACTTCATTTAATATTTTACTCAAAACTTTCATAATCTCACCTCCAATTTATTTTTGCAGCAATTCCTTAAACCGCCTGGCCGCCAATTTTATATCACTGGATTTAGTTATGGCTGAACCAACTACTAAAATTTCCGGGTTTATAAGTACTATATCCTTTAATATATCTTCCCTAACATTCCCACCTACTGCAATTCTCTTGATTCCTCTATATAAATCACTATTTTTATTAAAATTGTCAATTAAATTTACATGTTTATTATCCTTGGGCAGGTGAACAAAAAATATGGCATCATCAAACTTTTTTAACTCCGCCAGCTTATTTTTGCTCGTTTCCATAAGATCTATCATGATATCTTTGTTATATTCCCTTGAAACATTATAGCATATTTCTATAGTTTCTATTGGTGAATTCCCCATGACAGTAGCAATATCAGCACCTGCCTCAAACATGGCTCTAAATTCATATTCCCCTTCATCACAAGTTTTTACATCTGCCAGTACCGTCCTATTCTTAAATCTTTCTCTAATAAAACTCACTGATTTTTTTCCATAATCTTTAATAAGGGATGTTCCAACTTCTATTATATCAACATAATCTTCAGCTTCTTCAGCAATACTTTCAGCCTTTTCCAAATCCACTCTGTCCAGGGCTATCTGTATCTTCATCTAAGCCTCACCCTTTAAAAACTTTTCCAATTTTTCTCTTGTTGGATATCCGTCATTATCTCCAGGAGACATCACTGCCATGGCTCCTATTGCATTTCCACGTCTGACGGCATCCTTTAAATCTAATCCTTCCAGCAATCCGGTTATAACTCCAACTGCAAACCCATCTCCTGCACCAACTGTATCCACTACTTTTTCAACCTTAAACCCAGGAACTGTATACATTCTTTCTTTGGATTTAACAAAAGCACCCTTTGCTCCAAGTTTTACAATTACCAGTTTCACCCCTTTGTTCAAATAAAAATCGGCAATTTTCTCCGGGTCATCGCTGCCCATCAATATCAATCCTTCATTTATACCGGGCATAACTATATCACTTCTGAAGGCTATATCATTTATGGTATTCACCATCTCTTCTTTGCTGCTCCAAAGCTGCGGCCTTAAATTAGGATCAAAGGTAGTTCTTATATTCTTTTCTTCAGCAAGTTCTATTAATTTATAAAAGGCATCTCTTGAGGTTTTTGACAATGCCGGGAAAATTCCAGACAAATGAATATGCTTTACATCCTCAAGATCCAGCTTCTGCAAATCATCTACCGTAAAATGTGATGCAGCTGAATTTCTTCTAAAATAAAATATCTTGGGATCTCCAGTACTAACTTTTGATTTCAATTGATATCCAGTGAAATAGTCTCCCGTTGAACTTATATAACTTGTACCTATATTTTCTCTATCAAGGCTCTCCTTAATAAAATCTCCAAATGGATCTTCTCCTAATTTGGTTATATACTCAACAGAATGTCCTAATCTTGATACACCAACACATACATTGACCTCAGCACCGGCCAAAAATTTTTCGAAGTGGTTTATATCTTTTATTTCTTTATCTGTTTCAGATTCTCCTTCTGCTCCAAATAATGTTAATGGTTCTCCAATTGTTATAAATTCACTCATCCTAATAATCCTCCATTTTAATTTAATTTTATTTTTATCCAAACATAATAACTGCCAAAACTTCATTAATTGCAGCGGCTATCCAGCACCATGCAAAACCTGTTTTTAAAAATTTCTTAATTTCTATCTTACTGTAGTTTATAGACCACAAATTCCATGATTGAGTCGGGCAGGTGGATATGGCCATAATTGCCGGTATATATAATAATGGGAATAAAAATTTGGCTGGGAAAATATTCATGGCCGCCAAAATTGCCGCAGTGGCACTTCCAGCTCCCCAAACATTTAAAGGCCCTCTAAACAATGCTATAGGACAAAGTATTGCTATAGCTATCGCAATAATTACTGTACTGTGAGGTACGACACTTGACAATATAGAAGTAAAATTTTGTGCATCCTTTGCAGCCGCTGCACTAAACATGGTGAGCGCAAACAACATCATGAGCAATCCAGCTATATCAGAAACAGCCTGCTTTATTGTAGCATTTATAATTTCAAGGGATCCTTTCCAGGTCTTTAATTTCCCCGTCAATAAAAGCCCCAGCAAAGTAGCCAAGAGAAGAGATGGTATAGGCTGCCATTTAAATAAAATTGTCATCAGTATAGGTATTATAGGCACTATATAACTTATTGCCGGTACACTCTTCAACTCTTTCTCTTCAGTTTTTTCCAGAACCTCTTTCTCGCCTTTAACTATTTTTCTGGAATTGAAAAGCAGCATGACTATCAGTACGATAACTTGAACAGCTGCGGCTGCTATACCGAATTTAAGGTAATTTGCATCGTACTTAACCGATGGGAAAAATAACTGCATCTGTTTAAATAAAACTATATTGACATACATTCCGGCACCTATTGCTATGGTAAATGCAGATACTGCTATATTTCTTGGAATTCCAAGGGAAAACAATATAGGCAGTATGATAACACCAATAGCTATAACCGAGCCAACTCCAAATGCACTGGTAAATATAAACGTAGTTGCTATACAAACTAAAATTGCAGCAATTACAGGTTTGTTTCCAGCAATTTTAAGCGTCTTTTTGCTTATATTTTCAGCTATTCCTGTATCAACTAGAACCCTTCCAAACCAACTTCCGAATATTATAACCACTGCCGTAGCTCCATATCCCTCAACTGGTTTGGAGAAAACATCAACTATTGCCGTATTGAATGGTATAAGACCTATTATTGTCCATAATATTGCCATTATAAAATATCCTACCATTATGTTTCCGCCTTTTACGGCATAGTATATAAATCCAAAATAGGTTATAAGTAGCAATATGCCTATAATCATATTCATAAAAAATCCTCCCGACTTTGTTAATCACTGTTGATCTTTCAACACTTTTTCTCAATTTATTTTTTGTTTAAGGCATGTCCAAAAACATGGATCTCGTAAATAAAAATACCGTTTTCAGACACTGCCTAATTAACTTCAGTATTCCAATAATTTCTTGACTCCAGCTTCTACAACATAAATATCTTTGCATGGATATTCCAGCCCAACTTCAATATTCTTAGGAAGTATATCCAAAATTTCTCTCCACTTTATATCTCCATCATCCAGTGGTAAAGTTAAATTCCCATCTTCAGTTTTTTTGACATCTTTTAAATGTATATATCTTGTAAATTCCTTTAATCTCTTTGCGTTGTCTAATTCGTTTTCATCTACCCAATACCAGTTTCCTATGTCATAAACATAGCCTATGTTTATATTTTGAGCTTTGCAATCATTTAAGAATTTAATTATATTTTTATAAGTACCATTCTGCTGTGTCTGATCATTTTCTACTGTGATATTGAATTTCAAATCAACAAACGGTGATAAATCCTCTTTTAAATTTCCCTTATAATTTTCATAATCACCTATATTTAACTTGACATCTTTACAATTCATTGCTCTAGCTTCTTCCAGGTACTTATTTAAATTTTCCTTATCTACTATATTGTTTACAAAAATCGTCCTGGGAACACTGTAAAAGACCTGTATTCCCGTTTCTTTTGATGCTTTTGATATAGCCTGTAGTTCCGAAGAAAAATCTTTAATATATTCTCTCCTGATCTCTATTTTCTTTACTCCAAGCTTTGATACAAAATCAAAAAATTGCTCTTGTTTAAAACCTTTTGACACGTAGCTGTTAAAAACCAAAGTGTTTATTACAATTAAATCTCTATTCACTGTAATTCCTCCTATGTTTATTCTATTTTAATGCATCAAATATTTTCTTAACCCTTATATCAATCTCTTCTAAGTTGTCTTTGGTTATATTCTTTGTAAAATATCCACCTAGACCAACGGCAAATACTCCATTGTCAAACCATTCTTTTACATTTTTTTCGCTTACTCCGCCTGTAGGCATAAAATTCATAAATGGGAATGGCCCTTTTAATTCTTTTATATATGAAGGTCCAAAAGCACTTCCTGGAAATATTTTTACAATATCTGCTCCCATCTTGTATGCTTTATAAGCCTCTGTTGGAGTCGCCGCACCCTGCGAACAGCATATATCATTTTTTACACAGTAGTCACATACTTCATCAACTATACATGGTGAAACTATAAAATCTGCTCCATAGTTTACTGCTTCTTTTGCCTGATCCAATGTCAAAACTGTTCCTGCTCCAATCAAGCTGTCTGGAAACTGTTTTTTTAGATTCTCAATTAATTTTCCGGCATCTTTAACTGAATAGGTAATTTCAATGGCTTTTATTCCATCGGCTATTAATCTCTTTGAAATCTCTTCAGCCAAACTGAATTCTGAACATCTGACAACTGCTATAGCCTGATTTCTCATCTTTTCCTTAATTTTATTTTTTCCCATATTTTCATCCTCCTTATTGGTAATGTAAAACACTTAGTGAATCAGTTTCTAAAAATCTTAAAGAATATAAATCATTATAATTCCAATCAAAACAATTCAATAAAATTGTTCAAATATTGTGTTAATGTTTACATGAGTATTTTTATATAAGCTTTTAGAAACCGATTTACAAAATACTTTTAAATATATCAACGTAAAAACTTACGTTGATATATTTAGAAGTACCGTAGAACCCCTTATTTCCAGCTTTGCTTTAAGCTTTTCATGTACTAATTCTTCAATATTTCCATTTTCAATTCTATCAATCAATATTTTAGCAGCTTCGAATCCCATATCATATGAAGGTTGTGCTATAGTAGTTATCCCTGGAGGAATCAATGAAGCCCATCCCCAGTTATCATACCCGCAAATGCCCACATCATCCGGAATTTTTTTGCTTAATTTTTCTATTGAACATAAAATTTTTAACAGTACAACTCCGTTCACGGCAAATATTGCCTTTTTACCACTGTAATTACTTAAGAATTTACATATCTCAACTTCTAAATTTACTTCTCTTTCACAATCAATAACACAAACACTAAAATTTGATTTATCAAGTCTTTTATTGCAGACATCCACAAATGCCTGTTCTCTTTCTTTTCTGGGACTAATTTTTTTAATTCCCTGGGTAAAAAAGCACAAACTGTTGAATCCAACATCTATAAGATAATTAATTGTTTCGGATGTCATTTCATAATTATTGCTGGTAACTGAATCAAACTTGTCTTCACGTAAAATTCTATCCAGCATCACTACAGGTGTACCCTTATCTTTAATATCAATCAGCAGCTCTTCATTATAACCTGTACTGTTGACTATGAAACCCTCTACTCTTTGATCCAGCAAAGATTTAATGTATTCTTCTTCCTTGGTTTTATCATTATCTGAATTGACAATAACCATGTTATAACCTCTAACCTTGCATCCATCACCAATTCCTTTAATTATAAGTGAAGAAAATGGATTAGTTAAATCAGCTATAACAACACCGATTAACTTGCTCTTGTTTGATTTTAGGCTTCTAGCTATATTATTGGGTCTATAATCCAATTCTTCAATGGCCCTGCTTATCTTCTTTCTGGTGTTCTCAGACATATACTCAAATTTTCCATTGAGATACCTTGATATAGTCGTCTTGGAAACCCCCGCCAGCTTGGCCACATCATCTATTACCACTTTTTTTTCTCTATTCATTTTTATCTTCCTTTAGTAACCGGTTTCTATGTTTATATATTACTCCTAAAATAATAACTTTGCAATATGTAATTTTATAATATGCTCAAAAAATATTTTTACATGCAAAAATGCACTCTAAAAAGGCTTAACAAAGCCAATCAAAGTACATTTTAAATTAACTGCAGATCATAACAGCTTTATGATATTGAAATTTCCCTCCAATAATGTCCAGTTTTGTGGAAACGGAAAGCCAAGAGCCCAGTAGCTTATGCCCCTCAGCCCATAATCTTTAACCGTATCAAATTTGGCCTGGGCACTTCTTGCATCCTCAAACCACACCTGATGCCGCCTTCCCTGTGTATCCGTATAGTTGTAAAAAGGCGTCTGACTGACTGGATCAAATTGTATAGCCACTTGATGCCGGACTGCCCTTGCTACGGCTTCCTGCATGCTGAAGGTCTCCGCCTCCATACCCGGCACATGTGGAACAATCCAGTCCCTTGCATACAGCTGGAACCCAAATAGAATCTTTTCCCTCGGTATGACGGTAACTGCATAATCAAGCACCTGTTTTATCCTGTTTAAAGGTGAAATGGCCTGAGGGGGTCCCAATCTGTATCCCCATTCATAGGTCATAAGTATTACAAAATCCACAATTCTTCCATGTGCCTCATAGTCATGAGCTTCATACAACAATCCCTGCTGACCCGGTCCTGTTTTGGGAGCCAGTGCAGTTGATACGAAAAAATTTTCCCTGTGAAGTCTTTCAACCACAAGCTCAAGGAATGTATTATAATTTTCTCTATCTGCGGGAAGTACATTCTCAAAATCAATATTTACTCCTAAATATCCTTTATTTCTCATGATATTGATTATGTTGTCTACAAGATTTTCTCTGATATCTGCATTGGACAGAACCGCATGTGCCAGATTATTACCCAGCTCTGTAGCCGTAAAATTTGTCACAGCCATCATAGGAACTACATTTTCAGCATAGGCTGTATTTATTAGAGCAGAATCATCTATGGCCTCCAAACTACCATCTTCTCTGATTCTATATGCAAAAGGACTTAAATAGGTCAGATAATCCCCAACTTCTCTTACAATGCCGGGAGAATTTTCGGTAAAATCATAGATATAGCCATTTACATATATGGAAGGTCTTTGCCCTGAAGTATCTTCCACAGGAATTATCAATGACTGTCCGACAAGTAATCTGTTGGGATATTGAAGCCCATTGGCACTGATTATTTGAGCAGTTGAAATGTTGTAATAATTTGATATTTTCCAAAGTGAATCCCCTGGCTTAACTACATAAATAAGCACAGAAAACCTCCATGTTATTACTTCATATATTAATTTATGCACATATTCTAAAATGGTGCATGAGTTAATTATTTACATAAAGCGAGGGAAATTTTTCATCTCAAAATTTCCCTCGCTTCCAGTTACCTCTGTTTTAATTTGCTGCTTCCTTTTTCTCTATTTCAAAATTGCCTTCAATTTCTGTTCTCTTTTTGAATACTGCAAAGTAAAGAACAAATCCTATCAATATAAGCACTATGGATACCAGAGCAGTTTTATGAAAATCGGAAGGCAGAGTGAGTATTGCAAGTTCAAATACAAGCCATACTACAGCTGAAATAAATACCGGTTTTGCAGCTCTTCCGAGATTGAAAGATCCCTCTTCGATTTTTACCTTTTTTCTGGTAAGACCATAGCATATTATAGTTGTAAAATATATGATTGCAGGAAGTATGGCTGTAACACCTATCAACGTAGTTAAAGAACTTGAAAACAATGTAGCTATAACTCCAAATATCAAAATCAGAACCGTGGCATATATGGGGGAGGACGTCTTCGGTGAAACTTTTCTGAACAAATTGCTCAAGAAAAATGCATTGTCTCTTGACATAACATATACAAGCCTGGAGCCTGATGTCATGGCCACAGTTCCACAGGCAAATATGGAAATGGTAACTATTATCAAGAACAAAGTACCTATTGCATTCCCCAGGTTCGACTGAAGTATATACGGCAGTGGACTGTTGGACGCAATAGCAGCAGGAAGATTTTTAATTCCAAGAGTCACGGCAATCAGAAAAAACGTGCCAAATATTCCTGCAATAAGTACTGAGCCCACAACGGCTTTTGGAACAGTTTTATTGGCATTTATGGTTTCCTCGCTCAAATTTGCAGCAGATTCAAATCCGACTAACGTAAATGAGCCCATAAGCATACTCATCATGAAGGGTTTTATATAAGACATGCCTTCTCCCGTATTTGCCGTATTAAACAATATGGAGGGGTTATTTCCATTTTTCAAGGAGATTGCAAGCAATATGACCGTAAGAGAAATTATTCCGATACTTTCCGTAAACACCGCTGCATTATTTATAAAAGCTGCCAGCTTTACTCCTATGATATTTATAGCAGCCTGAATAATTAAAGTGGCAACAACTATCATCGTTATCTGTGAAGGAGTTCCTGCAAGTCCAAAAAGAGAAGCAACTATAGGTGCAAGCCCAGAATCTATTGCCGGAACCACCAATACCAGAAAGCAGATGCAGACCCATCCTATTATCCATCCCATCATATTGTTTGAAAGTCTTTTTATCCATTGGTAGGAATATCCTGAAACAGGTATCACTCCGGAAAGTTCCGCAAAAATCAGGGCTACAAGAAGCTGCCCGATAAAGGCTATGACCCAGGACCAGATTCCTGCAGGTCCTGCAGTGGAAATTACAAACTTGTAATTTGCAAATATACCGGTGGTTATGGAAATAAAAGAAAAGGCTACGGCAAAAGAACTGAATAATTTCAAGTTTCTCTTAAGCTCCTGTTTGTAACTATTTGATTCAATACTGTTTCCTAAATTACTTTCTGTATTTTTCATATTATACACCGCCTTTAAAATTTTACATTTTCAAATCAATTCCACTCTTTTTTTCTTTCAACATTATTTCAATCAGGTGGACTATCTGGGCACCTGCCTCCACAGGCGGAGTACCATCCTTGTATATATTTGAAATCACATTTCTCTGGGATTCGGGTTTTAAGGTGCTGGATTCATATGCCATATAAGAACTCATGCTTTCATTGGTAACAAGTCCAGGTCTTTCTCCTACAAGAAGCACCGTAACCCTGGCATCAAGCACCTCGCTTATTCTGTCCATGACGGCCACTCTGCCGTATTTTACAAATATAGGAGTGCCTATCCTATATCCTTTTGCTTTTACTCCATCTAAAATTATGGAGTATATGTCTTTCAGGTTTGTATCTATGGCATAGGCGCTGAGACCATCTGCAGCTATAATTTGAACATCGGGACTGCTTATACAGTTATCCTCTATTCTTTTTAAAGTTTCTCTGGAAAACTTTCTTCCCAGATCAGGTCTTTTTATATATTCTTCTTTATCCCTGACAATGGTCTGTACTTTAAAAAATCCCAAATCATCAACTATATCTTCATCTACATGGGACCAGACAGAATCCATGGCAGCAGCATGATCCGCCAAAAATTTGAGCAGCGTTTCGGTTCTGTATCTGCAGCCAGCTCTTCCCACGCATATTCTGGCATTTGTACTTTTCTTCAATTCTCTGCAGGCATCCGGATTTTTAGGATTTTGTATTGTGACCCTTGAGGTATAATCCACCTCGGATATGTCCCTTATATATTGTTCATTCAAAATAACTCACCTCTAATCTACGAATATAGATGGATCTCCGGCTTTTTCCGTGAGCCTGCCATCCTTCATTATGCCAAGTCTCTCCATGCTGTCTTCAAATTCTTTTATGGGTCTTTTATTCATTATTTCTCTGACTGCAGCCACATCATGATAACTGGTTGTCTGATTCATCAGCATTACATCGTCCGCCACAGGTATTCCCATTATATAAGTACAGTCGGCTGCTCCCAAAAGCACCACCAAATTTTCTGAATCATTTTGATCCGATTTCATATGATTTGTGTGACAGGCATCTACTCCCATGGGCAGCCCTGTAAGTTTTCCCATAAAATGATCTTCAAGCCCTGCCCTTATGGTCTGCTTTCCGTCATACAGATATTCAGGTCCTATAAATCCCACTACGGTGTTCACCAGAAAGGGCTTATATCGTTTTGCAAGTCCATAGCATCTTGCCTCCATGGTAACTTGATCCGCTCCATTATGCCCCTCTGAAGAAAGTTCAGAACCCTGGCCTGTTTCAAAATACATAAAATTATCACCTGTACAGTTTTTCTTTTCCTTCATAAGTTCATAAGCCTCATCAAGGAGCTTGACATCTATACCGAAAGCTGTATTTGATATTTGGGAACCTGCTATGCTCTGAAACATAAGATCCATGGGAGCTCCCTCTTTGAGTGCTTCCATCTGGGTGGTTATGTGTGCTAAAACCGAATTTTGGGTGGGAATATTCCACTTTTTTATAAATTCCTCAAATTTATTTAAAATCATAGCCACCTGGCTTGCGCTGTCACCAACAGGATTCAACCCTATTACCGCATCTCCCGCACCATAGCTTATGCCCTCCATCACGGAAGCCATAATTCCATCTACATCATCTTTTGCATTGTTAGGCTGAACTCTCGAAGAAAATGTACCTGCTCTTCCAATTGTAGTATTGCATGTAGCCAGATTCTTGATCTTTTTAGCCGTATATATCAAATCCATATTGCTCATCAGCTTTGCCACCGCAGCTATCATTTCGGATGTCAGACCATCTCTTATACCTTTTATGTCTTTTTCATGGGATTTCAATAAAAATTCCCTGAATTCACCTACAGTGAAAGACTTGATTTTGTTGTAGCAGTTCTCATCCACCTGATCCTGAATGACCCTGGTAACTTCGTCCTTTTCATAGGGCACCACCGGATTGTTTCTTAAATCCCCAAGAGTCATTTCAGATAAAACAACTTTTGCTGCAACCCTTTCAGCATCATTTTCCGCTATAATTCCAGCCAGGGCATCTCCTGATTTTTCTTCATTTGCTTTGGCAAGAACGTCTTTTATGTCCTTGAAACAATACGTTTTTTTTAGAAGTCTTGTCTTTAATATCACGTAAATCACCTACTATTTAAAAATATTTTCTCTGTCAGCTTTTAAAAATCAAAGTTTTCACCACCACCGGCACCACTCCTGAAATGGCTTTTCCAATATCGATATAGTCTCCATTTCTGACTTCTACATTGTCGATACATATCACTTTATGATGTGTGTCCATGTTTTTAATAGTCTGTCCTAGTGCCTTTGCAAAATCATTTTGAATTATCACAACTATGGGATTGTCACTGCCTTCAAAGGCCTTGACTATACCCTCTGCCATCTTTTTTATTGCAAAATACCCCGGGGATTTAGGGCCTTTAAATGCAATTGCCATATTGCCGCTACTGTACATTCTGGATCTGCTCCATATATTTTTACAGATGAATTGAGGTTCTTCATTTTCACCCATGGGTATCCTCACAATGGGAATATTTTTCATGGGCAGTATATCATCTTCAAACATTATGGTACTTCCGCTTATTTTTACAGAATTGCTCCCGGCACCTATTACTGTAGCTCTTATTTTTTCTCTGGGCCGCAGCAATTTATCCCCTTCATTTTCAAAGATCTGCCTTATGGAATATCCAAGCAGCGGTCCTATATCCTTGAATCTCATGGTATCTGAAATTCCGTTTATTTTTAAATCACTGTATATAAATTCAGCTACTCCGCCTGAAAACATAATAAAGCCTGATTTTACACCTTCATTTTTGTGATTTATAAAAAGTTTTTCCTCCACCTTATTCAAATTCCTGTTATAGAAAATTTTGGAAAGTATTTTTGCAAATTCATCTGTAAGAGATTTTAAATCACGAAATTCAGCCTTCTCGCCAATACAGAGATTTAATTTTAAATTACATATAAGTTTTCTTATTTTATCCGATATATAAGTTATCCTGCCTTCACCATCAAATTTTATAAGCCTTCCCCCTATGTCAAGAGCAAAAGAATCCACCACCTCTCCCCCTGAAAATACGGCACAGTTTGTTGTTCCTCCGCCTATATCAAAATTTACAATCCCGGCAGCCCTGTCTTTTGACATATCACCTGCTCCAGAGCCATAGCCAGCCAATATGGACTCAAGATCAGGTCCTGCTGCTGCTACCACAAAATCTCCTGCAAAATCCGAAAGAATCTCTAAAACTTTCTCCGCATTTTCTTTTCGCGCAGTTTCTCCGGTTATAATTATGGCTCCGGTTGAAATCTGTTCTTTATGAACACCTGCTGACTTGTATTCATTTAGTATTATCTTTTTAAGTTGTTCCAAATTTATCTCTTCTTTGGACAACAGCGGTGTAAAATATATTCCACTTCTATAAGTCACCGCTATATCTGTGATTTTCATATTGGGCACAAGAAAAGCTCCTGCTGTATTTTGTACTGTAATTTTACTGAATATAATCTGGGTAGTGCTTGTCCCAATATCAATTCCCACACTTAAAATTTCATCTCCCATTACTTTATGCAATCACCTCTTTCCATAAGGAATTTCAATTTAAACAAATGGAGCCCAAACACTTGCGGCGTGTTCAGGCTCCATTGCCTATTAGAACTATATTGTTTTTTGTTACAACAGTAAAAATTTCAAATATAAAATAACTGCTCCAGTGCAGCTACTTTTTAAATTATAGTAAGTTTATCACAATAATCTGTTAATGTAAAGTACATTTTTATAATAATTTAATAAAATATTTATGCTTTATTATTGATTTGATTTCCATTCTTTTTCCAGCTTCTCTATTATTTCAAGAGAATTTCCTCTTTTTCCTTTTATTTTCTCATTTTTAATTCCTGCACATAAATCCGTAGAAGAGGATTCTCTTATATCTTTTACATTTTCCACAATGATTCCTTCAACCTTTTTCATATCTTCATCGGAAGGCTCATCTGCATTTACCCCTCTTATCACAGTTGAAACCAATCCGATTTTTTCACAGGATTTTATATCATAGGATATTCCGGGCACTCTTTCCGCAATTTTATCCACATATTCAACTCCCTTTTTCAAAGCTTTTGAAAAACACTCCTTATTCATAAGATGTATAAAGACTTCAGGATCATCAAAAGCAAGAATCCTATTTGCCTGACATCCATGGGAAAGAAATCCTGATGATACTGCTTTTCCCACTATAAGTGCAATTACCGGATGACCTTTTTCTCTGGCGGTTGCATATGCATCCACCGCACAAGCACAGGATTGAAACTCTCCCATTATCTCTTCCTCATATCCATACGCCTGTCCCGTTATATCCACCACAGCCAGTATGGGAGTCTTTTCATTTCTGGATTTGCCTTCATCTTTTTTCATCAGGTCATTCAATCTCTCTGCAATCGTCAATCCTTCGTATAAACCAAATTCTCCATTTCTTGCATTTTTAAATACATTTTTTAAATTGGGTACTACGGAGAGAATATACATTTCAATTCCTCCCAGAACAACTTTATTACTGAGAACTGAATCATTTACAGCATCTGTTCCAGTCCTTCCAGCCAATTTTTCAAACCAGATTCTTCCCCTGGCTGATGGATTCTTTAACTTTTCACCATTAACTTTTCCGTTTTCACAGTACTTTTCCCATATCTTGCTTAAATAATATGCCTGATTTCTGCTTCTCAAATTCTCCTCTCCATCACAACTCATGGCTTCAAGTACAGTACTCTTTATTCTGTCTATATCGTCCTCAACAAGGTAATCGCAGAATCCCTGGACATATCTTTCATTTCCACCACCAACACTCCATATGAACCTTTTGTCTTTAAAGTTAAACTCCTTTTTACCAACTTTTTCTTCAGTATCAGAAGGTTCATTCATGAAATACTTGCCATGCCTGGTCATTATCAATCTGGAGCACAGTGCTGCAGTTACTGCCAGAGAACCGCAGTTTCCTCTATTTCCAGCTATGATTCCAATAACAGGTACATATTTTCTAAGTTTTATAATTGAAGATTGTATTTCAGAAACTGCCATAAGGCCGTAGTTGACTTCCTGAAGCCTCACTTCTCCACTGTCAAACATGATTATAGGTATTATCCTATTTCCCTTTTTGTTTTCCTCAAGTGCAAGATTCAATGCGCCTGAAAATTTGGCCCCTGAAACTTCTCCTATCCCCCCATTTAAAAATATTCCCTCTATTGATATTACAAGTGCATACTGTGAATTTATTTTTCCCCTGGCAATTATAACTCCATCATCACTTTCAGGAACGACACCCTGGATTTCAAGATGTGGAGATTCCGCGTAGTCATAAGGCCCTAAAATTTCCTTAAAGGTTCCAGTATCAAAAATTGTCTTTGCCCTTTCTCTTCCCTTCAATTCAATAAAACTATCTTTCAGCCACATCTCTGATCCCCTCCAATGCTTCAAGTATTCTCAGCTCCACTATACCGGGAGTATTTCCAAAATCATTTACCACCATCTGTATGGATACAGGATATTTTGTGAAAAACCTGTCTAGAAGGTTTTTATATATACTCTCTCTGCCAGTGATTCCGGTTCTTATAATTACCTGGGACTCATTGCTTTTATCATTGGGCTCTATAATAACTTCAAGGTTTCTAGGCCCTACAGCTCCTACCTGGCTCTTTCCCCGTACTTTTTGACTGCAATTTTCATACTTGAATTTATATACCTCCACAATTACATCTCCTCTCTACCAATTTTTAAATTTCGCAGGCGGTTCATAAAGTCCCTGGGACCACTGAACCAGATCCTCTATGTCCTTCGCCGCAAGAAGACTCCTCTTTGCATCCGTTCTCTTTATTCCAATATCCTCAGGATAGGCAACCAGACCTTTTCTCCTTAAGGCATAGACTTCATCATCTGTTATTGAAAGCCCCGGGCCGGTGACACCTGCTATTGCAGCCAGGGCCTTTTTTCTCTCATCTAAATTTTGCGCTTTATACAGGTAGGCTATTCCCTCTTCACTGACAACATGAGTTATATCGTCACCATATATCATCACAGGTGTTATTGGAAGCCCTGAATCACTCCTTACTTTTACTGCGTCAAGTTTGTCCACAAATACAGGATTATCACCTCTCTTAAAGGTTTCAACAGTTTGAATTACAAGTTTCCTGCCCTTTTGTATTTCTCCTCCACAGACTGCCATGTCAAGCCATGCCTCAGTGGAATGTCTCCTTCCCCTGGAATCCGATCCCATGTTTGGTGCTCCGCCAAAACCGGAAAGCCTTCCTTCTGTAACAGTAGATGAATTTCCCATACTGTCTATTTGAAGAGTAGATCCTACAAAAGCATCAAGAGCATACTGTCCTGCCATCTGTGCATAAACTCTGTTGGATCTCAGGCTTCCATCCTTTCCATCAAAGAACACATCGGATCTGGAAGAAACATATTTTTCCATACCAAGCTCTCCTCCAAAGCTGTATACGCTCTTTACCCATCCCGATTCTACAGCAGGTATTAGAGTTGGGTGAGGGTTCAAAACCCAGTTGGTACATATTTTCCCTTTCAATCCCAACAGCTCTCCATAAGTAGGAAGCAAAAGTTCGATAGCAGCTGTATTGTATCCTATGCCGTGATTCAGAGAAAGGACATGGTGTTTTGCATATATTCCCTTTATGACCATCATGGCTATTAGAATCTGGACTTCATTTATTTTTGCAGGATCTCTTGTAAACAGCGGATCTATATCATAGGGAACATCTGATTCAACTATAAAGTCCACCCAGGAACCAGGTATGTCAACTCTTGGAAGATGATTGTCTATTTCATTTACCTGGGCTATTACTATACCATCGTGAAAAGCGGCAGCTTCTACCAGTACAGAGGTTTCCTCGGTATTTGGCCCCGTATAGAGATTACCTTCCCCGTCTGCCTTTTCGGCGGCAACAAGGGTTATATCTGGAATAAGATCCACAAACAGCCTTGAATAAAGCTCCAGATAAGTATGAACATCGCCTATTTTAAGACTCCCTTCCTTCAGCATATTGGATACCTTTACACTTTGGGAACCGGCATAGGAAAAATCCAGCATGCTGGCTATGCCTTTTTTAAATATCTCAAGATGTTCATCTCTTGAAATGTTCGACATCACCATATGAAGATTGTTCACCTTTCTCCTGTCAACATTTAAAAGCGCCCTGGACAAAAATGAAGCCTGTTTTTGGTTGTCTCCTTCAAGGGTAACTATATTCCCGGGATATATTACATTTTCCATTACATCTACTATTTTGTCAGCAGGTATTATCTTACCCTTAAAAATTTTTAAAACATCTTCCAGCTTTTTCTCCTTTTCAAGATGTCTTGAATTCCATTTTCTACTGTTTAATTTAATCTCTCTCATTGCAAATCACCCCCATACTTAAATTTTATATTTATATACATATAACTTCCAATACATGTTATTATATATGTATATAACATATATGCTATAAAGGGGGATATTGTGGAACTTCAACAATTGAAATATTTTGAAACTATAGCCAGATATGAAAATATTACAAAGGCCTCGAAACTTCTTCTCGTATCTCAGCCTTCCCTGAGCAGGACACTTAAACAGCTTGAAAATGAGCTGGGTGTCAATTTGTTTGACAGATACGGCAGAAATATAAAATTGAACAGATATGGCAGAGCATTTTTTAGGAAAGTACATTCGGCACTTAATTCCATAGAGGATGGAAAGAAAGAGATAGATGACATGAAGGGAAAAGAACCTCAGAATATAAAGCTTATGATATCCTCTGCATCCGGTCTTATTCCCGATCTTTTAAGTTCCTTCAGAGAAATACATCCAAACGTAAGATTCAGTCTTTTTCAGAACAAAAACGAATATGGAAGTGATGACTGTGACTTTTCAATTTTATCACTTTATTCCTATGTATTAAATAAATCAAGTATTCCACTCAGGACAGAAGAAATATACTTGGGAGTTCCAAACAATCATCCTCTTGCCCGTAAAAAGAGTTTAAACTTGATTGAAGTGGAAAAGGAGCCTTTTATAAGTCTTAAACCCAATAAGGACTTGAGAAGAATAACAGACATATTTTGTGAATATTCGGGGTTCAAACCAAATATAGTCTTTGAAAGTGATGAACCTTCAATGGTAAGAGGACTTATAAAGGCTGGACTTGGAATTGCATTTGTACCTTCAATATCCTGGACAAAGCTCATAGGTCCTTCAATTTCACTTCTGCACATAGATATACCAAAATGCAAACGAACAATATATCTTTCCTGGAAAGAAGAAAAATATTTTACAAAAGCCGATAAACTTTTTAAATCTTTTACACAAAAGTATTTTGGGAATCTATAAATCTATAGCCAATACTGTCAATTTTCAAAAGAGAACACAGCCTTAGTTCCGTTTTTACCGGATTCAATATTTATATCACCATTCAGTTTATCTTTTATTATGCTCTTTACAATATTCAATCCAAGGCTGTTGACTTTTACCTGATTCATATCAAATCCCTTGCCATTGTCGGTTATGGATATGTTGGAATACATAATTCCTGTTTTTATTGTTATTTTTATAAGCCCTTTGCTGCACTCTGCAAAAGCGTGCTTTACGGAATTTTCGAGAAGCTCATTTATAACAATGGCTATAGATGTGGCTTTATCCGAGTTTACGGAAAAGCTGTCTCCAGCAAGTACTATATCTATTCCCTTGCCCTCCTGGTATAAATTCTTTAAAAAATTATCCCTTATTTTAGAAAGGATGGCTTTTATGTCCACATCGTCTATTCCGTTCTGAGACAATACTTCATGGGTGGAGGCTATACTGAGTATCCTACCTATGCTTTCGCTAAAGGCCTGTTTTGCTTCTTTATTATTTATTCTTCTGGATTGAAGTCTTAAAATGCTGGCTATGGTTTGAAGATTGTTCTTTACTCTGTGGTGTATTTCCCTGATAGCTACAGCTTTCAAAATAAGTTGTTTTTCTTTTTCCCTTATATCCGTCACATCCTTAATGAGCATAACAACTCCGTATACATTGGAGGAACTCTTTGTAACTGCATATTTTACCTGAAGTGAAAAGCTGCTCACCCTGGTTTCACACAAGGTTGATTTACCCTGCTTTAATATTTCATAAAAACTTATTTTGTTTAAAACTAGATTTTCAAATTTCATACCCAGTATCTGGTCTTTATAGCCAAGTTTTTTATACAATATTTCAGCATTGCGGTTTAAATAAATACAATTTCCATATTGATCAAATATAACAATGGCATCATTTATCAAGTTAAAATCAATGGTACTCGGCAAATCATGATTTTTTAAATTCATAAGTGATTCCGTGAGCTGCTCTGTGGTTTCAGACAAAATTTCCATATTTCTATTTTTGCTTACATCCTCAGTTATATCCTGCTCCATTATAAGTACTCCAATTATTTTATCCACATTGCTTTTAATGGGTACAGTATTTTGCTTTACAACTATATTTTCCTGGGTGATTGCTTTTAAATCCACAGTTCCTATACCCAGCTCCAGTGTTCTTAAAACCGCAGGTTCGTTTTGCCTGTATACCAGTTCCCCCACCGTGGAAGTTTTATAAAGTGACACGTGATTGGACGGCTTTGCCTGTGCAACTGCAATTGCTATATCGGAATCTTTAATCAAACAATCTATAAAAATATCAGCTCTGACTAAATTAGAGATATAGGGAATGCATTTCTCTATCCTCTCTAAAATACATATGTCCTCTTCATTTAAAGATGTATTTTTTTTGCATAATCGACGCAGCATACTATGTATTCTCCCACTTCCTATTTGATATGATTGTCGTGAAATTCTATAAGTCTTTTTGAAGTTTCCAGAATTGAACACTGATTGTTCATGCTCAATTTTCTTATTCTGCCATAGGCTTCATTCTCGGTTATACTGTATTTCTCCATAATCAGTTCCTTGGCTCTATAAATTATCTTAGTTTTTTCAGCCTGTTGTTCTGCTTCCATAATTTTATTTTTAATGGATTTAATCTCTCTGCCCTTGGATATTGCAATTTCAATTTGAGGAATCAGTTTCCTTTCGTCTATTGGTTTCACAATATATCCCATGGCACCAATTTCCTTCACCTTGTCTACAAATTCCTTTCCACTATAAGCCGTGAGCATTATTACTACCTGTACTATTTCTTCTTTTATTATCAATTGTGCAGCCTGAATGCCATCCAATTTGGGCATTTTTATATCCATGATAGCCAAATCCGGTGCATACCTTCTGCATAAATCCACTGCTTGCAGTCCGTCAGAAGCTTCTCCCACTACATCATATCCTGAAGATGTAAGCATTTCACAAATGTCCATTCTAGTAATAGGTTCATCTTCAGCTAATACTATCCTATCCATTTTCAAATCACCCCTATACTAAAATATACACATATCACTGTAAAAAATTCAAAATATCAACTCTGTAAAAAATCCAAAGCTGTCTGGGCATAAACGGAAGCTCCCACAACAAGGCAATCTTCATCAATAATAAAGTGATTGGAATGCTGGGAATACGTCCATCCTTTTTCTGAATTTCCACCACCGAGTATCATAAAAGTCCCTGGTACTTTCTCAAGATAGGTTGAAAAATCTTCAGAGCCCATGACCGGCGGTATTTGAATTACATTTTCTTCCCCTATCACTCTGGCCACAGATTTTTTCACCAGTTCAGTGGAAACAGCCTCATTGATTACAGGACTGCAGCTTTTTTCATATTTAAATTCAGCTTTGCAGCCATAAGCACTGCATACATTATCCACCATTTGCTTCATCCATTTGGGCAGCATTTTTCTGGAATCCTCTGAAAACGCCCTGTTTGATCCAGTCATTTCAACTTTTCCGGGGACCACGTTGAATCTCTCCCCTGCCTTTACAGTTCCCACATTTATGACTATGGGATTTCTGACATCATTGAATCTGCTGACAATGGTTTGAAATCCTTCCATGACAGCTACTGCGCAGGGCATTGCATCTACTCCCTGCCAGGGTGAAGATCCATGGCAGGATTTCCCCTCTATAGTAAGATTCCATACATCTATAGAAGCCATTAAAGCCCCTTTTTGAACTACCACTTTTCCAGTTTCAATCAATCCAAAAGTATGCATTCCCACAATCATATCCACCTTCGGATTTTCAAGTGCTCCATGCTCCACCATATATTCAGCGCCAGTCCCAGCTTCTTCTGCAGGCTGGAAAATAAATTTCACACTTCCCGCCAGTTTATCTTTTAAACCAGATAATATTCTTGCAGCTCCCAGAAGTTCTGTAATATGTGTGTCATGGCCGCAGGCATGCATATAGCCTGGATTTTTCGAACTGTAGGGCAGTCCTGTATCCTCTCTAACCGATAATGCATCAATGTCGGCCCTGAGTCCTATAACCTTTCCAGGCTTTTCACCCTGCAATATTCCAATCACTCCTGTTTTTCCCGTAGAAGTAGTTTTTATACCTATTTCTCTAAGTTTTTCATCAATAATTTTTGAGGTTCTCACCTCCTCGAAGGAAGGTTCAGGATGCATGTGAAAGTCTCTCCTGAGTTCCACCATCCAGGGCTTAATTTCTCTTGCTTTATCCAATGTGCTCATCTTCCATTACCTCCAATTTACAATTGCACTTCCAAAAAATCTGCTGCTATCTGGGCATAAACCGCTGCTCCTATGGGAAGACAGTTCTCATCAATAGTAAAATGATTGGAATGCTGGGAATGCATCCATCCTTTTTCTTTGTTCCCGCCGCCAAGTATTATAAATGTACCCGGTACCTTTTCAAGGTAAGAGGAAAAATCTTCAGAACCCATGATCTTTCCTACCTGAATAATATTTTTTTCATCTATCAGTTTGGCTACGGACTTTCTGGCAAATTCAGTGCATGCATCATCATTAATAGTGGGTTTAAATCCATCTTTATATTCAAAGTTATATTTACAGCCATAGGCATCACAGATGCCATTTATTATTTTTCTCATCCATTTAGGCATCATTTCTCTGGAATTCCTGGACAAAGCCCTGTTCATTCCAGTCATCTCGACTTTTCCAGGGACCACGTTGAATCTTTCCCCAGCTTTCACAGTCCCCACATTTATGACTATGGGATCCCTTGCATCGTTGAATCTGCTGACAATGGTTTGAAATCCTTCCATTATGGCCACTGCACAGGGCATTGCATCCACACCCTGCCAGGGAGAGGAACCATGACAGGATTTCCCCTCTACAGTAAGGTGCCATTCATCACCAG
This sequence comes from Clostridium luticellarii, assembly GCF_002995845.1. Classification (GTDB taxonomy): domain Bacteria; phylum Bacillota; class Clostridia; order Clostridiales; family Clostridiaceae; genus Clostridium_B; species Clostridium_B luticellarii. Next base: position 23,142 of record NZ_PVXP01000016.1, on the reverse strand, counting down.
ATGCCATAAAAGGTCCTTTTTGAACCACCACCTTGCCCGTTTCAATCATGCCAAAGGTATGCATTCCCACAATCATATCCACCTTTGGATTTTCAAGTACTCCATTGGCTATCATATAATCAGAACCACTCGCCGCTTCCTCCGCAGGTTGAAAAATAAATTTTACACTGCCATTTAATTTGTCTTTTAAATCTGACAATATTTTTACAGCTCCTAAAAGTTCTGCAATATGAGTATCATGACCGCAGGCATGCATGTAGCCTGGATTTTTCGAACTGTAGGGCAGTCCTGTATCCTCTGTAACCGACAATGCATCAATATCGGCCCTGAGTCCTATAACCTTTCCAGGTTTTTTACCCTGCAATAATCCAATAACCCCTGTTTTGCCCGTAGCAGTCACCTGTATGCCCATTTTTCCAAGCTCACCTGCTATAATTTTCGATGTTCTCACTTCTTCAAAAGACGGCTCCGGATGCATATGAAAATCTCTCCTAAGTTTCACCATCCAGGGTTTAATTTCCTGAGCCTTTTCTATAACATACATTTTTCATCATCCCCCAATCAAATAATTCCCACTTTATTTAAGGGCGGCTTGACATCTGGAGGAATTGGACATACATACTTTTCTCCATGAAGTCTTTCCTTCAATTCACTTTTGGCTTTATCAATGAGTTCAGGTTTTTCAAACAGCTCCAATGCAGAAAGTGCCATAATTTTTCCTGCCATCAGCATACTTTTATGACAAAATTCAGCTTTCACCTGAGCCACCACCTGCCAGGAATGTCCTGGCGTTCCAAATGCATAACAGGCTGTAAAACACTGTGCTGTAGGTACCACCCAGCTTACATCACTCACATCCGAAGAAGCATGAATTATATTTGAGCTCTCTCTATAAGGTATAATAAAATCTGCAATAGTCTTTTTTCTCAATTTATCTTTGAGCTTGTCATCCATAGAAATGGGGAAATAATTTTTTTGCTCTTCTGTCAAAGTATTTCTTATGGCTTCAGCATATTTAAGATCTTTTTCGTCCGGGACAACAGGCCCAAGTTCCAGCATTTTTTCATACATCACCTTATTTAAAGTACTGTTTATGATGAGATTTGAAAGGGCATTGTCAAAAACCACTTCTACTCTGGTACCTGTCATAAGTGCTGCGCCCCTTGCAATATTTTTTATTCTTTCGTAAATATCCTTTACCTGGTTCACCTTAGGCGCTCTCACCAGATAAATCACTTCCGCATAGGATTGTACAACATTAGGTGAAGATCCGCCGCTGTTTGTAATAGCATAGTGTATCCTGGCATCCTGAATAACATGTTCCCGCAGATAATTTGCACCTATATCCATAAGCTCCACTGCATCCAGTGCACTTCTCCCAAGGTGAGGACAGTCTGCTGCATGGGAACTTACACCATAAAATCTGAAATATGCTTCTATATTGGCGGTCATGCTGCTGCCAAGTACTGTATTTATACTTTGTGGATGCCATCCAAAGACTGCATCCACTCCATCAAATACTTTCTCACGAACCATGTAAGTTTTACCTGAGCCACCTTCTTCTGCAGGACACCCAAAATAACATATTGTTCCACTCATATTGTGCTTTTTAAGATAATCTTTAACTGCCACTGCAGCTGCAAGAGAACCCGCCCCCAGTGCATTGTGCCCGCATCCATGTCCATTCCCATTTTCAACTATGGCTTCCTTTGCGGCAATTTTTTCTTTTTGACTTAAATTGTAAAGCGCATCATATTCACCTAAAATTCCAATCACTGGCCTGCCGCTGCCGTAAACCGCTTTGAAAGCAGTGTTAATTCCCGCTGCATTTTTATGAACTATAAAGCCCTGTTTTTCAAGTACACTGCATAAAAGCTGACAGGATTTAAATTCTTTAAAGCTGTTTTCAGCAAATTCCCATATTCTATCACTCACATCAATAAATAAATTTCTTTTTTCTTCCACAATATCTATTATTTCATCTTTATTAGCCATAAAATTGTGCCTCGCTTTTCAAAAATTGATTATCTTTCATTTGTGGGATCAAAAGCATCTCTCAACCCGTCACCGATGAAGTTAAATGCCAGAACAGTAATTACAATCATAATTCCTGGTGGAAACCAAAGCCATGGTTTTGTAGTCAAAACCGTAAGAGCCTGGGCATCTGTGAGCATATTTCCCCAGCTTGCCGTAGGAGGCTGTACTCCCATACCTAAAAAACTCAGTGATGCCTCATATATAATAGCTCTGGCAATACCAAAAGTGGCATTTACAAGTATTGGTGCCATGGTGTTGGGCAGTATGTGAGAAAATAATATCCTGGGAGTGCCAAATCCAAGTGCTACGGAAGATTTTACATAATCCATTTCCTTGATTGAAAGTACATTTCCTCTTACCAGACGTGCCACACTAGGCCATCCGAGAAAGCCTAAAACCCATATAATATTTCCGAGACCCGGACCCACAATACTCACTACAACCAGTATGAGCATCATCTGTGGAAATGACATGAAGATATCCGTTATACGCATAATAAGCATATCAATCTTCCCGCCAAAATATCCTGATATAAGTCCAAGTATTGTGCCTATGCCCACGCTTAAAATCACGGTTCCAATACCAACAAGGAGAGAAACACGTGCAGCATACACAAGACGGCTCATCACATCTCTTCCTACCTGATCAGTCCCAAGAACATGCCCTGCAGAAGGTGCGGCGCCAAAGGAATTCTCTACGGCATAAGGGCTTTGTGGGGCTATAAGCGGAGCAGCCACTGCAATCACGGCCAATATTGCTATAAATATAACTCCAGTCACAGCCATTTTATGTTTCTTAAAACGCTTCAGAATCAAGCGTGCATAATTTTCACTAGATGCGGTGGTTTCAATAGCTAATTCATTTGAACTATTTTTCAATCCCGCTTCCATTTTGCTCATAATATTAACCTCCTAGTTATATCTAATGCGCGGATCGACAATAGAATATATGATATCAATTAATAGATTGGCTACTATACAAACCACCGAGCCGAACAGGATAAGTCCCATCAAAGTGGTATAATCACGGCTCATTACAGAGGATATAGTAAGCTGCCCTATTCCCGGCCACTGAAATATCTGCTCGGTAACAACAGAACCTCCCAGTAAAGTTACAATTTCCAGACCTGTTATAGTTATAATAGGAAGCATTGCATTTTTAAAAGCATGCTTGTTTATAACTATGGATTCTTTTAACCCCTTTGATCTTGCAGTACGCAGATAATCCTGATCCAGTATTTCAAGCATACTGGAACGCACATACCTGACAAGTGTTCCAGCTTCATTTACCCCCAGGACAACAGCAGGCAGTATCAAATGTCTCAGTCTGTCCACAAAACCATTATCCTGTCCCAGTGTTATCATGCCTCCTGAAGGCAGTAATTTGAGTTTCAATGAAAAAATATATATAAATACAAGGCCCAGAAAAAAAGTTGGAACTGATATTCCAATAAGTGATCCCGTTGTGGAAATATAGTCTAGTTTTGAATACTGTTTAGTAGCACTCAATACTCCCAGGGGAATAGCAATGACAAATCCAATTATAAGTGCGGCACCCATGAGAACAAAGGTGGGAAGTATTCTCTGTCCAATCAATTCAGATACAGGTTGAAATGATGTCATCGAATATCCTAAATTCCCATGAAGCACATTTCCCAGCCAAGCTAAATACCTGGCATACAAAGGTCCGTCCAGACCAAGTGCAGCTTTTCTGGCTGCAATATCAGCTGCAGTAAGATTTGGATCAATTAACTTATCCAGCGGGCTGCCTGGCGCCATATTTATGATTACAAAACTTATTATAGTCACGCCAAGTAATACTGGAATACTTATCAATATTCTTCGTAAAATATAGTTACCCATTTAAAAAGTCCTCCTTAATAACATTAGCTAAAAACTATCCTGGAAAAAACAAGCCGATAGATGTTCTCCTTCTGCTCCTTTTACCTGTTTTAATTCCGGTGTATCTTTATCACATACATTTTCCCTGGCAAATTTACATCTGGTATGAAATCTGCATCCCTGCGGCGGATTTGCGGGACTGGGTACATCCCCTTCCAGAATCACTCTTTCCTTGTTTCTCATGTGCGGATTAGGTACTGGATATGCACTTAACAGTGCTTTGGTATATGGATGCCTGGGGTTTTTGAAAATTTCATCCTTGCTTGCAATTTCTACAATTTTTCCCAGATACATAACTGCAATTCTATCGCTTATATATTTTACTGCCCCCAGTCCATGAGCTATAAAAAGATAGGTGAGATTTAACTTCTTCTGTAAATCCTTTAAAAGATTCAGTACCTGTGCCTGAGTAGATACATCAAGTGCAGACACAGGTTCATCACAGACAATGAGTTTTGGATTCAGCGCAAGGGCCCTTGCAATACCAACACGCTGTCTCTGTCCTCCGGAAAATTGGTTTGGATATCTGTTTTTAAAATTTTTAGGAAGCTCCACGGCATCCAGAAGTTTGTCAATTTGTCCAGGTATTTTGTCCTCAGGCACAATCTTATGAACCTTGAGAGGTTCCGCCAGTATATCATAAACACGTTTCTTAGGATTCAGGGAAGAATAGGGATCCTGAAATATTATTTGAAGATCAGTGCGAATACTGGTCATGCGTTTATTGGAATACCCTGCAATATCTTCATTATTAAAAATAATACTGCCCTCAGTGGGATTTTCAAGCCTTACAATTGTGCGTCCCATTGAAGATTTTCCACATCCTGATTCTCCCACAAGTCCCAGGGTTTCACCCTGATAGATTTCCAAATCCACACCATCCACTGCTTTTATATATCCAACTGTTTTTGATAGGATACCCCTTTTTATGGGGTAATAAGTTTTTAATTTTTTAATAGAAAGTAAAGGCGCTGGCGCTGCCTGTTTCTCCATGTCCTTAATCATAAGTTATATTGCCTCCTTATTTACTTCCTCCACATTTTCAGCTAAAAAGCATCGTACTTTATGGCCTTCTCCAGTAGAACTTAAAACCGGTGCCTCCATTTTGCACCGCTGGGATGCATAAGGGCAGCGATTATGAAATCTACATCCGGCTATACCCTGGTAACTGGATGGAACCATGCCTTTTATGGATGCCAGACGTTCATCGGATTTCGCGTCAATCTGGGGAATTGATTTTATAAGTGCTTTGGTATAGGGGTGTTTTGGATTGTCAAACAGTGTAAAAACATCTGCCTCCTCAACTACCTGGCCGGCGTACATTACAATAACCTTGTCCGCCATTTCTGCTACAACCCCCAAATCATGGGTAATGAGCATAACCGACATTTTCATCTCTTTTCTCAATTTTTTGATCAAATCCAATATCTGAGCCTGAATGGTAACATCCAGTGCAGTAGTAGGTTCGTCTGCAATCAAAAGTTCAGGTTTGCAGCAAAGTGCCATGGCAATCATAACCCTCTGTCTCATTCCTCCGGAAAGGGTATGAGGATAATCATTTATTATCTTGTCTGCCCTGGGTATACCTACCAAAGACAGCATTTTCACTGCATATTCTTCTGCTTCTTTATGATTCATGTCCTGGTGCAGCTTTATGGCTTCCGTTATCTGATCTCCTATGGTAAAAATAGGATTCAAAGATGTCATTGGTTCCTGAAATATCATGGATATTTTATTTCCTCTGATATCTCTCATTTCTTTATCTCCCAAATTTACAAGATCCACATTGTCAAATTCTATCTTGCCGTTTTTTATATATCCCCTTTTGCCTAAAAGCCTCATTATAGATAGAGAAGTTACACTCTTTCCACACCCTGATTCTCCAACTATTCCCACTGTTTCTCCCCGATTTATATCAAAACTCACATCTTCTACAGATACAACTTCCTTTTTGTTTGACCTAAATGCCGTCTGTAGGTGTTTTACCGAAAGCAAACAACTCATATTTATCATCCTTTCTATAAATTTTATACTGCAAAAGATTATAAGTTTTAACAGCTTATAACCTTTTGCAGATTTCAATCATATATTATTTACTCTGTACATCCCATTTATATACATCAATGAACATACCGTAATTTTTGGGTTTTCCATAAGTCACTCTCTTGTTTACAGCTCTCAGCTGGTTCTGAACATACACTGATGGACAAGGTAAATCCTGTGCAAATATTTCCTGTACCTTATCATAAGTTGCTTTTACCTGAGCTGGATCAGTCTGATGCAAGCCGCTTGCAAGCAAGCTGTCCATTTCCGGATTGCTGTACTGTGACAAATTAAGTCCCTGTCCAGTTTTTAATATAGATGATACATCAGGGTTCATAGGATAAACAGGTATACCTACCAGATATATATCAAAATTATGTTTTTTAGCTGTAGCAAGGCTCGTAACAAAATCATATTTTTGAGGATTAACCTTTAACCCTACACTCTTCAAATTCTGGGTTATAATATCTGCCACCTGCTCACGAACTTTGTTGCCTGTAGGTATATCAAAGTTTATTGCCTTATTTGGATCCCATCCTGCTTCCTTCAAAAGTGCTTTGGCTTTTTCAGGATCATGTTCAGTAGGCTTTAAATCTTTATTTAAAAATTTACTTTCCTTCAAATATGGCTGTTCAATTATTTGTCCTTCGCCCTTTAACAAACTGTTTATTATCATATTTCTGTCTATAGCATAGGAAATAGCTTTTCTAACCTTTGGATCAGTTATAGTCTGTGTATTTATCATCAAAGTCTGAATAGTGCTCTGAACTCCCTTGGAATCCGTAGTCAAATTGCTCATACCCTTTACTTTGCTGTAATCTTCAAAAGGTATCTGTCCTAACTGAGGGTCATTCATGTCAATTTCTCCACTCTGCAGCTGGGCAGTTATATTAGCTCCCGGCATTATTTTGAAGATCAATCCATCCAATTTAGGTGTGCCTTTGAAATAATCTTTGTTGGCTGTGAACTGTACATATTGATCTTTTACATACTTTTCAAGTTTAAAAGGTCCGTCACTTACTGTAGGCTTCTGAATGAAAGAACTCTGATAGATTTTCTCTGGTGCGGTGCTCTGAAGTATATGTTTAGGAAGAGCCTTAAGCTTGGTTCCCAATGTATCTTCAAATAATGTCAGTTCCATAGGTTCCTTTGTTGTGATTGTCATGGTGTGATCATCAACCTTTTTCACACCGGATATACCCGTAGTTCCAGCAGAATTTTTACCTTTTTCATCCAGGCCTTCAACTATATTAAAATTTGATGCCACGGTAGATGGTACTTTAGGATTTGATATAAGTCCAATAGTATATATTTCATCATCTACAGTTACAGGCTTTCCATCACTCCACTTTGCCTTTGAATTGAGCTTGATTGTAAATGTCTTGTTGTCATCAGTTGTAATAGAATCGGCCAGCATAGGCTTATATTTCATGTCATCATCCAGTTCTACCAGGGCCTGAAACAATAATCCACAGCTTACTTCCTGAGCTACGTCTGTCCACTCCAAAGGGTTGAAACCGCTTGGTGCATTCATCATTCCTATATTGATAATTTTCTTTTCTCCTCCTGAACTTCCCCCTGAACTTCCACAGGCAGGTAAAATAAGTGCAAGAATACATACCAATGAAATTATTATTTTACTTTTAATTCCCTTATTACTTCTCATTCTAGTCATCCTCCCAAAATTATACTAAAACACAAATTTAATATGAATGTTTTTATAATAATACCACCATTTTTTATTCAGTTCAATAACATTTTAATATTTTTTTTATCATTTTTTTGATATTTCTCCACTAAAACGTTTTAATATTTATAATTTATTAATTATTGTATACGTTTAATGAATTAAATTGCAGTATTTATTCATATTTCAAATTATTATGCAAAGAAAATAAAAGTTTTTATAATAGTTCATCTTTTTCCTTTCAATAAAAAAAGCATAGTTAATTCATTAAAATGATATTAATTATGCTTTCTCTATTCAATAATATTCAAAAGTATTTATATAGAATTTTTTAATAATTTCTACATCTGATTTAAAAGGATTAATTTTCAGTGCTGTCCCATGCCATCTTGGCCAGCGGGAATGGTTTTAAAGCTCTGTCCAATATTCCCTGAACGTATGCAATCAAAATGCCATAGTTGACTATAGGTACATTGAATTGTTTTGCAGTATTGATTCTGTAAATCATGGCAGACCTATTCAGCATACACCCGCCGCAGTGAACTATGAGTGCATATTTTTTTATATCATCTGTAAAAGAAACGCCTGAAGAAAACTCAAAATTTATCTTTTTCCCCGTGATCTGCCTTATCCACCTGGGTATTTTCACTTTTCCTATATCATCAGACTGTCTGTGATGGGTACATCCTTCTGCAATCAATACCTTATCACCATCTTTTAATTTTTTTACAGCTTTTACTCCCTTTATGAGTTCCACCAGATCTCCCTTGTATCTTGCAAACAATATAGAAAAAGATGTCATTAAAATATCTTTGGGGGTATCTGCTGAAACTTTTAGAAATACCTGAGAATCCGTAATCACCAATTTAGGTTTTTTACCCATATTTTCCAAAGTTTCTCTGAGCTCATATTCTTTTGTCACCACCGCCATGGCATCGCTTTCTAAAATATCCCTTATGGTCTGCTGCTGTGGAAGTATAAGCCTTCCCTTAGGTGCTGCCTTGTCAATTGGAATGACAAGCACCACAAAATCCCCGGGTCTTATCAAATCTCCTACTATTTTAAATTTATCTTCATCCTGGGGCAGTATACCTGCTATTTCATTTCTCAACTTTTTAATTCCTTCCCCCGAGGCAGCCGATACCGATATTACCGGGGCATTAAATTCTTTTTTTACATTTTTGATATAATCATTATCTTTTTTTAGAATATCTATTTTGTTCAGTACCACTATAAACGGCATGTCCTTGTCTTTTATCTCATTTATTATATATCTGTCATAATCGGTAATTCCAAGGACAGAATCTATCACCACCAGGGAGATGTCAGTTTTATTCAGCACCTCCATGGTCTTCTTCTTTCTCAAATGCCCCAATTTACCTTCATCATCAAGTCCTGCCGTATCTATTATCACACAGGGTCCTATAGGTAAAATCTCCATTGATTTATAAACTGGATCTGTAGTAGTCCCCCTTACATCTGATACTATGGCTATATCCTGCCCGGTTATTGCATTTATAATACTTGATTTCCCTGCATTTCTTTTTCCGAACAGGGCTATATGTACTCTTACAGATCGGGGAGTTTCATTTAAGCCCATAATTACACCTCCAAATATTTATCTGCCAGGTATCCCTGGTTTTGTAAGCTGATATGGATTCATTATCTCATCTATTTTTTCTTCTGTCAGCACCTTTTCTTCCAGGAGCACTTTTCTTATTGTCTTGTTTTCTCTCAATGCCTTTTTTGCCAGCTGTGCAGCCCTGTCATATCCTATATAGTGCACAAGAGCTGTTACCAGCGCCGTAGATGATTCCAGGTTATCCCTGCACTTTTCTTCATTTATTTTAATATTTTTAATGCATTTTCCCTTAAATATGGTAACTGATCTTTCCAGCAGTTCAAGAGATTCAAGCAGACACTCTGCAATAAGCGGAGTAAAAGCATTCAGCTCCAGCTGCCCCGAGCCGCTGGCCAGGGTGATAGCAGTATCATTTGATATGACTCTCATGCTGACCTGACCCACCATTTCCGCTATAACTGGATTTACTTTGCCCGGCATAATAGTAGATCCTGCCTGTACCTCGGGAAGTATTACCTCTCCAATTCCCCCTCTGGGTCCTGAATTCAGCAATCTCAAATCATTGGAAATCTTCATCAGATTTACAGCCAGGGCTTTCAAAAGTCCGGACACTTCTACGAATACATCACAATTTTGAGTTATATCCATGGGATAATCAGATCTGGCAAGTCCAAGTCCTGTCAAATTCTGAAGTACATCCGTCATTTCATATATGAATTTATTCCGAGCGTTTAGGCCTGTGCCTATGGCAGTACCTCCTATATTCATTTCCCTCAGCCTTTCTTCTACCTTGTAAATTCTCCATCTGTCCCTGGCTATTGCCTTGGCATAAGCGCCAAATCCCTGGCCTGCCATCATTGGAAGTGCATCCATAAGCTGTGTTCTGCCCAGTTTTATCATATTGGAAAATTCATTTTCCTTTATCTGCAGTTCTTCCTGTAAATCCGCCAGGCAATTGCTCAATTTTCTTATCTGCCGTATGGCTGCAATCCTGAGCGCCGTGGGATACACATCATTGGTTGATTGTGACATGTTCACATCATTTAGTGGATGTACCAGGGTGTACTGGCCCTTTTTACCGCCAAGTATTTCTATGGCTCTATTAGCTATGACCTCATTTACATTCATATTTGTAGAAGTACCTGCTCCCCCCTGAAATGCGCTCAAACTAAATTGATCATCAAATCTGCCCTCTATAACCTCTTCACTGGCTCTTATTATGGCATCAGCCTTATCAGCCGTCATTTCTTTTAAATCCCTATTTACTATTGCGGCCGCCTTTTTTATCAGGGCAATTTCTCTAATCAGATTCAAATTCACTATTTTGCCCCCCAGGTTAAAATTTTCCATGGCCCTCTGAGTATTGATACCAAAATAAGCCGAATTCTGAATTTTTTTCTCTCCCAGCAAATCTTTCTCAAGTCTGTCTTCCACATTCTTACCCCCTTTATTTTGCAGTACATAATTTCATTTCAAAATCAACTTGAATTTTTCATAGTTGGCTCTAATTCCACTGTCAAGATGAATTTTTACTTGCATTTTTTCCATATGATGCAGCTTTTTATCATATTCTTTCAATTCATCTAACTGCTTATGAAGAATTGAAAGTTTTTTGGCTGTGTCACCTTTTTCAAGACACAGGGCATTCTTTTTTTTATACAATTTGCTTTGAAGTCCACATACATAATCAGTTCTAATTTTGGATAATACATTCTTATCAAATCTATGTACATAGCTCAAACAGTTAAAGACCTTGTATTTGCCTGAAGTAAACAGCCAGTATATGGGCTTTTTTTTATACCTTTGGAGGTGATCTTTAAAAAAATCATTTATAAAATACCTTCTCAAAGTATCCCTGTCGCTTTCATTTTTCTTTTTTTTGAGAATCCGCGCTATGAAGGCAATATTTCGAGATAAATTCTTTTTTCCAAAAGCTATTCCAACAAATTCTACAAACCTGGATACTATGTCATTTTCGAAATAATCCTCATACAATACTGGAATTATGTTGTCCTCGTCCGGAACAAAGGAAGCATCTGTCCACAAATCAGATATAACATTTCTCTCATCATCTTTATCCACCTTTCTTACCTTCCATATTTTATCTCCAGATTGTGAATTGTTAATTGTAAACCATGAATTGAAACTGCCTCCTGCATATGCAATTCCTTCCGTATCCAGAGAATACCTGCCAAACATACATCCTACTGCATAGGATATAAAAGATTTTATATCCCTCTCACTATCAGCTCTCTCTATGGTAATGTCTTTTTCCTCCACCTCTGCAGTTATTTCATGTTCAAAGCCATAAATTTTTATAAATAATTCATTTAACTCCTCTTCAATACGCTTCATCCTATAAAATTGTCTTTCAGAAAAATTCTTCCATTTGCAATAGGCTTCTTCTATGGTATTTGAGTTTCCCTTGTAAGTGAGGAGAGGATGTACTTTAAAATCCCAGGATATTTCAAAAGAATCCCAGTCATTTTTGGATATGGCTATACATTCCCTGCAGAGCAGATCAATTTTTTTTCTTATGTACGGATCCTGCTCCATATATACAGGTATCTGTTTAACAGTACCTGCAGTGAGATTCAATGTAGGGGAAATGAACTCGAATATACTCGCCATTATCTTGGTATTAAAAAAGCTCAATATATAATTGTAATCTGCTTCATCTTTTACAAATATTGAATCCGCAGATTGGTCAAAAATGAAACCCTCATTCAGCACTCTTATGGTATTTTTTCCAGAAGTTATTCTCTTCCAGCTTATACCTTTATGAGAAAAAAATTTTTCATTTCTTATTACGGAGCCTTTTTCCTTCCTTACCTTCTGCCCATTGTCTTTCCAATAGATTATCTCGGATATATTTCCATACCATTTTTTTGCCTGTCCGCCCATCTGATATGGAATCCAGTATTTATCAATTTTATTTTCTCCATAAAAATCTATACTATTGTAATCCACCTCAAACCACTGCCTTACATATTCATCATTGTTGCCTGTCTGCATGCCTGTACAGGGATATGCGACATCAGCCATTACTTTTGCTCTATTTAATATGTAAATCTCCCTGTCTGTAAGCCAGTATCCAAATCTATTTCCTGGTATCCTCTTCATTTTTTTTTGATTTACAGTAAATACGTAATCCAAGTGTGAATTGTCTATTGCCTCTCTGGTCTTTTCCGGCTGATTTTTTGCTCCTTTAAAATCTGACAATTTAATATATTCACCTGGCATATCCACATTATAATTTCTCAAGGTAAATGTACAAACAGGCACTGTTGCCTCTTCAAATCCGGAATACTCAAGCTGAATTAAGCTGCTTATATTTTTTGTATCAATTATAATTTTTCTCAGTTCCTCATAGGACTGTATGAACATCCACACAAAAGGTACCATAAATCCAAGATGCCCATTGCATTTGACTTTCGAAAAACCATACAGCATAAATGCAGAAAACATATCTGCTTTTGCCTTTGAATAATTTCGGGAAATATATTTCCTCAGCTGAGGAATAAAATATCTGCCTCCCATATAAGGTGGATTTGTCACCAATACATCATAAGTTTCTCCCATTATATGAGCTTGTTTTATAAGCTGCGGCAGCAGCCTGACAACTTTTTTTTTCATTTGCTCTTCAACAGGATTCTCTGCCTTATCCAGGATTATGTGCTTCAATCTGTCCACAAAAAAATTTTCATGAAAATCCTGTAATTGTATCAGTGAACCGTATATTTTGGCATCTGTAAATCCTTCTATGAATTCCTTTGTTCTGTTATAATTTTCACCTGAATTCTCCCCTGCTATGTAGGCTATATCTTTATGACTAAGACCATTACTCTCTTCTATAGCTGCTATGTTAAATTCTGCAGTTTCCCTCCAGCCCCTATTCATTTTTCTGAGAAAATCTCTATCATGTTTCATACCCTGCATGGCCAGTGCAAAGCAGGTCAATTGATATGCCCTGTCATCTATATCCATTCCATAGAGATTATTTTTCACAATCAATTCCGGTATTTCACTTTCTCTATATCCGCACCTTTCATATATCTGATACAATACATCAAACATATATATGAGTATATGACCTGATCCGCAGGCCGGATCAAAACATTTAATATCTTCAACCTTTAGTCCCTTATTTATATGGTACTGCAATTTTTCATAGGATTCATCCCGGGAATTCTCAATATAAAATTTCCAATTCACTTTTAAATCGCTGTGCTCCGGATGTGCCTCCACCCAGTATCTGCCCAAAGAATTCTCCACCATGTATTTTACTATCCAGTCCGGAGTAAACAGCTGTGTGACAAATGGTATTTCTTCCTTGGTATACTTTTTTTTTGACTTTGTCATCCTGTTTTTCTCTTCACACATATAGTATTCATAGAGCCATCCTACAATTGTCACATTCCTCCAGCAGCTTTCAGGTATGATATCTTCACTTGTCAGCTTTGATATAAAAGCTCCTTCATCTAAAATTCTTTCAGGAAACAACAATTTATCACTATATCCCAGTTTTTTAAAGATACATGGAAATGTCTCATTTAAATTGTCCCACAGGGCTATTATCATATATTTAAATAGTCTCTCTACGTCATTCTTTGATTCTTCCATATCATATATTTTTTGATCATCTATAGGGAATCCAGCTTTAAAAGCATTTCTTGTAAATCCTGATTTAACATTTCCAGATAAATAAGATGACATAGGTTCTGCTTCTTCAGGCAAATAGTTATTCACCTCCATAAACCTCAATAAAACAAATCTATTAAACCAGTCATATGCCATGTTCTCAATAAACTTGTTATCTTCTGAAACACCCTGCCGCCGAGCCTGAATCCTGACCTTTTCAATAAGTTCCCTTCTACTTTCACAGGCAAAGCTTTTAAATACACTCTTTTTCATCTATCATACCTCTGCACTTCAATTTTCCAACATGTAAAAGCACTATTGAAATCATGAAATTAATGAATTCAATAGTGCTCTCAAATTTAATCTTTACTAAAATCCTTTTTATCATCCAGATCCAATGTATCTTTAATGGATTCCAACACAGATTTTATAGTCTTGTTAGCCAAGTTTTCTATTTCATCCATTATTTCCTCTTTACTTTTTACACCAGTTATATATACATCCAATTCTTTCTTATAAAGGTTCTTTATGATTTTAACTACCACATATTCTAAATTATCCTGCTCGGATATTATAATATCCCCTGCCTGAAGGTTTAAATATATGGGGTTATCTGATTTTACTTTACTATGAAATTTTTTCAATTCCCCGGGTTCTTCATCTAGAACAGTATAAAAATTCACAGTGACCTCCATTGTACTTCATATCCTTCCTTTTCAATTTACTTCACTGTATTATATTTGTTCAGATAAAAAAATGTTACTTTCACTTTTCTGCTTCAGATATCCCCTGCATCTTTTCCCTGTATCTTTTAACAAGCAGTGCAGCTACAGCTGTTGTAATTGGAATTGCAAAAATCAAACCAATGCTGCCAGCTAGAGCCTTCAATATCTCTGAAGCAATCACATCCTGATCAACTGCAGTAGTAATAGAAGTGCTGTAGGAATACGAAGATACCATAATCATTATGTACATGGCTCCTCCTACATAGGCAAGTATTAGAGTATTGGCCATAGTTCCCATAATATCCTTTCCTACGTTCATGCCTGATTTCATCAATTCTTTCACTGTTATATCCGGCTTAGCCTCTTCAATTTCCTTTACAGAAGATGCTATGGATATGCTCACATCCATAACTGCCCCTAGAGCTCCCATAATTATTCCTGCAAACAAAAGTCCCTGAAAATCAAAATTGGAATTTTGTGCAGTATATATAATAGACTGCATTTGATCGTCTGTAAGTCCATTTACTCTTATTATGGAATTTGAAAATATAGTTATAGCTCCTGCAATCAGCACACCCCCTGAAGTACCTATAATGGCCGCCAGGGTCTTTTCGTTCTTCCCGCCTATTATAACCAGATTTATAACAATTGCAAGCATACATATAACTGAAGAAACAATTACTGGATTAAAGCCCTGTATTACAAGGGGTATTAAAATTTTCAGCACCATGATTCCAGTTATGGCCAAAGTTATAACCGATTTGAGCCCTTTTTTGCCTCCAATAATTATCAAAAGCAGGATGAAAAATATTCCCAATTTATATAGATATTTATATCTGACTATTTCATAAATATATGCTTTCTCCACATTACCATTTTTATCATATTTATCAACATTTATTAAAACCTCATCTCCAACTTTAACAAAACTTTGAGTGCTGCTGTTCTCATCTTTTATTTTTCCGCCTACAAAGTTCTGCACAGTAACTGTTTTTCCCTTGAGCCTTCCGGAAATGATCTTTACGTCCACATTGGAAAATCTCTGAGAATTCTTATCTCCTTGTGATTCTATTTTAACAACCTTTCCATGGATAGGTCCGTTATTATCTCCACCAGATGCAGCCTTTACAGAAAATACACCTGAAAATAACAATATAAAAATTAAAATAATTGAAATATTTTTACCTGTTTTCATCCTCAATATTTTGACTCACCCTTTTCTTACGAAGTCCCTAAAAGCTATTTTAACACAATTCAATTTTAAAATATACAGCAATCAGCTTCATTTTACATATTGTGCATATATTTAAAATTATATAGATATTAAAACCATATTATATAATATACTTTACATTATGTTTTCCCTATGTTACAATATACAGGTACTCAGTTGCTGGGTAATATTTAACATATTTATAGAATATATTATTTTATAGAAATGAGGATTGTAAATTCCATTTAAAGATGAAAAATCAGTGTTTAATCACTAAAATATACTATTTAGAAGGAGTATTTTAAAATGGATAATTTAGCTACTTTTTTATCGGGAGCATTACAGATAACCCTGCTTGACATAGTACTGAGCGGAGACAATATAGGAGTCATTGCTCTGGCAACCAGGGATCTGCCAAAAAAACATGCAAAGCTGGCATCGATGATTGGCGTATTCACAGCAGTTTTCATGAGAATATTGTTTGCCTGCCTTATCACCTATATATTAATGATAGAATGGCTTCCCATAAAATTAGTAGGTGGAATTCTACTTATAAAAATCACCTGGAATTTTATAAGTCCTAATTCAAAAAAATCAAGAAAGAAAAAGATAACTCCAACAGGTAAATATCTTGCAGCAGTTTCCAGTATAGTCATAGCCGACATTACCATGAGTCTGGACAATGTGCTGGCAATTGCAGGTGCTGCAGAAGGTCATATATGGCTTATAGTATTTGGGCTGATGTTAAATATTCCAATTATATTTTTTGGAAGTCAATATGTAGCCAGGCTTATGAAAAAACATCCTATTATAATATATATAGGTGGTGCCATACTCGCTCATACAGCCTTCAAAATGCTGCTGGAAGACCGACTTTTAGCAAGCTATGTATCTCCTGTAATAGCAAATGTGATATCCTTTGGTTTTGCTTTGATTGTACTTCTATATGGTCTATATATAACAACCAGACCCGTATCAGTATCCCTTAAGGAATTTAAACAGCAGCATTCCAAGGTAAATTAAAATGAAAAGATTCAGAGGATGTTCCTACTCCTCTGAATCTTTATATAGATCATTGTACACTATATTAAATACCTCCAGGGATTCTTCTATTTTATTCTTCAGCAATTTTTTTCTATTTTTCAGTTCACAAAATCCCAGATCCGTCAGTGTATATATTTTCTGCATTCTGTTCTTGGAATCATCCCACCTGCCCTCAATCAATTTGCCTTTTTCCAGCTTTTTCAGAAGAGGATAAATACCGCCAGTACTAGGTATCCACCTGCCGCCAGTTCTTTCACCTATTTTATGTGATATGTCATTTCCATTGGTAGCACCCAAACTCAAAATATAAAGCACGTATATGGACAAAAGCCCCTTTGTAAATACCTGGCCTACAGCTTCCTTCTCTTTTTCCACTTTCCTGAGCTCGGCAAGCTTTTTTTTGTACTCCATATAGAGCCGCTTTTCTTCTTCTTTTGTATCTCTTCTCAAACTTGACTTATTCATAAAGCTTATTCTTCCTCAAACAATACTAATCCCACCAGGCCGGGTCCGCTGTGCACCCCCGCCACAGGGCTTATATCTCCCCCAAAACTTGCTGAAACCACATTAGGATGTTTTTTTATCTGATTATATACTTTTTGGGAATCCTCCAGTGCACATCCGTGTAAAACACACATTCTGCATTTTTTGTTTTTTAAAATACTGTCTGCAATCTCAACTATTCTATTTAAGGATTTTTTCCTTCCCCTTACCTTGTCATAGGTAAAATATTTTCCATCATTTGTATCTATCGCTACAATAGGTTTTATATTCAAGAGCTCCGCTATTGTACCTGCTACCTTGCCTATTCTGCCGCCTTTTTTTAAATATTCCAAAGTTCCCACCACAAAATACAGATGTAATCTTTTTCTTAAAGCTGGCAGCCTGCTCACTATTTCATCAAAATTCATTCCTTTTTTTATGAGCTTTGCACATTCTTCCACTATTATACCCTCCCCCATGGAAATGGACTTGGAATCGTATATATACGTCTTTATTTGAGGATAATTTTCACTGACCAGCTTCACTCCATTGAGAATACCTGTAAGTCCTCCTGACAAAGTTATAACTATGGCATGAGTATATCCCTGATGCTGTAAGCTATTAAAAAGACTTTCCATTTCATCTATAGACGGCAGTGAGGATGTGGGAATTTCTCTATCCATGTTGTCATACACATATTTTGGAGTTATATTTATTCTATCCGTAAATTCCCTATCTTTATATATTATTCTATAGTGAAGTATTTTCACATCATATCTACCTACCGTTTCTTTGGTCATATCACTGGTACTATCTGTTATCAAAGCAATTTTCTCCAAAATTTATTCCCTCCGTTTTTATGAAATCTCATTTAATTTTTGCAATACGATAATTATATCACTTTTCAGAGCATTATCAATAGTGATATATATCAACAATGATAATAATTTTTATTACAAAAATAGCAGCCAATGTTAGACTGCTGTTTATATATTATTATAAATTGATTGAATGACAACTACTTTGCCTTAAATCTCAAGGAACATTTAGGGCATAATATCATATTTTCCTTGTCTGAATTTTTTAATAAAATCCTTCTACCACATCTGGGGCATCTTTTATACTTCCTCTTATTTCCCAAAATAGATTTTTTTAAAGAAATCTTACCACGCTTCACATTGTGCACACCATGGAACAGAAAGTCTAAAAATTTCAAAAACATTCTTTCTTCCCTGATTCTTCTCATAGTATTTCTGGATCTGCTTCTCCAAAAAGCATATGAAATCATAAGCAATCCTAAAAAAGCTGTATAGGCTGTAAGTAAACATAAAATGCATCCAATAAAAGTTATAATCTTAGAAAAATTATCCCATCCATAAGTGGTTTTTTCAAGATAATTATTGTTTGTGCTCATAACGTTTACATCTCCTTTTCGCCTCATCTCCACACTGCTTTATTCTCCTTGCAAAGCAGAATTCAAGCAGTGATTCATATTTTTCTAATTTAATATTATCATAAAATATTAAATTAGAAAAATAATTTTCAGTTCAATTGAACAGACTTCACCTGAATCCGGGAGTAACCTGATACTATTTCATCATCAAGTCCAAAATCACTCCATCTGTATTTGACATTCCCTCAACGGATACTCTTCCTAAATTCTGTATGGTTTTTTCCGCCGATTCATCCAATATGCCATCTCCAGATGGTATAAAAATATTTTTGTTTGCCATATTTGCTGCATCCAGAGCCGCATTTACCGATATGGCCAATTTATATGAGCATCCAATCTTTGCGCCATCACATATCATTCCACTTATTCCTGCAATCATATTCTTAATGGCACCTTTTATCTGAGACAGATTTCCACCCGTCAAATAGGATAGTCCTGCACTGGCCCCTACACCAGCTGCCACTCCACATCCACATACCGGCGACAGCGCCCCTGTATAGCTCTTTATATAGATGGTTACAAGGTGGCTTAAAGCAACACTTCTGACTATCTTATCCCTGTCAGCTTTCATTTTTTCTCCCATTACGGCTATAGGCAATATAGCTACCAGGCCGTGATTTCCGCTTCCAGCACTGCTCATCACAGGCAATGGATAACCTGACATTCTGGCTTCTGAAGCAGCTGAAGTAATAGCCTTGGCATACTGTCCTACACTGGAGCTGTCATTGAATAAATGTCCTATACCTATTCCCAGATCCAATTTCAAACCTGCTTTTCCTATTTTTTCATTCATATTTATTCCATCTTCAATGAACCGGATTTTTTCATAAGAAATATTATCTACGAAATCCTTAAACTCTTCTACAGTAAATTCTTTTATTCTATCCTTCAAAGCCAACCCATCGACCTTATCATTTTTTTCTTCTTTTGAAAAAATACATTTTCCATTTTTCTCCATGAAAACTATATTTAAATGGCTGTTTTTTATAACTACCCTGGAAAAATTATTGTTTTTTCTTGCAATTACTTCTATATATAAGCCTCTGGCATCTTTTTTTAGATTCAATTTAATTATATTCCTGTCTATTAAATTAAGTGCACACTTTAAGCTTTTATCTGAAACATCTTTTAGTACCTGTAATCTATACTCCGATTTTCCCACAACCACGGATAAAGCTGCTGCCGTTAGAATACCTTTTTTATCCGTGCCAGGTATGCCTACCTCTTTGCCATTTTTCAATATGTTTTTATCTACATATATATCAAGCTTATCTACAGCTTCACCTAAAATTTCTTTAGCTTTGGCAACAGCATAAGCTACTGCTGTCGGTTCCGTACATCCCAAAGCCGGCACTACTTGATCCTTCAATATATCTACTAACAAGTTATAATCCTTCACCACATACCTCTCCTCTCATTAATTATAAACTTTTCTGTAATCATCTTTATATGAGTTATTTTAAGCAATTATCATGCCAATATTTTTCCCCCTATATGCGAAGTTCAATTCTCAATAATGATAAAAACCAGGGAGTATGTATTAAAAATACATACTCCCTGGCTCCAATCAACCTGAATAAATCCTCTATATCAAAAATGAGAATAAATTCTCATTTTTGATAAAAAATTACGGTTTCTCGTCTATTTTTCTATACAAGGTGGCTGTACTTATCTTCAATTTCCTGGCTATAAGTTTTTTGGCATCAATACCATCACCATATGTTTTCAGGAGATTGTTTATAATATCTCTTTCATATTTTGATACCATGTCTTTAAGACTTCTGTCTTCCATAAAATTTCCACTGTTTTCCCCTTCTCTCTTTTTTATGGTTTCAGAAGTTATAACTTCTTTTCTTTCAAAATTTATAGCATATTCTATGAGATTTTGAAGTTCTCTTACATTCCCGGGCCAGGAATATCTCAAAAACATTTCTTTTACCTCCTCAGAAAAGCCACTTATATTTTTGTCATATATACTATTATATCTGGCCAGAAAATATTGCGAAAGCTCCGTTATATCATTTCCTCTCTCTCGAAGCGGAGGTATTCTCACAGGTATAACATTCAACCTATAAAACAGATCCTCTCTAAATTGTCCTTTTTCAACCATACTGTGTAAATCTTTATTTGTGGCTGCTATTATTCTGGGATTTATTTTTATTGTGCTTAGCCCCCCTATCCTCATGATTTCTTTTTCTTCCAATACTCTCAAAAGTTTTACCTGCATATGGAGAGGTAAATCCCCTATTTCATCTAAAAATATAGTACCATCTTTAGCTATTTCAAATTTGCCCATTTTTCCACTGCTGCTGGCGCCAGTAAAAGCTCCTTTTTCATATCCAAATAGTTCACTTTCCATCAATGTCTCAGGTATAGCTCCACAATTTATAGGCATGAATATCTCGTTTTTCCTATAGCTTCCACAATGTATAGCTCTTGCAAATAGCTCCTTCCCTGTTCCGCTTTCACCCAAAAGCAAAACGGGTATATCCTTCTTCGCAACTTGTTTAACCTGATCCTTGACTTGGGCAAATATATCACTGCTTCCTACTATATCCTCAAATCTGAACAGTGAATTTTTTCCATCTATTTTAAACACAGATTGCTGTAACTTGTTAAAATCCTTAAAGGTTATCACTGCTCCGGATATTTCTTCATCAAAATTTATAGGTCTTACAGACAACAAAAAATTAAACCTTGATCTATTAAAATTCACAGTTACAGCTTCTTCTTCTATATAATAATTGCTTTTCTGAAATTTATTTACTATTCTGTTTGGAATAATTTTATCTATATCCTCATTTATCAGAGAAGCTTCCTTCAATTTGAATTTTTCTTTTATATATCTATTCAGATTCAATATTCTATTATGATTGTCAATAGTTATAATACCTTCATTTACAGAATCTATTATGGTCAGCAGTTCGGTGGACTTATATTCCAGTTTGTGATGCATATTTTTTTCCTTTATCCTGGAGGAAATGAGCTCTCCCATTCTCCTGTCAAAATTCTTGTAACTATCCCTTTTTTTTAAGAATACCTCTTTTTTTTCATCATCAAATATTATCATCGCTATGACACCTTCAACCCGATCATCTATGATTATAGGGAAACAAACTTCTGCCTTCTCATCACACTGGTCCTTTGTCTCACAAACCGTGCATTCAGTGCAACTTCCGGGATTTTCGATAAAATATGACTTTCCACTCTTTAAACATTTTTCAAATACAGAATTTTTAGGCGCACTGAATCCAACCTTTCTCTTAAGTCTTCCCGTACCAGCCACCCTCAAAAGCCTTCTATCCATAATAGTGACATCAATATCCACTACAGCTTTAATGGTCTCCGCTATATCCTGCAAATCATTTTTTATTTGCTCTATCACAAAAGTTTACCTCCTCCTAAATTCAATGTACCTGTATTATAATACTATCATAAATACGTCAAAAGGGATAAAAGCGCAGCTGCAACTTTTATCCCTGTCTAACTAATTTTCCTCTTTATAAATGTCGTATCCAAACCACTTAGTAGAAAGCTTGGACAATGTGCCATCTTTTTTGAGATCGGCTATGGCTTTATTTAAAGCCTCCTGAAGTTTCTTGTCTTTCTTTTTCACGCCAATTCCAACCGGTTCCTTAGTAAGCTTGTCCTTAAGTACTACATAGTCCTTTTTATCTTTTGCCACATAATATTCACCTACTTCAGAATCACAGATCAGGGCATCAATTCTTCCTATACTGACTTCGTGAAAAGCTTCTGTTATCTTGTCATATTTTTTAATTTCCTTGACTCCACTTATCTTTCCTGCAGCCTGTTCTCCTGTGCTTCCAAGTTGAACTCCCACTGTTTTGTCTTTCAAATCATCCTTGGTAGTTATAGACTTATTTGAAGATTTCACTATAATTATCTGTCCCCCGTTGATGTATGGTCCTATAAAATCTATCTGCTTTTTTCTTTCATCTGTTATACTCAATGTGGCTATTATTGCATCAAATTTTCCGGACTGTAATGCCAAAATTATGCCATTAAAATCAGTAACCACGGGATTATATTTTACCCCCAGTTTTTTGGCAAGTTCTTTCCCTAAATCTATATCAAATCCTTCCAATTGATTTTTATTATTTCTAAATTCCATAGGCGGATATGAATCATCCAATCCTATTGAAAGCTTTCCTGAATCCTTCACTCTCTGAAGCGAATTATCCTCATTGCTGTTAGACGTGGTACTGCTTCCACAGCCTGTAAAAAGTGTAAATATCATAATTACACTTAATGCTATTATACCTATTTTTTTCATATTTCTCCCCCTAATTATTTTTCTATAATTATACAT
>NZ_PVXP01000015.1 GCF_002995845.1 Clostridium luticellarii | reverse complement strand
TATGTTAATATTATAATGACTCAAATATTGAGTACGGATTTATGTTTTATTTAAAATGGAGAGAGTATATGGATATTTACTATGCTGTCATTGTTTTTATTTTTGGAGCTGTTATAGGAAGCTTTTTAAATGTGTGTATTTACAGGATACCAAGGGAGGAGTCCATTGTATATCCTCCTTCACACTGCACAAATTGCAGAGTTAAAATAAAATGGTTTGATTTGATACCTGTAATAAGTTATATTGTACTTGGAGGAAGATGCAGGCACTGCGGTGAGAAAATATCAATAAGGTATCCTGTAATAGAAGCTTCAGCGGCATTTTTGTATTTAATGCTCTATATAAAGCTGGGTGTAAATGTTGAATTTATGAAATATACTACATTTATAAGCCTTCTAATTGTAGTGGCAATGATAGATATTGACACTACGGATGTTTATTTTAAGACAACGGCAGCCGGTTTTATTGCTGGCATTATATTTATGTTGATATATTGGAGTTCGGGTTTTCAAATAAAGGGTTTTATATATGGAGGAATATTGGGTGGAGCATTTCTTACAGCCATTATCCTCATGACAAGAGGCGGAATGGGATGGGGTGATATGGAGATATGTGTTTTTTGCGGGCTATTTTTGGGCATTAGGCTCATATTGGTAATGCTGTTTTTAGCGTTTGTCCTGGGTGCCGCCGTGGGAATAATTCTGATTATCTGTGGTAAAAAATCCAAAAAGGACTACATACCTTTTGTACCTTTTATCTCTATAGCTTCAGTTATAACCATCTTTTTAGGCAGAGATATATTGAGCCTTTACTTATTTTAAGGAATATCAGCAGTTAAAGTATGTTTATCGAGAGACTTATTTAAAAATATATTTTGGAGGATAATTATGAAACTTAATAGCTTGTATAATCCATATAAAACAATCAGAAATACATCCTATGGAAAAAATGGAATGGTAGCTACTTCTCAGAATTTCGCAGCAGAAGCTGGATTTGAGATTTTAAGGACTGGAGGAAATGCTGTAGATGCAGCTGTAGCTACTGCAGCTGCTTTAACGGTATGTGAACCCACTTCCAATGGAATTGGTGGGGACGCTTTTGCAATAGTGTACCATAATGGAAAACTATATGGCCTAAATTCCAGCGGACCTTCCCCAAAAAACATATCTATAGATATATTAAAAAGGAATGGATATAAGCAAATGCCAATGTTGGGATGGGAAGCTGTAAATGTTCCTGGTGTTCCTGCTGCCTGGTCAGCACTTTGGAAAAGATTTGGAAGGCTTCCTTTTAAAAGGCTTTTAACACCTGCTGTAAGATATGCAGAGGAAGGTTACCCCGTTACGCCCACTGTAGGACGTCTTTGGAAAGAATCCTACAGAAAGTTCAGGCGATGTTTAAAAGATGATAAATTTAAATACTGGTTTGAAACTTTTGCACCTGAAGGGAGAGCTCCTAGAATAGGAGAGATTGTAGCTTTAAGGGATCATGGGAAAACTTTAAAAATTATAGCTGAAACCCAGGGAGAAGCTTTCTACAAGGGGGAACTAGCGGAAAAGATAGATAAATTTTCAAAAGATACTGGTGGATACATAAGAAAAGAGGATCTTGAAAATTTCCAACCAGAGTGGATGAATCCCATAAGTATAAATTACAGGGGCTATGATGTATATGAGATGCCTCCAAATGGACAAGGAATAACAGCTTTAATGGCACTTAATATATTGAAGGGATTTGAATTTAGGGAAAAAGATTCGGCAGATACCTGCCACAAGCAGATTGAAGCCATAAAATTGGCTTTTGAAGATTCTTTAAAATATGTTACTGATGCAAAAAAAATGAAAATCAATATAGAAGATCTATTATCGGAGGCTTATGCAGAAGAAAGAAGAAAACAGATAACAGAAACAGCTTTAATGCCTAAAACATATAAAGATGTAAATGGAGGGACCGTATATCTTGCCACTGCAGATGGTGAAGGAAATATGGTATCTTATATACAGAGCAATTACATGGGTTTTGGCTCCGGTCTGATTGTACCAGGAACAGGAATTGCCCTTCATAATAGGGGAAACAGTTTTTCTCTTGATCCTAATCATATAAATTTTCTAGAACCTGAAAAGAAACCCTACCATACTATAATTCCCGGATTTTTGATGAAAGATAATAAGCCCGTAGGACCCTTTGGAGTTATGGGAGCATTTATGCAGCCTCAGGGACATATTCAGGTGCTGATGAATTTTATTGACTTTGGGTTGAATCCCCAGGCGGCATTGGATGCACCCAGATGGTTCTGGACCTCAGGAAAAAGTGTAAGTCTTGAAAAAGAGTTTTCTTCTAATTTGGCAGAAAATTTGTATGAAAGAGGCCATGATGTGGCTTATGAAATCGATACCGGTGTATTTGGAAGAGGACAGATAATATGGAAAAATCAAGAGGGAGTTCTGTTTGGTGGCACAGATTGGAGAAGTGATGGCACAGTATATTCCTGGTAAACCTTATTTGAAAGTTCAAGGAACAGATATTAAATATCAAATAATGGGGATTTTCGGTTAAGACCGAAAATCAACCAGATTTAATATTCTATATTTGAACTTTAAACTTTTGTTTTTAAGAGTGCTGTCTGCTGAAGTCTTCCTTAATTGCATTGAGTTTGTCTTTATCTGTAAGCAAAGCAAGACCTGTCAGCGCCAATGCTTTGCTCCCAATTATAAGAGCTTCATCACCTTGTTTTGATATGGCAGCTTCACGAAATTCAGGAGTATGTCCTACTAATTTGTCATCTCCTATTTTTATATGGGGATGAATAGTGGGAACTACATGGCTTACATTCCCTGCATCTGTGGAACCAAGTCCCTCTGGAATTTTATTTTTTAAATGAACTCCCAGCAATTCCAGGTTCTCTGCAAACACCTCATCAAATTTGTCATTTATGAGAAAATTATCTATTTTATTCTGAAAAAAACTTATATTGACTTTGGCTCCAGTGATCAAGGCTGCGCCCCGAGCGATATTTTTAACTTTTTCTGTAACCTGATCGCAGCTACTTCTTTCAGAAGCACGTATGAAAAATTTTGCTCTGGCATAGTCCGGAACGATATTTGGAGCATACCCGCCGTCAGTTATAATACCGTGTATTCTCACATCACTGGTTACATGCTGTCTTAGGGCATTTATTCCATTAAATAGCTGGATTACTCCGTCAAGGGCGTTTATTCCTTTTTCGGGGCAGGCTGCTGCATGGGCGGCTTTCCCTGAAAACTCAAATTGAATTGGGTCATTGGCCAGAGATTTAACAGTTTTATAATTGTCGTTTCCGGGATGAATCATCAGGCAGGCGTCCACGCTATCAAATAAATTGTATTTTACAAAACTTGCCTTTGCACTGCCATTTTCCCCTCCTTCTTCAGCAGGTGTTCCGAATACTATAATTTCTCCTCCAATTTCATCTATAAGCTTTGAAAGGGAAATAGCTGCAGCTGTACTTGCCGTACCTATGATATTGTGGCCACAAGCATGTCCTAAATTAGGAAGTGCATCATATTCTGCCAGAAACCCAATAGCTGCTCCAGAATTTTTATTTGATTTTTTCCTGGCTATAAAAGAAGTAGGATGACCTGCTACAGCTTTTTCTACAGAAAAACCTTCCTTTTCCAAAGTATCTATAAGTAATTTGGAAGAAAAAAATTCCTCATTTCCTATCTCGGGATGATTGTGTATCTGGTGGCTTATATTTATATAAGCATTCTTTTTATTTTCAATCTCATTTATTATATTTTGTTGAAAATTTTTAATAGATTGTGTATTCATAATAAACCTCCTCATTTTCATGTATAAAAAAATCTTCTTTGAAACAAAGAAGAGATAAAAGATTCTCTTCTCATCTTTCAAGTTTGCAAAGACAAACTTGCTGGAATTAGCACAGTATCTTTATTAGAACAAGATCTGCTGCCGAGGTTTCAAAGGGCCATTCCCTCCACCTCTCTGGATAAGAATTTAAATATTCAATTAACTAATAAATATAATAAAACCTTTAAAAATTTTTGTCAACAACAAGAAATTATTGAAATTACATATTGACATAATAGAAATAAGTTGTATAATTTAATTTATTGAATGAATTGTAAAAATTGAATATATCCTTATCAAGAGAAACTGAGGGACTGGCCCTTTGAAGTTTCAGCAACCACATGTATATGTGATGGTGCTAAATCCAGCAGAACGTTGTTCTGAAAGATGAGGAAAGGTATGAAAACCCTTCCGCGGGCTTTTTTTTATGCCTTGCTTCCTCTTCTTTGCGAAGAGGTTTTTTATTTTACAAAATAGATTAAAAATTATTTTATATAATTTTAAAGGGGGAAAAAGGATGATATGGCTAAAAAACATCAACAAGATTTATACAAGTAAAACCAACAGGGTTGAAGCTCTAAAAGATATCAATCTTCACATTGAACCTGGTGAAATCTTTGGAATTATAGGATATAGCGGAGCTGGAAAAAGCACTTTGATTCGTTGTATAAATTTATTGGAAAAGCCAACTTCCGGAGAAGTAATTGTAAATGGAAAGAATCTAACCAGGTTATCTTCAAAAGAACTGAGAAAAAGCAGAGAAAAAATTGGGATGATATTTCAAAATTTTAATCTTATGAGAAATAGAACTGTATTTGAAAATGTGGCATATCCCTTAAAAGGCAAGGGCCTCAGTAAAAAGGCCATAGAAAAAAAGGTATTGGAGCTCTTAAATTTAGTGGAATTGAGTGACAAAATAAATGTATATCCTTCACAGCTCAGTGGTGGACAAAAACAGAGGGTGGGAATTGCCAGATCCCTGGCCAATGATCCTGAAGTGCTTTTATGTGATGAGGCAACCTCTGCTCTTGATCCCCAGACAACCCAGGCAATCTTAAAACTTTTAAAAAGTATCAACAGAAAATTGAAATTGACCATAGTAGTAATAACCCATCAAATGGAAGTTGTAAAGGAGATTTGTCAGAGAGTTGCAGTAATAGATGCAGGGAAGATAGTGGAACAGGGAAATATCATAGATGTATTTACTAATCCAAAAGACAGTATAACAAAAAAATTCATATCCTCCTTGTTTCATTATGAAAAAATCTATGATTTCCTCAATGAGGAAAATTCTATAGGAGAATTAAAACAGATAACTGAAGGAGAGAGTATTATCAAGATATCTTTTACAGGGCAAAAAACAGCTCAAGCATTTATTTCCAAGATCTCCAGAAAGTTTAAAATAGATGCCAGCATACTGTTCGGAAATATAGAGATCATTCAAAATGTACCTATAGGAAATTTGATAGTAAAGTTAAGCGGTACAGATGAAGGAATAGATAATTCAATAGCATATCTGGGAGAAAATAATATACATGTGGAATATTTGGATATTAAAAAAGACAATGACAAATTAAAAATTGGAACTAATTAGATTTAAACTAAAATGGAATTTTAAAATTTTTTGAAGGTGATAAAATGAGTGAATTTTTAGCAAAAATAGCACCAAATTTGGTGAATTTATATCCTGAAATGATAAAGGCAATATTTGAAACCTTTTATATGGTAGCTGTATCAGGAATTATATCCACAGTTGCCGGGACAATAATGGGAATAACCCTGGTTGTCACACAGGAGGGCGGTATACTGGAAAATAGGATTATCAACAGTATACTTGGCAAGATAATAAATATTTTCAGATCCATACCATTTATTATTCTTCTTGCAGCCATAATTCCTCTTACAAGGCTTTTAGTTGGTACTACCATAGGTACAAAAGGTGCCCTGGTACCGCTTATATTTGGATGTACCCCCTTTATTGCCAGACAAATCGAATCAGCACTGCTTGAGATAGATAAAGGGGTGATTGAAGCAGCACAGTCAATGGGCTCAGGTCCTCTTGGAATAATTTTCAGAGTAATGCTTCTTGAAGGACTGCCTGGAATCATCCATTCTCTTACAATAACAATTATAAGTCTAATTGGATTATCCGCCATGGCAGGAACTGTAGGTGGAGGCGGACTTGGTGATTTTGCAATACGATATGGATATCAATATTTCCAGACAGATATTATGGTAGCTACGATAATTGTACTTTTGATTATTGTAAATATCATTCAATTTGTAGGGGATATTTTATCAAAAATAACAACACATTAATATAAAGGCTAGGGAGGTCTTAACAATGAAAAAAATTTTAGGATTATTTTTAACAATCGTACTATCATTAGGAGTTTTGGCAGGCTGTGGTTCCAGTAACAGCGCTGGCCAAACTTCCAGCAATAAAAAACAGGTAGTTAAGATAGGCATAACTGGTGATGATCATGTGATCTGGGACAAGGTTAAACAAAATCTGGCAAAAGAAAATATTGATCTGCAGATTGTAAGTTTTGCAGATTATGTGCGTCCTAATTTGGCACTTTCCGATGGGGAAATTGATTTGAATTCATTTCAGCACTATGCTTATCTAAATAAATTCAAGTCAGAACACAAGCTTAAAATCAGCGCTATAGGTGAGACTGTACTTGCACCACTTGGAGTATACTCAAGTAAAATAAAATCTGTTAAAGATATCAAGGAAGGTGCAAAAATAGCCATTCCAAACGATGCCACCAATGAAGGAAGAGGATTGAATCTGCTTCAAAGTGCCGGCTTGATAAAATTAAAAGATGGAGTGGGGCTTCTTCCAAAACTTCAGGATGTAACTGAAAATCCAAAGAATATTCAGTTTGTAGAACTTGTTGCCACACAGATTCCAAGATCACTTCAAGATGTAGATGCAGCTATAATAAACAGTGGTGTGGCTATAGACGCCAAACTCAATCCAGTTAAGGATTCAATTTATCTGGAGGATGTATCCAGTAAAAACGCAAAACCATATATAAATGTAATTGTCGCTAAAGACAAAGATAAAAATAATGCTACTTATAAGAAAGTGGTTAAGGCTTATCAGACTGACGAGATAAAAAAACTTATAAAAGACACATATAAAGGATCGGAAATTCCTGTTTTTTAAGGCTGATTTAAAATTGGGAAAGATACTATTTCGTAAAGGCATTTACTCCCGGAGAGGATTTAGCTAAAATAGATGTTATATAAGTTGTAATATGTAAAAAACAATATTAGTAGTATTTGGAGGAATTATCTATGAATAAAAGTTTTGCTACAAAACTCATTCACCTTGGCGAACAAAGCCCGGAGTCTATTTCTAAATCCAAGACTTTGCCTATATCTATGACTTCTGTATTTGCCTTTGACGATGTAGAAACATTGGACGAGGTATATGAGGGAAAAACCAAGGGATACGTATATTCCAGAAATGGAAATCCAGTTCATGATTCATTAAAGGAAATAATGTGCAGTATTGAAGAAGGGGAGGATGCCCAGGTTTTTTCTTCAGGTATGGCAGCTGTAACCATGTCAATTTTATCGCTGGTACAGTCAGGAGATCATATAATAGCAGATAATGTACTATATGGTGGAACTTATCAATTCCTTAAAAATGAACTGAGTAAATTCAATATAGAGGTTACTTTTGTGGATACCATAAATGAATCCATAGAGAAGTATTTTAAATCCAATACAAAACTTGTGTATGTGGAGACTATATCAAATCCACTGATGAAGGTGGCTGATTTAAGATCAATATCCAATATTACTCACTCTCACAATGCAAAGCTGATTGTTGATAATACTTTTGCTACCCCTATAGTATGTCAGCCTATAAAGCTGGGTGCGGATATAGTGGTGTATAGTGCCACAAAATATTTATGTGGTCACAGTGATATAACTGGTGGAATTGCAGTTTCAAACAGAGAACTTACCCAGAATGTAAGGAATATAAGTGCGCTCTATGGTCCCATGATGAGCCCTTTTGATGCATGGCTTCTTATAAGGAGTTTGAGAACCTTGGAGATCAGGATGATACAGCACTCTCAAAATGCTGCAAAGCTGGCAGATTTTTTGGAAAAACACAGTAAAATAAGAGAAGTTCATTATCCCGGACTGAAATCCTCACCCTCTAACGAAATGGCCGGTAAAAATTTCGTAAACGGCTTATACGGAGGGATGTTAAGCATTGACGTAGTCAATGGGGAAAGTGGAGCTTATGAACTTATACGTGCACTTGACACTATAAAGTTCGTGCCTAGTCTGGCAGGAGTGGCCACCTCTGTTTCCTATCCTGTAAAAACTTCACACAGAGCACTGAATGACGAAGAACTGCATAAGGCAGGTATATCAAAAGGGCTTGTGCGTATTTCCACAGGACTTGAAAATATAGATGATTTGATTTCCGAATTTAATAGAGCACTCGGCAGAATATAAAAATTCATACCATAAAAACAGGCATTCTAAATGACGGATGCCTGTTTTTCACTGGAAAATCAAAAGAATATCCCAGGATTCATTTTACAAATATTCTATAATTATTTATAATGATTCTAGATGCAGGAGTATATTCCTGCCAATATGACACCTGAAATTATGGAAAAAGAGGTAAATACTATGGATGTAAAAGGACTAAACCCACAGGATGTGGTATTTGCACTGGATATAGGAACAAGGACTGTAATAGGCACCGCAGGAATAGTTAAAGATAAAAAATTTGTTGTAATATCTGAACACTGCATGGAACACGAAAAAAGAGCCATGATTGACGGACAGATACATGATATAGGACTTGTAGCCAATGCAGTAAACATAGTAAAAAACAAAATAGAAAAGGATTTAAAAATAAAGATAGAAAACGCGGCTATAGCTGCTGCAGGAAGATTTTTGAGAACTGTATCTGTAAAAGAGGAAATGAAAATTGATTATGACAGGGAAATAGACAGAGATACCATAAGGAGCCTTGAACTTACAGCAGTAAAATCTGCTGAGAAAAAAGTAAATAAGGACACCAAAGGAAGACTGTACTGTGTTGGGTACAGTGTGAGAGGATATTATCTCAACAATTATCTCATAAGTAATTTGATGTATCAGAAAGGAGAGAAAATATCCGCAGAGATCATAGCTACTTTCCTTCCAAGATCTGTGGTGGACAGCTTATATTCTGTTATGGAAAAAGTGGGGCTTCAAGTGGTAAATCTGACATTGGAACCTATAGCGGCCATGGAGGCAGCTATTCCACAAAACTTAAGGCTGTTGAATCTGGCTTTGGTTGATGTTGGCGCAGGTACCTCGGATATAGCTATAAGTGACAAGGATACTATAACCGCATATGATATGGTACCTAAGGCTGGAGATGAGGTTACTGAAATAATAGCGCAAAACTATATGGTGGATTTCAATAAGGGAGAAAAAATAAAAAAGCAGTGCAGTAAGACAAAGAGTATAACTTACACAGATATTCTTGGTCTGGAAAACAGAATTTCTTCTGAAGAGATACTGAAACTCATAAATCCTGTTGTGAAAAAAATAGCAGATGAAATAGGCAGCAGAATAATAGAACTAAATGGGGGTAAGTCCACCAGTGCGGTTTTTTTAGTTGGCGGAGGGGCACATACTCCCGGATTAAGGGAATTTTTGGCTAAAAGACTAAGCATACCACTTAACAGGATTGCTATAAAGGACAGAAAATCAATACAGGAATGCCTATGTGAGGACAATTCTCTTGGAAGTTCAGGAGTTACAGTTCTTGGAATAGCTCTGATATCCATAAGAAAATTAGGACATGGATTTATAGATGTCATGTTAAATGGAAATGTGGTGAGCCTGTTCAATTCCCATAATCATACTGTTATGGATGTAATGCTTCAGGCCGGTATAAATCCCGCCAGTCTTATAGGTAAAAACGGCAAAAATATAAGATTCATGTTAAATGGAATAAAAAGGGTGGCTTTTGGCACTCTGGCTTCCAATGCGGAAATAACCATAAATGGATTGAAAAAAACCATGGATGATAGTGTTAAAGAAGGGGACAATATAGAAATAAAATATGCAGTTAATGGTAACTCGGCTTCTCCCAAAGTCATAGATTATATACAGGAAGTATATTCCACCAGCTTTTTTATAAATGATATAATAGAAAATCTGGAGCCACTGGCATATATAGATGGAAAGAGAGTGAGCATTGACAGTTATATAAATGAAGGGGATAATGTAAAGATAGTATTTCCCCAAACCCTTGAAGATTATAAAAAATATTTTTCCAATTCGGCTAAAGATGGAGAGTATATATATTATTTAAATGGAAAGAAATTGGATGAGAGTTATGTAATAAATGAAGGTGACAGAATTTACAGGGCAGTCAGGGATTCTTCGGATGAAGATTTTATAGAAAAAAACTTTGATTTGAAAGAAGCGGTTTTGGATGAAGAAAACAAAGACAGGGGAGTTTCAGAAAAGGAAGTCAATTCAAAAAGCTCCGATACCAGTGAAATAACTGTAACTGCAAATGGGAAAAATGTGGTGCTTACAGGAAAAAAGAAGTACATATTTGTGGATATATTCAACCACATAGAGTTTGATTTAACCAAAGTAAAGGGTAAATTGTATCTGCACCTAAATGGCAGAAATGCAAGTTACTATGATTCCCTTTCGGAGGGAGATATAATAGAAATAGGATGGGAATAATGCTGAAATTCAAATATGAAAGTTCAGAGTTCAAATATTAAATTTTCATTATCTGATATTTGATATTTAAACTTTATACTTTGAATATAGTTGGAGGTAAATATATGAGCAGAAATTTTTTGAAAATGGCAGAAACCATGAAAAGTGAACTGGTAGGTATACGAAGGGATCTTCACATGCATCCGGAACTTGGATATGAGGAAAAGAGGACTTCCGGCAAGATAAAAGAATTTCTCAAATCACTTGGAATAGAATATAGGGAAACGGCAGGTACAGGAGTATGTGCCATAATAAGAGGAAATGGGGACAAAACTATAGGAATAAGAGCTGATATGGATGCTCTGCCGCTGCAGGACAAAAAAAATACCGTGTATTCTTCAAAAGTGACGGGGAAAATGCATGCCTGCGGTCACGATGCCCACACTACTATTTTACTGGGAGTGGCAAAAATTTTAAATGGCATAAAAGATGAGCTTACTGGAAATGTAAAGCTATTTTTTGAACCGGCTGAAGAAACTACAGGCGGGGCAAAAGTCATGATAAAAGAAGGTGTACTTGAAAATCCACATGTGGACAGGATAATAGGGCTTCATGTAGAGGAAAACATAGAAGTGGGAAATATAGGCTTGAAATTTGGGGTGGTAAATGCCGCATCAAATCCATTTTCAATAAAAATAAAGGGAGTGGGTTCCCACGGAGCAAGACCCAATATGGGAATAGATCCTGTAGTTATGGCAAGCCATGTGGTACTTGCACTTCAGGAGATTATAAGCAGGGAACTTCCTCCTGTGGATCCAGCTGTCATCACCATAGGAACCATTCACGGCGGAACTGCCTCCAATATAATTCCAGACGAAGTCACCATATCAGGAATCATTAGGACCATGAAAACAGAGCACAGATCCTACGTAAAAAAAAGACTTGTAGAAATAACAGAGGGTATCGTAGGTTCAATGAGAGGAAAATGCAAAATAGATATAGATGAAAGTTATCCCTGCCTTTACAATGACGACAATGCAGCAAAAGCCATCTTAAAGGCGGCACAGCAGGTAATAGGAAATGATCATGTCAAAATACTTGAAAATCCAAGTATGGGAGTGGAAAGTTTCGCATATTTTTCTATGGAAAAGCCTTCTGCATTTTATTATCTTGGCTGCAGGAATGAGGGAAAAAACATAATACATCCAGCTCATGGAAATTTATTTGACATAGATGAAGATTGTCTTCCTATTGGTGTAGCAATACAGTGCCAGACGGCTTATGATTTTTTAAAATAGCTTAATTCTACAATAAGTGATACCATCAAGCCGGGACATTCAAGGCCTGATGGTTTTTTAATTCACAGCTGCCGTGTAAAAGCGGGCAGTATTATAAAGGAGGAAAAAAATGAAAATAAAAGATCTTACAGCAAATGCGTCCTTTGATATTTTTTTGCTGGTAAAAGAGATGGAAGAAGATGTTACCAGAAACAATGACCCTTATATTAAATTTTTATTCAGTGACGGTGAAAATGACATTCACGGAATTATGTGGTCTGTATCTTCAGAAAAATTAGGTAAAGGTGTTAGACCTGGAAAAATAATTAAGGTAAGATCCACAGTCAGGAACTATAAGGATAACCTGCAGCTTAATATCACCAACTGCAGGGCGGCGGAGGAAAAAGACAGTGTGGATATAAACGACTTTATAAAGGGAACACCTCTAAAGCCGGAGGACATGTTCTGTCAGCTTTTTCAGGAAGTTGAAAATTTCCACAACGAGGATTTGAAAAATATAGTTGAAAAGCTTCTAGCAGACAATAAAGATAAGCTCATATATTATCCTGCCGCCAAAAAAGTTCATCATGCAGTCAGAGGAGGGCTGCTGTACCATGTCTACAGAATGTTTGAAAATGCCAAGAGCATGGCCTCCGTGTATAAACAGCATATAAACAGGGAGCTGCTGCTTTCGGGAATCATACTTCATGATATTGGAAAAGTTAAAGAGCTTGATTCCAGCGAGCTCGGCATAGTGGAGGATTATTCCAAGGAAGGAAAGCTGCTGGGCCATATTGTAGAGGGTGTAATAATGATCCACGATGCAGCAGACAAGCTGGGAACTCCCCAGGAGGTGGAACTTCTTTTAAAACACATGATAGTCTCACACCATGGACTGGAGGAAAATGGTTCTCCTAAAAAACCTATGACAATCGAGGCGGAAATACTGCACTATTTGGATGAAATAGATGCAAGTGTATATCAATTTGAGGAGGCACTGGCAAATACACGTGAGGGACATTTTAGTGATAAACAGTTTTTCCTTGGAAACGTACAGCTTTACAAAAATAATTTGTCATAAAGGCAAACTTCATCTGAACTCATAAAATTGATGATAACAATTTATATATTGATTTAACCAACAGCAGTAGTATATAATTAGATGTTGTCTAATAAAATTGTCAATGGGAATAATATTATGAAGATAAATGTAGAATATATTTATCTTGAAGTATTATGTTTTAAAAATTCAATACATTAAAGATATTGGGAGAGATCAGGATGAAAGTTAAAATTGGAAGTAATGAAGCAGGTCAGAGACTGGATAAATTCTCGAGAAAATGGTTAAAAGATGTACCTTTAAGTGCTGTATACAAGGCTATAAGAAAAGGAGATATTAAAGTAAATGGCAAAAAGGCCAGAGAAAAGTATTTTTTGACTGAGGGAGATATTATAGAAACAAACAGATATGTGACTTCTTCTCCTGAAAGCACAAAACTCAAAAAAGTACAGAGTAATTTTTTGAAAATAACCTATGAAGATAAAAATATGCTTTTAGTTGAAAAATGGCCTGGGGTTTTGGTACATTCGGATAAAAATTCAAATGATCCTACTTTAACTGATTATGTGCTCTCATATCTATATGACAAGGGCGAATATAATCCCCAGAATGAAATTACATTTGCTCCTTCACCCTGTAACAGGCTGGATAGAAATACTTCGGGAATAGTTATATATGCAAAAAACTACGATTCTCTGAAATTGTTGAATGAGATGATAAAAAACAGAAGTATAAAAAAATACTATGAAGCTGTTATAAAGGGAAGAATTGAAGAAGGCTTATATAAAGGCTATATATTGAAAGATATAAAAAATAACATGTCTGTTGTCTATGATGCACCAAGGAAAAATGCTAAAGAAATATCCATGGAAGTGAGAATTATTCAAAGCTGCGGCACCTATTCTCTTGTGGAATTGGAACTCATTACAGGCAGAAGTCACCAGCTCAGGGCGCATTTGGCCCACCTGGGAAACCCCATAATTGGTGACACCAAATACGGAATTCCCAAATTGAACAGTTTCTTCTATAATAAGTATGGATTAAAATACCAGTACCTTTACGCATACAAATTAAATTTCAGAGATTGTCCTGACCACTTGAAGTATATGGAAAACAGAACAATATCTGAAGGACTTCCTCCTGTGTTTAAAAAAATAAAAAATGACATGTTTGATAAGTTTTAATGTAACTTGTAAATTAAAATGACACTACACACAAGTGTCCTGGAACAGGGAGTTTTGAATTATGAAAGAACAGTCAACTGCTAAGGGTTTTGCCATACTTTCAGCAGCAGGAATGCTGGTAAAGGTTTTATCCATAATATACATACCGCTTTTGATGACAATAATTGGCGAGGAAGGTTACGGCCTCTATGGGGCATCCTATCAGATATATGCTTTTATTTATGTGCTTACAAACTCGGGGATACCTGTAGCCATATCCAAGCTTATATCAGAGCTTAATGCAGTGGGAAATTACAGAGATGCAGTGAGGGGATTTAAAATAGCCAGATTTATGCTTATGACAATAGGTGTGGTAATGGCGGCACTGCTTATGATTTTTGCAGCCCCACTGTCCAGAATAATGGGTTATAACAAGATATATCTATCCCTTTTAAGCCTGGCCCCAGCTATACTTTTTACCTCTGTGGCTTCAGCCTACAGGGGATATTTTCAGGGCAGGGGAAATATGACTCCTACTGCCGTATCCCAGATCATAGAGCAGGTAATAAATACAATATTTGCCATAATATTTGCAGCCTATTTGATGAAGTATGGAGTGGAAGTGGGATGTGTGGGAGGACCTATCGGTACTTCCCTGGGAGCACTGGCTTCTGCAAGTTTTCTTATGTTTTGCTATGAAAAGAGCAGAAGATATGTGCTGTATAAAAAAATACCAGTTCAAAAAGTAAAGAGAATTGATACTAAAAAGCTGGTGAAAAAAATTATAAAATATGGAGTGCCTATAACCATATGTGTTGGAATGACTTATGCAGGAAGTCTGGTTGATGTGTGGAATACAAAAAGCAGGCTTATGGCCGGAGGACTGAGTGATGTAAAATCAACAATACTCTATGGATATCTCACAAAATATCAGCAGCTTCTAAATGTACCTATAACTATAATATCCTCCCTTTCTGCGGCTATACTTCCTGCAATATCCGCAGCTGTTGCCGTTAAAAACGGCAAAAAGGTAAAAGATAATATAGATTATTCCTTCAGGATCTGCTTTTTAATTGCAATCCCCTGTGCATTCGGGCTTTCTGTTTTAAGCGATCCCATATTTCAGCTGCTTAAATTTGGAAAAGGATCCTATATCATGGCCTGGGGTTCAGTGGTACTTGTATTGATGTCCCTCATGCAGATTCAAACCACTATTTTGCAGAGCATAGGAAGGCTTTTCACTGCGACCTTGTATTCTGTAATAGGAATAGTTATAAAAATATGTATCAATTATCTTTTGATTGCCGTGCCCAAAATCAATATACTGGGTGCTGTAGTAGGCAGTACAGTGGGATTTATGATTCCAATAATATTGAATCACAGAATTATCAAAAAATCTTTAAGCGTAAAAATCAGTATGATAACACATGCAGTAAAGCCCCTGGCGGCTTCAGCTGCAATGGGAATTATAGTGTACGTGAATTATTTTTTAATGCACTTTATACTTGGATTCATCAAAATTCCTTATCTTCCCAATGCAATCTCCACTGCAGCATCTGTGGCAGTGGGAATTATCACATATATGTATGTTCTGGTTTTAATTGGGGGGATAAGCAAAAGAGATCTGCAGTCACTGCCAAACAGAGCCATGAAATTCATTCCGGGATTCATATTGGTCAGAATGAAATAGGACAACTTTATTAAGAGCTTCCATAAAAGTTGTCCTTTATAAGTTCGTGCATATTTAGAGCTAAAGTAATAAAGGAAGTTACCATTAAGCTTATTCCGCATCCATATATGTTTATTTTGGGTATACCTGTAAGAAAATATATTAGAACTATGTCCATAACCGATGAAATGAGAGAATTCCTGAGTATTATTTTTTGTTTCCCTATTCCGTTTAAAATCCCGAAGGTGGACATGGATACGAATATGACTGGAGCAGATAATGCTGCAAATTTTATATAAGAATCCAAATCATACCTTTTATAAAATAACTCTCCCAGGTAATCAGATAGAGCAATGCACACCATCATGGTTAAAACTCCCAAAAGGAGAGATATCTTTATAATCTGGGATATTCTTTTTTCTATGGCCCAATAATCTCTTTTGCTCATCTTCTCTGACAAATCCGGTATGAGAACTATGGACATAGAGGTTATGATTGTAATTGGAAAATAAATTATGTTCATGGCCATACCGTTGAATCTGCCTATCATTCCAAGTGCCATATTGTATTCTATTCCCGAAGCTACAAGCCGCCTGGGAACTATTAAGGCGGAAATAGCAGAGAGAGCCGTGGATAAAAATCCATTTATGCATAGTGGAAATGATATAACAAGTACGTTGAATAAAAGCTGTAGTTTATCCTCTGCATTGTACAAACTAAATCCAAATTTTCTTTTTTTTATTTTATACATTATATACAATATGGTAAAGCTTATAAACTCTCCTAGAGTCAAAGTTATATAAGCTGCAGTCACAGTCCCATTTACATCTTTCAGTGAAAAAGAAGTTATTAATAAATTTATTATTACAATTCTCAGAAATTTTTCCGATATATCTATAAATGCCGGAGTTTTCATCTCTGATATCCCATAAAAATAACCTTTTAATATGGATGACAATGATATGAAAAAGATAGCCGGGCACATGACCTGAAGTGCATGGGTAGCTCTGGTATCATTTATTATTTTAGTGCTGATATAAGGAGCATTGATAAATATCATACAGATTATAAAAGCAGCCAGCAGAGAATTAAAAGTTAAGGATATATCTATAGAACGGTTCAAGTTGTTGAAATCATCTTTCCCAAAATACACTGCAGCTACTTTGGAAATTGCGGTTATCATACCTCCTGAAATAAGGCATATAAATAGATCGTATACCGGCATTATAAGACCGTAGAGTCCCATACCTTCAGCTCCAAGACTTCTAGACAATATTATGGAAAATATAAATGCAAACATTGAAGTTATCAAATTTGAGCAGATCAAAATGAGTGTACTTTTTAAAAATCTATCTCTTTTCATAAAAGCTCCTGACCTAGAAATTATATTATTAATATTGAATCATTAATATTAATAATTATGACAAGCTTTAAAAGTATATTCTCATTATTTTCAGAGTTTTAAACTCAATCACCAAATGCCCCATGCAAAATGATTTCCCATTTTGAAATAATTTTTCCCATAATTGAATCTCAAATTTTTTTGTGTGAGCTCATTACAACGGTTTCAGCATTGGCTCGATTTATGCTTTAGTGAATAGTAAATAAAAAATACAGGAGGTAATTGGATAATGAAAGCTGCATTTATTTTTTTGGCTCCAGGAGCTAATCCTGAAATTCATAAATCTGTGATAAAAACTGATAGTATAGAACTTACAAGTGTAGGAGTACCGGATTACAATGAAGCCTGCAGGGTAGCTGCAGATCTGCTAGAAAATGGGATTTCAGCAATAGAATTGTGCGGTGGTTTTGGTATAGAAGGAACTACTGAAATTAAAAAAGCTGTAAAAGGCAGTATTCCCATAGGCACAGTGAGATTCGACATTCATCCGGGACTTGGTAATAAAAGCGGAGATGAAATTTTTTAAATTACAGCTAATATTATAATAAATAGCGTATAGAAGGAAGTGATTTTATTGAATTTAAAACCTGAATGGCTGAAGATGAAAGCACCTGACGAAGCGGTATTAAATAAAATGGAAAATATGCTGAAAGAACTTTCACTTCATACGGTCTGTGAAAGTGCCAATTGTCCCAATATAGGAAAGTGCTTCAGGCACAGGACGGCTACCTTTATGGTGATGGGCAGTACATGTACAAGAAACTGCAGATTTTGCGCTGTAAACAAGGGACTGCCTGAGAAACTTGATCCTGAAGAACCCCAAAATGTAGCTCTTGCAAGCAAAAAACTGGGACTTAAACATACAGTTATAACATCTGTTACAAGAGATGATCTGGAAGATGGCGGCGCATCACATTTTGTAGAAATTATAAAAGCCATGAGAAGGGAAAATCCAGAATCAACTGTAGAACTTTTAATACCGGATTTAAAGGGTAACTGGAGTGCCTTAAAAAAGATAATTGATGCAAAACCGGATATACTCAATCATAATATTGAAACGGTAGAACCTTTATATAAAAAAGTCAGGCCTATGGCAATCTACAACAGATCCATTGAGCTGCTAAAGCAGGTAAAAATTTTTGACAAAGATGTATATACAAAATGTGGTATAATGCTGGGGCTTGGAGAGACAGAGCAGCAGGTGCTGAAAGTGATGGACGATTTGCTGGAAGTGGGCTGTGATATATTG
Organism: Clostridium luticellarii; assembly: GCF_002995845.1. Taxonomy (GTDB): domain Bacteria; phylum Bacillota; class Clostridia; order Clostridiales; family Clostridiaceae; genus Clostridium_B; species Clostridium_B luticellarii. The sequence goes on along the minus strand of NZ_PVXP01000015.1, from coordinate 44,182 downwards.
ACAATAGGTCAGTATCTCAGGCCATCTAAAAATCATCTTCCTGTTTTTGAATACATCACTCCCCAAAAATTTGAAAAATATAAAAAAATAGCAATTGAAAAAGGATTTAAGTTTGTTGCTTCAGGTCCTTATGTTAGAAGTTCTTACAAGGCTTTTGAAGGTATGGAAATTTTGAAAAATCAAAATTTATGTAATTATCAGTAATTTTCTTTTATTATTTCCCCTATAAATTTCATATTATAAATTGTATAATATATTTATAGTATGGTATATTTCATATAAAATTTAGGGGGAATAAACTCATGGGCTATGTAGATAAAATCAAGGAGAGACGCCGTAGGTTTATAGAATATAATGAAATACCCAAAGATGTAAGACCGGATATTTTAAATTCATGGATACGATGTAAAAATTACGGAGTCGGAGAAAACAGTAATAAGGCTAATATTCTTTCTAAAAGTGAATTTGATGCAGTGCTTAGAGAAAAAAAAGAATTTATACAAATTTGCCTGCCTGTAATGTTAAATTTATATGAAATCTTAAAAGATACAAACTATTCTATTATATTAACAGATGAAAATGCAGTTATACTGAAAATTTTGGGAAATGAAAGAATAATGGCCGCAAATAAAAATTTGGATTTTTTAGAGGGCCGTAGATGGAGAGAAGAAGATGTGGGAACCAACGCTATCGGAACTTGTATCTATTTGAATAAGCCTGTTTGGACATTAGGTGCAGAACATTACTGTAAAGAGCAACATAAATGGACATGTTCTGCCGCACCAATACACAACAGTAGCGGTAAGATAATAGGGTGTATCGATCTTTCCGGAAGTATGGTTACTTTTCACTACCACACTTTAGGCATAGTAGCAGAAGCCTCCAATACTATAAAAGAGCAATTTGCCATAAATGAGCACAGAAGGTGGACGGAAGTTGCATTTAACACAATAAAAGAAGGTATGCTGGTTTTAGACAATGAATTTAAAGTTAAATATTTTAACGAAAAGATATGCAGCATACTGGGAATCTATAAAAATGAGCTATATAAAATTGATATGAAAATATTATTGAAGGATATAGTAAAGGATATATATGAACTAAATCACAAAGGAAAAATTGCCTACAGAGAAATAAGTTTATATGTAAAAAATAGAAGGATAGAGTGTAATATAAGTGTGACTCCTTTTTCCATGAGTGAAAATTACATGGGCTATGTAATCGTTATTCAAAAAGCAGATACCATGCGTGGAGTAGTAAACAAAATAGCAGGATTTTCTTCCAGATATGATTTCCGCAATATACTCACCCGTAATACCAGGATGATGCACATAATTGATGAGGCAAGAAGAATAGCCCAAAATGAATGTACCGTGCTGATAACAGGGGAAAGCGGTACAGGAAAAGAATTATTTGCACACTCTATACACAATGGCAGTAAGAGGTGCAGTGGACCATTTGTGGCTATAAACTGTGCAGCACTTCCCAGGGATTTGGTAGAAAGTGAATTGTTTGGCTATGAAAAAGGAGCTTTTACCGGTGCATCGAGAGAAGGGAATCCCGGCAAATTTGAATTGGCCAATGGAGGTACTATATTTTTAGACGAGATTGGAGAATTGCCGCTTGGAATTCAATCAAAATTGCTGAGAGTTCTTGATAATCATACTATCATGAGAATCGGGGGAAAATATGAGAGAAACTTGGATGTGAGGATAGTAGCAGCTACTAATAGAGATCTCATAAAAGAAGTGAATTCAAAAAATTTTAGAAGCGATTTGTATTTCAGGCTGAATGTGTTTAATCTCAATCTGATTCCGCTGAGAGAGAGAAAAGAAGACATAGAGATGTTTGTAAATGTTTTCTTAAATAAATTAAGCAAAAAAAATCAGATGAAAATAGAGCATGTGGATGAGAGCTTCATGGATATATTGAAAAATTATAATTGGCCTGGAAATGTAAGAGAGCTGGAAAATGTAGTCCAAAGGGCGTATTATCTTTCAAAGGACGGATCCATAACAGAGTCTTTAATACCTGAGTATATTATGGGAAGTGTTGAAAATATAAAAGAGGATTCAATATTTTTGGAAAGCCATTCAAAAGGCAGAATAAAAACCGTAGATCAGGTTGAAAGGGAACTTATCATGAAGGCTCTGGAAAAGTGTAACGGAAATGTAGTAAATGCAAGCAAGTTGATTGAAATGGGAAAATCAACACTGTATAGGAAAATCAAAAAATATAATTTGGAATAGAATTTTCAGCTCCATTTAGGCAATTGATTGCATAAGCCTAAATGGAGAATTTTTTTATACGCAAAATTCAGATTAATCTAAAAATGGGAAAGAAAAAATTCCCGTTATGAAAAAAATTCTTCCACTTAGCCTTTCAATCCCACCTTTTTATCTGTTAAAATGGTCCATATAATATTTTTTATATTTGGCACATTTTTTGCTTTGATTAAAGTTGTATACAAAATGATAAATTATTTGATGTTTAATTAAAAAAGGAGTGGCCATTCATGTAATCGTTTATCAATGCAGTTCACTGCTGATATCCATATTTTAAATATTATTGGGAGGGATTATTTTGGAAAAGATAAAAGAAAGAAAAGGCATAGAAAACACTACTCTTGTAAATATCTATGACAAAATGTTAAAAATAAGGGCATTTGAGAATATGGCAAAGGATAATTTTGCAGAGGGAAAAATCCCAGGATTTGTACATCTTTATATAGGTGAAGAAGCTATATCTTCCGCTGTTTGTGAAAACTTAACTGATGCTGATTATATAACCAGTACTCACAGAGGTCATGGACACATAATAGCCAAAGGCGGAGAACTCAAATATATGACTGCCGAACTATTTGGAAAAGCTACAGGATACTGCAAGGGAAAAGGCGGATCCATGCATATTGCAGATGCAACAAAAGGAATACTTGGTGCAAACGGTATAGTAGGTGCAGGACATGATATAGCATTAGGTGCAGGAATGAGTGCACAATACAGGGGAACAGATCAGGTTTGTGTATGCTTCTTTGGTGATGACTCCACAAACCAGGGTACATTTCACGAATCACTGAATATGGCAAGCGTTTGGAAACTTCCTATTGTCTATGTATGCGAAAACAATGGATACGGAATATCAACTTCTCAGAAAAGGCACCAGAATATCAAAGATATATCTGTAAGGGCAAAAGCCTATAACATGCCTGGAGTTACAGTGGATGGAAACGATGCTGTTGCAATTTACAAGGCTGCCAGTGAAGCTATACAAAGAGCCCGAAAGGGAGATGGCCCAACCCTAATAGAGTGTAAAACCTATAGACAACGAGGACATTTTGAAGGGGATCCAGCACCTTATAAACCAAAAGAGGAACAGGAAGCATGGATTAAAAAGGATCCTATTCCGCGCTTTGAAAAATATCTGGTGGAAAACAAGGTCATAAGTGAAGACAAAATAGATAAAATGAAAGAATCCGTTGATGAACAAATTAAAGCAGCAGTTGATTTTGCAATGAACAGTCCTGAACCAGAATTGAATTCAGTATTTGAAGATGTATACAGCGATATAAAAGAGGGGGTTGAATAGTATGTCAAAAATAACTTTTTCACAGGCAATAAAAGATGCCATGAGTACTAAAATGCGTCAGGATAAAAATGTATTGTTGTTTGGTGAAGATGTAGGTCCCTTTGGAGGGTGTTTTGGAGTAAGTCAGGGAATGCATGATGAATTTGGTGAAATGAGAGTTAGAGATACTCCTATTTCAGAAGGTGCCATTTTAGGGTGTGCCATCGGATCTGCTGCCACAGGATTGAGACCTATTGCGGAGCTTATGTTTATGGATTTTATGACAGTTGGAATGGATATGCTGGTGAATCAGGCAGCAAAATTGAGATATATGTTTGGAGGTAAAATAAATTTACCTATGGTAGTAAGAGTACCCTGTGGAGCTGGATTTCAAGGTGCAGCACAGCACTCCCAGTGCCTTGAAGCGTGGATTACACATGTACCTGGGCTGAAGGTTGTTTATCCTACTACAGCAGCAGATGCCTATGGATTAATGCTCACTTCAATAGCTGATGATAATCCTGTGGTTTTCATAGAGCATAAAGGTCTTTATCCTAAAAAAGGCGAAGTAGATGAAAACTCGGCACCAATACCTCTTGGCGTTGCAGATATAAAAAAGGAAGGAAAAGATGTTACCATAGTGGCAACAGGCAGAATGGTTGACGAAGCCCTTTCAGCTGCTCAAAAACTTTCAGGAGAAGGTATTGATGCCGAAGTAATAGATCCAAGAACTCTATTTCCTTTCGATAAAGATACAATATTCAATTCAGTAAAAAAGACCAATAGAGCAGTGGTTGTAACAGAAGAAGCCAAAAGAGGAGGTTTTGGAGGAGAAATTTCCGCTCTGATAAGTGAGGAGATATTTGATTATTTGGATGCTCCGGTAGTCAGAATCGGAAACTACAATGTGCCAATACCGTTTTCACCGAAACTTGAAAGCTATATACTGCCTAATTCAGATAAAATAGCAGCTGCTGTAAAGAAAACATTATAAAAATGCGTAAGGTGTAATTCAGGGAACATTTCTCTGAATTACATTGTCCTATTTATATTCAATCTAGATTTTAGGAGGGTTTTTAATGAGTTGTATTGAAGTAATGCCGAAACTTGGATTGACCATGACGGAGGGGACTCTCGTAAACTGGCATAAAAGTGAAGGAGAAAAAATTGAAAAGGGAGAAATTCTCTTTGAAGTTGAAACGGATAAGCTTACAAATGAAATAGAAGCAAAAGAAAGCGGAGTGCTTAGAAAAATACTGGTGGAAGAAGGGGAGACAGTTAAATGCCTGGTGCCTGTTGGCATCATCGCAGGACAAAATGAAGACATATCAGAGCTTTTAAAGCAGGCAGGAGCCAAAAGCGGTGAAAGTGAAGAGAAAGAGGATAAGGTCCAGGAAGAAGTGATCGCCGAACCAGGGATTTCCGCCACGGTGGGCGCTGAAGGCAGAATAAAGATATCACCCCTTGCCAAAAGGCTTGCCCTGCAGGGCGGTGTGAGCTATGAAGACATAAAGGGTACAGGTCCTCAGGGCAGAATAGTAAAGAAAGATATAGAAGCATATATTGAAAGCACCAGGATCAAAGTATCTCCTGCAGCTGCAAAACTGGCAAAAGAATTCAACGTAGATCTCTCGGGTATAAAGAAAAACGGAAGGATAATGAAAAGGGATGTGCTGGAGGCTGCAGAGGCAGCTAAAGCGCCTGAGACAACGCATGAAGAAAAAGTGGAAAAAGAAAAAACATCGCCGCAGCAGACAGTTGTCAGGGGCGAAAAAGCAGTAAAGATGTCTGCCATGAGGAAGGTTATTGCAAAGAGGATGAGTGAAAGCGTCAGTGTTTCACCTACCGTAACATATAACATGACTATGGATACTTCAGAGCTAAAGAGGCTGAAAAACAGCTTGAAGGATGTCTTCAAGGTTACCTATACGGATTTGCTCATAAAAATAGTTTCACAGGTGCTTAAGGAATTTCCGCTGGCCAACTGTTCCGTGGAAGGAGACACATTTATTTTGAAAGACTATGTAAATATGGGAGTGGCCGTTGCTCTGGATGGCGGACTTCTGGTTCCTGTGATAAAGGACACGGATATAAAGGGTATTAAACAGATCACTGCTGAATTCAAGGATCTTGTAAAGAGAGCCAGGGAAAACAAATTGGTACCTGATGATTTGAGCGGAGGTACGTTCACCATAACCAATCTTGGCATGTACGGCATAGATACCTTTTCTCCTATTATAAACCAGCCCGAGGTGGCTATTCTGGGAGTAAACAAAATTGTTGAAACACCGTTGGTGGAAAATGGTGAGATAGTCATAAAGCCGCTTATAAGCATGTCGCTTACAGCAGATCACAGAGCTATAGATGGAGCCTATGCAGCTCAAATTCTGCAGAGAATCAAGCAGTATGTGGAAAAACCGGGACTGCTTATACTTTAAAACATGGGAGGTTTTTAAAAATGAGTTGTTTGGAGATAATGCCCAAGCTGGGCCTTACAATGACGGAAGGTATGCTGGCAAAGTGGCATAAAAGCGAAGGAGAAAAAATTGAAAAGGGAGAAATTCTCTTTGAAGTTGAAACGGATAAGCTTACAAATGAAATAGAGGCAAAGGAAAGCGGAGTAGTGAGAAAAATACTGGTGGAAGAGGGGGAGACGGTTAAATGTCTGGCACCTGTTGCTGTAATAGCCGGTGAGAATGAAGATATTTCAGGGCTTTTAAAAGAAGCCGGTGTAAATGGACAGGAAGTAGCTGAAACAAAAACAGAGGAGAAAAAATCTGACAATACTGCAGTAGAAGCAGGACCGAAGAAGGTAGTGGTCATAGGCGGAGGCCCGGGAGGTTATATAGCTGCTATTCGTGCTGCACAGCTGGGAAATAAAGTAACTTTAATCGAAAAGGAAGAACTGGGTGGTACATGTCTTAATGTAGGATGTATACCTACAAAGACATTGCTGCACTCTGCTGAATTGTTCAGTGAAATCAAAGACAGCAGAAATCTGGGAATTGATGTGGGCGAAGTGAGCATAAACTGGAAAAATGTTCAGAGAAGAAGGAAAAGGGTAATAAAAAAACTGGTATCAGGAGTGAAGGGACTGCTTTCCTACAACAAGGTAAATGTGATCAACGGATTTGCCAGAATGGAAACTGAAAATTCCCTTACTGTTTCAAAAGAGGGGGGTAAAAGCGAAAAAATTGATTTTGACAGCGCCATAATTTCTACAGGCTCTGTTCCCTTTGCACCGCTTATACCTGGAATAGGACTGGAAGGCGTGATTGACAGCACCGGTGCACTGGAGCTGGAATCCCTGCCGGAGACGATAGTGATTATAGGCGGAGGAGTAATAGGAATAGAATTTGCGAGCCTTTTCAGTTCATTGGGGAAGAAAGTCACTATTCTGGAAATGCTGCCATTCATTTTACCGCCTATAGACAGGCAGATTTCAAGTATGATTGCTGATAAACTGTCCAAGCAGGGAGTTTCCATAAATACAGGGTGCAGAGTCACCAGTATAGAAAAAGGAGAAAATGGACTCAAGGTTGACTTTACAAAAGGAAATGACAACCTAAATGTAGAAGCTGAAAAAGTACTGGTGGCTATAGGAAGGAGGTCCAATACAGAGGGCCTTGAACTGGAAAAAATCGGAGTAAAAACGGAAAAGGGCCGTGTATGTGTGGATGACTATATGAGAACCAATGCAGGCAGTATATACGCCATAGGAGACTGTACCGGCAAAATCATGCTTGCCCACGTTGCATCGGAACAGGGTGTGGTGGCAGCAGAGAATATATCCGGGAAAAATGTCAAAATGGACTACAAGACCGTTCCCTCCTGCGTATATACAAAACCTGAAATAGCTTCGACAGGGCTTACTGAGGAACAGGTCAAGGAGAAAGGTATTGACTACAAGGTAGGAATTTTCCCCATGGGTGCCAACGGAAAGGCCATGATATCAAAGGAACCCGACGGTATAATAAAAATCATAGCAGACAAAAAGACGGAAGAAATTCTAGGCGTTCATATCATGGCGCCCAGGGCAACGGACCTCATAGGTGAAGCTGCACTGGCCCTGAGGCTTGAAGCCACTGTAGATGAAGTGGTAACTACAATACATGCCCATCCCACTATAAATGAAGCTTTCAAAGAAGCTGCACTGGCTGTCCAGAAAAGAGCACTTAATTCTGTAAATTAAAATTTGACTTAATTTGAATAATTCTAGGCCCTGATAATTTTTGTTGAGGCTTAGAATTATTTTTGTACAATATACTATACAAAATTATATAAAACTCTGCATTCAAATACTCATATGCAGAGTTTTTTTATAATATATATATTCTAGGATCTATATTTGAGGAGAGTATTGTACCATGAAGAAATTATTAAAAATTTTATTAACCGTTGTGATTATATCCGTATCAGTTTTTATAGTTCGGTTCTATTTTGATAAGACACACCCTGAAGTTAGGTTTGAGATAAAAGACAATTCTTTAACCTGCAGCTTAAAATACAGTGGCCTTAAGGATTCGGTCGATTTCACGAAGGATGAAAAAGATAATTATTACATAGCCTATAAAAACAGGATACAGATCATTGAAAATAATGGCAGAAGTTATGATATACTTAAAGATTTAAGTCTGGACATACACAGTATTGATTATTTTAAGAACAGTATATATTATTCTTCAGGAGATAAAATATACTGTTATAATGTAAATCAAGGCAAGAATAAAGTAATTATAAATAATATACCAAATTACGGTGATTATGGAAAAAGCGTCTTAAGAGTAAAAGGAGATTATATATATATTTCCATAGGAGCTGCAACAAATTCGGCTGTAGTTGGAGATGACAACCAATGGATTAAAGATAATTTTTATGCCCATGATATGACTCCTGAAGATATAACTCTGAGGGGAATTAACTTTGGCAAATACAAGAGAGGAGCATTTCAAAGCTATAATACCAAAAGTTTAAAAGGCCAGATAGTACCGCAGCATTTTCCCGGAAATGCTTCTATAATAATATATAATATAAAAAATGGATCAAGTGAAACTTTTGCATGGGGAATACGTAACGTAGAAGGTATGGATTTTAACAGCAGCAATGGACTTATATGCGATATAGGAGGCATGGAAAACAGAGGGAGCAGACCTGTCATAGGTGATACGGACTACATATATGAAATAAAAAAAGGAATGTGGTATGGATGGCCGGATTACAGCGGCGGAGATCCCGTTACGTCTCCAAAGTTCAAAAGCGTCAAGGGATCACCACTTCAATTTATACTTGACAACCATCCCAATACAAATCCTCCAGCTCCTATTTATCAGCATAAAACTGTAGGCACTCTGGGAACTTTAGCTGTAGATGCAGATGGAGATTTAAAATCAAAAGACTGTATATTTTTTTACGATAGATCGGATAATATGATCTATAGTTTTTCCGGAGCAGGACTGCCTCTGGCAGAAATTAAATTTGAGAATACTTCAAAAATTTCCAGTATGAAAATTTTTGATAAATCACTGTTCACACTTGACGGAAAGAAAGGTTATTTATATAGTATAAAAAGGGGCAGAATTAATATGACCCAGATAGTTGATAAAAGGATTTATCTCTATTCACTTTTAACAGCAGTACTGGGAATTGTATTGATTTTGAAAAATCAAAATTCCTGATATCGCAATATTATATCAAAAAAGAGGAGATTGTTTTTGGATGAAACGTGGAATTGAAAGAACCTATGGCAGCGCTGTAAGGGGAATATTCTTTGCAGTAAATCCACTGAAGAAAAAAATCATGAAGACTAATTGTACCGTGCATAAATTCATAATCATACAGGCCATAGAAATACTAAAGAGCAATGGATATATGAGAGAATATAATTTTTTTAGAAAATATGCGAGAACTTTAAATATGGGGGTCACCTGGGCAGATCAGGATTTTAAAAGTTCAAATCATTTCTATCATATTATAAGAGGCAGGGGATTATATGGATTTTCAGATGCACTGACGGAATGTAAAAAATACTATAATCAGTCTCTGCAGTTTTTTAAAAATGAAGAAATTCAAAGGGCTCTGTTTTATTTCGGAGCATCCTGCCACCTTGTTCAGGATGTCACAGTTCCCCATCATGTAAATAATAGACTTTTGAACAGTCATAGGAAATTTGAACTCTGGATAATAGGAAAGCTGATGACTGATTATTCTTTTGTAACAGAAAAATCACCTATAATATATGATGAAGTGGACGATTTTATAAAAAACAATGCCATAATGGCAAACAGCACTTATATAAAAAACAGAAATATAGAATCCAGAGAAGAGAGATATGGGAAAATAGCCGGAGTTATTATAAAAGAAGCCGAGAGAACTACGGCTGGTTTCATGGTAAAATATTTCAACCAAATAAAAGATTTTAAAATTCTTCCATAGATTGGAGGATTTTTTTCCCTTTTACAGAACATATATAACATATTCTATATTTCGATTATGTATTTGTAGAGGGTGGTGATAGAAATGAATAGAAATATATTTATAAATATGGAAAATGAAATATTCAGGGGTAATTTACTGGATGTAGGCCTGAATAATCAGGGTATAGTGTATAATATATATAAACAATTCAATGACAATGTGAACGTGGAATATATAAGCGGTAGGGATGAACAAAAAAATATTAGAGAAAACTATTATGACAACTGTATACTTCTGTTTTCCTTTGACAAACTATGCTTTAATTTTAAAAAGAAAAATTTTATAAAAGACATATATAAGTATTTAAATAAAAATGGATTTTTACATATATGGGACATAGACAAAGGGTACAGCAAAATTTTTTATGCAGATATAAAGATAGCAATACCCGGAGGCAGACTTAAGAAAATAAAAATAAGAGATTTTAATATTTTAAAGGACAGCTCAAAAGAGAATACTTTAAAATTGTTGAAGCATTATTTTAAAATTTTAGATTTTAGGAACTCGGATGGGATTTACTATATAAAAGCTCAGAAAAAAGATATTGTTTAATTAAAAAAAGATTTGGAGGAAAATAAAAATTTCATATGAAAATATTACTTACAGCTCTAAATTCAAAATTTATTCACAGCAATCTGGCAGTGAGATATTTGAAAGCTTATACACAAAAACTGGATTATGATTGTACTATAAGAGAATTTACAATAAATGACAGAAGAGAAAGGGTTCTGGAGAAAATTATAGGGGAAAGACCGGATATAGTTGCATTTTCCTGTTATATATGGAACATAGAATACATAAAATCACTGGCTGTACTAATTAAGCTTGTAGAACCTAAAATTGAAATTTTATTTGGAGGGCCAGAAGTATCCTATGACAGCTGCAGTGTTTTAAAAAATACCCCGGGAGAATATGTAACAACAGGGGAAGGCGAGGAAACTTATGACGAGTTTGTAAAATTTCAGATAGAACGTTTTAGAAAGTCAGAGGAAGAAAATAGCCAAGCAAATCTTTTAAGGCTTAAAAGTATAAGAGGGCTTTGCTTTAAATGGCAGGGTAAGATAATTTTAAATGAACCCAGAGAATTAATAGACATGAATAAGATAGTATTTCCCTATAAAATAGAGGAAAATTTCAAGAATAAAATAGTGTATTACGAATCCAGCAGAGGATGCCCTATTAATACATAAATGATACAAAATACCTATAAAAATTTACAAACTATTTTTTCATTTATCGGATCATAGTCAATATACTTGAATATATTTTTTACGTAATTACGTTTATCCTCTGGGTTATCAGTCTTACTGAAATTTAATATATTCTCATATATAAAACTTTTATCGAATTTTTTGCTTTCAATCTCAAGCACGTTTAGCTGTTCGTTTCTAACTTTATCTTCCAGTTGTTTATTTTCTTTGGAAAGTTCATCTATTTTCTTTAAAAGTATTTCAGCTCCAGAATTACTTAACAGTGCTACTTTGCTAACTAAATTATCTATCATCTTAGAATTTTTCTTAATTTTTTTGTTTAAAGCTTCTATGCCAGAGTTGTATATATTGTCTGAATTAGATTTATATATATGTTCAAAATCCACTTTATCTCTAAAAGATAGTATGTATTTTTCAATTACACTTTCTATTTTAATTGAATTTACATACTTATTATTTTTACATTTTTTATTATGTTCATGAAAGCGGTTCACTCTGCTTCTGCAGGCATAATAATGATTACGTGCACTATTCACTATGACATAAGGTTTTTTGCAGTATGGGCATCTCAATACCCCAGAGAGCCAATATACCTTACTTTTTCTTTTAAAGATACTTTCCCTTACCTCGTCAAGCTTCTCCTGCACTTTTAGCCATAATAAAGGGGTTATCACAGCTTCATGTTTGCTTACTATTGCTATTGGCTCTTTAACGCTTACACCATATGTCAAATATCCACACCCATTGGTGTTACCGAATACTTTCCAGCCATTTTTCATCAGATAATCATTTATTTCTGAGCTGGATTGTACATATAATGGGCTTCTTAAAAATCTTCTAACGGTATCACGACCTTTTAACATATTATATTTTCCCTTTGCTCTCATGTCAACTTGATATAAACTTCCTAGTTCTAAATACCAATTATATAAATTAAGTATTAGCTCTCTATCAATTAATTTCAAATAAGTTTTACCACCATGCTTTACCAATTCATATCCACGTGGAGCAGGACCACCGGTCCAGCATCCCTTTTTAGCAAGCTGTAACATACTATCCCTCACACGTTCTGCAATTGTTTCTCTCTCTAATTGAGCAAAAACAGACGCAAAATACATCATTGCCCTACCCATAGGTGTAGATGTATCATACTTATCTTTTACGCATATAAAGGCTATATCCTTTTTATCCAGCAAGTCAAAAAAATCTGCTATATCTACAACCCTTCTGCTTAACCTGTCAAGCTTATAACATATCAGGGTATCAATCATATTTAATTCTATTTTCTTGTGAAGAAGTTTAAAAGCTGGTCTATTAGTATTCCCCCCAGAATATCCATCATCTTTAAATTCTTCAAACTCACATTCTTCATCCGCAAAATAATTTCTGCACATGTTAACCTGAGTTTCTATAGAAATACTATCTTTTACTTCAACACTTTTTCTGGCGTATATAGCGACTTTCTTCATGACATATAGATCTCCTTTACATTGCTAATCTATTTTTCTCTTTTAATATTACTTTTATTATAACAGCATGTAGCACATTTTAAACTGTTGCACCCTATTATCATTTCTTTAGGGCATATATCTAAATGACATCCCAGCTTCTCCAATGTACTTGAGCGTGGATCTGTCTTGTTATTTTCCACTAAACTTACATAACTATCCGATTTATTTATAAGTCTCCCCAATTGCTTTTGAGTTAATTTGTGTTTATATCTATATCTTTTTATGCTAAATTTCATTTAATTACCTCCATATGACTTATATAAGGTAATTTTAAACTATATTGGATAAAAAGATAAGACATAAATAATGGAAATAAAACTTTTTTCGACATATTAAGACAATCAAAAGTCGAAAACTTTTTGAACCGTAAAACATCATGAAATTATAATGTAATTGAAATAAATATTAACAATCACTGGGGGAGTTATTATGGGTAAAAAAAGTAATCTACTGGAGAGTATAAAGTTTATAGATAACGTTTTAAAGAAAAACAATATATTAAACAAAAACAGCATAGATATAGACAAGCTTGTCAAAACCATAAAACATAAAATTAATCTTTCTTGACGTTATCTACTTTTGATTGTAAGGCAATTGCCTCAAGTAATAATTTCTTTACTTTCGGAGACATATTGCCTTTACTATCTATTAATCCTTCTTCTATAAATTGTGTTACAATCAAAGCCGATAATGGCAGATCTGTATCTGGAGCATTATTGCATATATTATTTAATATTTCTTCTATAGAATCATCTTCATTATTTTCTTTATAAAGTCTTTGAACAGATACGTTTAATGCCTTTGCTATTTTATTGAGCATATGCGAAGATGGATTTTTTCTCAAGCCCCTTTCCAGCTTGGATATATAATCATTAGTAGAACCTATCATTTTAGATAGTTGTATTTGAGTTATGCCTTTTTCTTTGCGTATTTTTCGTATATTCTTACTAATTGCATCCATTTAAAAGTTCCTTTCTTTATGACTATTAGACACAAAATATAATATCATATTTTTTTAGATAAATAAAGATAAATAAAGAAAAACTTAGAAAAAATTAATATTACGCATATAATTTAATACATTAGTCCTAAATTATGTTTTACTATTTGGGACTAATGTATTAATATATAACCATAGCAAGCGATAAAACATTGGAGGAAAGATTTAAATGGAAAAACAATTTTTAAATCGTTTGGAGGGCTGCAAATTAGCTAAAATTGATGAAGGTGGAGAAAACACTGCTATATATCTACAAGATGAAAAAGGTACCATATATGCAATCCATATTGCAGGAAAGTGTTTTCACACAGATGTAATGGAAAGGGGAAATTATTATGATTGATTCGAGCTGAAAAAATAATTCTTATTTTCTTACATAAGGAGGAATGCAATGGAATATTGGGGAAACATAGACGGCATAGAAATATACGAAGACAATCCAGAAAAAAAGCAAGCGGCTATTGAGAGGGGTTTTACCCTCTTGGCAAGAGACCGTATTAAGAAAATAAAGGAGGGGATAAAAACGGATGAGAAAACAGCGTAAGGGAGAGTTAAAAACGAAATGGAGGTATTGACATGAAAACGTGGTATAAGTGCCCATTTTGCGGGAGGAAACTTGCCATTATAGACAATACTATAAATATATCGGGAGTATTTCTCAAATGCCATTGTTGCAAAAGAGAAATAGAAATAAAAAATAATATTGAGAGCCGGAATCCAGAGGCCAGAGTTCAAGAAACCAGAGTCCAGAGATCAGAGCCATTAGCCGATACAGGTTGAACTGTATGAGCTGATGGCTCTTTTATTTTACCAGAAGGGAGGAACTTACTTGAATTTAAAAGAGTTATGTAAAAGTAAAGGGTTCACTTTAACCGAAATTGCCAAGCAAACAAATACTACTGTAGATTATTTATCAAAATTAAATACGGGCAGAAGAAGTAATCCAACGTGGCAAACAATAGTAAATATTGCAACAATATTAAAAGTCCAGCCAACCGAAGTTGGAAATTCAATATCAAAGGAGAGGAAAATATGAGTAATTTAATACCAGTAACATATAACAATGAAAGAATTTTGACAACAGAGCAACTTGCACAAGTTTATGAAACATCTACAGACAATATAAAAGTTAATTTTAACAACAACAAAGAAAGATTTGAAGAAGGTAAACACTTTTTCCATTTAAAAGGCAGTAAACTCAAGGCTTTTAAGGACAAGGTAAATAATACTTACCTTGTTGGTAAAAACGCAAATCAATTATATCTCTGGACAGAACGCGGAGCAGACCGCCATTGCAAGATTTTAGATACTGACAAAGCATGGGAGCAATTCGACCACTTGGAGGAAACGTATTTCAGAGTGAAAGAAAACAAGCCTGCTTGTATGGAAGATGTTCTAATCCAATCATTAAAAGGCATGAAGGAAATAAGGTTAAAAGCAGAACAAGCTACACAAAAGGCAGAGTTGGCAAATACAAGGATTGATAATCTGGATTGTACAAACATACAAGGTACACCACAGCAACGTCTTAACGCCATGATAAGAAAGTATTCTTATGAGAATGGAATTATATACTCTCATGGATGGGAGGACTTTAGAAAGGCCTATAACACAGCATATCATACAAATGTTGTTACAAAATGCCATAACTATTGCAAGGACAATCACATAAAGAAATTAAGCATACCCGCGTATTTAACCAGGGTAGGACTAATAGAAGATGCCCTGAGAGTTGCAGATAAGATGTTAAATTCAAAGGATATAGAGGAGGTTATATAAAAACTAATGCTTTATAAGATTCTTTACATGATTCTATTGATAATTTCTGTGATGTGCCTAGCAGTATATAAAAAAATAAGCCCAGATACTTTGCTAGATTACAGAAGGTTGAATTATGAGATGGTGAATCTTATAGAAGAACTAAAGGATAAAGCTATTCGATATGAAAAGATGGCTGGTTATGTAAAGGGGGATAAAGATGCCTAAGAAACTACCACATAAGTTTTGGAACTTACTATATTGTAATGGTGTAAATCCAAACAACTATAGCATGATTAGAAACGACCATGAGAGCTTTACCATACAGGATATAAGGACAGGTAAAATATTATTGCCTATTAGATATTAAGGAGGAATTTATATGGATACAGCATATACGATTGATATTACTCCAGATAACCAAATTATATTTACAAAGGATGAACAGAAAACAATATATACACCTATGGAAGAATTAGAAATGATTATAGCAGAGAGTTTCCCAGAATCTTATGTGGACCCAGAGAAATATGCAAGAAAGTTACGCAATATATGTTTACTTGAATATGCCAGGGCTTTTAAAAGGAGGAGAAATGAAAGAGATATTAAGAAGTTTAAGGCATAACTTTTATCTATATTACAGAGCTTTTGGGCCTGAGGACAAGAACACTCAGCACGCATATGAAGAATGGAAAGATACCCTTATAGGCTATTTAGAAGAAGGCAAGGTGACATGAGCATCTATGTACTGCTTGAGTATGTAGATGAATGTAAAACAAGCTATATAAATCCTACATGGAAAGGACTATTTGAATTTAAAAAGTTATGGAGGGATTAACATGGCAAATATAGCTAAAGCCCGAGAAACCATGAAACTGGTTGGACAATTGGCTCCTAGTCTTAATGAAGATGAATTAAATTCTATATTAAAGGTGTTATATAGTGCCTTGGAAAGAATGGAGGGAGAGTGGAAAAGAGATGGACAGATGCACAAGTAAAAAGCTTGGTACGGTAGAATCTATATACTTTGGGTGTAATGGTCAACTTAGTGCCAAAGACATTATAAACAGAGCCGGGCGTTGGAGACTAGATGACAATGGAGAGTTATATGATGAAGATATAGGAACAACTTACAAAGATATAGATATGCTTACACCGCTTGAAATGAAACAGTTTCTTAAAAATATATAAAAAGAAAGCCTTTAATTAAAAGGCAAATAAAAAATGTTACTTCCAGTATATACTAAGCTGGAAAATAAATCAATGGAGGGTTTGAAATGAAATTTAGTATGCATTCAGAGCACAGTATTATACAGAACAAAGAATATGGAGTTTATATAGATGGATGTGCTTTAGAAAATGTAATATCAAAGAATCTACCTGTTTTAGGGGGAACACGACCTTGCAAGATAGATATAGATATTGAAATATTCGATAAAGGATTTGAAATTGCAAAGGAAGGTTATCCAAAAGACACAGATGAAGATACCGAAGGTGATGAAGATGATTGATTTAACAGATAGTTGTTATGACTACAGATACGAAGCACCTAAAGCTAAAGTATATACCCATTGTGACGTGTGCGGTGACCCTATATATGTAGGAGATAGTTACTATGAGATTTTAAATGATGAGCGTATGAATGTTTGTAATGACTGTATAAATACTTTTAAAACTATAGCAGGGGAGGATTAGCATGGGTAAGTTATATGAAATAAGTGATAGGTACAGAAATATACAGGAACTTCTGGATAATCCAGACTTACCTGAAGTGGATATTTTACAAGCACTAAATAAGATAGATGAGGAATTTGATACTAAAGTAGAAAACATTGCAAAACTTATATCTTCTTTAAACTCCGATATAGACGGTATAAAGAAAGAAATTAAGAGGTTGCAGGTTAGAAAAAATGTTATGGAGCACAGAGTAGATGACTTGAAGAACTATATTTATGAGCATATGAAGCTTTTAAAGAAGGATAAAATCAAGGGCAAGCTATTTACTCTCTCCATAAGAAAAACAGCCCCTGCAGTAGATATAGTGGAGGAAGAAGTTATTCCAAAAAAATATTGGAAGCCACAGCCAGACGTTTTAGACAAGAAAAGTATTCTGGACGAACTAAAAAATAATATGGAAATTCCAGGTGTAAAGATTAAGCAAGGAACAACTTTAAGTATTAGATAGGAGGCTTAGGATTGAGTAAAGAGATACGGCTTTTAAATGCAGATGAAATTGAAGTAAGGGTACAAAGTGTTAAATCCAACGGTTGTATATTGCTCCTATATAAAGATGCCAGAGTAGACATGCGTATACTTGATGAAACTTACGGTCCCACAGGCTGGCAAAGAGAACACCAGCTTATCAACAATAATTTATTCTGCACTATATCAATATGGGATGATGAAAAGAAGCAATGGATTAAAAAACAGGATGTAGGAGTGGAGAGCTATACAGAGAAGGAGAAGGGTCAGGCAAGTGATTCATTTAAGAGAGCAGGATTTAATGTAGGTATAGGCAGGGAACTTTATACAGCACCGTTTATATGGGTGAATCTACAGGCAGGAGAGGTTAAAGATAAAGGCGATAAGTCTTATATAAATCCACATTTACACTTTAGAGTTAAGTCTATAGCATATAACGATAAAAGAGAGATAGAAAAACTGGATATAGTAGACAACAATAATGTAGTTAGGTTCTCTATGGGTAAATCTGTGACACCTAATTATAGTGAAAAATATAAGCAGAATATTCAAAATAAAGAAAGCAATAATTCAAGCAATGGATTAACTTGTGAAAAATGCGGTAAGAAAATTTCGGAGAAAGTGGCAGAGTTCAGCACTTCTAAATTTAAAAAGAAGTTGTGCATGGATTGCCAGAAGACTTTTACAAGGAGGTGAGACTTTTGCCTGATGAAATAAAGAGAAGCTATTATGCCATAATTCCGGCTAATGTTAGATATGACGAAGATATAACCCCGAATGCAAAACTATTGTATGGTGAGATTACTGCTCTATGTAACGAGAGAGGTTATTGCTGGGCTACTAATGAATACTTTGCTTCTCTATATCATGTAAGTAAAATTTCTGTTTCTAACTGGATTAAACAATTGATAGGAAAAGGCTATCTGCATTCAGAGATAATTTACAAGGAGGGTACTAAACAAATTTTAAATAGGTATTTAAGAATTCTTTATGAGCCTATTAAAGAAAACTTTAATACCCCTATTAAAGAAAACTTTAAAGATAATAATACAGTACTTAATACTACAGTTAATAATAAAAAAAAGAAAAAGGAAACCGGGCTGGACAAAATCATTGCTGATTATACAAATAATAGTGAGTTACAGGATAGCATTAGAGAGTTCATTAAAATGAGGAAGTCTATTAAAAAGCCAATGACAAATAGAGCATTAGAACTTCTATTGAGTAAATTAGATAAACTATCTGGCAGTGTTAAGGGGAAGGTAGATATTCTGAATCAGAGTATATTCAATAGCTGGCAGGGGATATTTCCTTTAAAGAATAGCTCATATGCGAGTAAAAAAGAGAGTGGTAATAATTTAGACAGTGCAGAAACATGGGACCCAAAAGCTTTAGGGCTTGATAACTAATGGATGAACTGAAATTTGCAGATAAATATCTACAACCATATAAAATTAAGGGCAGTGAAATAAACCCAGTATCATGTCCATATTGCCATGGTGGGAGACATAGAGACAAATATACTTTTTTCCTAAACTTGGATAAGCATACTTTTGTATGTCACCGTGGGAGCTGTGGTGCCTCCGGGAAATTTAGCGAACTGGCAAAATTATATGGTGAAAGGGCTGATTATGTATTGGACATATATAAACAAAAATTTGATTCTCTGGATAGAGAAAAGATATATAAAAAGCCGTCTATAAAGCTGAACAAGCTATCTAAGCAGGCAGAGGACTATTTAAGACTAAGGAAAATATCTTTAAGTACCGCGACACATTTTGATTTAAGGTCTGATAGCAAGGGGAATATAATTTTCCCCTACTACAACCAGGACAACGAGCATGTTTTAAACAAGATTAGGATACCTAGAAAGTTCGTTAAGGGTAAAGACAAGACTAAGATATGGCAAGAAGGCGGCGGAGAGCCTGTATTATTCAATATGAATCGCGTAGACATAGAACAGCCTATCTTACTTACAGAAGGTGAATTTGACTGCTTATCGGCTTATGAATCGGGCTATAAAAATGTTGTATCCATACCTTTTGGAACTGAAAACATGGAATGGGTAAATGATTGTTGGGAATGGTTGGATAAATGCAAAGAGTTTATTCTTTGGTTTGATAGTGACAGGGCTGGCAAGAGGGCAGTTGAGAAAGTTGCAAAGAAACTGGGGATAGATAGATGCAAGAAAGTTGAAGCAAACCGAAAAGACGCAAACTTAGTTTTATATAAAGATGGCTCCGAAAAGGTTCTTGAATATATAAACAATGCCAAATATTTTCCAATAGACAATCTGTTCAAAATGAGTGATATAAAGCAAAAAGACGTAGATAGGATATTGTATGGTGACAGGTTTTTAGATTACTTTTTAGGTGGTTGCAGAGGCGGAGAATTGGTTGTATGGACCGGCAAGAGAGGCGGAGGTAAAAGCACATTTTTAAATCAAACGTTGGTTGATACTATAGAACAGAAAACAAAATGTTTTATATACTCCGGGGAACTGAGCAATTCCAAAGTAAAACAGTGGCTAGATAGGCAGATAGTAGGGGAAAGATACATTGTGAAATACAAGGACCCGTTAACCGGCAGAGAAGAATATGGGGTCCACCCCGAAATAGAGAAAATTATAAATGCCTGGTATAGAGATTACTTGTATTGTTATGGCGAAGATGGCAGCAACGATGTGGAAACTTTGATTGAAATTATGACTTATGGATATAAGCGATATGACATAAAAAGATTTATTATAGATAATTTGAAGACTCTCAAGACAAATAAAAAAGAGGATTATTTCAGGCAGCAGGGGTTCATTGTGAATCGTCTAAAAAGTTTTGCAAAGAGATATGACATACACATAGATCTTGTGGCACACCCTAAAAAAACAAACAACAAGCTGGTTGAAGATGAAGATGTTGGAGGCGTGTCTGACATAATAGACCTGGCCGACAATGTGATTGCTATAGCAAGGATTACGGAAGATATGGCTGATAGTGCAAAAGAAAAAGAGAAAGAAAAATTTATGGACAATGACACGGTAATTATAATCCGTAAAAACAGGGAATACGGAGACACAGACATGAAGAACTTTTACAAATTTAATCCAATTAGTAAGAGGATGTATACAAAAAACGGTACTAAGACTTACAGCTGGGAGAGAAACGTAAAAGATAGGAATGTAGTTTTAGATACCAATGTAGAAGAAAAAGAGGATGAATGTCCATTCTAGGGGTGATTTTATGACACTTGAAGAACTGAAACAGGAATATAACGGGCTTATTAAACGGGAACTAAGAGCTGAGAAATGGATGGATACAGCCGATAAGGAAGACATTAAAAAGTGGATGCCAAACTATATGGGAATAACAATAAAACTCAGCAGATTAATGGCTGAATATAGAAAAATAACTGGAAAGGAAATGAGTGATAAGGAGGTATTTAAGGGGTTTGACCTATGAAGATGTGGTTAATAAATTGATTAGAGTTGTGGTTGAAGGTATAGCGAATACCACAGACGCGGAGACATTGGAGAAATACCAAAGGATATTGGACTTCTTCAACCAGATATTAGAGAGAGGAGAATAAAAAAATGGGTCTTAGAAGATGGGATAAAAAGAAAATAGCTAAGTTAAAAAAATATTGGCTGGTGAAAACTAATACTGAAATAGGAAATATGCTGGGTATAAGTGCTGTATCTGTAGGTAAAAAGGCTAGAGATATCGGGCTTGCAAATAAAAGAGAAATGTATCGAGGGGCAGATAGGGCATGGCATAATCCAAGATATACACCTGAACCGGGAGAGATTGAACAATACGGGCCACGATATGACACAATCAAGGAAATAGAAGGACGTAGGAAAACAGCTATGTTAAAGCACGTTAAAAAGAATTTCAAAAAGGGTGACAAAATAAAGCTTATAAACTATGAATCTGACAATTCCGCAACTTTGAAATATGGTAAAAGATATTTAACTCCTAAGAAGAAAAGTGGAGAGATAACGGACATAACGAATTGTTTAATTGTAGTACGTAGAAAGCATTATAATGAGTGTTTCAGATTTGCGGATATATTAAGTGGCAGAACAGTTGTGGAGGGATTGAATGTATGTCAATAGCTGGGGAAATAGCTATATTTCAATAAAACAAGTAAAGGCAGTAAAGCATAGCTTTAGACTTGGACAAAAGATACGTTTAATCGAGCATATGGGCAGAAATAAAGACAGATATGTGCGAGGGAGAGTAATTAATAAGGCAAGTTACAATCTAACGATTATGGTATCTAAAAACGGAATAGAGAGATACCCAGAAAGTTTTAAGTATGTGGATTTTATTCTGGGTGTAGTTCAAAAACTAGAATAGCAAAATTTAAAACGAGAAGGGGCAAATTTAAGAGGAAAATATATTTTTGGTATAGTTGGACACTTTGAAATTAAAATGGCTTTAAAATGGCTGTACGTTCGATAGAAGATATATAAATAAAGTACAGAATATTCAAACTAAAGAATTTAAGTAAAAGACTAAAAGAATAAATTATCATCATGAAAATGTATAAATGAATAAAATATTTCATAAAAGGGAGGTAGTAAAATTGATAAGTCTGAAACAGTATTTGACATCTGGGTTGGACTTATTCGAAGAAAGCTATAAGAAAGTAAGATGCAGGTACAAAATTGATGGAGTATGGCATAGAGCAAGAATCAATCTGGATAAAGGTCTTATATATAGTGCAGATGGGAAGAGAGTAATTAGAAGGTGCCATATATGTATGTAGTTATTGGGATATTGGCGGCGGTTTGTGTGATTCTGTGTTTAAAATGGAGGGAAAAATAATATGTCAAAAGAAATTAAATTTCGTGCTTGGGATAAGCAAAATAAAAACATGGAAGAAGTAGATTTACTAGGCAGTAATGTATTGCACATTAAAAATTCTGAATGGGAGAATATAGAAGATTTTGAAGTGATGCAGTATACGGGATTAAAAGATAAGAATGGTGTAGAGATATATGAAGGAGATATTATAAGAGAACAAAGTAAAAGATTAGATAAATATTTTGTAGTTGAATGGCTTGATAGGATAGGAAGTTACAGTTTTCAGCCAGTAGATAAAGAAGCAAAATCTTGGCCTTGCTTTAATTTTGGGAGTGCAAAAAATCTTGAAATTGTTGGGAATATCTATAAGAATAAAGAGTTATTGGAGGGAAGTAAATGAAACATTATGACAATACGGATAACTTTAGAAAGAGAACACATACGGTAAGAGTTACATTTCAATTTGAAGATTATAAAGGACATATAGCTTATAAAATGGGTGGAAATTGTATGGGGTTAGATATTTTAAATACATTTGATCCAGAATGTACAAACCAAGATGATATAGATAGCTTTGTAGAAAATGATTGCAATTTTGCATTTAATGAAGACATGAATTTATTTAGTTTGACATTGAGTAATGATAAGGGTGAAACGGTTGAATTTGAAGAAGATGAAGATTCTGACATAAATAAAAAAGTTGTTGCTATAGAGATTATAGATTGCAAGGAGGATAAATAGATTGGATATAAAAAAGATGTTAGCAGACCAAAAAGAATTGGATGACAAGATACTAAGCAATGCAGGGATAGAGAAATATCCGCTTGAGAATATAAAATTGGCTTTGCTGGTGGAGCTTGGAGAGTTGGCGAATGAGTGGCAGGGATTTAAACATTGGAAGAAGCATAGGGAAATCAATAGAGAAAAGTTACTTGAAGAATTTGCTGACTGTCTACACTTTGCACTTAGCATAGAAAACTACTATGAAAGCAAGGATCATAAACTTAATGGTGATTTTAGTGAAGATAGTTTTAACTCAATTTCGGATTTTTTAGGGAAAGACAAAACAACATTGACAGACATAATAGAAGGATTTTTTGTTACTTATGATGTGGTCTTGAATGATACTAGAGATGTGCTTGTGTATATTGTTGGACTAGGATTAATGCTTGGCATTAGCAAAGAAGAGATGGAGCAGGCTTATTACAAGAAAAATGCAGTCAATTATAAAAGGCAGGAAGAAGGATATTAAGGAGGGGTAAATGGTTAGTATATGGTTTTTACCCTGGGTATTTAGTGCTGGATGCGTATGTGGATTTTTCTTTTACGGATGCATAGATAAGGAGGGATAAACAGTGATAGCAAGGCCTAAATATAACCGTACATCTAAGAAATGGAATATAGCTTGTATATTGGATAAAGATGAATTACCACTAGGGCATAGAGAAGGGGAATTTGTAAAATATGAAAGCTTTGATAGTAAACAACAGGCCACAGATTATATAAACAATAGAGAAGATTTGGAACTCAAGGTAAAGGAGGGATAATTTGAAACCTATATTATTTAATACTCCTATGGTACAGGCAATACTAGAAGGCAGAAAAACAAGTACCAGAAGGATTATAAAACCACAACCCAAACAACCGGTACCACTAGGATTTATTTCGGGCTCAACGGACAACAAGCGTATTGGGTATTATGGCTGGGGACAAGACGAGTATGGCGGAATAATTGATATAGCAAAGCCACCATATAAGATAGGAGATATTCTCTATGTGAGAGAAACGTGGTGTCAGTCTACAGAAATAGAACCTAATTATGGGAAACAACAATACCATTATAAAGCTTCACCAGATGATTTTATACGTCAAGCACCAGAAGGATTTATTAAATGGAAACCTAGTATTCATATGCTTAAGTCTGCAGCAAGAATATTTTTAAAGGTTACAGATATAAAAGTAGAGAGATTGCAGAATATTACAGAAAGAGAGGCATTAAAAGAAGGAATTAGAAGATATCATTTCAATTTGAATATGCCTGATGCATACGGGGATGCCCTTTACACAGACCATAAATTGGCATTTAAACAGTTATGGAATAGCACAGTAAATAAAAAGAATATTGATAAATACGGGTGGGATGCAGACCCATACATCTGGACAATAGAGTTCCAGAGAGTAGAGAAGGAGGGATAGAATGCCATTTCATAAAGTGGATGCAGAACGGAAAACGAATGAATTCATAAAGGAACACCCAGAAGAGAAATATTCTTTTATTGCTCAAGACAGATGGTATGAATTAAGGAAAGCACTAAAAGAAACTAGAGAAGCATACCATATCAATTTAGAGCATATCTCAAAAGAAACCGACATGAGCATAGAAAAGTTAAAAGATATAGAGCATGGAGAAGACACCAATATACTGGATTATTTAAAATACTCTAAAGTGTTAGGAAGTAGTTTATATCTTCAACCATGGGAGGGATAAAGTGTGAATAAACCACATTGTTACGGGAAAATGAATTGGATTTTAAAATATCCAGAAGATGATACTCCTAAAGGTTCTATATGCAGTTGCCAATATACAAATAGTTGTTTAAGACTTACTAGAAATAAAGCTGAAAGTGAAATATGCCCATGTACCTATGAACCGTGTGATAGAGAAGATAAAGACTGTAATAAATGTTTGAAGGAGGGATAAAAGTGTATAGATATTATTCTACAGAAAGACCTATAAGCTTAGGAACCTTTCCTAAGACGAAAGACAATGTGCCTGTGGATATAGAGAATTTTGAAACAAAGAAATATGTTGATGAGATAAAACGTGAAGCTTATGGATATCTGGAATATGAACACAAGCTGACTGACAAGCAGATATTTGACTATGAATTGTATCCTACAATAGTAGAGAAGGGATAAGCATTGGATATTAAGATAGGAGCTACAGTAAAATTGGAGAATGGTAATACAGGTAAGGTAATAGGTCAGCTAGATAGTGGAGAATACATGATAAAGAGTGGTAAAGAAATATTGTATTGCCAGAAGAAAGACATTGTTAGTGTAGAAAAGTAGGTAGGGAAAAATATTTATGAAGAAAAAAATTCCAATAAAAATTGTCATTGGCAAGACATATAAGAATTTTGCGGACAATTGGAGAACAGTATTGGCAGTTACAGAAAGTTCGACCGGGGTTAAGGTGACGTATGAAGATGGCACAGGACTTCCGAGGACTTGTGAAATAGACACATTTAGGCAATGGATAAAAAAGAATTATTACTAAAATTAATTTGATTTCAAAATGGAGGGTTTAAAAAATGCATGAAACAGATATGGATAATCCAAAAGTTAAATATATGATATGTGCTTTATGCCATGAAAAGTTACATCCATTAGATGCACATATGATTAGAATAAATGGTAAATTAGATGTTGCACATATAGATTGCTGTAATGAGATTATAAAGAATAAAGAATAGAAATAATTTAAGGCACTAATACACTAGATACGGAATAGTTAAAACTATAGTGTATTAGTGTAATAGAAAAGCATTAAAGGTATAAAACAATGGTTATAAAAGATGCAAAGAAAATAAAGTTTGGTAAGCAAATAAGTATATGGGATAGAAAAATACTTAAAGGGGTGCAGCTAAAAATGGATTTGGATAGCAAGAATAAAGGAGAAAAAGGATATATGGTGGGGAGAGGTATTGGGTGCTGCTGTAGGATTGCTAATGGTAATTAGATTTTTAATATAAAAATAAGAAGGGGATAAATTAAATGTATGTTTTAAAATTAAATGAAAAAGAGTGCAGAGTTATTATACAAGGGTTAACTTGTTTAACTGCGGATAGTGCAAATGCAATTAATTTTCCAATACGCAATATCAAAAAATTAATAAATAAATTTGAAGCCATGAATGAATGTAAAGTAAGAAGCTTAGGAGGTAAATATGTTTTAGAGTTTAAAGGAGATATAGTAACAGAGTTTAACAAAGAAAAGCATAAACGGATACCACGTGAATTTAATTCTATAAAAAATGCTAAAGACTATATAGCAAAGAATTTTGTATCTGTTATGTATAAATTATAGGGTGCAGCTAGAAAGGAGAAATAGAGAAGGAGATCTTAAAAGTGAAGTTATCCGAGTACTACGACAAATGGATCGTAACTTATAAAAAGAATAATGTAAGGCCTGTAACATATAGGAAATATGTAATGACAAGTAAATCATTAAAGAAACTAGAGCCTACGTGTGAAATTACGGATTTTGATAGAGGGACATACCAAAAACTTATTAATAGATATGCAGAGACACATGAGCATTTAACGGTTATGGATTTCCACAGGCAGATTAGAGCTAGTGTTTTAGATGCTTTAGATGAAGGAATTATTGGAAGGGATTTTACAAGGCGGGTACAGATTGGAGGTAAGCCCAAAGCTAAAAAGATAAAAAAGTTTTTAGAGGAAGATGAAGCTAAAAAGTTTATAGCTGATTTGAACGTTAATACAAAAGAATTAAACTGGGATCACTTTTTACTACTGCTGATCAATACTGGATTGCGTTATGCAGAGGGCTTGGCACTGACACCGAATGATTTTAATTTTGACGATAGAAAAGTTGATATAAATAAATCATATGACTATAAAACTAAAATCAAGGCTAATAGATTTCAACCTACAAAGAACCCTTCATCAAATCGGATTATATCACTAGATTTAAAGACAGCATGGATATTAAGACCAATAATAGAAAAGCTAGATCCAACAGAGCCAATTTTCCCATATTGGTATGGTGGCGGGCATGTAATAATATATAATTCGACAATCAATGACATAATAGCCCGACATTGTGCTAACGCTGGGGTTGGGAGGATAACAGTACATGGATTGAGACATACACATGCAAGCCTGCTTATAGCAAAGAAGGTTAGCATACAGGCAGTTGCCAAAAGGCTGGGGCATGCAAACACTATAACAACTCAATCGACGTATATTCATCCACTTAAAACAGCAATGAAAGAGGCGGATGAAAGGATAGAAAGTATATTAGTTAATATGTAATTGTGGTATTTTCCAAAATGGAAAATCAGATATTTAAGGGAATAAGCTGAAATCACGTAACAGATATATGCTAAGTGTATTAGTAAAATAATAATGTAGTACAGTATAAAAGCTGTACTACATACAAAGGAATGGTGAAATGAGTTATAAACATTGTGTGAATTGTGGTTCTACGAGATTGCTACAAAAGCACCACGTAATTCATAGATCTGAGTGCGGTGCATTAATACATTGTAAAAAGAATCTAGTTTATTTATGCAGAAAATGTCATACGGAAGAGACATATGCAGTACACCAAAAGAATGGGCATGAGTTAGATATAAAGTTGAAACTAGAGTTCCAGAATTGGTTAGAAAGTGTATTTACAGAGGATAGATATACCCTAGATGAAATACGGAAGAAGTTAGATATATCTAAAGATGCAGCTAGAAGCTTATCCAAGCTTATGGATATAGATAGAGGAGCTTACTGCAGAGAAGATATAATTAGAACCGCAATGGGTGGAAAAATAATTGATTTGGAGGAGATTAAATGAAAAAATATACATTACTAGAAGCTTTAAATATGCTCAAACAAGACCATGATTTAGTATTTAAAATAGTTCCAGAAAAAAATCCTTGTACCCAAACAATTTCATCAAGCGTATTTAAAAATGTGATAGTAGATTGTCAAGGGTGCCAAGGGCAGAATGGGTGTTGCTCATTACAATTTAGCGATACGTGGATTTTAGAACCACGACCAGTAAGTTTTATGGAAGCTATAAAGAGCAAAAAGAAAATTAGAGTAGAGCACCCTCTTTTAAATACAGAGTATTTTGTTTTAGATGATATGTTGGATAAGCTATGCAGAACATTTTTAAATAAAGACATAATTGATATATTAACTAATGGTAAATGGTATATAAAGGAGGATGAAGAAGAGACTACCTCTGCGGACAAAACAAAATTTATAGAAATAAATTATAAGGACTTAAGAGATAATGAGAGACATACAAAAGACTTTGCTACTAGAGAAGAATATGAAAAGTGGCACGAGGAAAATTGGAATTACGTGGTAATTAATGGGTAGGAGGATGAAGAATAGATGAAAGATGAAGTATCTGAATGTATAGATTTAATTACAAAAGAAATAGAGAATCAGCAAAATAAAAAAGACGATTTTGATGTCACAGGATTGATAAAGCAAGGTGAAATACAAGGGCTAGAGATAGCAAGAGCAATATTAACTCAATATTGGGAGGGTGAAAACTAGTGAAAATAGAAAATGTAAGAGTATATGATTTGGAAGAAAGTATAAAAGCAAGTAAATATCCTATGTCAGTAGATACTGATAAATGTAATTCTGATATTACAGATATGGTTAAAAAGTTAGCTCAATCACCTAAAGGAGAAGCACACGACCAATTTTTATCTGGAATAAGAGTAGCCTTTGATTTGACTTGTAGTAATAAAATGTGGGTAGAGTTGGAGAGATATAGATTTATTACTTTTGTCAGCAGCCAAAGTACCATGCATAGAATCTCAAAGTTTGATTTATCCAAGCAGTATAACCAATATGTAGATCCAAGAATAATTGATGTAATGGAAGAATTAAAAGACACCTATAATCAAACACATGACCCATACGATTATTTAAAACTCTTGTATTCTAATCCGGCGGGATTTGAACTTACTGCAAGACTTACTACTAATTATAGATGTCTAAAAGGCGTGTATAGTCAGAGAAGGAATCATAAATTACCAGAATGGCGTTCGCTATGTAAATGGATTGAGACTTTGCCATATGGCGAGGGGCTAATTGTGGGGAGCGAAGGATAAATGACAAATAGTAAACGTAAGGGAGCCAAAGGAGAGAGGGAACTCTCTTCTAAACTCCGAGAATATGGTTTTAATACAAGGCGTGGTCAGCAATATTGCGGGGCTAATGGTGATGCTGATGTAGTAGGGCTACCAGGCGTTCATATAGAGTGTAAAAGGGTACAAAAACTTAATCTATATGATGCTATGACACAAGCTAAATCAGATGCCAAAGAGGGTGAGATACCTACTGTATTTCATAGAAAAGATAGATGCGAATGGCTTGTTACTATGAGATTAGATGATTATATGAAGATGTACAAAACTTATTATGAAAACCTAAAAGAGGGTGATTAATATAAAGTATATATTGATACTTATAGGATTATGGATTGGGATTAGCTTGATAGTGTCGGTTATTGTGTTTGGTCTGATATATAGAAGACAGAAAAAAATAGATGAACGTATTGAAAAAATGCATAAGAATTTTGAGAAAAGATGGGATAAGTGGGGTAGGTGATCAAATGAAATGTAAGTCTTGTGGTTCTATGGAGTGGAAGAAATTAGGAAGCTTAAGGATATGTAAAAAATGTGGGCATACAGAATGTATATATTTTAAACCAATACATGAGAATGAAATAAAAGATTGTGGAAATTGCAGACATTATAAAGATTGTTTTGAATAGAGGCAGGTGATTAAATGGTTTCTAATATTCTAAATAAGCTGAATATAGCTGAGCAAATGGAGTTAAGGTCTTATATAAGTAGACAAGTAGAGAAGAAGATATTACAGGCGACAGAAGAAATGGATAAAAAGGCTGCAAATATGGAGGAAAAAATTTCTAAGATTACTGATAATACATGGCAAATGATTGATAGTTGGCTTCATATGGCTATGAGAGATTACCATATTAGCGATAAAAGAATAAAGGATATAAATGTAAGACTACAAGAATTAGCAAAAAAATATGATGGAAAATTGCTTATAGGGGAAGAACTAAAATCTGGTTATAAAGTAATGAAGGATGAAGATTTTAGAAGTATAATAGAAAATTTAATTGAAGGTAGTTGCAAGAATTGTAATAAACATAGCAAAGGCTGCGAGGTATTCGGGATACTAAAAAAGTACGGTATCCCGTACCCTACAGGGGAAAGGAAGAAATGCAAATATGGATATAGGAGGTAAAGAAATATGTCTGTAGAGCCTATAGAAGTAACAGATGCATTATATAATACATCTAAAAGATTAGATAAAGGTGCTGACATAATAACTTCTAAAGCTAAGGATTTTGCACAATCTGAGAAGATATATAGAATAGCATTGGCAAAGGAAATTACAAAGTTAAGGACAGAAGGTGTGCCTACTACACTTATAAATAATTTAGCAAGAGGTAATGAAAATGTAGCTGATTTAAAATTCAACAGAGATTTATCACAGGAAGTTTTAAAAGCAAGCCATTCAATGTTAAGAGCTTTAGAAACTGAGGTTAGTGCCTTACAAAGTATATTGAGGGTGCAAGAAAGAATTGAGAAGTAGGTGAAATATATGAATATTGGGGAAAAAATTAAAAAAATAAGAACTCAACAAAATAAATCTACTTATGAATTAGCTGATATAATAAATAAAAATGGTTTTAAAATAAGTCAATCAGCAATAAGTAAAATTGAAAACGGTAGGAAAAAAATAGATATTGAAACACTTAAAGAAATAGCCAAAGCATTAGATATTGAAGTGGATTTATTAATTACGAATCAGAAGCCTAACATCGGAGAAAAAATTAAATATTTTAGAGAAAAAGCTCATTTAACTCAAAAAGAATTAGGCAAAAAAGTATATAAATCTGAAATATCAATTAGAAAATATGAAAGTGGCAAAGTAAATATACCTTTATCTGTACAACTTGATATTTGCAGGGTACTTCAAATTGCACCATATGAATTACAAGCTGGGTTCAAAATAAAGGAAGAAACAAATGATATAGACCTATCTAAAATATCTACATTAAAACTCATAAAAGAGCTTAATAGTAGAGAAGATTTTCCTATAAAAATATTAAGGAAGGGAGCAAGCAAATGAGTAAATTTAACGTTATTTTATCTTATAAAGAATTACTAATATTAAAACATGCATTAGAAAAGAAAATAACAGATAAAGAGATGGCGGTTGTTATGGCTAATTGTTTAGAAAATAGTACAGCCGATAAAGAACAATTGCAGAAAGATCTACAGGATGAAACAAAATTGTATGAAAAGATATCTGGCATTGTGGAAACTTTAAGGGAGGAATGGAAACATAATAGAAAGACTACTTATTCATTTTAGATATATTCTTAATATTTAAAATTGAATGTGCTAAACTATATATAGAGATGAATATCGGCATAGATCTCCTAAAAGGTGGTCTACAAAGCATACCTAAAAGGGGGTGCAAATATGGATTCCATGTTGGAAGAAATGGCAACTAAATTAAAAAATTATTTCAGGCGAGATGAAAGGTTGAAATCTTTAAACGGAAAGCTCAAAAGGCTAAAAGACCAGCTGGCAGAGATAGAATATAAGCTAGAGAATACAGATATACACCTTCCGGAAGAATCGCTGTCAATAAGCTATGAAGAAAGAGTACAAGGTGGACATTCTGTGTCCGGTTTTGCAGAGAAAGCTACTATCAGGATAATTAAAAGATTGGAAGAAAGGCAAGCGTGGTACAAAAGCGAAATTGCATATTTGGAAGAAAAAATTGATGATATAAATTTAGATAATGGTTATATAGAAGATAATATAGGAATGTTAGAAAAAGGAGACTATGAGTTTTTGAAAAAGAAATATGGTGAGGATTGGACAGATGAACGATTAGGAATGAAATATGGTATTACCCACCAAGCAGCTACAGATAGAAAAAATAAATTATTGCAGAATGTAGCTAACTGGGAAATATGGCAGTCTCACGATAGATAGCATATAAGCATAGATTAATTTCTATGCTTATTTTTTAAAAAACTTTTAGAAAACCATTTACTTATATAAGTAAATAAGGTATAATTAAAATAAAGATAAGGGAAGGGGATATAAATATGGATAAAATTACAATTATAAAAGATTTTTTAAACAAGGGAATGAAAGAAATAACAAGACCTGGAGATAAAGAACTATTAGAAAAAAGATTAAACAAAGTTGAAAATGCAGAGATAACAGAGGATATGCTACATCATATAGTTTATTTACTAGATGCTTTAGAAATAATTTCAGACAAAATTCCAGAATTAGACAAAAATATAAATTGGATTATAAATACAGAAGGGCCAAAACTTACAGAGGTATTTATAGTACCGAATGAACAACTCAGTAAAATCCAAATACCTTCTTGGCTGGCTAGTAAAAACGGATTGGCAACAAGCTTTAAAGCAGTTATTACTAAAGAGACGGAAAAGGCAATTCAGATTAATTATGAAACTTGGTTGCCTAAAAGCCAAACAATTATTAAATAAAAAGTAAAATATTTTAGAAAAACTATTTACTTATATAAGTAAATATGTTATACTATATTTGTAAGATAAAGAAAGGGGATATGAAGATGAAATTTGAATGTAAATCTAAAAAAGGAAATGTGCTAAAGATAGATACAGAAATTTCAATAGATGAATATAATTACGGAAAGGAATTAAGAGTTAATAAAGCTAACTTGGACGGTAATGAGATACAAAAAGACGGTCAAGTAGTTGCTATGAAAGTAGAGAAAGTAATAGCAAATGGAAAGCCGGTTGTTGCTGTAAGAGCAGACTTCAATGCCTGCAAACAAATACTTAAAATATTAAAGAGCAGAAGGAAAATAGACCATTGTTACTTCAAAGGTTGTAAAGAGCTAGAAGATTATTATAACAATATTTTCCCAAAAGAAGCCGAAAAGATAATTGAAAAACTTAAAAGAGAGAAGGAAACGAAATTAGAAGCAGAATTTGCAAAGATACAGGATATAGACATTATAGAGATCAAGGACCATTCTTATTATGGTATAAGTGTATGCAACGAAGCATCACATTGTAAGTTCTTTACAGAGTTTGCAAAGGTGCTAAAAGCTTGTAAATATACACTGCCTCAAGAATATCAAACAGATGTGGATTGGGGAGATTACAGCGACGAAGTTACTTACAAAATCCCATTTGGAAAGCTTAAAGAAATATTTGAAGATGCAAAATCAAAGTTGGTAGAGATACAGGCAAAGAAAAAGGCTGAACAGGATACTAGAGATGCAAAAGAGAAAGCTATTTTCCAGAAAGCGAAGGAAACAGGAGAACCACAGGAACTCAGTCGAATATTGGCAGAATGCAATGACCCAGACGAAGATTGTAGCTTAGATATTGTTTACACTATGGCGATGCCAGATGGTACAACGCAGCAAAAAAGACAGCATACTTGGTAGAGGAGGAAATAGATAGATGAATAGAGAAAGTTTAAAGGGGCTTACCAAAGCCCAATTAATCAACATAATTGAAGGATTTGAAGAAACCTCAAGTGGAATGGTTGATTATGACTCAAGAGATTATGAAGATAGGAAGAATGAATTAGAGGATATATCATGCAGAGGGGATGCTTACATGGAATCTCATGGAAGAATTGATTATGGATATGGAGTAGGTGTATACGGACCGTTATAGAAAATATAGTTTGCGGTTATCATAGGCCACAGAAAGGAAGGTTGATATGCTAGATGAAAATTTGCATGTAGATGTAGAAAAGTTCACAGACTGGGCTAAACGACATTTTTACATGGAGGATATTGTAGATATAGAAGAAGATTATACAGGAGAAGAGCTAGAAAGAAAGCTTATAGAGGGGGGAGCCCGCATTGTCAAAGATGCAATTATCTACGATAAAGAAGGACATTGGTTTAAACAAGGAGAAATAACAGGGGCAGATATTTCATAGAATATATTTTGGTTGGCAGTTATCCAAAAAACTGCCAATAAGGAGGAACTAATATGAAATTAACAAAAAAATGTAGTGAGGTAGTGGGGAAAGGCAGCGTAAAGATAGTCAATCTTACGCCTCATGAAATTAACATCATTTTAGACAATAGAAACATTAAAATAGATCCTTCAGGCACAGTTGCCAGATGTACTGTAAGGATAGAAAAGGCAGGGGTAATTAAGACTATAGACGAAAAAGATCCATGCGTAAACTGTTTGCAGAGTGGTCAGGATTCCACAAGCTGTGATTTGGCTATATCTCCGGATATCTTCGGAGATAGCAATAGAGGAAGATGCCCGGATATTACAGTACAGATTCCACTTTCAAAAAGCGTATTTGGAGAAGTTGAAAATTTGCCAGACCCTCAAGAAGATACAGTATTCGTTGTTTCATCTATAGTTGCACAAGCCGTTTCAGGTAGAAAAGACATATTTATTGTCAATGATACAGTTAGAGACAAAAACGGTAGAATTATAGGGTGCAGAAGTTTGGCTCATATTTAATTTTTGGTTGGCAGTTATCCAGAAAACTGCCATAAGGAGGAATTAAAAATGGAAAAAATATATTCAGAAGAAGTAAAACCAGAATTAAGTAAAAAATTTTTGGAAGGAAAATTAATTGTCGAAACACCAACTAAAGAGGAAGCTTTAAAGTTGTTGAATTGGATAAGTAAACAACACGTTAACTGGAGCCCGAGCAATGGAAAACCAGACCTAACAGATGCTGAGGAATGGGAAGAGTATAGAGAGAAGACTCAATACAATATAGAAGAATCCAACGCAAGAGATGGAATGGAATTAGTATGGGATGATGGATTTTGCTGTGATAGAGATAAAGTCAAATTTGAAGACTTTATCTCTACGGGGAAAATAAATAAAGGTATAAAAGTAATAACAAGATTTTGGAAAGTCAACCTTGATGAAGTAAAGGCTGATGAGACATTAAAAAGGGTGCTGTATGCACCAGACTTTGATATAAAATATGATTTAAAGCATATCTACAAATACCTGGGAAAGCAATATGGATACAGGCTTAAAGAAATGGGAGACTGTATCCGAGATTGTGAAAAGTTTGGTTTTGGAAAATTAAGCGATAACTATACACCAGCATTTGGGAGCATAGCAATTACTCCAAAATGCGCAATAATAAAAGACGCTGATGTTTTTTATACCCGTGAACAGTGGGACGAACACAGCGGGACAATGTGTTATTATTGTTATAGGGTTACATTATTCCCTTTAGAAGATATAAAAATAGGGGAATATGTCGATAAGAATATAGATGGAAGTTTCGACGTAAATGAAGAAAAAAATTATGTTAGCATTTACACCAGAGACTAGAAGAAAGGGCATAGCCTAGAGGCTACACCCTTTCTAATAAATAAAAATATAAAAATTTTAATTCCTTGTAGGTATGCTAAAATGTTACCTTTATTAAAGCATATCTATAGGGAAATGTCAAGGAGGAATTAAAATGGCATGGTATTATGGGACTTATTCATGCGGTCATGAAGGTCGTGTGAACATAATAGGCCCTATGAAGTTTAGAGAGTACAAGAAAGAAAGGGCATTTGAAGGCATGTGCCCTGACTGCTGGGAGAAATATAAACAGGGAGAGCATGAGAAAGCAAACAAAGAGGCTGCGGAAAAAGCAAAAGAGATGGAGTTGCCGAAACTAGAGGGGACGGAAAAGCAAGTTCCATGGGCGAATACTATTAGGCAAAAATTTATAGATAGTTTTATAGAGAATGAAATCACAAAACGAGAATTCTCTATTTTGGAATTTGAATGTAGTGGTTTCCGTAAGGTTGTAAAAGATATAAGCGATATTAAAAACATTGCTTATTGGTGTATAGAAAATGTCACCAAGGCTCACGAGTGGATTGAAAATCAGGGGTCTGTTATGATAGCAGCGTACTTTAGAGAAGCACTGAAATCTCCAGAGGAAAGAGCAAAAGAAGAAGCAGAGAGGGAAGAAAAAAGGCAACTAGAATTGGAAGCTACTGTTTTCCCAGAGAAAAAAGTTACAGAAGCAGTAGTAAAAATAAAGTATACCAAAAAGAAAATATGGGCATGCTTTGAGAAAAATGAAGATTTTAGGCTACTTGTAAAATCTTTGGGCTATAGCTGGGAAGATGGAGTATGGGAAAGAAGCATTGGAGAAACTACAGGTTATGCAGAAGATAGAGCTGCAGAGTTGGGAAATAAATTACTTAATGCCGGTTTCCCTATAAGAATAATGGATGAAAAAGTTCGTAATAATGCTATAAATGGCATATATGAACAGGAATGTAAAAGATGGATAAAATATAAGCCTAAAGAAGATAGGCTTGTTATTAAGTGGAAAGGATACAATGACAATTTATATAGCGTGTCTAAATCTATTCCAGGAGCATATTGGGATAGTGGCATGTGCCTAAAAGTTAATCACTATAAGGAAGTAGAAGATTTTGCCAAATTATATGAATTTAAATTTACAACAGCTGCACGAAAAGCTATTGAAGATCATAAGGAGAAAATGAAGGAAATTGAAACTATAAATCCCAAAGAAGTTAAAGAAGAAGAACCTAAAAACGGACTAGAAGAAATACTAAATTCTAGTTCAGATATAATAGAGGATTTAAAAGATGATTAGAGGGTGATAATATAGAGCTTAAAACTAAACCTTTAATACAGCAAAAAAAAGCAGTAGAGAAACTTAGGCATATAAAAGTTGGCGCTTTATATATGGAAATGGGCACGGGCAAGACCCGAACAGCTTTAGAATTAATAAATTTAAGATTAACTAAAGGTAAGGTAAATAAAATATTATGGCTATGTCCTTGCTCTGTAAAAAGGAATCTAAGGGAGGATATAATAAAACATACAGGAGAAGGACAAGAGGATTTAATTACTATTTGTGGTATAGAAACACTTTCAAGCAGTATAAGAACCAATATAAGACTACTTAAAATGGTAAAGAAATACAAGGCCTATTTAATAGTAGATGAAAGCAATCTTGTTAAAAATTTTTTTGCACAACGTACAAAAAATATAGTACGTATTGCCCAATATTGTAAGTATAAATTAATCTTAAACGGTACTCCGATTAGTAAATCAGAAAAAGATTTATTTGCACAATGGTATATATTGGATTGGCGAATTTTAGGATATCAATCTTTCTGGAGCTTTGCAGCTAATCATCTTGAATATGATGATAGAATTCCAGGAAAAATAAATAGATGCCTTAATACAGATTACCTCGTTAGGAAAATAGCTCCATATACTTACCAAGTTAAAAAAGACGAATGTTTGGATTTACCTGATAAGACATATGAAACTATTTACTATGAGCTTGATTATGAGCAGAATATTGAATATGAAAGAGTGAAAGATTTATTTCTATCCGATGTAGATGAATTTGAACCAGACACAATATATAGGCTGTTATCTGCTATGCAGCTTGTTATAAGCGGAAGATATATAACTAGCTGTTTACAGGAATCTATAAATAGTATTCCTATGTTCGAAAAGCCAGAGGATAATCCACGCGTACAGATTTTATTGGATACAATAAGTAAATTATCCGGGAAAGTTATCATATTTTGTAAGTATTCCAGAGAGATACTTGATTTATTAGGTATTTTAAATAACATTTACGGGGAAGATTCCGCAGTACCTATTTATGGGAAATTAAGTAATAAAGCAAGACAAAATAATATAGAAAAATTTAAAAATACCGCAAAGTTTTTAATTGCAAATAAACAATGCGCAGGATATGGACTGAATTTGCAATTCTGCCACTATATAATTTATTATTCTAATGACTGGGATTATGCTACAAGATCTCAATCTGAAGATAGAGTGCACCGCATAGGCCAAGATCATAAAGTACATATAATGGACATATGTGCTTATAACAAACTAGATGAAAGGATTTTAAGTTGCTTGTGGAGAAAAGAAGATTTAGTGGAAGAATTTAAGAAGGAAATTAGCAAGAAAAACAATGTCTCGGTTTGGATGGATGGAGGTGTTAAAAATTATAAGAATAGGGTTATCAAAAATACAAAAAAGAAAGTTAGTAGTTGATTATGTAAAAGAGAACAATATAAAAAAGGTATTTTGCTTTTACTTTAAGTCATTTAAGCCATCATATAATGTATCTTGCGAAATAGAATATATAGAATATGCAGATATAGAGATGTATAAATATTTCTATAGGTTGTTGGAAGAAATAGACGATACAAGTTTAATAGTTATGGATGGATGCTTGAGGACCCAAAACAGAAGTGAACTAATCTATAACTGTGCTCATCATTATTTAAATCAGACTGAGCATCACATTATATTTGAACTATTTCCTATAATTGATACTAAAGAGGATTTTATGATTCTCCTGGATTTTGATCATCCAAATAAATACAAGGGAAGGTCATTTGACTACATCTATTTACAGCAAGAAGATGTAAAAATCAGGCCATATAAAGTCAAAATGAATGTTATAAATGTTCCAATAACAGATAAAGAAAAACAGAAATATGAAAAGAAAAAGGAATATTTATTTGATAATTTAGGAAACAAAGAACCAGATACAATACCTAGAAACTTGCAGTTGCTAGTTGGAAACTTTAAGAAAAAAGCTATTGAGCAAGACAAAGCATATGTTGCTAGGAATAAAAGGTTTAAATTAAACAATGTTCTATCTTATAAAGATATTAATTCAAAGAGCAATTATATTGTTATAGACACACACTATAGGCGTCTTAATATGAATGACTTTATAAAAGTAAGCGGGATGCATACAATTAAGTATTTGGCAACATTATTGCCAATAGATGATTACATAATTACAGAGTTTAGTAAATGGAAAGCGAGGTTAGAGTCTATTTATGCTCAAGCAAGTTTATATAAATAAAAGTGTATTACAGGCTGCAAAAGAAAGAATATCATACGTTTTCGATGAATTTCCAAACGTCTGTGTATCCATAAGCGGAGGCAAAGACAGTACAACATTAGCCCATTTAACACTTATGGAAGCACATAAAAGAGATAGAAAAGTCGGGATATTTTTTTTAGATGAAGAGGTTGTATATGATAGTACAATTAAGCAAGTGAAATACATAATGAACTTGTTTCCTGAAAATACGATTAAGCTATGGTATCAAATACCATTTCATCTTACAAATGCAACAAGCTTAAAGGAAACACAATTTATACCTTGGGAACCCGGGAAAGCTAAATTATGGATGCGACACAAGGAACCGGATAGTATACAGCATAAGCCATGGCCGAAAGAAAAAGAAACTGTGAGAGATAAAAATAAAGGTTTTGGGTTTTATGATGTTATAGAAAATTTTGAGAATTCCAGAGAAAACACTGCTTTTCTCGTAGGATTAAGAGCAACAGAAAGCCCAAATAGATGGAGAGCTGTATCAAAAAACCCGGGACATAAGAATATGTACTATGCTACAAAATTGAAACATGGCAATGTAAGTGCATATCCTCTCTATGATTGGAACTTTCAAGACATATGGAAATATATCTATGATAATAAATTGAAATATTCTAGGATATATGACTATATGTATAAGAAAGGCATGGGTTTACAAGAAATAAGGGTATCAAGCCTTATACATGAAAAGAGCTTTAAATCCCTTGTTGAATTGCCAGAATTTGAGCCAAAGACTTACAATAGGCTTTTAAAAAGAGCTAAAGGGATTCAAATAGGACACTTGTATGGCAAAAATAAAGAAATACTAAGAACTCGTAAACTACCTAAAAATTTTAAGTGTTGGAAGGATTATAGAGATTTCTTATTAAAAACCTATCCAGATAAGGATAAAAAATGGATATTTGAAAAAAGATTTAAGAAACATCTTAACAATAACTATGTTGCAAGGCAAGAATGCAGACAACTTATATTAAATGATTATGAAAACAACTTGCCTGTTGACAATAAACCGGACCCAAGGGAAGAAACAATAAAGAAATGGAGGGCAATATTATAAATGAGAGAAATAAAAACGTCTTTAGGTATATTTAAAATACCAGATACACCAACCATAAAAACAAAAAAAGGAGTTTTGAAACTGCCTGTTATGGCTCCTATATTGGTTCCTACTGAGCTAGTACAGGCGAATAATTATAACCCTAATCATGTAGATGACAATAATATGAGATTACTTGAAACTTCAATTTTAGAGAATGGATTCACATTTGCAATTGTTACTGTATGGGACCCCGATATTGAAAAATTTGTTATAGTAGACGGCTTTCATAGAGAAGAAATATTAAAATTTTGGCTTGAATGTGAAGAGATACCTATTGTAGTATTAGAACAGGACATAGCTCAAAGATTAGCGGCAACAGTACAATTCAATAGGGCGAGAGGGGTACATCAAGTTGATCTTATGGGCGATTTGGTTAAATCTCTTTTTGAGCAGGGTCAGGATGACCAAGAAATTGCAAAACAGTTAGGCATGGAACCCGAAGAGGTGTTTAGATTAAAACAGATTACAGGTATTGCAGAGCTTTTTAAAAATCAAAAATATTCTAAGGCATGGGAGATGCATGAGGTGAATGAAAATGTCTAAATGGAATTATGGAGATGCTTATTTAAAGTATCCCCTTTCTCAAGCTCCATATATATTTAATAATGGCAGTATTGTTCAAGTACATGACATATTCAACCCTCTTCCTGAATTTATGAAAAAAGCTGATTTGATTTTTGTAGATCCTCCTTGGAACCGAGGTAATATAAATACTTTTTATATGAAAGCAGAAAAAGAAGAAAGAATAGATAATTTTTCTGATTTTTACATAAGGCTATTTAAATGCATTAGAAAAATAAAAGCTAAAACTTGTTATATAGAAATTGGAAAAGAGTTTTTAGCTGATTTTATAATTGAGGCCAAAAAAATTTATAAATATGTGACTTTCTATAATAGCTCATATTACCATTCTAAAGATAAAATATGTTATGTAATTCGTGGCAGTAGAAAATTTAAGAAACCCAAGTTGGATTATATGGATGAAGAAGATATAATTGAATGGGTTTGCACTAATGAGGATTATGATATTATTGGAGATTTGTGCATGGGTAGAGGATTAGTCGGATTAAATGCATATAAAAATGGTAAGAAATTTGTGGGGACAGAATTAAACCATAAAAGATTATCTGTTTTAATTGAAAGGATAGAAAAATATAAGGAGGGGCAAGGAAATGTTAAATAAAATAGAAGTTGGAAAGAAATATCCCGGGAATTATAATTTTGAAGGAATAAAATTAGATTATAACCATGGATTTACGTTGTATGCATTTCTATCTAATTTATCTAAGGAGGAAGTGCAAGGGTTTAAAAAAGGGAAATATAAATTTGCACTCACGGAGGAACAGGGAATTTTGTTTTTCTTGTCTGAATTTAAAGGTGCAATAGATATGTCAGATGCTCCATTTCATTTTGGATTATACAGAGATGGAAGAATAAAAGATTTGCCTAAAAGTTTAGGGCCTCAAGATGGTTTAAGCTTAACAGTTATAGTAGTAGATTCTGCTACTGGAATAGTAAAGGCCATTAGATATATAGGGTTGTCACATGTTTTTTCTAACAAGCTCATAGAAATATGTATAGAGCAAAGTAAAGGCATTATAGATGTAGAGAAGTACAATAAAAGGCTTAGACTTGTACAAATGCGGTATACGTCGCAGGAATTATACAAAAAATCAATCGTAGAATGTGAGGGAAAATAGATGGCAAAAGGAGATGCAAAACTAATTTTTTTTAAGACAAATTCCGGGGAAGGGGCTAAAGTTACGATACCAAGAGATATCGTAAAAGAATTAAAAATAAAAGGTCAGGAGATATTTTCACAAAAAATTATAGGTAGACATATAGAAATGGAAAGAGTTTCTTCTACTTATAAAGATAACAAAGTATCTGTAAACCAATTCGAGACTTCTACAAGTATACAAACAACAGTGTATATATTACCAGAAATAATAGGCAGGTTGAAACTAAAAAGTGGTGATATGATGCTGTTTGAAAATAAAGGGAATAAAATATTAATAAAAAAATTTTAAGGGAGGATAAAATGAGTTATATTGATGAATTTGAAGAAGTTATGCAAAGCATCTGGAGAAACTTCATTGAAAAGGACGGTATAATAAGCAAATTTAATAAAAGCAATATTTTAGACGAAATAGAAAAAGAAATGGATAGAATAGATACAATTAAAAAATCCAATGTTCCTGCTGTAGCAACTGCTATCATAGACAATGGTAAGTCGGGAGCCGCTAATTATTTTATTATAAATGATCTGGGATATGGTGATGTATGCGAGGAATGTGGCAGTAGCCTTTATATTTTATTGCTGCAGAGCCAAAACTATCTTGAAGATTTAGATAATAGAATATGGGTTCCATCTGCAGAAACTTATCTTGCACTGCATATACCTATCGGAAATATGGCTAGATATTTTCCAGTTCCCATAAATACAGAAAAAGACCTATGGGTATGCCCTTATTGCAAGGAAATTCATAATTTTAAATATGATAGAGATGTAGGATTATTATACAATCAAGACGAATCACAAGATTTTTTATAGAGTGTGAAAGCACTCTTTTTATATACTTAATTATAAAAACGCTTGAAATTCGTGACGAATTATTATATATTAGAAGTATAAAAGGAAAAAGGAGCTTAAAATATGGAAACTAAAGATTTAAATGTGAGTTTTAATAAATCCGGCGGAACAGCAGGTAGTGGAGGAATGACTGCAAGGGTTATATTCCCTATTAAATGGATTAGAGAAATGGATATAAC
This sequence comes from Clostridium luticellarii, assembly GCF_002995845.1. Classification (GTDB taxonomy): domain Bacteria; phylum Bacillota; class Clostridia; order Clostridiales; family Clostridiaceae; genus Clostridium_B; species Clostridium_B luticellarii. Next base: position 1,036 of record NZ_PVXP01000015.1, on the reverse strand, counting down.
ACCAGATGATAGGAAATTAAAAGTTACTTTTGATGGAAAAAGAATAATATTGGAGAAGAAAAATAAGGGATAAAAATATCTCTTATTTTTTATAAAAAAAAGCAAAAATCCCTTGACTATTCGTGACGAATGAATTATAATGTATACATAAGATAAAGGGAAGGGAATAAAAGAAATGTATGGTTGCCTTTGCAACTAGAGATACATATGAAATGCAATAGAAAAAACATGGTTTACGGTTATCCCCAAACCGTTGCAAGGAGGAGAATGTAAAATGAAAGAAATTATGAAAAGATTAGGTGTTGATTGTGCTGAGGTAGATTTTAATTTGAATAGTGTTTGTTATTACTTTATGAAGGTTAACCATAAAGTAATTGAAAACAACGTTAACAAATTATTGGAAGTTAAAATGAAGGATGATAACACTACTTTTTATGCAATTTGTTTAAAATATTTTGAAGGCTCAGCATTTGTTACCCTTGCAGTACCCGATAGCGCAGGGGAAGGTATACACACTGACGATATATGGTTAGATTCAAAATATATTGAAATGACTGACATGAGTGATCTTATTACAGAAAAATCCATTGATGCTGATGCACTTGCAAAAGAAGTTATAGAGAAATCAAATGAGATATTGAAATAGAATTATTTTGGTTGGCAGTTATCCAGAAAACTGCCATGAGGAGGAATAAAAATGTTTTAATTCCTTAAAAAAGGAGCGCATAAATATGAATATTGAAAAATGTATATTAGATTATACGAAAGAAATTAAGAACAAATTTATAGAGGGGTTAGAATCGGTCAAAGAAGATGTAATAATAAAATATAATTGCTCATTTGATGGAGAATTTAAGGACACCATAATTCTACATCAATATTACAACAGCAGTGAAAGCATTATAAGTATTGAGTTTAACACTTATACTTATGACGTGTTTTTCAAAGAAATAATAAGCTTAATAAAAGATATATGTAAACAATCATATAAAAATATAGAAGAAGCAAAAAAAACTTTTTATAAACTTATAGATAC
>NZ_PVXP01000014.1 GCF_002995845.1 Clostridium luticellarii | reverse complement strand
AAATTATATTATAATATATGTTATATGATAGTTGGGAATAGGGAAGTGATGGATAATGAACAGATCTGTTTTTGAAAAAGAATATGAAGTTAATTATTATGAAATAGATTATGAGGAGAGGCTTCTCATAACCAGTCTTGTAAATTATTTTGGAGATGTATCCACCAAACATTCTGAAGAGATGGGAGGCGGAATAGAGTATTCGAAAAAAAATGGAGTGGCCTGGGTACTGTACAAGTGGAGTATAGATGTGGATCGATACCCTAAGTATGGTGAAAAAATCAGAGTGAGAACCAATGCCTGCTCATTTAGAAAGTTCTATGGCTATAGAATTTTTGAAGTTTTCGATGAAAAAGGTGATATCATAGCCAGAGCCAATTCAATATGGCTTTTGATAGATACTAACAAAAGGAAAATATTGAGAGTGACTAAGGATATGTATGAGATTTTTGGGTTGACTGAGAAGGATAACAGGCCGCTGACTATCAAAAATGTAAAGCTGCCTGAAAAATTCACCATTGAAAAGAGTTTTAATGTAAGATACAGTGACATAGATACCAACAAACATGTAAACAATGTAAAATATATAGATTGGATTATAGAAACCATACCTCTGGATATAATACTTAAATATGCCATAAAACATATAAATATAACTTATGAAAAAGAAGCATTATATGGAGAAAAAATAAGTATATCCACTGAATTAAAGAAACAGGATGATAATTATGTGTCCCTGCATAAAATTACTGATGACAGCGGAAGAGAATTATCCATAATAGAAGCTGTTTGGTGCAGCAATGAAAAATGCTGATGAACTATGTTTCAGCAGCACTTTTCCCTGCCACAAAACCAGAACTCCATGCCCACTGAAGGTTAAAACCACCGCAGTCCCCGTCTACATCCAGTACTTCACCGGCTAAATATAGATTATTTACTTTTTTGGATTCCAGCGTATTACAATTTACTTCATGAGTATTTACGCCGCCGCAGGTAACCTGTGAATTCTTAAAGGAATTGATATCATATACTGTGAATTCCCAGGACTTTAACAAATTATATATATTTTTTTTCTCACACCAGCTCAGTTCGCAGCAGGGCTTATGGATATTGTATACTGAAGCTTCCTTTAAAAGTATGGGTATGATTTTTTTATTTATTATTCCTATGAGAGAGTTATAAACACTTCTGTAATTGAATGTTCCCCAATGGTTTTCCAAAAATTCGGGAAGCTTTTTCTTCTGTATATTTGGAAGCATATCAATTTTAATTTTTACAGATTTTTTATTTAACAGATTACAGGAAGCTATACGGCTTATTTCCAATATGGGAGGACCTGATATACCGTAATCCGTAAATAGAATTTCACCATATCTGCGTTCTTCTGTGTTATTGTCTATTAATATGTCCACATATCCGTTGAATTTCACGCCGGAGAGAGCTCTTAAGTGAACGTATTTTAGTTTCAGCTGTACCAGCCCCGGAACAGGAGTTATTATGCTGTGACCGAGTTTTTTGCATATATCAAAACCTGAACCGTCGGATCCAGTATGTGGTGCTGATTTTCCTCCTGTACACAATATGATCTTATTACATTGATAAACTTCATTCTGGCAGAAAATTTCAAAGTGCTTTTTCCCGGGAGTTATACTGGTGACCCTGGAATTTAGATAAATGGGTATATTTCTGTCTTCAACTGTCATTTTTAATATATCCAATACAGAAGAGGCCTGAAGAGAAAGAGGATATATTCTGCCATTTTCCAGGGTGATGAGGGGAAGTCCTAGAGAATTAAAAAATGTAATAGTATCTTCCAGAGAGTACTTATCTAAGATACTCTTGATAAAATCATGATTTTTACTGTGATATTTGGAAGAATCTATATTCTGGTTTGTTATATTGCATCGTCCATTTCCAGTAGACAGTATTTTATTTCCCATCCTGCTTTTAGATTCCAGTATCGCTACATCTTTCCCATTATCCTTTGCAGTAATCGAAGCCATAATTCCAGAAGCGCCTGCTCCGATTACAATTATTTCGTGAAACAAAAAAAGTATACCTCCTTTTTAATAGAAACTTATAGTTTATATTTTAACTTATTTATGGTATTTTTAACATAGTATATAATTATAAATTATCGAAAAAAATATATATTCACGGAAGATTGTTTATAATACATAGTAGAGATAAAATTATTATATGGAGAGGAGAATGCAAGATGAAGGCTTCTAATTTACTTTATTACAAGAATTGGGTGGTGGTTGGCAATGTTTCCACTGAAGGTAAATATGCATTTAAAATAGTGAATGCCTTAAAGAGTGCAGGCTTTAATGTAATTGGAATAAATCCTAAAGAGGTATTGGGCAAAGGTGTGGATGAATCGTTAAAGAAAGCACTTACTCAGGTCCATGTGCTGGATTTATGTACAAATCCTGCATTGGGTATTGAGATGGTTAAAATTGCTCATGAATTCCATATTGACAAAGTATTGATACAGCCCGGGGCGGAAAGTAAGGAGATATTGGATTTTTGCAATAATAATGGAATAGATGCTGTTTGTGGATGTGCACTTGTGGAATTATCCAAAAGAAATCAGAAAGATGATAAACTGAATAATTAATTTAAAACTTAAAAATTTCTTCTAAGTGTTGATATATAAGGATTTTAGTCGTAATACGGGGAAATAGATTTGATAATCTGGAAAAAAGGTGTTGACACTTCAAAGAATATTTTGTATTATAGACTATGTCAGGTCGCTAGATGCGGCTGAATGGAATGTAGAATGGCCCCTTGGTCAAGTGGTTAAGACACCACCCTTTCACGGTGGTAACAGCAGTTCAAGTCTGCTAGGGGTCACCAACAACTATTGCATGGGCGCATAGCTCAGCTGGGAGAGCATCTGCCTTACAAGCAGAGGGTCACAGGTTCGAGCCCTGTTGTGCCCACCATGTAAAGTTGTTTTAATGTGGCTCAGTAGCTCAGCTGGTTAGAGTGCCGGCCTGTCACGCCGGAGGTCGAGGGTTCGATACCCTTCTGAGTCGCCATGTATACAAGTATGTATATATTTGTAGGGACAATAATGAATTAACTTAAATGAGAAGTCTACTCTAGGGGGAGATTTACTCATTTAAGTTAAGAGTTATGGTATTTTTTAGTTTTATATGGCCCCTTGGTCAAGTGGTTAAGACACCACCCTTTCACGGTGGTAACAGCAGTTCAAGTCTGCTAGGGGTCACCAACAATTATTGCATGGGCGCATAGCTCAGCTGGGAGAGCATCTGCCTTACAAGCAGAGGGTCACAAGTTCGAGCCTTGTTGTGCCCACCATGTAAAAAATTGTTTTAATGTGGCTCAGTAGCTCAGCTGGTTAGAGTGCCGGCCTGTCACGCCGGAGGTCGAGGGTTCGATACCCTTCTGAGTCGCCATACACGCTGGCATAGCTCAGTTGGTAGAGCAACTGACTTGTAATCAGTAGGTCGTGAGTTCGAAGCTTACTGCCAGCACCATGGATAAAAATGGTGAAATAGGTCATCTATTTATTGTTAGATAGTAACAGTGATTAGGTGGTCTATTTTTTATTTGAATTTATTATCTTATGTTAAAAGGTCCCTTAAATAATATTTTAACCATTAATCCCATTAGCTCTTCAGGGGTTGTTTTCATTCCTGTTTCAACCCAGTATGTTATAACTCCTATATTTGCAGAGGGTATATATTCCAGCAGATATTCATTTAAATTTCCTATATTTCTCTTTTCTGCCTTGAATTTTATAGAAAGTTTCTTTTTCATGGTATTTTTTATCTTGTATTTAAATAGATTATCTCCATTTTTACCTAAGAGAGCTTTAAAATAATTCCCGTGTTTTCTTATATAATCAGTTAATTTTTTTATGGTTTCCAAAAAAATATCAAGATCTTCTTTTGTATGAATTATAATATTTTCTGTCTTGATTATATTTACTAAATCAGAAAGTAATTCTTCCTCTATTTCCTCCAGCAGATTATCTATATTTTCGTAATAACTATAAAAAGTTCCCCGATTTAAATTTGCTCTCTGACACAGCTCTTTTACGCTTATTTTATTTATAGGTTTATGGGTGTACAGCTCAATGAAAGTGTCCTTAAGCAGTTGATTTGTTTTTGAGGTCATGTGAATGCTCACTTCGCTTTCAGTTGGATTCATATCATATTTTACACGTAAAATATGATATGAATCAACAAAATCAGAGAAAATGTTTATTATGTACAGCCATCTCTATAGTATAATCAGCATATGAGGAGGAATACTATGGAGCATAATTCTTATAGTGTAGTAGTTGAAAATGTAGACAGGTGCTTTGGGAAACATCAAATACTTTACAATATAAATTTGAAAGTGAGCTGTTCAAAGATATTTGGACTTTTAGGATCTTCAGGCTCAGGCAAGACAACTCTTGTCAAAATGATTGCAGGAATTGATATGCCTACAAAAGGACAGGTGTATGTACTGGGAAAAAAGATGCCTAAACTTTCAATAATGGGCAAAATTGGATATATGGCTCAGTCTGATGCCCTCTATGGAGATATCACTGCAGAAGAAAATCTGAAATTTTTTGCTGCCATGTACAATATATCCAGGGAGAATTGCACAAAGCGTATTTCGGAAGTTATGGAGTTGGTGAATTTATCTGAAAATTTAAAGAAGAAGGTCAATCAATATTCTGGTGGAATGAAGCGGCGCCTGTCACTGGCCATTGCAATGTTAAATCAGCCCTCACTGCTTATTCTGGATGAACCCACAGTGGGCATAGACCCTGTACTTCGAAAATCTATATGGGATGAACTTGACAGATTGAGTAAAAGAGGTACTTCAATTATAATTACGACTCATGTGATGGATGAGGCTGACAGATGTGATAACCTTTGCATGATACGTGATGGAAAGGTAATTGCAGTGGGAACTCCTGATATGCTTAAAAGAAATACTCATTCCAATACTATAGAAGAAGCCTTTTTGTACTATGGGGGTGTTAAAGGATGAGAATTGCCGCACTTACTATACGTATCCTGTGTCAGCTTAGAAATGACAAGAGAACTATGGCACTTATGATATTGGCACCTATTTTTGTTCTCACGTTGATGTCCTATATCTTTAATGGAACACAGTATGATCCTAAAATAGGTGTCATAAATGCACCTGAAAGTTTTATAGAAGAATTGGAGGGAAGATATGCAGTGATAGCCAGATACAGTGAAAGTCAAGCAGATATGCTTATAAGAGAATCAAAATTGGATGCAGTTATAAATTACAAGAGGGGGATTCCTTATATTACACTGGAGGGAAGTGATCCAGGGAAAAGTAAGGCTGTCATTGCACTGGTTCAAAACAGTATTCAGGGTGTGAATCAAGAGGCCAAACCAGATATAACTTATTTATACGGTTATGAGGACATGTCCTCCTTTGATAATTTTGGACCTATGCTTATCGGGTTCTTTGTATTTTTCTTTGTATTTTTAATATCTGGAGTTTCTTTTTTGAGAGAGCGTACTCAGGGAACTCTTGAGAGACTGCTTGCCACTCCAATACGCAGGAGGGAAATTGTATTGGGGTATATTTTAGGATTTGGTATTTTTACCATAATACAGGCAGCACTTATAGCTTGGTTTTCAATTAATGTTATAAATATGATGATGGTGGGTTCTTTTATTTTAGTGCTTATAATTACATTTTTAACCTCCATGGTAGCGTTGACTATGGGAACTGCACTATCAGCTTTTGCAGAAAATGAACTGCAGATGATACAGTTTATACCACTTGTAGTGATTCCACAGGTATTTTTCTCCGGAATATTTGACATGAGTACTATGCCAGCCTGGCTTCAATTGTTTGGCAGATTTATGCCGCTGTATTATTCAGCTGATGCCCTCAAACAGATTATGATACGGGGCAGGGGAATAGCTTCAATTTGGATAGATATTTTTGTATTACTTGGAATTTGCATTGTTTTTATTGTCTTAAATATATTGGCACTTAAAAAGTATAGAAAGATTTAAAATAAGATTATTTTAGGATGAGGGGTGGTTTTATGAAACGACTATGGATGTGTATTATATTTGCTGCATTTATATTGACAGGCTGTGGAGATAAATCTTCTATAACTTTAAAAGGTGATATTGCAAACAATACTGTTTCCGCCAGCAGTACTGTAGGTGGCAAAATAATAAATATGAATAGAAATCAAGGTGAAAAAGTGAAAAAAGGTGAACTGATCGCCCTTGTAGATAATTCCAGTCAAAAATATCAGGTAGATCAGCTGCAGGCAGTGGTTGATATGAAAAAAGCAAAATTGTCTTCGTTAAATGCAGGTACTCGCCCAGAACAAATTGAACAGGCTAAAGCACAAGTCAAGGCTGCAGGTGCCCAGCTGGATTTATTGAAGTCAGGGAACAGACAGGAGCAGATAAACCAATCGGAAAATAATGTTTCGATTGCTGAACAGGATTTAAATGTTGCTCAAACTCAGTACGATAACTCTAAATCGGATTATGAAAAATATTTGATTTTAAATAAATCGGGAGCCATATCTGAAAAAGAGCTGGAAGATGTTAAGTTAAAAATGGATACTTCAAACTATGCGCTTATGTCTGCAAAATCAAAGCTGGATAATGCAAGGCAGCAGTTAAATTTAATGCAGGAGGGTTCTACCTCCCAGGCCATTGAAACTGCCAGCGCAAATTATGAGGCCGCAAACGCCCAGCTGAAGCTCCTTGAAAATGGACCTACCAAAGATGAGATCAAGGCAGCACAGGAAGATTTAAATCAATCCATAGCTCAGCTCACCCAGGCAAAAAATGAGCTTGATAAATACAATATAACTGCATTGTCTGATGGAATTATAATAAGTAAAAATTTTGAATTGGGTGATATAGTGACTGCGGGAAGTAATATTGCAGACATAGCGGTAATAGACGATCTGTATGTCATCTGTTATCTGCCGGACAAGTATTTGGATAAAATACACTATAATCAGTCTGTAAATGTAAAAACATCACTGGGAGTACAGAAGGGAAAGGTATATTATATTGATCTTAAGAAAGAATACACACCTAAAGATAAACAGTCTTCTTCAGACAAAGATCATATGACTACTAAAATAAAAATTTCCATCAAAGATAAAACTGGTACATTAAAATCTGGCATGACGGCAGAAGCTGAAATTCCACTTAAATAAAATATGATTTTACATCATGGAAATCCAAAAAATATAATGGAAACAAGTGTAGATTACTTTAAAGTATGATATCATTCTTGCTTCCATTATTTGGATAAAATAAGTTTTACTTTAAATTCTTATTTTGTATATTTTGTTTTATACGTATATCTTCTCCGAAGAATTTACATAAGGTAAATTCTCCTAGTAATCTGGAGGAAATTCTTTCAGAATAAGATTTTAAAAGTTCTTCCAGATCACAGTTAGTTGATATCAGCATTTTTTTTTGCTTTAAAAGTTTTCTATTCAGTATATTGAAAAGTTCCGTTTTGGAAAAATCCGTTATTTGCTCTGAACCTAAGTCATCTATTATGAGTAAATCACAATTCATAAGAAAATCTTCTAGCTCATTGTCGTTTTTAAATCTTATATTTCTCAAATCTTCTATTAAGGCTTCTGAAGTTCTGTAGACTACTAAAAAACCTCTATCCAGTAATTCTTTTGATATACAATTTGATAAAAAGGTTTTACCTGTGCCTGGATTGCCGTAGAATAGCAGATTCTCATTAGAAGAAGAAAAGTTTTCTATGTACTTCCATGATATAGAAGCTATTTTTTCTATATTTTTTCTAGGACTCGTTGGATTTCTGATGCCCTTGAGAGAAGAATACAGCTTGAAATTAAAATTGTCAAAATTGTTTTTGCTTAAGATATTTGTTAAATCAGAATTACTGTAATATAATTTGATGAGCTTTTGCTTATAACAGCTGCATTTTTCATGTCCTATAAATCCAGTATCCTTGCATTTGGGACATTGATAATGTATTTCCAGATAATCTATAGGATAATTGTTGGCTGCCAGAAGTTCAGATCTTTTAATTTTCAAATCTGTGATTTTCTCTTTTAATTCTCTCAGATATTCATCTCTATTTTCAACATTGTTTAATATATCTATGGACAATTTCAGGCTTAGTTTTCCTATATATTTTTGGATATCCATTACTCTAGGAATTTTTTTTTCAATTTCCTTTTTCCTCGCGTTTAAGGACTGTTCATCTTCTTCTCTTGCTCTTTCATACATTTTCATTATTTTGGAATGGTAGCTTTTAATCATTTTTATCCCATCCTAACAGCTTTTTTTCCAGATCTTGAAAATCATAATTTCTTTCTTTAAAATTATTGAAAGTGCCCTTGAAATTTTTATTTTCTGAATTCCTTTTTACATTTTTGAAATTGTTATAAGAAGGCCTTTTTATATCCTTTTTTTCAATATCTTCTAAAGTCTTGATTTTATCTTTATTCCAGCTGGTCAGTATTCCATCAATGTATTTAAAGTCAGCCTTATTTATTCTCTGAAAGCATATATCACAGGCTTTGTATATTATTTCAAGAGAAAAATTATAGCTTTGAATCCATTTTGTAAGAAGTTCCTCCTGAGGTTTCATAACTTCTCCGTCTTTTATTCCAAGGTAATTTAAGATTCTCCTTATCTTAATCCATTTGTCCTCGTGCTTTTTTATAAAAACTTGAGCATCATTTACATCTTTTATTTTGGCATCAAACCAGGAAAGGGCGGTTTTTTCAATATATCTGCTGCTCACTTTGCCCTTTAATACACAGTATTGCACTAGAAGAAGTATAATCTCTGGTGAAAAATTAAAATCATTTAACCAGCTTATATACATAGTCATTTCCTTTGAAGACAGCGGTCTTCCTATGGATTTTTCTATATCTTCTAGCATATCCTTTATGGAATCTTTACTTAGTTCCTTGAGTAGATTTATATTATCTCCTTTTTCCGTTTCCCTGTCCATCAAATCCAGAAAATCTATATTGTAATTTCCCATATTGTCAATTGGAGTCATTCTAATGACATTTTCCTCGTTCCAGTAGTTCCAGGCATTTAATACATCAGTTTCTAAAAGATGCAGGGCGCTTGCTATAATCTGGGAGCTGACACCTAATTCACCTGATCTGCAATATTTTAATCCTAGAAGATATACCTTGACAAATTCCCCTCGAGCTTTAGGCATAAATTTATCTATAAAAACATTACTTACGGGAGTATAGTCCATTTCTTTAGTTTTAAAAACAAAAGTACTCATGTTTTTTTACCTGCCTTTTGTGAATTCCATTAAAAAACCTATTCTAATAAACTATTATATCAAAATAGGAAAGGTATAACAATGAAGTAAAAATTAAAAAAATTTGCATATGTAGTTATGCATTTATAAAATTATTTGGATATAATAGGAAATATAATTGGTTTTATTGTAAAAGCTATAGACAGTTTTAGATTTTTAATATATACTTTGAGTATCAAAATATTTGATTATCAAAAATTTAAGAGGGGAGAATTACAATGAAATTACCTCCATTAATTATAGGAGATTTAAAGGCTGCTGTGCCCATTATTCAAGGTGGTATGGGTGTAGGGGTTTCTGGATACAGACTTACACAGGCAGTGGCAAAAGAAGGCGGTATTGGTGTCATTTCCACAGTTCAAATAGGTTATAGAGAACCTGATTTTGAAGTGAACACTAGGGAAGCAAATGTCAGAGCCCTGAGAAAAGAAATAAGGAAGGCCAGGGAACTATGTCCTGGGGGAATAATTGGAGTGAATATCATGGTGGCCATAAATGATTATGATTATATGGTAAAAACTTCCGTGGAGGAAAAAGCTGATATAATAATATCAGGCGCAGGTCTTCCGCTCAGTCTCCCTAAACTTGTTTCAGGAAGCAATATAAAATTAGTTCCTATAGTTTCTTCAGGGAAAGCGGCATCTCTCATAATGAGAAACTGGATTAAAAAATATAACAGGATCCCGGATGCAATTGTGGTGGAAGGACCAAAAGCAGGCGGACATCTTGGATTTCACCTGGAACAGCTTCAGGAAGGGAAAGAAAAATTGGAGGATATAGTATGCGATGTAATTGAAGTTGTGAAGTCCTTGAAATGTGGAAAAAAAATTCCGGTTATAGCTGCAGGGGGCATATATACGGGACAGGATATTGTAAAATTTTTAAAATTGGGAGCATCAGGAGTACAGATGGGAACACGTTTTGTGGCTACTGAAGAATGTGATGCACATATAAATTTCAAAAAGGCGTATATAGATTCCAGAAAGGAGGATATAAAGATAATAAAGAGTCCAGTGGGACTTCCGGGCAGGGCTATAAGAAATAAGTTGATACGAAAAGCTGAGAAGGGCAGAATTATACCATATAAGTGTTATAACTGCCTGAAAAAATGTGATCCCGGTAAAACTCCTTACTGTATATCCGAGGCTTTAATTAATTCTGTACGGGGAAATACGGAGGAAGGTCTTGTATTTGTCGGCAGTAATGCCTATAGAGTGAATAAAATAGTTAAAGTTAAAGAACTCATAAAAGAGCTTGTTGCGGAAGCAGAAAATTTATGATATGGATCATAAAATAATAAATTTATTAAAGTGGTGATCTGGTGAACAAAGGTATAAATGTTGTAAATGAATTATTAGTGGATCTTTTTAATGACATTTTAGTAATAGAACAAAAATCCCTTCAGTGCTCAGTGTTTAGAGATCTGTCTATTACGGAAATACATACCATAGAAGCTATAGGAATGTATAAACCGAGAACTATGACGGAAGTAGCTTGCCAATTGGATATAACAATTGGTACTTTAACTACGGCTATAAATCATTTAGTCAGAAAGCAGTATGTGATAAGAGAACGAAGCAATCAGGATAGGAGAATAGTATATATAAGATTGACCAAAAAAGGAAAATTAGCTTTTAGAGTTCATCAAAAATTTCATTCTGATATGGTCAAGGAGACTATAAATGGCCTTACGGAACAGGAAGAGAAAATTTTAGTTCAATCATTGGAGAAATTAAATAATTTCTTTAAATCAAAGTATAATCTTAAAGCTGGGTTAAAGGAGAAAAACAATGAACAAAGTTGAAATTATAGGTACAGGAAGTTATGTGCCTTCTAAAGTTGTGAGCAATAATGAACTGAGCCGTATGGTAAATACCAGTGATGAGTGGATAAGAACCAGAACTGGAATAAGGGAGAGGAGAATATCCCAGGGTGAGGATACCTCGGATATGGCTACAAAAGCCTCAATAGAGGCCATGAAAAGCGCAAATATAGAAGCAGGGCAGATTGATCTTATAATATTGTCCACGGCAACTCCAGATAGTTTTATACCGTCAACGTCCTGCATAGTTCAAAAAAATATAAAGGCAGTCAATGCAACCTGTTTTGATATATCTGCAGCCTGTTCGGGTTTTATATATGCTGTGGACATAGGAGCACAATTTATAAGATCGGGAAGATTTAAAACAGTGCTTGTTATAGGAGCGGAGACCCTTTCAAAAATAATTGACTGGCAGGATAGAAATACCTGCATTTTATTTGGGGACGGTGCTTCAGCTGCTATTTTACAGAGCGGAGAGGAAGAGGATATAATTGCTATACATACAGGAGCGGACGGCAGTAAAGGAAGGGCGTTAACCTGTCCGGCAATACCAGTGAGCAATTTTTATTTAAAAGATGAAATAACTTTAAATAAAAGCAAAGTAAGCATGGATGGAAAAGAAATATTTAAGTTTGCAGTAAAGATTATGGTAAAATTGGTAAAATTGCTTCTGGAAGAATCACATTGCAGCCTGGAAGAAATAAAATATATAATTCCACATCAGGCCAATTACAGAATAATAGAATGTGCTGCCCAGAAGCTAGGAATAAATACAAGCAAATTTTATACTAATCTAGATCATTATGGCAATACTTCTGCTGCTAGTATTGGAATAGCCTTAGATGAGGTATACAAGAAAAATCTAGTAGAAAGCGGAGATAAGATTCTTGTTGTGGGATTTGGAGGAGGACTTACCTATGGAGGAATTATAATTAAGGTGAGATAAATTCATTTGGAATTTTGGAGGGTAATAATGATAGTTGAAAAGATAAAAAAGATAATAATAGATCAACTTGAGTTAAAAGAAAAAAACCTGGATGCAAAGACTTCTTTTGAGAATTTGGGAATAGATTCGCTGGAATTATTTCAAATAATAATTGAAGTAGAAGAAGAATTTAAGATAGAAATAGAAGATGTGGATGAAATAAAGACAATAGAGGATTTAATAGAGGTTGTAAATGACAAAGTTAAAAACAGGGAGGTTAATATATGATTAATTCTTTATTTTCCAGCATGATTGGAATAGATTATCCAATTGTTCAAGGGGGGATGGCATGGATTGCCGATAGTTCACTGGCTGCAGCAGTTTCTAATGCAGGAGGTCTTGGGACTATTACAGGAAATGCACCTTTAAACTGGATAAGGAGTGAGATTAGAAAAGCAAAAAAACTTACTGATAAACCCTTTGCTGTGAATATAATGCTTTTGTCAGAGTCAGCAGAAGAAGTGGCTAAAATGGTTTGTGAAGAAGATGTGAAGGTTGTCACCACGGGAGCAGGAAATCCAGGGAAGTATATAGATATGTGGAAAAAACATAATGTAAAGGTAATGCCGGTGGTGGCATCTGTGGCACTGGCCAAGAGAATGGAAAGAGCAGGAGTGGATGCTGTTATTGCCGAAGGCTGTGAATCAGGAGGACATGTAGGTGAATTGACCACCATGTCGTTGGTGCCTCAGGTAGTTGATGCGGTAAATGTGCCTGTAATAGCTGCAGGGGGAATAGGAGACGGAAGAGGAATGGCGGCGGCTTTTATGCTGGGTGCTCAGGGAATTCAGATGGGTACTAGATTTTTGGTGGCTAAAGAGTGTACAGTACATCAAAATTATAAAGACAAAATTTTGAAGGCTAGAGATATAGATACACAGGTTACGGCAAGAACCACGGGGCATCCTGTACGGGTTATCAGAAATAAGTTGGTGAGAAAATTTCAACTTTTGGAAAAAAATGGAGCCGATTTAGAGGAGTATGATAAACTTGGAAAGGGGGCTCTTTGTCTGGCAGCAAGGGAAGGAGATATTGATAATGGCTCTGTGATGGCGGGACAGATAGCAGGACTTGTTTGTAAAGAACAGAGCTGTTGTGAAATAATAGAGGATACACTTAAACAGGCACAACATGATGTGGAGAATATAAAAAATATATTTGGAGGTAAATTATGGGGAAAATAGCTTTTTTGTTTTCAGGGCAGGGAGCCCAGTATGCAGGCATGGGAAAAGATCTTGCGGATAATATGGATGTTTCTAGAAAAGTATTTCAGGAGGCAGATGATTCATTGGGTTTTGCCATAAGTGAGATGTGTTTTAACGGACCACAGGAAGAACTGAATAAAACTGAAAATACTCAGCCGGCAATTCTAACTACCAGTATAGCTGCATTAAAAGCTTTGGAAAGTTTTGGAATCAGGGCCGACATTACGGCAGGGCTTAGTTTGGGTGAATATTCCGCACTTGTATGCAGCGGTTCCCTGAAGTTTAAGGAAGCTGTAGCTTTAGTGAAAAAGCGAGGAAAATATATGCAGGAAGCTGTACCGGAAGGCGTTGGAACTATGGCTGCGGTTATGGGAATGGATTACTTAACTGTAAAAAATATTTGCAGTGATTGTAAAAGCATGGGAATAGTTGAACCATCTAATATGAATTGTCCAGGTCAGGTGGTAATTGCAGGAGAGGTAAAGGCAGTTAGAGCTGCCTGTAAGCTTTTGAAAGAAAGTGGAGCACGCAAAACAATTGAACTTTCAGTCAGTGCCCCCTTTCACACATCCATGCTGAAACCAGCGGCAGAAAAACTGGAATTGGAATTGAAAAAGATCACTGTAGGGGAATTTTCAATTCCAGTAGTAACCAATGTTACAGGAGAAATAATTGAAAAAGCTGATCAGATAAAAACTTTGCTGAAGAAACAGGTTATGAGTACAGTTCTTTTTGAAAAATGTATAAATACTATCCTTGCATCAGGAGCTGATGTCTTTGTAGAAATAGGACCTGGAAAGGTATTAAGCGGTTTTGTAAGGAAAATAAACAGAAAAGCCACTGTATTAAATGTCCAGGATATGGATTCTTTGAACAATGCAGTGAAAATATTAAAAAGTAGATAGGAGAAATATAATGGATATTGCCGGTAGGAATGTAGCTGTAATTACAGGTGCGGCTAAGGGTATTGGAAGGGCTATTGCTCTTAGGTTGTCAGAGGATGGCTTTGATGTGGTAATCAATTATAGAAATGGTTCGGCAAGTTTAGAAGAATTGATAAAGGAAATCGAAGGCAAGGGAAGAAAGGCTGCTGCAGTACAGGGAGATGTCAGTGTATTTACAGAGGCAAAAAATATCATGAAGCAGGCAATAGATATCTTTGGAAGAATAGATGTGCTTGTGAATAATGCGGGTATAACCCGGGATGGTCTCCTTCTTAGAATGAAGGAAGATGATTTTGATAAGGTGATAGAAGTAAACTTGAAAGGTACATTTAATTGTATAAGACATGTAAGTCCCGTGATGCTCAAGCAAAGAAGTGGTAAAATAATAAATATATCTTCGGTGGTAGGTATAACCGGCAATGCGGGACAGGTAAATTATTCAGCTGCAAAAGCGGGAATAATAGGAATTACAAAATCAACAGCTAGGGAGCTGGCATCAAGAGGAATAAATGTAAATGCAGTAGCACCGGGTTTTATAGATACAGATATGACAAAAAATTTATCAGAAAAAGTAAAGGAAAATGCATTGCATAATATACCGCTGAAAAGGTTTGGGACTGTTTATGATGTGGCAAATGCAGTATCTTTTTTAGCATCGTCCAATTCAGATTATATAACAGGACAGATAATAAATATAGATGGCGGAATGGTAATGTAAATTTTTAAAGGTCAGGTGAAATCTATGAAAAGAAAAGTTGTAATTACAGGTTTAGGGGCGGTTACGCCTGTAGGAAATAATGTGGATAGTTTTTGGGAGAATATAAAGAACGGAGTCTGCGGAGTGGATTTTATTAAGGCATTTGATACGGAAAATTTTAAATCCAAATTGGCAGCTGAAGTAAAGAATTTTGACGGTAATGAGATTTTAGGCAGAAGAGAAGCCAGAAGACTGGATAGATTTTCACAATTTGCCCTGGTTTCTGCAGAAGAGGCAGTTAAAGATTCAGGACTTGATCTGGATGCTGTAGATAAATATAGATTTGGAGTATTAGTAGGTTCTGGAATTGGAGGCATAGGAACAATAGAAAATGAGCACAGCATTCTCATGGAGAAAGGACCCAATAAGATAAGGCCCTTATTTATACCGATGATCATAGGCAATATGGCGGCAGGAAATATAGCCATAAAGTTTGGAGCAAAGGGTATATGTACTACAGTGGTGTCGGCTTGTGCTACAGGCACAAATGCTATTGGAGAAGCCTATAGGATGATTGAAGATGGCAGAGCTGATGTAATGATTGCAGGAGGGGCAGAGGCATCTATAACACCTCTTTCCATAGCAGGATTTATATCATTGACAGCCCTGAGCAGAAGTGCTGATCCTAAAAGAGCTTCCATTCCATTTGACAGGGAAAGAGGGGGTTTTGTCATGGGAGAAGGCTCAGGCATTGTCATAATGGAGTCTCTGGAGCATGCTCAAAAGAGAAATGCACATATATATTCTGAAATAGTTGGATACGGTTCTACGTGTGATGCCTATCATATAACGTCTGTAGCTCCAGATGGAGAAGGACCAGCAAGGGCCATGGAAATGGCAATAGAGGGAGCGGGAATAGATAAAAGAGAAATTTCCTATATAAATGCCCATGGTACAGGTACTATAAGTAATGATAAAGCTGAAACTAAAGCTATAAAAAGAGTATTTGGAGATTTTGCAAAACAAATTCCTGTAAGCTCTACGAAATCCATGACGGGACATCTTCTAGGTGCTGCAGGAGCAATAGAAGCTATAGTATGTATTAAATCTATTGAAGACAATTATGTGCCGCCTACTATAGGTTATAGGGAAAAAGATGAGGAATGCGATCTTGACTATGTGCCTAATGAAGGCAGAAACTTAGAGATTAAATATGCTATGTCCAACTCTTTGGGATTCGGTGGACATAATGCAGTGATTTTATTTAAAAAGTGGAGTGAGTAGTATGGATTTTAAAGCCATTGAAAATATTATAAAAATTATGGATGATTCGAAACTTGGATATTTGGAAATCAACTGGCAGGGAATATCCATAGTGATGAAGAAAGAAGGGGAAAAACAAGGTACTGTATTGAAGAAAGAAGATTGTAAAGGGGCAGATGATACTCCAAATGAATTAGGGCCTCCTAAAAAAGAAAAAATCAGCCAATTGGAAAAGGACAATATAAAGGAAGTTACATCTCCTATTGTGGGAACTTTTTATAGTTCGCCCGGCCCGGAAAAACCTGCCTTTGTAAATGTAGGCAGTAAGGTAAAAAAGGGAGATACTCTCTGTGTCATAGAGGCCATGAAGCTTATGAATGAAATTCAAAGTGAAGTAGACGGAGAGGTGGTGGATATACTGCCTAAAAATAAACAGATGGTGGAATACGGTGAATTGCTGTTTAAAATAAAAGTCGGCAATATGTAAATTATTGATTTATGGGAGGAAAAAATGTATATGGATGAAAATAAATTTGAAGTGAATTTTGGACTAAAGGAAATAAAAGCAATTATTCCTCACAGATATCCATTTTTGCTCATAGATAAAGTTACATATATGGAGCCTGGTAAAAAAGTTACAGCCTATAAAAATGTTACCGGAAATGAGTATTTTTTTTCAGGGCATTTTCCTGAAGAGCCTGTAATGCCTGGAGTTCTTATAATAGAAGCCATGGCCCAGGCTGGAGCCGTAGCTATATTGAGTAAAGAGGAATTTAAAAATAAGATAGCTTTCTTTGGAGGTATAAACAGGGCAAAGTTCAGGAAAAAGGTCATACCCGGCGATACGCTTAAATTGGAAGTGGAAATTGTGAAAATCAAGGGACCTGCCGGAGTTGGCAAAGCCACAGCATATGTTGAAGATAAAAAAGCTGCAGAAGCGGAATTGATGTTTATGATAGGAAATAAAAATTAAATTGTCGGAAGTTGGGGTTTAAATGTTTAGTAAAATTTTAATTGCAAACAGAGGAGAAATAGCGGTCAGGATAATTAGGGCCTGCAGGGAAATGGGTATAGAAACTGTAGCGGTGTATTCTGAAGCTGACAGAGAGGCCCTACATACCCAGCTGGCAGATGAAGCCATCTGCATAGGACCTGCCTCTCCTGGAGAGAGCTATTTAAATATGCAGAACATAATAAGTGCCACAGTTTTGTCTGGCGCTCAAGCCATTCATCCTGGATTTGGATTCTTATCTGAAAACAGCAAGTTTGCAAGTATATGCAGAGAGTGTAATATTACTTTTATAGGACCTTCTCCAGAGTGCATTGAAAGTATGGGTAACAAGTCCAATGCAAGGGATATAATGAGTAAATGCGGTATTCCTGTTGTACCGGGTTCTGATGGAGCTGTAACTTCCAGCGAAGAGCTTTTGAAAATTGCAAGAGCCATAAAATACCCTGTTATGATAAAAGCCTCGGCAGGAGGCGGAGGAAGAGGTATAAGAGTTGTATATGCAGAGGATCAGCTTATAAAAAATTACGAAAATGCAAGAATGGAAGCAAAAGAGGCCTTTGGGGATGATACCATATACCTGGAAAAATTCATAGAGAGACCAAAGCATATAGAAATTCAGATACTTGCAGATAATTTTGGCAATACAGTTTACCTTGGTGAAAGAGATTGTTCCATGCAGAGGAGAAATCAAAAGGTTCTGGAGGAAGCGCCCAGTAAGGTGGTAACGGAAGAACTTAGGAAATCCATGGGGGAAACGGCAGTAAGAGCTGCTAAAGCAGTGCATTATAATAATGCAGGTACTGTAGAATTTCTCCTGGATAAAGACAATAATTATTATTTTATGGAAATGAATACCCGTATTCAGGTGGAACATGGTATAACTGAGATGGTAACGGGAATAGATCTTATAAAAGAACAGATAAAAATTGCAGCAGGGGAAAAACTTGATTTTTCCCAGAAGGATGTAAAAATTCAAGGACATTCTATAGAATGCAGGATAAATGCGGAAAATGTAAAAAAAGGTTTCATGCCATCTCCCGGAAAGGTAAAAGACCTATATATACCCGGAGGCTTCAATGTAAGAGTGGACAGTGCAGTTTATTCAGGATATGATATTCCTCCCTATTATGATTCCATGATAGCGAAACTGATTGTATATGGCAGAAATAGAGAAGAGGCCGTGTGCAGAATGAAAAGAGCTCTGGGGGAATTTATTATAGAAGGGGTTCATACCAATATAGATTTTCAATTTGAGATCATAAATAGTGATGAATTCATAAAGGGAACCTATGACACAAAATTTATAGAAAACAATTTTAATGGGTAGGGGTGATATATCCTTGTTAGATAAGTTGTTTAAAAAGACAAAATATATTACAGTAAGTCAGAAGACCTTGAGAGGCATTCAGAATGACCAGAGTAAAAAGCCGAGTATACCCAGCGGTATGTGGGTTAAATGTCCCAAGTGCGGTAAAATATTGTACAAGAATGATTTGGAAAATAATTATAACGTATGCCAGTACTGCAGCCATCACTTTAGAATAGATTCAAAAGAGAGAATTGATCTTATAATTGACAGCGGAAGTTTCTGTGAATTTGATAAAGATATGACTTCATCTAATCCCATAGAATTTAAAGGATATGAAAATAAAATAAAAAATATGCAGGAAAAAACGAATATGAAAGAAGCGGTGTTAACAGGACGAGGGACTATATTTAAAGAACCTACAGTAATATGTGTTATGAACAGTAATTTTATGATGGGAAGCATGGGTTCCGTGGTAGGGGAGAAGATAACCAGAGCGGTGGAAAATGCAATAAAGTTGAAACTTCCATTGATTATTTTTACTGCTTCTGGAGGAGCTAGAATGCAGGAAGGAATCTTTTCACTTATGCAGATGGCTAAAATAAGCGGGGCCATTTCCAGATTAAATGAAGAAGGACTGCTATATATATCAGTGCTTACGGATCCAACTACAGGAGGGGTCACAGCCAGTTTTGCCATGCTTGGAGATATAATTCTGGCAGAACCTGATGCTCTTATAGGGTTTGCGGGAAAAAGGGTCATAGAGCAGACTATAAAACAGAAACTGCCTGAGGGATTTCAAAGATCTGAATTCCTATTGCAGCATGGTTTTATAGACAGCATAGTTCCGAGAGAAAATCTAAAGGGAACTTTAGCAAAAATATTATCCATTCACAGTAAAAACAGATGATATTCTAAATTTTCTAAAGGAAAGGAAGCTCTTGTATGGAAAAGTTGGAAAGAGTTCAAAAAATTTTAAATAAAAGACTTGATGTCAAAGGTGCATGGAAAAGGGTGACCTTAGCCAGAATGATGGAAAGGCCCACTTCTTTAGATTATATTGGGAACATATTCGATTCTTTTATGGAGCTCCATGGTGACAGGTGTTTTGGAGATGATCCCTCTGTTGTTGGCGGCATTGCACTTTTGGACGGAGAAGCTGTAACTGTGGTAGCCCAGCAAAAGGGAAGAAATACTAAAGAAAATATAAAAAGAAATTTTGGAATGCCAAATCCTGAGGGATACAGGAAAGGTTTAAGACTTATGAAACAGGCTGACAAGTTTGATAGGCCTATCATATGTTTTGTAGATACTCCCGGGGCTTTTTGCGGAATGGAAGCAGAAGAAAGAGGCCAGGGGGAAGCCATAGCAAGAAACCTTATGGAAGTATTTGCTCTGAAAGTACCCATAATTTCTATAATAATTGGGGAAGGCGGCAGTGGGGGTGCTTTGGCTTTTGCCGTAGCAGATTCGGTGTGGATGCTGGAAAATTCGATATATTCGGTTTTGTCTCCAGAGGGCTTTGCGGGCATATTATGGAAGGATGCTTCCAGAGCCAAAGAGGCAGCAGCAGTTATGAAAATCACAGCTCAGGATTTAAAAAAATATGGTATAATAGATAAAGTGTTAAAGGAACCTGTAGGTGGAGCACAAAAAGATGTATCAAAAATGTCCAAAATTATAAAAGAGAAGCTTATAGAGCAAATAGGTATACTCAAAAAAAGATCTTTTCAGGAGCTGCAGGAAGAAAGATACAGTAAATTTAGACATATCGGGAAGTTTATAGATTAGATACTAAAATTATCATATTGTGATGCAGAGGTGAATTTTATGGGAATTAAATTGCTGTGTACTCGTAATTTTGGTGATGAAAATATTGCTAACATAAAGAAATTGGGATATGATGTGAAAATTATAAGGGAAAATGGAGCTCGCTATACGGAGGATATGAAAGATACAGAAGTACTGCTCTGCTATGATCCGTTTAGAACTTTGGATATAAGCGGTATGGAAAAATTGAAATGGATACAATTATTCAGTATAGGTATAGATCAGCTGCCAATGGATGTGGTTAAAAGGAATCATATATTGATCACCAACAATAGAGGTGGATACAGCATACCTATGGGTGAATGGATAGTATTAAAAATACTAGAGATGCTCAAACACAGCAGAGGATTTTATGAGGCTCAGCAGAACAAGCTGTGGAAACTGGACACTGGTGTACTGGAGCTGTGGGGCAAAACTGTAGGTTTTATTGGGACTGGCAGTATAGCCAAGGAAGCTGCCAAAAGACTGGAAGCATTTGATATAAAGATATTGGGGTTGAATACCAGAGGTGAAGAGATGCCTTATTTCAATCAGTGTTTTTCAGCAGAGCATATGAGCGATATGCTGAAATTATGTGATATAGTGGTGATAACTATTCCTTATACTAAAAAGACACGGCATATGATAGATCAGGGTGCATTTAAGGCTATGAAAGACGGAGTTTATATAGTGAATACAGCAAGAGGCTCTATAATAGACGAAAGAGCATTTATAGAGAATATAAAAAATAAAAAGATAGCATCGGCTGCTGTAGATGTAGTAGAGGAGGAGCCTTTAAGCAAAGACAGCCCTTTGTGGGAGTTTAAGAATGTTATAATAACACCTCACAATTCCTGGGTATCTGAAAGGGCGGATATCAGAAGATTTGACATGATGTACGATAATTTAAAAAGCTATGCTTCGGGACATGAGCTTAATAATCTGGTGAATGTTTATAAAGGCTACTAAAAACGTGATTGAATTTGAAATTAAAATGACTGCAGGAGTAATTGCTACCTGCAGTCATTTTAATTGCCATATATAAGTATTAATTTTGACTAGCTGCTGAAGATGCAGGTGGTACAAAAGTCCTTGCTGCAAGTTCTTGATCGTATAGGTAAAGTGCAGCTGGATTGTCACCTATTCTTTTTAGTGCCTGGATGGCATTGTTAAATGTATCCTCTTCTTCTACCTGCTCATTGACAAACCACTGAAGAAAGGTTATAGAGGCATAATCTCTGTCTTCATTGGCTATTGACATTAAATTGTTAATTTTTGAAGTAACTATTTGCTCATGTTTTAGACCGGCTTCAAAAACCTCAAGAGGTGATTTATAGTCATTTTTGGGATCAGGGAACCCTTTTATGGTTATACCAGCACCTACTTGATTTAGGTAATCAAAGAACTTTGAGGCATGAAGATTTTCTTCCTGTATTTGGACTTTAAAAAAATTTACGAAACCATTTAGATTTTCCCTTGCAAAATATGCTTCCATGGCTAGATAAATATTGGCAGAATAATATTCAAAATTTATCTGATCGTTTATAGCTTCCTTTAATCTTTCGCTTATCATGACAATACCTCCTAAATTAAATTATTATCATATAATAGCACATGAGAATAAAATGTCAAATATATGGAGGAATTTTGAAAGGTTTTAATGGTGTTTAAGGAAGTAATTTATCTAAATTTAATATGCCTGCACCCTGATACCATTTAGGAATGTTCAAAAAGTTACATGATATTTTAAGAAGTGACATCAAATCGTTAAAAGTGAGTTCAGGGTTGTTTTCGTATAAAAGAGCACATACACCGCTTATATAAGCTGCCGAGCAGGAGGTGCCGGTATAACAGGTATAGGGGTTTTCCAGGGATTTTGGATATATTTTCTTCCCGTCTCTTTCAGATATGAATTTTGTATCAGAATTTATAGAGCATATATTTACACAAGCAGCGGCTAAATTAGGTTTTTCCAACTTATGGACAGGACCGCAGGAAGAGTATATATATGGTTTAATGGTGCTGGAACTTGTATCTACTCCGGCTACAGTTAAGCAATTGTCTAGAATGGCAATACCGCGTATGCTGCCCTGAAAATTTCCACAATGGCCTGAAGGTACTACTACAGCTATATTCATTTCGGCTGATTTTTGAAAGGCTTTTTTAAAAAGGGATAATATAAAATGATTATTTGAACACAATTCAAAAGGAAGGCAAATTACTTTTATGTTCTCAGTGTTACTTTCATTTAAAAGCAGCTGAATTGCAAAAAGTATATCTGATACGAATCCCTTACCGATGCCATTGAAAGCTTTTATACAATAAATACCGCTGTTTTCTGCAATACCTTTGTATGCTCCAGCGGATTCATCTCCACTTCCACATATAATTCCACTGATAAAAGTACCGTGACCATTATCATCGTAGGGGTATTTATATTCCCCTATCAGATCTATAAATTTTTTGATTTTATTTTTAGGATTTAAAAGGTCGGGATGTGGATAGACACCAGAGTCCACTATGCCTATACAGATGCCTTTTCCGGTAAGTTTGTATTTCCCCTGAGATATTATACCATTTGAAGCCAATATGCTCTTTCCAGCGCATAATGAAGCAAAGCAGTCATTTGCTATGTGGCTTACCTGAGGCAATTCTATTATTCTATTTAGGGCATTAGGCGACAGTACAGCACTTATACAATTTGTAATTGAAATTGAGTGCAGTATTTTTCCCCTGTAAGATTTTATTTTCTTTTCTATAGTTTCCGGCAGGGCAGTATATTCTATTAATACTCTATAGTTTTTGTATAAATTTTTATTTATTTCTGATTTTAAATTGGGTTCCAACTTATTTTTAATTGAAAACATAGTATTCCCCTTAAAATTGTTTATATTATATTATAATAGTTATTATAATATATGTGATGCTGTTGAAAATAATTAAGGGTTAATAATATTTAAATTACTCAAAAACCTCCCAGATGGGAAAACTATGTCTGAACGTAAAAATCACTTGATGTTAAAGGTTTTTTTACATAAATCGAAAAATGCCATTGCTGTCGGGGTAAGAGTTCTTTTTGAACTTAAAATCAAATATATTGTTCTTTTTAAGTGAATGTTTTTTAATTTGCTCTCTTTTATAAGCTTCCAGGATATATAATCCCTGAATAGATGATTTGAAACTGCAGCTATACCTAATCCATTCTTTACAAATTGGATGAGTGTGTCCAAATTGTTTACTTCAAAATATGAGTCTATGTTTGAAATATTGTATCCGTTTTGATGGAGAATATCTTCAAAGATCCTTCTGGTAGTAGATCCTTTTTCACGTAATATAAAATTGTATTTAAAAAGTGAGGGTATGTCTATGACTTCTGGAATATTAAATGAAGGAGGGGATATAATCACCAATTCATCCTCAACTAATTTATAGCTTTTAATTTTTTCATCATTTACCGGTTCACTCACAAACCCGATTTCACAATCAAATTTCATAATATTTTTAATTATCTGGGCACAATTTGATTCTACGATATTGTAGGTTGCATCAGGGTATAGATGGTGAAAATTTTTTATTAGAGAAGGAACTAAAGCGTTACAGGGTGTTGTACTGGCAGCTAATTTAAGCCTGCCGGTTATAGTTTCGTTAAAATTCACCAAAGTATGTATGGCTTTGTCACGGATATTTAAAATTTCTATAGCAAATTTTAAAAATGATTCACCTGCAGGAGTCAATACAACTTCTTTTGAAGTCCTGTCAAAAAGCTGTACCTTCAGCTCCTTTTCAAGAATGGCGATGTGAGAACTGATGGCAGGCTGTGATAAAAATATGGAGTTCGCAGCCTTTGAAAAGCTTTTAAACTTAGCCACATTTATAAACGCATCTATTTGTTTAAAATCCATTTTTAAGTACCCCCCAAATAAATGGTATCATTTGATAAATTAAAGCTTCTGTATTAATTATATAGTTACGGTTAAGATTAGTCTAATGGATTTAAAGTATTTTATCATCCTTTCCATTTTAACACCAATATACCTATAATCATAATTATAACTCCTGCTATTTTATTTAAAGTAAAATTTATTTTTTGAGAATCAAATAACCCCAGGAAGTCGATTAAAGCTGCAGCTAAAAGCTGAGATATAAGAATTATGGAAATGGCATGAGTGGTACCAAGGGATTTGATGCCCTGCATTACAGTGAAAGTTATGATCACTCCAAGTACGCCGCCAAAGAAATATAATTTTTTACAACAGTTTATGTTTTCAAAATTACCCTTGTCAAATAACAAAACTATTATAAGTGCTATTATAAAACCTATACCTTGAACTATTGCATTAGTAGCCCAGAGACCTATTTTTTCGCTTAATCTTGTGTTAAAAACACCCTGTATACTCATGCTTATTCCAGCTATTATTGAATATAGTATGCCAAACATAAATTATCACCCTCCACAAATTAGTTTAACCATAATGGGTTTATATATTTAATAGTTTTTGTATGCAGGATGTAAAAGGATTAAAAAATATTCTCAAGACTTTAAGTCCTGAGAATACTATAGATCAATGATATTTAGTTTTTTCTGTTAGGAAAGAATTGTTATAATAGGCGTTTTCTATCTCCTTTAATGAAAAGCCCAACTTATTTCCCAAACTTATGAAATCTTCAAATAGAGTTATGTAATGATCTTTGGAAGAAGATATCACAAAATCATTTATATCGATATATAAGTTTAAAAATTGGGCTGTAGTATCGTATTCGTTAGGTTTTATTTTTATTGCGATATCTGTAAATCCCTTTTCGATACCTAGAGTCAATATAAAACATAGAGAATTTATATAGTTTTTTAAAATTAAATTTCTATTTATAGTAGTATTAGTACTCCAAAAATTAAAACAGCGGGTTTCATTAGCCAGTTCAGCCATTTTTACTTGAAGTGCAAGAGTCTTTTTTGAAATTAAAGAAGTTTTATCGATGGAAATGTTTTTTTTAATTCTCTGATCCAAATTTTCTTGTAATTCAAATAATTTTGTTAGATTCATAAATAGGCTCCCTTTCTTTCTATATTCTATTGCGTTGAAAAAATTTAAAGTAAGTACCTTCCTATATAATTATATTTTAGCGAAATTCAGTGAATATTGAAACAATGTGCAACCGGTTACAGCAAAAAAAATTAAAAAAATTTAATGTATACATATACAAATGAAAAGGAAGTGCTGTAAAACTATTAAAAAAACAGTTTTACAGCACTTCCTTTTATTATCAGAAAAAAACATGAGGTGATACTTACTTTTTAGTTATAGCAGTTTTTACCGTTATACCGTCAGTTTTTCCTAATTTACCTGTCATGGCATTTATTTCATCTGAACTGCCGTCCACTATTACTGATATAATAGATACATTTCTTTCTCTATAGGGAATACCAAGTCTTCCAACTATGATATCAGCAAAGGAATGAAGTATGTCATTTACTGCGGAGGCATTTTCAAGGTTTTCAACTACTATGGCCACTACTCCAATTCTTTTATCCATATGATTCCTCCTTTAATTAAATATTCATTATAGGAAAACTCCACTTGCTCACAAGAATTACTGCCATTAGAATTCAGCAGAACCAGTTGTCCTTGGAAATGGAATTACGTCTCTTATGTTGGACATTCCGGTTACATACATTATTATTCTTTCAAATCCAAGACCAAAACCGGAGTGTTTTGTCTCACCATATTTTCTAAGTTCCAGGTACCACCAATAATCCTTTTTGTTAAGTCCGAGTTCTTCTATTCTTCTTTCAAGTACGTCATATCTTTCTTCTCTTTGACTTCCTCCAACTATTTCGCCAACTCCCGGTACTAATAAATCAGCAGCAGCTACTGTCTTCCCATCCTCGTTTTCCCTCATGTAAAAGGCTTTTATGGCCTTTGGATAATCTGTTACGAATATAGGTTTGTTAAATACTTTTTCAGTTAGATATCTTTCATGTTCAGTTTGAAGATCTATTCCCCATTCTACAGGGTACTGAAATTTTTGTCCGCTTTTTTTAAGAATGTCTATAGCTTCAGTGTAGGTTATTCTGCCAAAATCCGAATTGGCTACATTATCCAGCCTTTTAAACAAATCTTTATCTATGAAGGAATTAAAAAATTTCATTTCTTCAGGAGCGTTCTCAAGTACATAATTTATTATATATTTTACCAGATCTTCCGCTACATCCATATAGTCTTTTAGTTCAGCAAAAGCCATTTCCGGTTCTATCATCCAGAATTCAGCAGCATGTCTTGCTGTATTTGAGTCTTCTGCTCTAAAGGTAGGCCCAAAAGTATATACATTTCTAAAAGACAAAGCCATAGTTTCAGCAGACAGCTGACCGCTTACAGTCAAATTTGTTTCTTTCCCGAAAAAATCTTTGGAAAAGTCCACAGTACCATCTTCTTTTTTGGGTATGTTGTTTAAATCCAGTGAAGTTACTTTAAACATTTCCCCGGCGCCTTCACAGTCACTTCCTGTTATTATAGGAGTATTTGCATATACAAAACCCCTTTCCTGAAAAAATTTATGAACAGCGTAAGCTGCAACGGAACGAACCCTGAATACCGCAGAGAAGGTATTGCTTCTAGGTCTTAAATGAGCTATTGTCCTTAAATATTCAAGAGTATGTCTCTTCTTTTGAAGTGGATAATCCGAGGCCGAATTGCCTTCCAAAGTTATTTTACAGGCTCTCAGTTCAAAAGGTTGTTTTGCATCGGGAGTGAGTACAAAGATACCTTCTACTGAAAGTGATGAACTAATGGCCAATTTTGTTATCTGCTTGAAATTTTCCAGTGTATTGTCAAAGACCACCTGGATGTTTTTAAAGAATGATCCATCATTCAATTCTATAAAGCCAAAGGATTTTGAGTCTCGTATAGTTCTGATCCAACCTGAAATCTGGATTTTCTTATTTGAAAACTTTTCGGTTTCTCTATAGAGAGATTTTATTAATGTTGTTTCCATAACTTCCTCCTGTGTAAATATATTATATTTCTAGATTATTAGTAAAAAAGCCTCTCATCCTCAAAGGGACGAAAGACTTGATGTTCGCGGTACCACCCAATTTACCATAAAACATGAAAATATGGTCAACTCCAGGATAATAGAATAAATTTTATTATCCTTCATGTTAAGGTGTTGAATACCTCTAAGCCTACTTTCCCCAAGGATTTCGGTTAGAAACTCCAAGATGTTCTTCAATATAGTCTTATACTGGACTTTCACCATAACCAGCTCGCTTAAAATAGTTTCTATATTTACTCTTCTCTTCATAGTCTTGTATATTTGAATTATTCTATTTATAGAGAATTATAAACTTTATTTTAAAATTATAATATTTATAATATCCATTGTCAATGATTATATCACTTTCTTATTTCAAATTCATCCATGAATATATAATAGTTTGCCTTGTTGACCGAAGTAAGTTTTACATATCTGGCATTTATGGTTTTGTCTAAAGTCAGGTATATTTTATAGTTTGAACCATATCTGTCTGAAAAAGGTACAGATGGTATTCTTAAAAGTCCGATGGGAGTATAATTTATTCCGTCCTGGGATACTCCGATGGATGCTCTTTCGGGAAGTTCAGCCCAGGGAATGGGATCCCTTAAATAGCTTACCATAAATTGCTGTACCGATTCTATTTTTCCAAGGTCTACAGTTACATCTACGGCCTCATTGTACCATCCTACCAGAGCATTGTCTTTTACTGAATTTGTAGAAGAGTATCTGCCGTCCGTGAGCTTTGTAAGATTTATATCATTATATTTTTCGTGAGGTGAGGGAACAATGGAGTATTTGCAATTTCTAGAAAGCAGATGGGGCAATTTATTTATGGCATCCACTTTAACTGTAACTGGGTCCGAGGGTTTTGAGACATTTCCTGAAAATCCAAGGGATCTTACTGTGTAAGTATAGGAGCTTGTATTTTCTTTTAGAAGAGGTATGTCTATAATCGATTTTGAAAACCTTTCAGGGCTGCCTCCATATTTTCTCTGAACAATGACTCTTGAAATCAGTACATTGTCTCTGTATACTTCATAACCACATATGTCATCTGTATTTTCAGGAGATGACCAGGTTATTTTAAATTTATTTTTTTCCAACGTTGATATAGTCAAATTTTGGGGGATGCCCAATTTTCTGTCAGGTAACTTTCCGTTTTTTACATAGTATGAATATTCTTTATTAAATCCGCTGTTTATATTGTCAGGGCTGTAATAATGGCTGTAGGAAAAGCATATTATATTATCTACACAGGGACTTTCCAGTATAAGTTGTTTCAAAAATCGATCCAAAGGTACGCTGGAGTTGTTTACATAGTCAAAATTTTCTGCATTTGCCCAAAATAGCATTCCGGGCTTTTTATCCACAGCTTTTCTCAAGGCAGTATACCAGGAATTCACTTCCTCTAGTTTCAATCTTCCGCTGCCTATGGAGTCCTGAGGGCAGAATATATCGCCGTTTTTGAAATTTGTTTTTGAAAACAAATACTGCCAATTTGAAGCGTATTCCTTTGAACTACCAGCAGATGAATTCATAAATGGTGACAACAAAATTGGAAGCCGCTCTTTCTTTGAATCAAGATAATTTAAATGGAGGTTAATGGCATTAGACAAATTATCGAATTCACTGGCTTTAGTGAATTTAGCATTGTCCACTTCGTAGGGGAAATACCATCCATAAAAAGCATTCGGATATCTGGAGTGGTATTTCTTATACAGCTCATCAGCTATTATGTTGGATCTATTCATCTGTGAATTCAGCCAGGAATAATTATCTGGCAGTATCTGCCACCAGTCACTATTGAAATTGGGTTCTATAAAAACTTTTAGATTCAAAGCTTCTGCATTTTTTAAGCATAATTCTACTGGATCTACATTCCCATATATTTTTTTATATCCAGGAATATTACTTTTATAGCAGGTTTTTGTCACGTTTCCTTGAGTCTGAGAGATATTTGTTATTATTATATATTTCATTTTGTTTTCTTTAAAATAGTTCAATTCATTTTTCCAATCATCATTATTCCAGTGTTGTGTCATATCCAGCTGTATAAAAGAACCGGTTATTATGGGATGATCTTTGTTGGCTCTGAGAGGACTGTTGAAGTAAATAAATCCAAAAACAGAAATTAATATGATTAAAAGTATTGAAAATCGAATTTTGTTCCACATGATGATAAAGTTTCCTTCCTTAATTTTAAAATGTTAAATATACTATTTAGATAATAACATATAAAGCAAAAGGGAGTAAACTTTTGAAAAGTCATTTAAATCAGGTTATTGATCTCATGAATGTAAAAGAGATGCTTCAAAGCTAAGTACTTAGCTTTAAAACATCTCTTCTACTAATTATTTTTACCA
This sequence comes from Clostridium luticellarii, assembly GCF_002995845.1. Taxonomy (GTDB): domain Bacteria; phylum Bacillota; class Clostridia; order Clostridiales; family Clostridiaceae; genus Clostridium_B; species Clostridium_B luticellarii. Next base: position 37,879 of record NZ_PVXP01000014.1, on the reverse strand, counting down.
CAGCATTGTTTATATTTTTTGCCGCTTCCACATGGACAGGGATCATTTCTGCCTATTTTAACTTTATTGACTACAGTTTTAGAAGCAACCCATTTTTTATGGATTTCTTTCCTTTTTTCCTTGGAGAATATGGAATTCCATTGAGGAAGTTTATATAGGTAATCCGCTTTTGCATCCAGCATATTATAATATAATTTTTCAAAGTCAATTTTTATACTGATGGTTGAATTTTCCTCGAGGTTTTCCAATTCAAGAGGTTTTTCAATACTTTGATTTATGCCATCCAAAAATCCTGTAAAGAATATTGATGAGGTTTCAAATTTTTCAGCCAGCTCATCTATTGTTCCATTTAGTACAGGGTTGTGTTCAGATAATATTTTTGTATAAATATTTTTTTCAATTGAGCCGTATTCCCGCCAGAAAGCAGCTTCTCCTTTTGATTTCACAAAATTTACTACCATGTCTGTCCATTCTTTGTATAAATTCATATCTAACTCTGCCACATATATTTAGCAGCAGTGCCTCCTTTCGAAATTAAGAATAAATTTTAAGTGTATTGGCTGTAAAATTTTTTCAAATGTGTTTCTAGATAATCAGCGATTAATGTCTACCTGATTTTTCAATATCATTTTTACCAAGAGGTTTGGATAAATCAAAATTATTTCCCCAGATGCTGGAATCCTTATTATCTATAGAGATCTTAACTTTTTTTATAGTGGGAAGCTGCTCAAGAGAAAAAATTATACTCTTTAGGCAAGCTTCTTCTCCAGCATAAGTCATTTTAATATCGGCTTCTTTGCTTAGGTTTAAATAAGCTATGTTATCTTTTATTGAAATACTTATGACCTTGCTGTTTCTGGGGAGTACAGGGGCCAGTTTACTATTGACAGAAGGTCCCTTTATCAATTCATTTACTATTGTTTCCGCCAACAGCTCATCTTGTTTTATGACTCTGCTCTCTTTTGTAATTTCAACAGTATTTGAATTACTTGAGGAATTGAAATAAACATCTAAATCCAATGAATTAGTCTTTCCTTTTGAAAGTACTATATCCTTTTCTTTTTGTTTATTATTTATACTCATATTATCTTGTCTTTCACAGGCAGTCAATGTCAAACCTGAAAATGCAATTGTAGAACATAGTATCATACTAAAGATTCTTTTCATATATTACCACCTTTTTATTAGAAATTTATAAAGTTGCTGGGTTCATCACGTTTTGCCATAGATATATTTATATCCGATTTTAATTTAACTCCAGCTTCACTTAAGGTAGTTGCTACAGTTTGATAGGCTAACTCAGGATAATTATTTATTTTGCTTAAATGTCCCAGGATAATTCTTTTAAACCTGCTATTTAAAATATCCAATATGGCTTTTCCGCAATCATCATTGGATAGATGTCCTATTTTGCTTAATATCCTTCTTTTCAACTCATAGGGATATGGGCCAAACTTTAGCATTTCTACATCATGATTGCTTTCTAAAAGTATTACATCTGAGTCTTTAAGTATAGATTTGATTTTTTCTGAAATAAACCCCAAATCTGTTGCTATGCAGACCCTCTTATTACCGCAGTTTATTGCATATCCACAAGGATCTACAGCATCATGAGATATGGAATAACTTGTTATATCCATATCATTTATACTTATACAGCTATTAGAAATTATTTTAATATTGTTTTCTTTTATTTTGCCGATAGACTTCAGCATGGCTTTCCATGTGAGACAATTAGCATAGATAGGTATATTGTATTTTCTGGACAGTACACCTACTCCTTTAATATGATCAATATGCTCATGGGTGACTAATATTGCATTTATTTCATTGGCATTGCAGCCAATTTTTGCAAGACCTCTTTCTATGCTTTTACCGGAAAGACCTGCATCTACTAAAATTTTGGTGCGGCGAGATGCCAAAAATATACTGTTTCCACTGCTACCACTGTACAAAGGACAAAAAATCATATTAAAAGTCTCCCCACAAAATATTATTTAGAATAAGATACTCTTTTTATATCAGCACCTAAGGCTTTGAATTTGTCTTCTATATTTGGGTACCCTCTATCAATATGCTCAATACTTAAAACTTCAGTAGTTCCCTCTGCAATGAGTCCAGCTATGACCATAGCTGCACCGGCTCTTAAGTCCGTGGCTTTTACTACAGCACCGCTCAATTTTTCAACTCCATCTATGATTGCAGTTCTACCTTCTACTTTTATATTGGCACCCATTTTCTTTAATTCATCTACATGTTTAAATCTGCTCTCCCAAATACTTTCATTTATGATGCTTCTACCCTCAGCTACAGTTAAAAGTGCACTAAGGGGCTGCTGCACATCCGTGGGAAAGCCAGGATAGGGCTGAGTCTTAATGTTCACACCTTTTAGCTTTCCATTTGATTTTACAGTAATAGAATCACCATCTTCTATTATCTGGGCACCCATCTCTATAAGTTTTGCCGATATGGACTCCAGATGCTTAGGTATAATGTTTTGTACTAGAACTTCACCACCACATGCTGCAGCAGCAATCATATATGTACCTGCCTCTATTTGATCCGGAATTACACTATAAGAGCAGCCTTTTAATTTTTTTACACCTACAATTCTTATTGCCTCTGTTCCGGCACCTTTTATATTTGCCCCCATGCTGTTTAAAAAATTTGCCACGTCTACTACATGAGGTTCTTTAGCTACATTTTCCAAAATGGTTATGCCTTCTGCAAGGGTGGCAGCAAGCATTACATTTATAGTGGCACCTACACTTACCACATCAAAAAATATATTAGTTCCAACTAATTTGTCAGCTTTTACTATTACACATCCATGCTTGATTTCCACCCTAGCACCTAGTGCTTCAAAGCCTTTTATATGCTGATCTATAGGTCTGACTCCTATAGGGCACCCTCCGGGAAGCTCCACCCTGGCTTCTTTAAATCTGCCTAAAAGGGCACCTATAAGGTAATAAGAAGCTCTCATTTTTCGCACATCATTTGTATTTGCATCCATACTCACTATATCAGTACTGTCAATTACTACTGAATTTCTACCTGTTTTTATTTTACACCCTAAGCTTGAGAGAATTCTTTCTATACAGTGAACATCTTCTATATTAGGGATATTATCAATTGAACATATATCGCTGCTGGCCATTATTGCGGCTGGTAAAATTGCTACAGCTGCATTTTTAGCACCATTAATTTCTATTGAACCGAAAAGGGGATTTCCACCGTTAATTACCAATTTATCCATTCATGTATCCATCCTTATCACAAATTTATATTTATATAAAATTTAGAAAATCTCAAAATTTAATTCATATTACACAAAATTTATTATATCATAATTCTATATTATTTTAACATTAATTTTTAAAATATGAACATAACCTAGAAATAATTATTCCCAAAATAAAAGAAACCAGTTAAAAAGTAAAACTGATTTCTTTCATTATGGGGTAAAAAGATATTAGATAGCTATTCTTTTACAAAACTTCCACAATCAGTACATTCAATGTCTTTAGCCATAGATTCATGTTTTGTAACTTGTATTTTATCAAGTGTACAGTGGTTTGTGTCTTTTGCGTGGAATCTACATTCATTAACTACACAGCCAATGCTGTTATTGCGAGCGCTATTCATACGTATCTCCTGCTCTAAAATATTTTTCTTTTAGATGGGCAGGATTTTCACCTCTTTTCTATAAATTTTAAGACAATAATATTCTTTGATCTTTAAGCATTTTATATACTTGAAGATTCGTGGCAATTTTTACATTATGAAGCTGATGATTCTGTGATATAATATTTATATAAGGCACATAGTTTATAATATTATTTGGGGGATTGAGAAAATAATGAAGTACTATTTAGTAGCATTGTTTGATAGAGATTCTTATTCATATATTGAACGTATACAAAAAAACATATGCAGAAAATATAGATTGTATAAAAATATGCCAGTTTTACATATAACTCTTGAAGTTGTAGAAAATCCCGATATAGATAAATTATGGAAAATTGTTTCAGAAATAGTTAATCCATATAAAAAATTTAGAGCGAAAATAAATGGGACTATCTGCTTTGAGCCTCCCTATAAATCTGTAAACTTGAAGGTGGAACATAAAGGTTACATTATAAGATTGGCAAGGCAAATAAACGATAAACTGAAGTTGTATAAATTTGATGTTAGGAAGGATATAGAGAACTGGGATCTGCATATTTCACTGGCTAATACAAATTATGCCATGAGGGAATGGAGTTCTAAGGAGTATGCAGCAGCTTGTGAAAGTGTTAAGAGAGAGGGAGTAAATAAAATGGTGCGCATTGACAGAATAGCATTGTGGAAACCTATAAATAATAAAAAAGAGATGTTGATAAGAAATTTGCCTTTGAAGAATTTTTAGAGTGTTTTATAAAAATAAGAGCAAGATTTGTTCTTGCTCTTATTTCTATATTAAATGTCCAGTAAATTTTTTTTATATGTTGAATACAAACTTCTCAATTCAGACATTCTTTCCTCAGCTTCTACCTGAAGCTTGGAAACTTCTTCGTAATCTTTATTTTCAGAAGCAATTCTTATTCTTGAAAATAAACTTTTTTTGGAATAGGAATCTTTCATTAAATAATATTTTAGCTCCTCTATTTTCATCCAGTTTGCCACATCAAGATCAAGAGCTTTATCTATGGAATGAAGAATTTTATAACTCCTTATTTCATCAGTAAATTCATTTATAATCCTGTGATTTATTTCTACCAGCCATCTTTTTATAGCACCAAGTTTAAAGCTGTTTATCAATTTGTCATTTAATATATCATTCTTAACCAAGATGGCTTTCTTTTTTGGATATTTATCAAAGGCAGAGAGATTTTCGTATACAGTTGCAGGAGCTTTACCAAAGAATTTTTCTCTTTCTTCATCAGTAAAATCTTCAAATATGTTTTCCTCACTTCTGTATGCTCTTTCCTTTTCCAGATAATCTGCATCTTCTCCAGGTTTTTTAGAAAGTTCTGTTAACAGGTCGTCTTCATTTTTATTATTTTTTAAGGCATAAGTTATTCCGTCCATCATGGAGATATATAATGCAGTTAAGGCCAGATAAGTATTGGTGCGTGGGTTTGGAGCTCTGAGTTCGAATCTTGTGGATAAAGGACTTGCAAGATCTCTTACAACACCTATAAGTACCGTTCTGTTCCTTGAAGGTAAATCAACAGCATGACCTACGGAAGTTACAATACAGATTGGAGCTTCGAATCCTGGCTTTAACCTTCTGAGTGCATCAGTTGTGGAAGAAACAAAAGGATTGATGACTTCGTAGTTTTTAAGTATTCCCATTACAGAAGAATATCCGAAGACACTTAAGAAGTGCTGTTTAGTAGAAGAAAATAAGTTTATTGTCTTATTATTCTTCAATTTCAAAGCCAAGCCTATATGAGTATGTTCTCCACTGCCGGCTACTCCATCTATAGGTTTAGCAAGGAAAGTGACTTCCAGTCCGTTTTGCCTAAAGGTTTCCTTGACTATACTTTTTACAAGAAGTTCATTGTCAGCAGCTTGTATAGCACTGGAATATTTCCAATCTATTTCCAGCTGTTCTGCTATATGATTGAAATTTCCGGATTCATCAATTTTGGCTTTTACGCCACCTACCTCTTTATGGCCCATTTCTGGTTCTAGACCATATAACTCCATGTTCAAAATGGTCTGTTCCAAGGCTGTTCTAACCACACCTTTTGTTCTAGTCCAGTATTGTTCCTGAAGTACCTGTGAGGTGGAAAGTTCCTCAATTTCAGCCTGGTTGTTGGGAGTTTTTACCCAAAATTCCAGTTCTGTAGCACAAGTTGCAGCTACACTATCTATGTCGTCATATTTTATACCGAAAGGGGTCAGGGAATCTGGGTGCTCTTTGAATAAATTCAGAAGATCTGCTTTGAAATGCTCTATACAGTTAGTTAAAGTGTATCTTGAATCTACGGCTTTGTTCTCATGATACAGGAAACATGGAATTCTAAGCGTTCCTACAGGTTTTTCGGTCTCAGGATCCACATTATCTGTATTGTACTCAACATACCAGTTTACGTCTAAATCACATACCATATCTACCTTTGCATTATTTAAGCTGGCAATTCCCGGGAGAACTACGGATGAACCATCGGTTTGGATTGCACCTTTTAAAAAGGCGGTTATATCATCCAGAAGAACTTTGATGGGAATTTTTTCATCAGTATCATTTCCAGAAAGGTCTATGCCTATCAGGGATACAAATTTTATTTCTGGATGGGAAGTTAGTATTTCTTTTAAATTTTCTTCTGAGTGCTTTTCCTTGGGCACTATATAGATAAGATCTTTTAACATGGTGTTCCCTCCTATGAATAATTTTGAAAGAGTATTTTACTACTCTAATCGCTGTGCATAATAAATCTATAATTATATTTTTAATTTTTATATATCTATGATTTTATAATTAATATGTATGTATGTCAATATATTTTAAAGAATTTAGAGGATAATTTGCAATATTGTTAAAGGATAATCAGTTTATATTTTATTGAAAGTATAAAATATAGGCGTAATGTATATTTATGCATTAATTTTGAAGTTTGTATACTTTAAATCTATAATATATAATATAAATAGTAAAATGTAATATATTTATTGGAATTAATGAGGTGATAAAGTGGAGTCAGAGAGTAGACCGATTGGTTTTTTTGATTCTGGAATAGGCGGCATAAGTGTTTTAAGAGAGGCTGTTAAAATTTTACCCAATGAGGATTTCGTGTATTTTGGGGATTCGAAAATGGCTCCTTATGGTGTGAGAACTGTAGAGAATGTAAAAAAACTTACACTTGATGCCGTAGAGTTTTTATTGAAAAAAGATATAAAGGCATTGGTGATCGCATGTAACACGGCAACCAGTGCAGCTATAATAGATTTGAGAGAGAAGTATAGCAAGTATATGCCCGTAATAGGTATAGAACCAGCCTTGAAACCGGCTATGGAATTCGGGAGAAAGGGAAAAGTGGTTATAATGGCAACCCCTATGACATTGGCTGAAAAAAAGTTTGCCAATCTTATGAAAAAATTTGACAGGAATTCAAAAATAGAGCCACTGCCATGTCCTGGACTTGTAGAGCTTATAGAACAGGGTATAATAAGTGGAGAAAAAATTGAGCAGTATTTAAAGATAAGATTGAATCCTTTCAAAGAAAGTGGAATTGCGGCTGTGGTACTGGGGTGTACTCATTATCCTTTTATAAAAGAAAGCATATCCAAGGTATTGGATGATGATACTCCCATAATAGATGGCAGCAGGGGAACTGTACAGCAACTTAAAAGACAGCTGGTTAAATACGATATTCAAGCCAGTAATAGGGATAAATTGGGAAATATAAGAATATTTAATTCTATGAATAGTCAGGATATTATAAAATTGAGCTATGAGCTTTTGAGAGGGGAAATTAATTAGAATTTTATTTTATGTCTTGAAAGGATGGATGTGTATATGTCTCTACAGAATAGTAAGACCATACTTATGTATGGTTTTAGTAAAAATGACGAAAAGATTGTAAAAGGTGCAGGCAGGCAATTCAATGTTGACGGTTTTAAAATAATAAAAGATCATATGACGGAGATGAAGATAAAAGATATATTATCAGGAGATCTGGAAAAAGAATTGAGAGAACAAGATACTGGCTATTTTTTAAATGAGAAAGTAATATTGTTTAATAATCTGACGGACAGACAAATAAGCGGAATTATGAGAGAATTAAAGGTTAAGATGAATAGCATGCCCATTTTGGCTGTAGTAACTAAAACTTCCATAAATTGGAGCTTTGGTTATTTACTGAGTCACCTTCTTCAGGAGAGAGCATGGTTTGAAAAGAACAAAGGAATTTCAACTTAATATTGATTATATTATTTAACATAATTGTGATAATGGGAGGAAAAAATGAGTAGAATAGGGGAAAAAATAAAATCTGCAAGAATTAAATCAGGAATTAGTCAAAAAAAGCTTGCCAGGAAGTTGGGAGTTTCCGAGGGATTTGTAAATGAAGTTGAGATGGGGAGAAGAATAGCCAATCAGGGGATAATAGATAGGATTTCTAAAATTTTAGGTAAAGATATGAATGATATAACCATGTCTTTTGAAGAACAGTCAGATGATGTCAAGAAAGAAGAATTCCCTCCGATATCTAATAGAGAAGAGAAAGTCAAGGATATTTGGAATGAAGCTTTTGGATCCGTTTTGAAAAAGGTACCTATTTATAAATATGATTTAGGCAGGCCCATTGGTTTCAAACAGCTTCCTTTAATTGAGAATAAAATAGAAGGATATTCACAGGATAAGGTTTTGTATTTGAAAATAGAGAGTGATGATATGGAAGGTTTCAGAATACATAGAGGTGACTTGGCCTTTGCACATATTACCGGAGAAATTGAAAACAATGTTATATGTTTGGTGGAGTACCATGGTGGAAGGGAGATAAGGCAGATAAAAAAATTGGATAGTAACAAGGTGCTTCTCATAAGTGGTAACAATACTGTGAGAACGGAAAGTGTGGACATTGGCAGCTTAAAGGTAATCGCAAAATTGGATAAAGTGGAAATTGTGCTGTAGATCAATTACATAGGAGGAGGGTAAAGTATGAAGGGTACTGTGGTTGCTACATGGATGAGAACGTGTAGAAAACTTTATGGTGATGAAACTGTCAACACTGCTATGGATGAAGTTGGGTGGGGAGCATCTAAGATATTCTCTCCAATTGAAAACGTAGATGATGGACAAATAAAAAATGTTATTGAAGCTATTGCAAAAGCCAATAATGAGGATGTAAGGACTTTGTGGAAGAAAATAGGACTGGACAATATAAATGCTTTCCATAAAGATTATCCTGCTTTTTTTAAGCATGAAAATTTGTATTCATTTCTAAGATCCATGTTTGATGTACATGTAGTTATGACTAAAAAATTTCCAGGTGCAAAACCGCCTTTAGTAGTAATAAATCCTGTTTCATCTAGAACTGCTGTATTTGAATACAAGTCTGAAAGAGCTATGTTTGATTATCTTATTGGTATGATAGAAGGAAGTGCTAAGTTTTTTGGAGAAAAGCTTGGAATAGAGAAAATTGATGAAACAAGCAACTCTGTAAAATTTAAATTCACTTTTGAAAAAGACATATATTATAAGAAGGTTTACGGATTTAACAAATTGCTTTCTTTTGGATTTATAAAGAACATTGGAATAAAGATAGGAATATTCAGCTTTATATTATGTTTGATAATATCTGTGCCTATGTTCGGGTTAAATAATTTATTTAAGTCCATAGCGATCTCATTTATAGCTTTTCTGGGAGCCTGTATATCGGGTTATATGCTTATGAAGCCCCAAACTGCTATAGTAGATGCCATAAATAAAATCAATAAAAATAATTATATAGAGGATGGGGACATAGAGACAAATGATTTTTTTGAAAATATATATGAGCTTCTAAAACAACATAAAAAGATGATCAAATCAGATTTTGTGGGATTTAAAGGTGTCACTGATGAAATGAATACATTTGTTTCAAATATAAATAGAATATCCACTTCAATGGACAATACTTCCGGTGAAATATCCGATGTGGTGGAGCAGGTAGCCAACTGTGCAGTGAATCAGGCGGAAAATACTGAAAAAGTGGTGTCTGTATTGAATGATAATATTGAAAATTTGAAATGTATAGTTGGAAATGAAAATGATAATAAATTGGAACTTGAAAAATCCATGGGTAAAATAAACAACAGCTATAAAAATGTAGATAGTGCGAGCAAGAATATATTGGGTACTTTGGAGAGCTTTAAAAAAGTCAGGGACAGAGGAACTGAGCTCCAATCAAAAGCAAAAGACATAACCGGCATAGTTTCCATAGTTTCAGGTATTTCAGAACAAACAAATTTATTGGCTCTCAATGCTTCCATTGAAGCCGCCCGTGCCGGAGAACAGGGAAAAGGATTTGCAGTAGTAGCTGAAGAGGTAAGAAACCTGGCAGAACAATCTCAGGATGCTGTAAAAGACATAAATTCCAATCTTGTTAAATTCGCAGAAGATATAGAGAAACTGGTAAAAAATATAGAGGAACAGTTTGATGTACTGAAGCTGGAAAGTGGTAAGCTTCAAAATGTGAGGGATATAAGTTATGAAGCGACAGATTCTATAGAGAAAGTAGCCTCCTCCATGATAAAAACTATAAACAAACTTACCCAGGAATCTGATTCTATAGCGGGGATATATGACAATATGGAATCATTGGCAGCAATTGCTCAGGAGAATTCGGCATCATCGGAGGAAGTTAGTGCCAATGTATCCAATTATACCAATGATATCAAAAATCTTATGAATAGTATAGGAGAATTTAAAAAGATAACAGAATCCTTTAAATCAGAACTTGATAGATATAAAATATGAAAATTAAGAAATTGGACAGGAGGCATAGTTCTTTTGTCCAATTTTTAATAGCAGGAATTAAACTCCCTGTAGATCAAAATTAGGCACAAAATTTTCAGAACAAGTACCACTTTCCTGAATAAATGCATTCTTTATTCCGAGAGAGATGCAGTAATTTATAAAACAATCATAGTGTGCCGGATTTAAAACTTTGTTTATTTCGGGGAATTTATAGGAGTGATACATAGGGGTATATTGATTCATTATGCTTATGTATACTGAATCTCCATAGGTATTATAAATATAATCTATTATCTTTTTAGAATCAAAGAGCAAGCCAGGCAGCATAAGGTGACGTATTATCACTCCTTTTGTTATAAGACCATCATTGTTAAATTTTGGGGCTCCAACTTGATTGTACATTTCTCTTATAGATTTTGAGGCATAACTAAAATAATCAGGAGCACTGGAATATTTAACAGAGTATTTATTGCTGAAATATTTTAAATCGGCTAGATACACATCTACATATCCGTTTAGGGCTTTTAATGCATCTGTAGTCTGATAACTGTTGGTGTTAAAAAGTATGGGCAGGGTTAATCCTTCTGATTTGGCTATTTGAAGAGCCTGGATTATTTGAGGTATATAATGGGTAGGGGTTACCAAATTTATATTATGGGCACCTCTTTTTTGCTGTTCTAGAAATATATTGCTGAGCCTTTTTATAGACACTTCTTTACCTGTGTTTTCAGCACTTATACTGTGGTTTTGGCAGAAAACACATTTCAAATTGCAGTGGGAGAAAAATATGGTACCCGAGCCTGCAGTGCCTGAAATGCAGGGTTCCTCCCATTTGTGCAGAGAAACTTTAGCTATTTTTACGTTTTTGCCTGCATTGCAAAAGCCGATAGTTCCTTCTAATCTATTTATGCCACATTTTCTGGGACATAATTTGCAGTTTTTGAGGGTATTCAACATTAAAAAACACTTCTTTCATATTTTATATATTAATATGTTAAAGTATATATTTTGTTTTGTAAAGAAAGTCATAGAGTATCTTTTATATAAAAAATTGTGCATTGTACTATAAATATAAAACCAATCACTCCAAATGCAGGATATAAAAAGGAGATTAGGTTTATAAAACCAATCTGGGATATGGGAATTGTAATTAATATGATCAAGAACACTGATTTATTGTAGGATATATGAAACATCTCCTGAAAATTTTTACCTACGCTGTATATGTCCGACACTTCTGTGGAGAACATTTCAAGCCAAATTATCAGCAGAAGCATTATCTGAATCAATTTCCCAAATCGATTGGCGATGTAAAGCAGAGGAATTTCGTATTTGAATATATAAGGTATGTTCGAAATCAATAAGAAATTTATTATGAGAGCCAAAGCTGTAAGACCAAGGGAACCTATGATGGAGCCAGTTACAAGACTCTTTTTTTTGCCTATGGAAAGGCTTAGGGGTACAAGTACACCACTGCAGCACAATATGTTGAATCCTGAATATATCAGTGAAGATAAAAGCCAACCGTCTTTATAATGAGGTATACTTTTTATGAAAGACGGATTTATGTTTTTATAAAAAATTAAATGCAGCATGAAAAGAGTAAATATTACAATCACAAGAGAAGGAACTATTATTGAATTTATTTCCATGAGACCTTTGATATCTCTGAGTAAAATGATTATGGATACCACAACCATGAGAAGTATGCCTATCCACCTTGATATGCCAAAATATTGATGTATAAGGGCTCCACTTCCGGCAAGTATTATTGAGGCACCTCCAATTAAAAAAAAGGTAGTCAGGAAATTGGTTACCAATCCTAAAAATCCCGGGCTTACCAGTAGTATAAGACCATCATAGGAGTTCAATCTGTATTTTATACTTATATTGACTATGATTGAAGACATTATTATGTAGATGGCACAGCAGATCAATATGCCGAAAAAGCTTTTGTAACCATACTGGGTGAAAAATTGGGATATTTCTTGGCCAGATGCAAGTCCTGCACCAACTATTGTCCCAATGAAAACAGCAGATATCTGTAAAATTAAAAATATTCTCTCCTTCAAAGATATACCTCCTAGAATAAAGCATTATTAATATAAGTATATAAATATCATATAAAAATAATGAATTATAAATTAAAATTTTATTTGCGGGGAAAATATAATTTATAAAAGTATGTAGAAGGCTTAAATAAATTTGAAAGGGGTGAAATTTCTACTGCAGATGTATGATTGGATGTAGTAGAAGATACATGGAGAAAAAAACTTTATTTAAATTCATTTTCCCTATAATTTTTTTATGTATTATAATATCTGCATGTGATTTAAGCAGAAGAGAAAATGTTCAAAGTACCAATGAAGGTTTTGATATGAAATCCGCTACCAACACAGCGGATAACTATATGAAATATCTCATGAAAAATGATATGGGAAATGCTAAAAAATTGTATTCCAAAGATCTTCTTAAAAATTTTAACAGCAATGAAAATAAAAATCTTCGTATTTTAGGATATAGTTTAATTGACAGCAGTGAAGTGGGAAAATCTGCGATTTTGAAGATGAAAGTTGCCAGGACTGATTTAAGCAAACCTTTTGCAACTTTAGATGAGTACTCAATTAATGTGATAAAAGAAGGCGACGATTACAAGATCAATGAAACTAACAATGTGGGGGATAGAGAAGCCTTTGTGGAGAAAAATCAATTGAAAATGAGAAATAAGAATAGTGTAAGTGTAAATGTGATAACGGATATTAGAAGTATGCCCAATTATGTATTTAGTAAAGATGATGAAGCAAAAGTAAATAAAACTCCGGTGCCTAAAACCAATTTCGGTATACTTGATTTTTCCTATGATGGTGATCGTCTGGCAGTAGTCACTTATTCTAAAGATTCATATATAGGTATAATTAAAATAGATGAAAGTGTGGAGACACAATCTGATGAACAGTCGGGAAATCAAGATGGCGGAGCTTCAGGAGGCCAGGATGATTCAGGCGGTGGACAACAGAAAAATGTCAAACCCATAGGTAAAGATATAACTGATCTTGATATTTTGAAAAATTCCAAAGTGGAATTTCTGACTTTTTCTCCAGATGAAAAATTTATTGCAGTTCAATATACTGGCAATGATGTCGGACACTGCATACGATTATATAAAACAGATTCTGGAAATATTGCAGGTTATAAATTTGAAGAAAGTTTTCCACTTGACAAGGTAGATGTGCTGTTCTCTTCTTTTGATGGAGGTATATTGAGTTTTGATGTTGTATCTAAAAACAATAATGACGAAGCACCTCAAAATATAATTGGGAAATGGGAATTGAACCTGGGAAGTTTTAAGGCCACAAAAGTGTGATATAATTTCAGTGTATTGTTTTTGATATTTAAATATGCTCTTAGGTAAGTTTTTCTAGGATTGAGATGGACATAGGTATTTCCAGGCAGGCTCCATCTGAATCTGAGAAAACACTTGATACTATTATCATGGAAGGATAGAATTTGGGAATGCAGTGGGGAGATAAAGCATACTATAGTTTGAACTATTATTTGAGAAAGAAATTTGGCTGCAAAGTATTTAAAATATCCTTAGATGCAGGGTTTTCCTGTCCCAATAGAGATGGAAGCATAAGCAGGGAAGGATGTATTTTTTGCAGCGAGAGGGGTTCCGGGGATTTCGCGGGAAATAGAGATATGTCTATATGTGAGCAATTTGAAAGTATAAAACACATGATGAATAAAAAGTGGAAAAATGGCAAATACATAGCATATTTTCAAGCCTATACAAATACTTATGCCCCGGTAGAAGTTCTCAGAAAGAAATATGAGGAGGCTGTGAATCAAGAAGGAGTGGTGGCACTGGCGATAGCCACTAGACCTGACTGTCTTGATCCTGAAGTGCTGAATTTATTGCAGGAATTCAACAGTAGAATTTATACCTGGGTGGAACTTGGACTTCAGAGTTCGAATGACTATACAGCGGGGATAATAAATAGAGGGTATAAGCTGAAGACTTTTGAGAAAGCTGTAAATTCCCTTAGGGAAATAGGAATCGATGTAGTGACTCATATAATAATGGGATTGCCGGGAGAAAATGAAATTGATATGATGAACACGGTAAAATATATTTCAAATCAAGATATACAGGGAGTTAAGATTCATTTGCTTCATTTAATGAAACATACTCCTCTTGTAAAATTATATAATGAAGACCGACTGAGATTCATGACTCAGGATGAATATGTAAATATGATATGCTGGGCACTGTGTAATATTCCTTCCAGCATGGTAATTCATAGATTAACAGGGGACTCACCTAGAAATTTACTTATAGGTCCTAGATGGAGTCTGAAAAAATGGGAAATTTTAAATGAAATTGATAGGACTATGAAGGATAGAAAAATATATCAGGGTATATATTTCCCAAAATAAAACTGATGAGAGGTTTAATACATAATTGTTTACCAAGACCCCAGCTTATATGCTGCTGGAGTTTGGTAAATTTGCCTTTATATAATTAGATTTTATCCAGCCCTTAGAATTTATCCTGGTAACTCCCACCATAGAAACCTCAAACCAGAATTCATTCATAATTTCAATACTGTCATGAACTCTTATTTGAGTATTTTTTTCCAAGGTATTTACTATACCGGAGTTTAAAATAGGAGCCAGATAGATATGACTTCTTGTGAGAACTATGGCATTTACATATTGTGGAGTAATATATTTCACATTTATTTTTCTTGGGGTTTCTTTTGATATTCTTGATTTCAGCTTGTCATTTTCATATCTTAAAGATAGTATCTGCCTTCTTTGAGAGGAAATTTTATTTTGAAGATTATACAAGATCACAGAAGTGCAGATTATAAGTGCTATGAATAAAAAAGCCAGCATCATATTTCTCCATATTTATTAATTTAATACATTATATTCAATATGGTGCTTAAAGATGAAAGTTTATACTATTTTACTAAATCTGTATACCTGAAAATACTCATATCTGCATAGGCAAGTATATCCTCCCACTGGGAATCCGAATAGGTATCATATACGCCGATTACAGTCATGCCTGTGGATTTAGCTACTTTTATGGCAGATAGGATGTCCTCAAATACAGCACAATTCTTAGGGGTTAAATTCAGCTTATGGGCAGCAAAAAGATATATATCGGGAAAATTTTTGCCTTTTTTTACATCCTCTGTAGTCACTATAGAATCAAATAGATTGTATATTTTATTTTTCTTCAAACTTGTTTCTGCTATAGTTCTATAATTACTTGTGGCAAGAGCTATCTTGATTTTTTTCTTTTTTAAAAGGTACAAAAAATCCCTGGCACCTGGTTTTAGGCAAATGTTATGGGAATATTCGTAAAAAAGCATATCATGCCATTCTTTTTGTATTTCAGATACACTTTCGGATAAGTTGAATTTGTCTTTAAGATATTTTGAAGTTTCATCAAGAGTCATATTCTGTATGGTATCTTTTAGTTCTACAGTGAAAGGTATATTTTTTTTGCTTAAATATTCTTTGTCAATATTTTCCCAAAGCCACATGGAATCCAAAAGGGTTCCATCCATGTCGAAAATAGCCCCTCTGATATTTTCAAGCACATCAATCACTCCCATATTCTAAAATACAAAATGCAAATATCAAATAATGAAGATTTCTGTATAAGATTTAAAATTCAGTATCTAAATCTGACAGCAGCTTGATTATATTAAAAAATTCGCTCTAATAATTTTATTTTGTTTTTATCCTTAAAATCATCTATGGAATGTATGCCAATCATATCAAGTATTCTATTCATGCAGTCGCTGTCTATGGAAACTTTTATTTCTGAATTTTGTGCAAATTGGTCTACAGAATTTTTCCCCTCATCCTTTGGTATAATTGCCTTGGGACCCCCAACACATCCGCCGATGCAGCCCATACCTTCGATAAAATTAGCACCTATATCTCCACTTTGAGCCTTTACAAGTGTGGATTTACATTCTTTTACACCGCTTGCCTTGATTGATTTAAGCAGCTTGTATTTTTCAGGAAAAATTCTTTCTATGGCTTCACCTACTGCAATCGATACTCCACCTGTACGGGCATATAATCTTCCTCCCCTGGAAGCATACTCTGCAGAAGATTCACCTTGAAGTTCGCCGGGATGTATATTAACAGCATCAAATATGTCTTTTAATTCTGCAAAAGTCAATACGAAATCTATGGAACCTATTATATCTTTTTCTTTTGCTTCAGATTTTTTGGCAATGCAGGGACCTACAAATACCACCTTGCAGCGTGGGTTTAATTTTTTGAGTATTCTTCCTCCTGCAACCATAGGAGAAACGGAAGGGGATACGTATTTTATCAAATTATTGTATATCTTTTTTAACATACCCACCCACATAGGGCAGCAGCAGGAAGTTATCATAAGATCATTTTCACTTTTAACATATTTGTCAAATTCTACTGCTTCTTTTAAAGTGAGTATATCTGCGAAGAATGCCACTTCAATCATATCTGCAAATCCCAATTTCTTAAAAGCACTTCTAAGCTGATCCATGGTGACGTCATTTCCAAATTGACCTATTATTGCTGGAGCTACTATGGCTATTACGGGTAAATTATCTTTTAACATGTTGGCTAATGGAAGAAATTGTACTTTATCCATTATGTTGCCATTAGGACAGGCATCTACACAAAAACCACAGTCAGTGCATTTATTTTTATCTATGTATGTAGTATTTTTATCGGTGTTAATTAAAATAGCATCAAAAGGGCAGGCTTTTTGGCATAGAGTTTTACCATTTTCGTCTGCACATTTCATGGAACAATGTCCAACTTTAGTGACTATTTTTTCATCGGATTTGTAAGAAACTATTGCTTTCTTTAAATTCTCTATGAAGTTGGAATCACAGTTTACATTTACACCACATAATGAGGATATGATTTTATAGAGTTCTGATTTTTGAATTTTACTTTGGGATAAAATAGAGTTTATTTTGTCTTCAAAATTTCCATTATAATATGATTCTATTAGAGATTTGAATAAGTTATCATACTGCTCTTTCATCTTATGAATACAACTCCTTGTGTGATTAATTTACTGCCATGGTTTTGTAATATTATGTTTTGAATTTACACAATATAAATTTGAAAAAAACAGGTAGGAGATGGGTGATGTGAAAAATTAATGTATGTAAATCATTTTAATCCCATCTATATCAGTGGTCGGGGTGACAGGACTCGAACCTGCGACCTCTTGCTCCCGAAGCAAGCGCGCTACCATCTGCGCTACACCCCGTCCCTTTAACATTCTATAACATATATTGAATAAAAACAAGAGGTGAAAAACTATTTTACAGTCATATTGGAATTATCTCCTTCACCTCTTGTGGGAACCGTTGACATTAAAAAGCCTACCAATATGGATACTAAGGCCGGGGATATTATATTTATATAAGCTATATAAGCAGTTCTATATAATATTAATGCACTTAAACCGGTTATGGCCAAAGTTATGAAAAATAGGTATATTATAAATTTGGCGAAGGATTTAAAAAATTTTTCATATAACTTGTGTCTTGTAGGTCCGCTGATTATTTTTACAAATAAAAAATAAGATAATAAAATTAAAAATACATCAACACATGCAGATATTAAAAAGTTTTTCAAATTAAAACACCTCCAATAATTTGTCAATTATAGTATTGCCCTATTAGAAACATTTTACGCCAAATTATAAATTTTACTAGTTATTTTATACTTTATTTTAAAAACATTTCACCTATTTTAAAGACATCTCCTGCACCTATAGTTAAAAACAAATCTCCATCCTTTAGACTGTGATTTAAATGTTGTACTATTAAATCAAAATTTTCAATGTAACTGCATTTTACACCTCTTTTTGAGATGTCTTTAGCCAGCATTGCAGAGCTGACCTCTCCAGTATCTTTTTCCCTTGCTGCATATATATCCGCCAGTATCAATTCATCTACATTATCGAAGGCAGAAGTAAATTCCTTATACAGGTTGATGGTTCTTGAAAATGTATGCGGCTGAAATACACAGATTATTCTTTTGTGGGGATAATTTTGAGCTGCATTTAAAGTTGCTTTTATTTCAGTAGGATGATGGGCATAATCATCCACTACCGTGATTCCGTTTTTTTTGCCTTTGATTTCAAATCTTCTATGAGTGCCCTTGAAGTTTTCCAGACCTTTTTTAATATTCTCCAGAGGTATATTTAAAATTAAAGAAACAGCTGCGCTGGCCAGGGAATTTAATATATTGTGTTTGCCTGGAATGCCCAGATGCAGGGAAAACAAAGCTTCATTATCCTTGTACACTTTAAAGCAGGCACATCCTTTGCTGTCAAAGCCTATGTCTCTGGCAGTAATATCCCCGCTATCTATACCATAGGTAATTATATTACAGTTGGCATTGGATATAACTTTCTTCATTCTGCTATCATCACTGCAGCATACCAGATATCCGTCCCGGGGAATCAATTTGGAAAATTTCACAAAGGCATTTTGCACATTATCTATATTTTTATAGTAATCCAAGTGATCAGCATCTATATTTAAAATGACCCCTATATATGGAAAAAATTTTAAAAAGGATTCTTTGTACTCACAAGCTTCCGTAATAAAATATGGGCTGTTTCCTATTCGTACGTTTCCATTTATGATATCCAGATTTCCCCCTACCAATATAGTAGGGTCCAGATTGGCATCAAGTGTTATGGAGGACAGCATGGATGTAGTGGTGGTCTTACCATGAGTTCCAGATACAGCTACATTGTACTTATGACCTTTCATTATATTTCCTAAAAATTCTGCCCTGGTTATCAGGGGAATGTTCAGAGTTTTAGCCTTTAAAAGTTCTTCATTATCTTTTGGGATAGCAGCGGTATATACTATCAGATTTATATCCGATGTTATGTTTTTAGAAATTTGACCTATATATATGTGTGCACCCATTGACTTTAACTTGTCTGTTGCCGGGGAAGACTTTATATCGGAGCCGGAAACCTTAAATCCTTTTTCAAGCAGGATTTCAGCCAGACCGCTCATACTTATTCCACCTATACCTATAAAGTATACTTTTTTATTTTTTATAAAATCAAATGACAATTCAAATCACTCCTTCATATTAACTAACCTATCAATAATTATATACAAAAATTAGTTAAAAAACACAAGAAAATTATATTATCATGGTGGACATTAATTAATTTGGATGGATATTTTACAGCTTTAATTACAGTAAATAGCTATTGATTAACCACAGTTTTTAGAATACAATATGAATAATAGAATAAGAACTTACATTATTATTCGTAAAATCATATAGATAGGTGATAGAATGCAAAAGTTTAGTAGAAACCATAGAATAGCGGCAATAACAAAAATATTGCTTGAAAACCCCAACAGGATAATGGGATTGAATAATTTTACTGAGATGTTCAATACTGCAAAATCAACGATCAGTGAAGATATAGTTGTAATCAGGGATACTCTAAGCAGATTGAATATGGGAAAAATGAATACTGTGTCAGGAGCGGCTGGTGGAATTAAGTACATATGCGGTATATCTCCTGAAAAAACTAGAAAATTTGCTGAAAAGCTATGTATTATTTTAAGAAATAGAGAAAGAATAATACCAGGAAATTTTTTATATATGACAGATATAATGTTTAATCCGAAAATAATACATACTGCAGGTGTGATTTTGGCATCCATTTTTATAGAAAAGGATATCGATTGTGTGGTTACAGTGGAAACCAAGGGAATACCACTGGCTTATGAGGTTGCCAGAATGATGGGAGTTCAACTTGTGGTGGTGAGGAGAGAGACAAAGTTTACAGAAGGATCCACATTGACTATAAATTATGTATCAGGGTCTACAGGCAGAATTCAAAATATGTCATTATCTAAAAAAGCGCTGAAAAAAGGAAGCAGATGTATTTTTATTGATGATTTTATGAAAGCAGGAGGAACTGCCCTGGGCATAATTGATCTTTTAAAAGAATTTGAAAGTGAACTCCTGGGCATAGGATTCTTGATAGATAATGTGGGAATTCCTAAAAAGTTAGTACAGAATTATGTATCCATAGTGGATTTTAGAGGTATTGATGAAAATGGCAACGCCCTATTAGCTCCTTCTAAAATGTTCGTCTGATAAAGTTTTCAAAAAATTTTATTAGTTTTTAACAAAATAAGAAGGAAAAATATAAAATATAGAGAATAGTATATACATAAGCATCTTGGAGGTGGATTTATATGCAAATTACAGATGTTAGAGTAAGGAAAATTGCTGCCGAGGGTAAGATGAAAGCTATTGTTTCAGTAACCTTCGATAACGAATTCGTAGTTCACGATATAAAGGTTATAGAAGGTCAAAATGGTCTTTTTATAGCAATGCCTAGCAGGAAAACTCCTGATGGTGAATTTAAGGATATTGCTCACCCGATAAATACTCAGACTAGAGAAAAAATACAGAAGGCAATTCTTGATGAGTATGAAAAAGTAAAGAGTGAAGAAATGGTTGCCGAACAGAAGACGGAGGAATAATAAAGGGGAGTATATTACTCCTTTTTATTATTCCTCCGTCTTTTTTTGAAATTATGCTATAAGGTTGCAAATAATTCTTATATAAAATATAATATTATAGAATGTTTTAATATAATGTAGTGTGGAAAAAGTGGATTTATTCCATAAAGAGGTGTTAAAATGTATAATTGTGCTATAATATTAGCAGCTGGTGAGGGAAAAAGAATGAAATCTTCTACACCCAAAGTTTTACATGAAGTTTGTGGGAGAGAAATGGTCAATATAGTTATTGATGTTGTAAAAAAAGCACAAATAGAAGATATAGATCTTGTAATTGGAAATGGTGCGGAACGGGTAAAAAAAGCCACTGAGAGTAGAAATGTGAGTTATTCTTTTCAAAATCAGCAATTGGGTACGGGGCATGCGGTTTTATGTGCAGAGGATTTTTTAAAGAATAAAGAAGGAACAGTAGTCATATTTACAGGGGATTCACCTTTGATAAAAGAAGATACCATAAAAAAAATGCTGGATTTTCACAATAAGGGTGGTTATAAGGCTACCATAGTGACATCTGTGGTTAAGGATCCTACTGGATATGGAAGGATTATAAGAGAAAAAAATGGAGAAGTCCTTAAAATAGTTGAACATAAAGATTGTTCTAGGGAAGAACTGAAAGTTGATGAGATAAATTCAGGAATGTATTGTTTTGATATAAAGAGTCTTGTTGAAAGCTTAAATAAATTACACAACAATAATGCTCAAGGTGAATATTACCTGACAGATGTTATAGAAATATTGAAGGTAAGCAAGGGGAAAATAGGTGCGCTTCCAGTAAATTTTGAGGAGATTATAGGAGTAAATTCCAGGGTGCAGCTCTCAGAAGCTGAAAAGGTTATGAGAGATAGAATAAACCATATACATATGAGAAATGGGGTAACACTTGTTGATCCAGGCAATACTTATATAGAAATGGATGTTACCATAGGCAGGGATACCGTGATATATCCGGGCAATGTACTTCAGGGAAATACTGTTATAGGAGAGAAATGTACGTTGTATCCAAATTCACGTATAAAAGACAGCGTGATAGAGGACAACGTGATTGTACAGAGTTCAGTGATATTAGAAAGTAAAATAGGACAAAATGTTACGGTGGGGCCTTTTGCCTATATAAGACCCGAAAGTATAATAGGAAATTCGGTTAGAATAGGAGATTTTGTAGAGATAAAAAAGTCTACAATTGGAGATAAAACCAAAGTATCACATTTGACATATATAGGTGATGCCCAGGTAGGAAGCGGATGTAATTTTGGATGTGGAACTGTTGTAGTGAATTATGATGGCAAGGTGAAAAATAAGACTTTGATTGGAAATAACTCATTTATAGGATGCAATACAAATCTAGTTTCACCGGTTAAGGTAAATGATGATACCTATATAGCAGCAGGATCTACTATAACAGATGAGGTACCAGCAGGTTCTCTCGCTATAGCTAGGGCAAAGCAGATAAATAAAGAAGGCTGGGTATATAAAAAAGGATTAAAGAAATAAAAAATTTTAGGAGGGCTTTACATAATGATAACCCATGGTAAAAGTATTAAAATTTTTGCTGGAAATTCTCATCCTGAATTGGCTAAGCAGATAGCCGATATTTTGGGAACTACAGTGGGAGATGCAAAAGTTTCCACTTTTAGTGACGGAGAGATATCTGTAGATATCAATGAGACTGTGAGGGGTATGGATGTATTCTTAGTTCAATCTACCAATAATCCTGTAAATGACAACTTAATGGAACTTCTCATCATGATTGATGCATTTAAAAGGGCATCAGCAGGCAGAATAACTGCTGTAATGCCTTATTATGGCTATGCAAGACAGGATAGAAAAGCAAAAGCCAGAGATCCAATTACTGCAAAATTGGTGGCTGATATATTAACTGCCGCAGGAGCGGATAGAGTTCTTACGATGGACCTCCATGCAGCGCAGATTCAAGGATATTTCAATATACCCCTAGATCATCTTTTAGGAGCTCCTATACTAGCCAAATATTTTGTGCAGAAAGGATTTAGCAGCAGAGAAGATGTAGTGGTGGTTTCACCGGATCTTGGAAGTGTTACAAGAGCTAGAAAATTTGCAGATAAACTTCATGCACCTATAGCTATTATTGATAAAAGAAGGCCAAAGGCCAATGTATCAGAAGTAATGAATATAATTGGCGATGTGAATGGTAAAATTGCTATATTAGTAGATGATATGATAGATACAGCAGGAACTATAACAAATGGAGCACAGGCTCTTGTGGACAGGGGAGCTAAAGAGGTTTATGCATGCTGTACCCATGCTGTATTGTCTGGCCCTGCAATAGAGAGAATAAAAAATTCTGTTATAAAAGAGTTGGTAATGTTAAATACAATAAATCTACCAAAGAATAAGATGCTGGATAAATTTAAAATATTATCCATAGCTTCGGTATTTGCAGAAGCCATAAGGAGAATATACGAAGAAGTTTCAGTAAGTAAATTATTTGAGGATTAACTTTGAGGTGGCATGTAGAATTTGTTTTCTACATGCTTTTTTAAAATATATTTATTTTGTAACTTATTTGTAACTTTTGAAAGGGGAATATTATTTATATAGGAATATATGATAAATTTATTATGAGCAGTTGATTTTTTAATAGCTGCTTATAGAATATTTATATTATGGAATTAAAAAATACAGTTGATAATATATGTGAACTGATTCCTGGGTCCGAGTCAGGTTTTGTCTGTGGGTAATGTGATTTCACACTGGACCTTAAATAAACTGTTAATTGTCTGGAATTTTGAGAAAAGATGTAAGTGAAGTAGCAACAGCTGTTACATGAATAGATGTATGGATATAAAAGATTGATTAGGAGGATAATAATGGAAGGGTCTATAGGTAAGATTTTGATCGTAGATGATGATGAGAATATTTGTGAAGTGATAAAGATGTATTTGGAAAATGCAGGATATAAAACACAAATTGCAAATGATGGAAAAATGGCAGAGACACTATTTTTAGAATATAAACCGGATCTAGTATTATTGGATATAATGCTTCCCAATATAGATGGCATAGATGTACTTAAATGGATACGAAAAGAATATGAAACTCCTGTAATTATGCTCACTGCAAAGGGTGAAACCTTTGATAAAGTTTTAGGACTTGAACTGGGAGCAGATGATTATATAGTAAAACCATTTGAGGCAAAAGAGATGCTGGCTAGAATTAAAGCAGTCCTCAGGAGGTATACTGTAGATAATGACAATAAGGAAGTGCTTAAGTTTGAACAGCTTACCATTGATATAAATTCATATAATGTTGTCTATAAAAATGAAGAGATAAAAATGCCTCCCAAAGAATTTGAACTGCTGTACTATCTGGCGAATAATAAAAACAGGGTATTTACCAGAGAACAGTTGTTATGTGAGGTTTGGGGATACGATTATCCAGGGGATTCCAGAACAGTGGATGTTCATATTAAAAGGCTCAGGGAAAAACTTCAGGGAGGGCCTAATTGGCAGATAGAAACAGTATGGGGTGTAGGGTATAAATTTGAGGTGAAATAGATGAAAAAGGGGTTATTTTCAAAACTTATGGCTGCATTTATTGCAATTATTATAGTGAGTTTTGTGATGACAGCGGCTTTTTTATCCTATTGGTTTGAAGGGTATTATTTTAAGCAGAGGGAAAGTGAACTGCTTAAGGAATCTCAGTTTATAAAATACAAGGCAATTCAATATTTAGATGGAAATTTGACAAAAGACGATATAAATGACACTTTGACTTATATAGGGAATTATTTATCTGCGGATATATGGCTTGTAGATAATTATGGCTATGTATATTCTGTGTCGAAAAGTGAACACAAAAAATTGATAGCTACATCGAAACAGATAGTCACTAGTGATTTGAAAGAACTCCGGGAAAATGAAACAGTAGACAAAATAGAAAATTATTCGGAAATATTCACAGATCCAGTTCATACTTTTGAGGTGCCCATTTTTTCGGATAAAGTTTTTAAAGGTGCTATAATGATGCACACATCCATAAATGAACTGAAAGAACCTTTAAAATGGGTATACAAGATCATATGGGCATCGGCGGTATTTGCCATTGTAATATGCTGTATTGTAATTTATTATTTATCTCAGAAAATAATAATAAGGCCTCTGGAACGGATTAATTATGCAGCAGATAAAATTTCCAGAGGTGAAGTTGAGAAGAGGGTGGAAATTAGATCAAATGATGAAATTGGAGAACTTGCCAAATCTTTTAACAGCATGGCGGATTCTCTGCAAAAGGTGGAAAAAAACAGAAGGGAATTCATATCAAATGTGTCCCATGAAATAAGATCACCTATAACATCTATAAAAGGTTTTATTGGAGGAATGATCGATGGTGTTATTCCTCTGGAAAAGCAGAACTATTATCTTACTGTAACTTATTCTGAAATACAGAGACTTACCAGATTGGTAAATGATCTTTTGGATTTGTCAACCATTGAATCAGGACAGCTTAAGCTCAATATAGAAAAAGTGGATATAAATGAGATAATAAGATTGTGTGTTATAAAGTTTGAAACCAGAATAAATGAGAAGAAATTGAAGGTAGATGTGCATTTAGAGGATGATAAACTCTATGTAGCAGCAGATAAAGATAGAATAACTCAAGTGGTTACAAATTTGGTAGACAATGCTGTAAAATATGTAAATGAAAATGGAAATATAAAAATATTTACCAAAATAAAGGGAGAAAAAGTATTCACGTCCATATACAATGATGGTTCCAGCATATCACAATCGGATATGAAATATATATGGGACAGATTTTATAAAATGGATAAATCCAGAACTTCAAAGATAAGCACAGGACTTGGGCTTCCAATTGTAAGGAGTATACTTACCCAGTTAGGTGAAGATATATGGGCTGAGAACAAGAAACCTGATGGAATTATGTTCACTTTCACTTTGAAAAGAGTTTAACAAATTATTTTATTTTGTTCATATTTGTGTAAAACTTTTTTATTATAATAACTCTAGATTTTAGATATTATGAGGTGTATTTACATGGACGATAATAACAGATATGATAATATAAAGGATGTTTCATGGCAAAATGTAGAATCCGATAGAGCAAAAATAAAATTTATAAACAGCAAAAGAAGATCGAATATTATAAAGCTGGGAAAAATATTTTGTTTTGTGTTGGTAGCTTCTATTTCAGGAGGCATATCTGGGGCCTATGTGAGCAGTAAGAGGGAGGCTGCCAAGATCTATACACCTAATAATAATCAAGTAGTGGTTGAATCCAGGGATAATGCTGATAAAGCCGGTTCTGAAAATGCAGCACAGAATTCTGTATCTGAGGTGGCGGAAAGTGTCAGCCCGGCAGTGGTGGGCATAAGCAATAAAGCTCAGGATTATTTTGGACTGCAGGATTTAGAAAGCGGCTCTGGAATAATAATAGATTCCAACGGGTATATAGTCACAAATTATCATGTGATTCAGGGTGCAGACAAAGTTATGGTTAAATTGTCCAGTGGGAAAATATTGAATGCCTCTGTAGCTGGAGTTGATGAACGATCTGATCTGGCGTTAATAAAAGTAGATGCAAAAAATCTTCCTGTAGTTAGATTAGGGGATTCTTCTAAAGTAAAAGTGGGAGATACAGCTATTGCCATAGGAAATTCTCTAGGTGGAGAATTTCCAGGTTCAGTTACGAAGGGCATAATAAGTGCATTAAACAGAAAGATAGAGTATAATGGAGTTATATATAAAGTCATCCAGACAGATGCAGCCATGAATCCAGGAAACAGTGGCGGGCCACTTTGTAATATACAAGGTGATGTCATAGGAATAAATAGTTTAAAATTGGGAACTGATTCCAACATAGAGGGAATTGGTTTTGCCATAACTATAAATGAAGCAAAGGATATAATAAAATCACTTATGAGCGGTGAGAAAGTTTCAAGACCCGATTTGGGTATAAGCGGAGAAAGTGTGGTATCACAGGATAATAAAATTCAAGGAGTATATATCCAACAGGTGGAGAAGAACAGTGGAGCTTCTGCTGCTGGTATAAAGCCTACGGATATATTGCTGGAATTGGACGGAAAAAAAGTAAAGGATATATCGGATGTAGAGCTTATACTAGACGAACATAAGGTGGGAGATAAAATAAAGAGTAAGATCTGGAGAGATGGAAATATTATATATTCAGAAATAACTTTATCTCAAATTGATAAGAAATGAAAAAATTTAGTTTGCGGCAAGTGTTAGGATTGGAGTAAATTTATGTTTTTAATAGTTGGTTTAGGGAATATAGGAAAGTTGTATGAGCATACACGACACAATATGGGTTTTGATTCCATAGATATATTAAGTTATAAGTATAATATTCCTATAAATAGGAAAAAATTTAAAGGAACCTATGGAGAGGGTATAATAGAGGAAAACAAGGTGATATTATTAAAACCGGGTACTTATATGAATCTGAGTGGAGAGAGTGTTGCTGAAGCTGTAAATTTTTACAAGATAAATTGTAATAATATAATAATAATCCAGGATGATATAGATATTCCCGTGGGAAAAATAAGGATAAAGACTCATGGAAGTGCTGGAGGACACAATGGAATAAAAAATATAATATTTAATTTAGCTACAGACCGGTTCCTAAGGATAAAAATAGGGGTAGGACAACCTAAGGGACAACTTATTTCCCATGTATTGGGTAAATTTAATGAAACTGACAAAATGCATGTTAAAAAGGTTTTAGATGCCAGCAGTGAGGCAGTTGAATGTATTTTAAAAAGCGGGGTAGAGGAAGCCATGAATAGATTTAATGGATTGACCCTATAAGTAGTTTGATATAAATGAAGTTAAATATGATATGAATAGAATAGTTTGGTTAAAAAGCCGTATGATCTCTTTAAGGAGGGAGATTAGCGGTTGTTCTGCGTTTAAATTTAAAATAGAATTTATAGGTAAATATTATTATGAGTAATTTTATCGCATTATAAATAATAGGGTGGTTGTTAAAATGAGATTAGAAGGGCTTATGAAACCCATTAAAGAAAGTTACAAATTTAAAAATATCATGAATGAAATAGCAAGAAAAAGATTTCCTGTAGGAGTATATGGCCTTTCGGAATCTGCCAGAAGCTATCTAATATATGGAGTGTATGAAGCTTTAAATAGACCTGTTCTAATTGTGACTCACAGCGATGTAGAGGCCAGGAAACTTTATGAGGATTTATCTCTTTATTTACCTCAGGTATATTATTTTCCAACTAAAGAAGTGGTATTTTATAATATAGATGCTATATCTGGAGATTTGAGATGGGAAAGACTCAAAGTAATAAAGCAGATCTTGAATTCCAAAAATAAAATTATAATAACCTGTGTGGAGTCATTGAGTTCTATTTATACTCCTATAGAATTATATAAGAAATATATGTTCAAGATACGACTGGGAGATAACCTGGATCTAAAAGATGTTGCGGAAAAGCTAATTCAATGCGGATATGAAAGAAATGAAGTTGTAGATGGAAAAGGTCAGTTTTCCATAAGAGGAGGAATAATGGACATATATTGTCCAATTTCTGCAGAACCATATAGACTGGAATTATTTGGAAACGAAATAGAGTCTATTAGGAGCTTTAATTTGGAATCTCAGAGAAGCATTGAAAAAGTGAATAGTATAGAAATTTTTCCTGCTAAGGAAATTATTCTTGATAAAAATAGAATTTCATCGGCAAAAAAAGAAATAAAAGAAGATCTGGAAGCAGTAGTTGAAAAGTTAAAAAAATTAAAAGATAATGAGGCAGTTAAGAGGATAAAGGATGTAACCCGAAAAAATCTTGAAACACTTGAACAGAGCTGGAATTTTGAAACCATTGATAGTTTTTTAGCATATTTTTATAAGAATCCCGTTACCTTTCTTGATTATGTAAAGGATTATTTTATATTCGTGGATGATGCACAGAGATGTGAAGGCAAATTAAATAGTGTATATTTTGAGTTCGAAGAAAACTACAAAAGTTTTTTACAAAGAGGTAATATTCTGCCTAAACAAAGTAAAATGCTTATTGGGAAATCTGAATTAATTGAAAAGCTCAAAGAGAGAGAAAGCATTGTACTAGACCCTATTGCCAAATCGGTAAAATCATTCTTGCCTAGTTCAACAATAAATTTTTCACAAGTAACCCTTGGCAGTTACCATGGCCAAATGGATTTACTCATTGAGGATATAAGAAATAAAAAATCCAGTGGCTTCAAGATATTGATTTTGTCGGGTACGAGGCCTAGAGGGGAAAGATTGGTGGATACGCTGAGAGATAGGGATATAGACAGCAATTACAAAGATGTAATACATGAAATTGAACCAGGAGAAGTAGTGATAACCTTTGGAAGTCAATTAAAAGGCTTTGAATACCCAGAACTTAAATTAAGTGTGATTTCAAGTAAGGAAGTTTTTGGAGAAGCCAGAAGAAAAAATATAAAGAAAGCCTCCAAAAAGGGAGTAGGTAAAATTAAGAGTTTTACAGAGCTAAAACCTGGAGATTTTGTGGTTCATGTAAATCATGGAATAGGCGTATATAAAGGCATAAAGCAGCTGGAGTTCCAGGAACATAAAAAGGATTACCTGGAGATTGTATATGAATCCGATGATAAATTATATGTGCCTGTAGAACAACTTGATATGGTTCAAAAATATATAGGGACTGAGGGGAAAACCCCAAAAGTAAACAAATTGGGGACTTCAGAATGGGCCAAGGCCAAGAAGAAGGCAAAGAAATCAATAGAGCAGATAGCAGAGGATTTGGTAAAATTATATGCCATCAGATCCACTTTAAAAGGATATAAATATTCAAAAGATACTTTATGGCAGAAGCAGTTTGAAGATGAATTCCCCTATGAGGAAACACCTGATCAATTGTCAACCATTCAGGATATAAAGGAAGATATGCAGTCTGATAAAGTTATGGATAGACTGCTTTGTGGGGATGTGGGATATGGAAAAACAGAAGTTGCTGTCAGAGCGGCCTTTAAAGCTGTAATGGATGGGAAGCAGGTTGCTTTTTTGGTTCCAACTACAATACTGGCCCAGCAGCACTATAATAATTTTGTTCAGAGATTCTCAGATTTTCCCGTAAAGATAGATATGATAAGCAGGTTTAGAACTCCCTCACAGCAAAAACTCACTATAAAAGCTGCAAAAGTTGGAGATGTGGATATACTTATTGGAACTCATAGAATATTACAAAAGGATGTTCAATTTAAAGATCTGGGACTTCTTATAATAGATGAGGAACAGAGATTTGGTGTCAGCCATAAGGAAAAAATCAAGACAATGAGAAAAAATGTAGATGTGTTGACATTGAGTGCAACACCTATACCTCGAACTCTCCATATGTCCCTTGTAGGAGTCAGAGACATAAGCGTTATAGAAACTCCCCCGGAGGAGAGATATCCTATACAAACTTATGTGGTTGAGTACAATGATCAATTGATTAGAGATGCTATACTCAGGGAAATAAACAGAAAGGGACAGATTTATTTTGTGTACAACAGGGTGGAAAACATAAAGGAAATGGCATCCTACATATTAAAATTAGTTCCAGAGGCCAAGGTGGCAGTAGCGCATGGTCAGATGCAGGAAAGAGAACTTGAAAGCATAATAGTGGATTTTATGAAGGGCAAATACGATGTACTGGTATCTACTACTATTATAGAAACTGGCATGGATATCCAAAATGTAAATACTATGATAATATATGATGCAGATAAAATGGGATTGTCCCAATTGTACCAATTGAGAGGTAGAGTTGGAAGAACCAATAGAATAGCTTACTGCTATTTAACTTATAGAAAAGATAAAGTCCTGACAGAGGTTGCGGAAAAGAGATTGAAAGCTATTAAGGAATTCACTGAATTAGGATCTGGATTCAAAATAGCTTTAAAAGACCTGGAGATAAGAGGAGCCGGGAATATGATGGGTTCTTCACAACATGGACATATGGCAGCTATAGGTTATGATCTATATTGTAGGATGTTAGAGGATACTGTAAAGCTTGTAAAGGGAGAAATCCGCAAAGAGCCGGTGGAAACCACTGTAGAATTGAAAGTGGATGCATATATACCGGATAATTATATAAAAAATGAAGTGCAAAAAATAGAAGTATACAAAAAGATAGCGGCCATAAGTTCATATGATGATATGTTGGATGTGAAGGAAGAATTGGAGGATAGATTCTCCAGTATACCTGCTTCAGTTCAGAATCTTATGGATATAGCCTATATAAGAAGTATGGCCAAGGAGCTTGGAATAGAGGAAATAAAGGAGATGAAGGATGAGATTGTCTTTACATTTGAAAGTGAATCCAGAGTGGATAAAGATGTAATGAAGGGATTGTTAAAAAATTATTCTAGAAAAATAGTTCTAAAAATGAATAAGAAACCGGGTTTTGGGTATAGATTAAAAAATGTAAAGAGGGAAAATATTTTAAATGATATAAAAGAAATTGTTAAATATATGCTACAAATATATGAACAAAAATAACTTTGTAGTAAAAATACTTTTATGTTAAAATTAATCTGTATTCTAACATAAAAAAGAGTGGGGGAATAATTGTGAAAAATATAAAAAAGTTAGCAGCCGTTGCATTCATGACAGTATTTGTATTTTCAATTTCTGGTTGCAATATGATAGAAAAAACACCAGAAGCTATAGCAAACAGCACTGTAGCGGTAGTTAATGGAGAAAAGATCACCAGAGGTGATTTAGATAAAGATCCCAATACTATACAGTTGTTAAGTCAAGTAAAACAGCAATATGGTGAAGACTATGAAAAAAACCAGGAGGCTGTCAGTGCTATAAAGACTCAGAAGGAACAAATACTTGACAATATGATTACAAACAAGGTAGTTGAGCAAAAAGCCAAGGAGTTAAAGCTTCTGCCAGATGAAAAAAAGCTGAAAACAACTGCAGATGATCAAATTGCCCAGATAAAGAAACAGCAGTTTGGAGGTAGTGCTGAAGAATTTGATGCAGCATTGAAAGCTCAGGGTTTTACAGAGGAATCATTTAAAAGTATGTATTTATCTCAGTTGAGGGATCAACAGATACAGCAGAAAATAAGTGATAGCCTTACAAAAAATGTAAAAATAACAGATAAGCAGATAGAGGATTATTATAAGGCAAATCAGGATAAATATACGGAACAGACTAATAAGATGCACCTGGCCCACATACTTGTAAAAACCAAGGCAGAAGCTGAAAAGGTAAAGGCAAGGTTGGATAAGGGTGAAGATTTTTCAAAAGTTGCCAAAGAAGTTTCACAGGATACAGCAACAAAAGATAAAGGCGGAGATTTAGGTACCATAAGCTATGATGATTCCAATTATGATGCTCAATTTATGGCAGGAGCAAAGGCATTAAAAAAGGGAGCTGTATCTGAGCCGGTACAGAGCAGCTTTGGATATCATATAATAAAATGTATAGATAAGCAGGAGTACCCCGTTAAGCCTCTTAGTGAGGTTAAAAACCAGATAAAGGAGCAGCTGGAAAATGATCAAAAAAGCAAACTGGTTTCTCAGAAAGTTCAAGAATGGAAAAAAGCTGCTAGTATAACTAAAAAGGAAAAAAATATTGTGTAAATATACTTTTACATATAGGAAAAATAAGGAGAACTATGATGATTTATATTACAGTTCTTTTTATTTTTTACAATTTAAATAGCAATTGTGTATAAAATTTCATATTTAGAAAAATAATATTAATACAAGTCATATATTATTTTTTTTGAGGAGGAATTCTAAATATGAAAGCGACAGGAATTGTTAGACGTATAGACGATTTAGGTAGAGTTGTTATACCTAAGGAAATAAGAAGGACACTTAGGATAAGAGAAGGGGATCCCCTAGAAATATTTACAGATAGGGAAGGAGGAGTTATATTAAAAAAATATTCACCTATTGGTGAACTCAGTGATTTTTCAAAAGGATACACAGAATCACTGCAGCAGACTATAGGTCACATAATTATGATATGTGATAAAGACAGTGTGGTATCCATAAGTGGAGCCCCCAAAAAAGAGTACATGGATAAAAAGATAAGTTCAGATTTGGAGAAATTGATAGATGGAAGAAAGACAGTTTCAACTTCCGAAGGAAAAGAGGTTATACCTGTATATGATGATGAAGATATACAGGGAAAATACTCCGCTCAGGTAATATGCCCTATAATATCTGGAGGAGATGCTATTGGAGCTGTAATAATAGTATCCAGAGAGGAAGCTAAATTTGGCGATGTGGAAATCAAATTAGCTGAAACAGCATCTTCATTCCTTGGAAAACAAATGGAACAATAGTCAATATGGCAGCGTTAGCTGCCATTTTTTTATGCTCTGGTGAACTACCTGGGTATAATGATTATTTCATCTATTAAGGCATTATTGACTGTAATATAAAAAAATATTCATTTGAAGTAATAATACCTCTAAATTTTAAATAATTATAAACATGGAAATAAATTGCTTGCAACTATAGTAGTCCGGGGGTATTTTTATGAATAAACAGTCACTTATAAAAGGTACAGTTGTATTGGGATTGGCAGGCATAATATCTAAATTTTTAGGATTGTTTTTTAGATGGCCTCTTCAAATGCTTATAGGAGATGAAGGGGTGGGATATTATCAAATGTCTTTCCCGCTTTATATGTTTTTTATTGCGGCAGCATCAGGTATACCTGTGGCAGTGTCTAAGATGGTATCAGAAAGAAATGCTGTGGGAGATTATGAAGGTATTGTTCAAGTACTGAGAAAGTCCATACTTTTAATGTTTATTTTGGGAACGGGTTTTACTGCGGTGCTTCTTATATTTTCAAATCCCATTATACATTTTTTGAAATGGGACAGAAAGTCTTACTATTCACTGGTGGCCATAGCATTTGCACCTATGTTCATATCTATAATGAGTGCATTTAGAGGATTCTTTCAAGGACTCCAAAATATGAATTATACGGCTGTATCTCAGATCATAGAGCAAATTGGAAGAGTGATAGTTGGAGTAGGACTTGCATATTTGCTTTTGCCCAGGGGTATAGAATACTCAGCAGGCGGAGCGGCCATGGGGGCGGCTGCGGGAGGATTGTTTGGAGGAATATATTTAATAATAAAATATTTTCATGTAAGAAAAGAAATAGATATATTTAAGGTAGAAGATAATAGAGATATATTGAGCAGACTGTTGTATATAGCAGTACCAATATCTTTAGGGGCTGCTGTAAGCAGTATAATGAGTCTGATAGATTCGGCATTGGTGCCTCAGAAATTATTGGAAGCAGGCTTTACGTACAAGAATGCGGCAATATTGTATGGGCAGCTTACAGGGAAAGCATTCATAATGATAAATGTACCTCTTACTGTATCTGCAGCCCTATGTTCTTCTTTAATGCCTATAATTGCAGAATCACATATATTAAATAGAAATTCGGATGTGATGAACAAGGTAGATTTGGCTTTTAAGCTTTCTATGGTAATTGCTATTCCTTCTATGCTTGGACTGTATACTTTGGCTTATCCGATTTTAGATTTGATATTTCCAGGCCAATCTGCGGGTTCCAGCATACTTCAGTATTCAGCATTGTCCATACCCTTTATAATATTGGTGCAGACATCTACTGCTGTACTCCAGGGAATAGGCCATTATATAAGACCTGTATTCAACTTGTCATTAGGATGCATTGTAAAGATAATCATAACTTTATTTTTGGTGCCGATTCCATGGATAAATATTTATGGCGCAATTTTGGGAAGTACAGCAGGTTATGGCCTGACTTGTGTTTTAAATATATTATTTCTTACTAAAAGATTAAAAATAAATATAAATTATTTTGAAACCATGATTAAACCGGCTTTTGCTTCTATTTTTATGATAATAGCTGTTGTAATTATTTATTTGTATGTCTATAATTATACAGTAAGCATCAGAGTGGCATGTTTTTTGGGAATGATTTCAGGTTTGATCATATATGTTCCTCTTGTAATTGTATTTGGTATATTTAAGTACGATTACATAAAACATAGATTTTTGAGAAAATAAGGAGGGTTACTGATGATTGAAATAGTAGGTCTAGGTCCCGGGTCGGTGGATTCTCTTACCCTGGGTGCTGTGAATGTACTTAAAAACTCAGAAGGAGTCTATTTGAGAACAGAAAAACATCCTACTGTAAATTATCTAAGAGAGCTGGGAATAAATTTTCAGGCATATGATAATGTGTATGAGAAGAAGGAAAAATTTGAAGATGTATATAAGTGTATTGCAGAGGATTTAATACAAAGAGAAAAAGAACTAAAAAAAATAGTTTATGCAGTGCCAGGACATCCTTTGGTTTCGGAGAAATCAGTGACACTACTGTTGAAATTGTGTAAACAAAAGTCCATAGACACAGAGATAATACCATCAGTTAGTTTTATAGATGCCATTATAGAACGATTGGGTATAGATGCGGGTGATGGCTTAAAAATAGTAGATGCTTTTGATATAAAAAATCAAGTTATGGATAAAAGAACTAATACCATAATAACTCAGGTATATGACAAGTTTATTGCTTCTCAGGTTAAACTGGCTTTGATGGAATACTATGGGGATGATACGGAAATATACTTTGTGAGATCTGCAGGGGTTAAAGACAGCGAGAACATAAGGAAAATGAAATTATATGAGCTGGACAGACAAAAAGACATAGATTATCTAACATCAATTTATATACCTAAAAATTTAGAAATTACATATGATTTGAAGGATTTATTGGATATAATGAAGAAATTAAGAAGTGATACGGGATGCCCCTGGGATAGGGAACAAGATCATTACAGCTTGAAAAAGTATCTTATAGAAGAGAGCTATGAAGTGTTGGAGGCTGTGGATGCACAAAATGATGCAAATCTGGTAGAAGAGCTTGGGGACGTATTGTTTCAAATTGTATTCCATTGTCAGATAGGGCAGGAAGAGGGATTTTTCAATATCAGAGATGTGATTAACACTGTATGTCATAAGATGATAGAGAGACATCCCCATGTATTTGGAACTGTAAAAATTGATGGTACGCAGCAGGTACTGGAAAATTGGAATATTATAAAAAAGAAAGAACAGGGTCTTAAAACATATACGGATGAACTCAGACATGTGGCAAAAACTTTACCGGCGCTGATGAGAGCTTCAAAAGTACAAAAAAAAGCTGCGGTGGTAGGATTTGATTGGGATAAGGTCGAGTGTGCACTGAATAAAGTGTTAGAGGAGTACTATGAAGTAAAAAATGTATATAAAAGTGAAGAAAGGGTAAAAATAGTAGAAGAAATAGGAGATTTAATATTTGCATGTGTAAATGTGGCAAGATTCCTTGACATTGACCCTGAGTTTGCATTAAATTATACTATAGAGAAATTTATAAAGCGTTTTGCATATATAGAGAAAAATGCTGTTGACCAAGGTCTGGATGTAATGAATATGACATTAGATGAAATGAATAGACTTTGGGAGGAAGCTAAAAGGAAATAAATTTGATTTTTATATGCAAAAAAGAAGGAGTTTATAAATTAGTGCAGAATATGGCTAATATGTCTATTATAATTGAAATTAGTCAGCAGTAAATAATTTCATTACGTATGCAGATATATACATAATTAATAATTAAATGTTTTGTATGATATACGATTATTTATTGCTTTCTACAAAATCTTAATTAAATTTAATTGAGATTGATTTATAAAGATGTCTTATACAATTTTGCACATACATCTATGAAAATAAGAGGAGGTAGAAAAAGTGAATAAATCAGAATTAATTGCTGGTATAGCAGAAAAGTCAAAATTAACAAAGAAAGATGCAGAGGCAGCTTTAAAGGGATTTATAGAGAGTGTAGAGGAAACACTTGAAAAGGGAGAAAAGGTTCAGTTAGTTGGGTTTGGTACATTTGAAATTAGAAAAAGAGCTGCTAGAATTGGAAGAAACCCTAGGACCAAAGAAGAGATAAACATACCAGAATCTACAGTTCCTGTATTTAAAGCTGGTAAGGAATTTAAGGAAAAAGTTAATAAATAATGTATTTTTCAGAAAACCTGGATGGAAATCTGGGTTTTCTGTTTTACAGGGAGGTTTATATGAGATTAGATAAATATCTTAAAGTATCTAGAATAATAAAGAGAAGAACAGTGGCAAAAGAGGCCTGTGAAGGTGGGAGGGTTATTATAAATGGAAAAGTGGCAAAGCCAAGTACTGAGGTTGCAGAAGGGGATATAATACAGATTAGGTATGCCAGCAGTTCTCTTAAAGCAAGGATTTTGGATGTTAAAAATTATACTAAAAAAGAAGATGCTCAGAATATGTATCAAATAATTGTGGAAACAAAAGATATAAAATAGAAGGTAATATAAATTCTTCCCATCACATATATTTATTATAGGTGGAGGGGATGTTTTATGGAGAAAAGAGAAATAAAGCTGGAAGATAAAAAAAGTCTATTGAGTCTCGAAAACAGAAAAAAATTAGTATTGACAGGTATTATTGAGGTTATAAGTTTTAATGAAGATCAGATAGCATTAAATACCAACCTTGGAATTCTCAATATTAAAGGTAAAAATTTAAAAATGAATAAATTGGATGTCCAAAATGGTGATGTCGTCATTATAGGGACTATAAATTCCTGTGTATATATAAATAATGAGCCCAAGAAAAAGAAACACAACTTAATATCAAAGATGTTTAAATAGTTTTTTAGTCATAGAATTTAAACTTTTTATAGAAATAATTATTGGAAAGGGCTATTATGATTATATCAATAGGTGATCAGG
>NZ_PVXP01000013.1 GCF_002995845.1 Clostridium luticellarii | reverse complement strand
AAATTATATATCTAAATATATCTTTGATAGTAATTGTCTTAACCAGAAACAGATTAATGAAGATACTTATTATTATTTAAGAGAAACTTATTATTTAAAATCTCAAATGGCTCAAAGTTGTATGAAAACTGCTATTGCCAAATATAAAACCAATAAATCCAATGGACATGATTTTACCCTGGTGCAGTTTAAGAACTTAGAATATGACCTCGTTTGGAATAGAGATTATTCTTTAAATAAAAATATATTTTCTATTAATAGTCTACAAGGTAGACTTAAAATTTCCTATCAGTCTAAAGGTATGGAAAAATATTTTGATGGCTCTTATAGTTTTGGTACTGCTAAATTAATATATAAATTCAATAAATACTTTCTGCATATTCCGATGATTAAAGATTACCATCAGACTACACCTTTTGAAATTAACAAAATTGTAGGTATTGATCTTGGTGTGAATTTTTTAGCTACTACTTATGATAGCTTTGGTAAAACTGTATTCTACCAAGGTAGGCATATAAAAGCTAAAAGAGGGCATTATAAAATTCTAAGAAAACAGCTTCAAGAATGTGGCAGCAAATCAGCAAAGCGTAGAATTAAATCCATAGGTTCAAGAGAAAACCGTTATGTATCTGACATAAACCACCAGATAACAAAGGCACTCGTTGACAAGTATGGAACAAATACCTTGTTTGTACTTGAAGATTTAACTAGCGTTAGAACTGCTACTGAAAAAGTAACTATCAATAATAGATATGTTTCTGTATCCTGGGCTTTCTATCACTTTAGGCAGCTGTTGGAATATAAGGCTAAAATGAATAACTCAATGGTTATTGCGGTCAACCCCAAATATACCAGTCAAACCTGTCCTAAATGTGGACATATTGAAAAAGCCAACAGAGATAAGAAAAACCATATCTTTAAGTGTAAAAATTGCAGCTATCAGTCAAATGATGATAGAATCGGAGCAATAAATCTTTGGAGAAAAGGCATTGAATATATCGAACAATCCTCCAAAGAGCATAGTGAGTAAACTTGCTATGTTGCGGTGCAGTCAATCACCGTATCGTAACCTGTGTTTGAGATGGGAGATACCCAATATCGTTAGTACCATGTGTAACAGAGTTACAAGCTCCCGCCTCTATAGGCGGTGAGTTATTGACATCAAGTGAACTTTAATTAAAAAGGGGGTATATGGATAGATGATATCTGATAAAATGAAGGAATATGTGTCCAAAAGTTCTATAATAAGGGCCATGTTTGAAGAAGGAAAAAAATTGTCTGCAGTTTATGGTGACGAAAATGTATTTGACTTTAGTTTGGGAAATCCCAATGTGGAACCACCTGAATCCATAAAAAAAGCCGTATTTGAAATATTAAATGAAGAATCTGCCAATCTGGTCCATGGATACATGAGTAATTCCGGCTATGGAGACGTAAGATCCGCTATAGCAGAAAACATAAATAAAAAACATAATTTGAAACTCACTGAAGATAATTTGGTTATGACCTGCGGGGCAGCAGGAGGACTGAACATTATTTTGAAGACTCTTTTGAATCCGGCAGATGAGGTGATCACCTTTTCACCGTTTTTCGGGGAATATGAAAATTATGTGAATAATTTTGACGGTAAACTCGTAATTGTACCTTCGGATACGGAGACTTTTGAGCCTGATTTAAATGCACTGGAGGATAAGATAAATCCTAGAACCAAAGCTGTAATAATAAATTCTCCAAATAATCCCACGGGAGTGGTGTATTCGGAAAAGCTGATCAAAGATCTGGCGGAAGTTTTAAATAGAAAACAGGAGCAGCTCGGTACCAGCATATATTTGATTTCTGACGAGCCCTACAGGGAAATAGCATATGACGGGGTAAAAGTACCTTACATACTGAATTACTATAGAAATTCGTTTGTTGGATATTCTTACAGCAAATCACTTTCCCTGCCCGGCGAGAGAATAGGTTATGTAGTCTGTGGAAGTGATGCAGATGATTTTGACGATATAGTGCAGTCACTGAATGTAGCTAATAGAATTTTGGGATTTGTAAATGCACCTTCACTGTTTCAGAGGGTTATTGCAAAATGTCTGGATTCCAAAGTAGATGTGAACATATACAAAAAAAACAGGGATATTTTGTATAATCATCTTGTAGATATAGGATTTTCCTGTGTGAAGCCCCAGGGAGCGTTTTATCTGTTTCCCAAATCTCCTATACCTGATGATGTTGCATTTGCCGCAGAAGCAAAAAAGTTCAATCTGCTTATAGTTCCAGGTTCATCTTTTAAATGTCCGGGTCATTTCAGACTTTCCTACTGTATTTCCTATGACAAGATAAAAAGATCTCTGGATAGCTTTGATAAACTGATGAAATAGGGGACTGACCCCTTTACAAAAAATGGAAGGAAGTCAGTTTCCGGAAAGGAAGATCATATTTATGGATAGACAGAAAAGTATCTGTGCTTTTACAAATTGCAATATAATTGATGGAAAATTCGAAGGAGATTTAATAGAGGAAGGTGTCATATTAGTAGAGAATTTAGATGGCGTAGGCAGAATAAAAGCTCTGGGAAGCAGAGATGAGGTCAGCATACCTGAACATTGTAAAACAGTTGATCTGAAAGGTAAATATGTACTTCCAGGTCTTATAAATGCCCATGTACATCTTTTTGGGGATGGAAATCCTTTTGCACCGGGAGATGTCAAGAGGACGCCGGATGAAAATATGGAATACATGAAGTCATCTCTCGGAAAATATCTTGTAAAGGAGACCATGAAGAAAAATGCCATGGCATCACTTCAGGCCGGAGTTACCACTTTCAGAAGTGTGGGAGATCCGTTTTACTATGATATAGAGGTAAGAGATGAAATGAAAGACAGCAGTGAGGTCGGACCTACAATGCTGTGTGCAGGGCCCATGATGTGTATAACAGGAGGTCATGGTTATAAACTTGTATCTGAAGCTTCCGATTCACCCTGGGAGGGAAGAAAGCAGGTGAGACTGCGTGTTTATAATGGTACTGACTTGATAAAGATAGCCAGTACAGGCGGAGTCACCGATTCCAGGAAAATAGGTGAAGCAGGAAGAGTACAGATGACTTATGATGAAATCGCAGCTATATGTGATGAAGCCCATAGGGCAGGTCTACTTGTAGCAAGCCACTGTCAGAGCACCAGGGGACTGAAAGAGGCACTGAGGGCTGGAGTGGATACTATAGAACATGGAGCTTCCATGGATGATGAGATAGTACGTCTCTTTAAGCACAATCCCAGGTCATTGAGAGGCTACAGTGCTCTTGTACCAACTTTTGCTGTTGCGGTTTATGTATCGGAAATCAGTACGGAGTACACTAAACTTGATGATGTGCAGCTTACCAACGGCAGGATTATAAGGGACGAAATGACTGAAGGGTTTAAAACTGCAGTTAAAGAGGGAATCAAGGTTGGACTTGGTACGGATGCGGGCATGCCTTTTGTTACCCACTATGGTACATGGAGGGAATTGTATCTTCAGGTAAAATATGGTGAGATTTCAAATGCACAGGCCATAGGTTTTGCCACTAAATCCAATGCTGAAATTCTGGGGATTGACAGAGAGGTGGGAACACTGGAGGCTGGAAAATTTGCAGACTTTATTGTTCTTGAAGGTAATCCTCTTGAGAACCTGAATTATTTTGAAAAACCATCAATAGTAGTTAAACAGGGAAATATTATAGATAATACGAGAGATTATATAATACCTGATGTAGAGAAATTTGTAAAAGACATTTAAATAAATTGGTAAACAAGCTGGGGACTGACCCTCTTACAAAAAATGTAAGAGGGTCAGTCCCCTTTTATCAGTAAGTGAACACCATTTTACCATCTCTTAGGGCAATAGGCTTTGACCACAGCCATGTATTCGTGGTGCTGTCGTCAAAATAATAAAGTGCGCCTTTTGTGGGATCATAGCCGTGAAGTGCATCGTAGGCGGCTTTTTTCGATTCTTCTGAAGCAGGTTTATCTATCCATCCATTTTCTACCGGAGTGAACTGATAATATCCACCCGATTTTTCATAGATTACATCTTTTATGGCAGACGGGTATTTTGGGTCGCGGACTCTGTTTAAAACTACAGCAGCCACACCAACTTTAGCCTTGTAGGATTCTCCCTGGGCCTCAGAATTTACCAGTCTTGCAAGTAAATCAAGGTCGCTTTCACTGTAGGGAACTAAAGCAGGAGAAACTGCAGTGGAACCTTTAAAAATATGGCCTGCAGGTATATTGATCACCTGGCCTGGATAGATATACTTGTCCACATTGGAATTGGCTGCGGTTAATGCTTCTAAAGAGATATTGAACTTTTTTGATATTAAATATAATGTATCGTTAGCTTGTACAATATAGGTTTTTGAATTTACACTTAGAATTTGATTTGGATATATCTCAATTCCACTTAAATTGTTATCCTGGATGATTGTATCTGCACTGCTTTTAAACAATACACCTATTTTAAATAGAGAATCACCGGATTTTACTTTATAGCTTGCTGCGTGTACCTGGGTAAAAGATATGCTGCAAAGAGCTGCTGCAAAAAGCAGAGTACTGATTTTTTTGAAATTCATATTGTGTTAATCCCCCTTAATTTTGCCTGCGAGGTTAGTTGACGGGTTCGGGAATGGGATTTCCCCTACTTTTTTAACAAAAAGATTCACCCCTGAATATTATCCCCCGTATTTCATCTCTGAAATTTAGGCTTGTCTTAGTTGCCATTTTAACAGCATTTCCAGTAAATATCCATATAGAATCAGTGGAATTTATGGCAGATTAAAACAGTACTTTCAAAATCAATACATTAGCTTTTGATTCTAGAGCTTAAATTTGCCTATGTTTTTTGCCAGATCTTGTGAAAGTGATGCCAGACTCTGGGATGAGCTGGCTATATCTGCGGAAGCTTTGGACACTTCTTCAACACTGCTCAGTATTTCCTGTGATCCGGCAGCAGATTCTTCTGCTGTAGAAACAGTATTTTCGATAGCAGAATTTACTTGGGTTAGCATGTCTCTCATTTGTTTTGAAGAAACGTCAATGTGTTTTGACATGGTATTTATGAAATCAGCATCATTTTCGTAATGAACTCCCGTATCCATGAGAAGTTTATAATTTGGCTGAACACTGTCTGATATATACTCCAGAATATCACTGCTGCTGGAGGATAAATTTTTAAAAGCATTTTCTACGGAAAGCACTGTTTTGTTTATGGATTCTACAGTATTGGAAGACTGCTCTGCGAGCTTTCTTATTTCCTCTGCAACTACAGAAAATCCTTTTCCGGCTTCTCCTGCTCTGGCGGATTCTATGGCAGCATTTAATGCCAGTAAATTGGTTTGTTCTGCTATATCTCCAATTGTATCAGACATGACTTTTACCTGTGAAACTGCACTTGACGCTTTTAGGGCTTCTATTATTTTAGTTTTTTTCTCTTCGTAAATGGAATCCGCTTCCTTAGTGCTTTTAGAAGCTTTCTCTTTTATATTTTCAGCACGCTTTTTTATCTCTGAAGAAGTTTCAGCTGTTTTTTCAGCATCTGTCAGGAGACTGTTTACACTTTCCATCACTTTATCTGAAGATGTGCTTATTTGCTGGGTGACACTGCTTAAATTTTGTGAACCCTCCGCAATATTGCCTGTAGACTCATTTACAGAATTCATCATAGAGGATATCTCTTCTGTAGATGCAGATAATTCTTCGGTAGAAGCACTCATTTCTTCAATACTGTTTTGTATATCACTGATTAAATCTCTTATACTGCTTTTTGCGCGGTTTAGATTGGTGGCAATATCTCCAATTTCATCTTTGACACTGGCTTTTAAGGATTGGCTTAAATCTCCCTTACTCATTAAATCTGTGAAAGATAATATCTTGTTGATTCTTTTTATGATTCCAGATGTAATCTTTTTGCCTAAGCATATTGCTGTAATTATTCCAAGAAGAGTTAAGGCAACAGTTGAGATGATAGCCATTTGAAAAGCGTTATTGATGATATTATATTGATTTTTAGCTTTGTTATTTATAACTTCAATCAGTTGTTCAATGCTTCCCGTAAGCCTGTTTCTATAAGAAGCAGCTTGTTTGTTTAAAATCATGGCATCGTCATATTTTCCCGAAGACATGAGATTTATGATGTTGTTGCATATGTCGAGCCAATCTTTCCTTTGCCCGTTTAGTTTGTTTAATGTATTTTTTTCTTCTTCAGTCAGATTTGAATTTTTGTATGAATTTATTATAGTAGTATTTTGGTTTTGTAATTTTTTCATGGTTGCAACTGTTTGTTTAGTATTATTCTTGTCCCTGCTCTCTACTAGAT
Organism: Clostridium luticellarii; assembly: GCF_002995845.1. Taxonomy (GTDB): domain Bacteria; phylum Bacillota; class Clostridia; order Clostridiales; family Clostridiaceae; genus Clostridium_B; species Clostridium_B luticellarii. The sequence continues at coordinate 65,452 of NZ_PVXP01000013.1, read as the reverse complement.
TTATTATTTCAAGACGCAGTTTCATGGAATTTGTATCGAATGTGTTTAGATTTTCTATGTTTTTTAAATTGATATTGTATAATTCACCGGATTCTTTGTTTATTATGCCTAAATTAAATATACCCACACCGCCTACTATTATAATGAATAAAGATATCGTGAGAAATGCAGTTAAAAGTTTTGTTCCCAGCTTTAGATCTTTGAAATATATCATATTTGATTCCTCCCTTAATTAAAAATCAACTAATTCTAGCATATTTGATAAGGATAAAAAAGTCTATCTATGTAAAATTTTCAATAAGAATGTATAACATTGAACAATTTTGTTGTAAAAGAATCTTTTAACTAGTAACTAAATCTTGTGCCTGTAATACTATGTATTAAACAATATAGTAAATTGCTGTTGAAACCTTTGTTTTTATGTTACATAAAAACAAAGGAGGTAGCAGCAATTCATAAAAATAATAGCAAATCATAATGTTTAATAACAAAAAGTGTTAATATTATATGATAATAGTGACATACTAATCTTGAGGTGAAAATAATGGGTAAAATGATTAGTACTGTTATTTGTTTCTCAGCTAGATTATATAGCTTGAGAGGTGGAAGAAAAGTTAAAAAGGTATTCAAAAATATATTAAGGAATTAGAGAAGGAAAGAGGTGAGAATAGTGAAGATAACAATGAAAGCAGTTCTAATAAATGAAACCCAAGAGCAAAAACAAATAATTGATAATATGATGCTTATATTTTGTACTGCTGTAAGATATTCTTTTAAAAGATTATTAGAAAATAAGGATAAATCCGACCTAGAAAAAATTGCAGCCCAAAAGTATAATCTTAATATTCGTCAGGCTAAAGATGCTGTAGAAGCTGCTAGACAAACTATTCAATCTCAAAAAGAACTTGTTAAAATGAATCATGATGATTATGATAAAAAAGTTAAGGCAATTGAAAAAATATTAAATGATAAGGACAAGAAATTATCAGATAAAAAGAAAAATGGTCTACTGAGTAAATTAGCTAAAAGGCAAAGGAAATTAGATTATTGGAATGAATTTATTGCTGCTAATGCTATTCCATCTGTAATATTTGGTACTAAAAATATGTTTTTAAAACGGTGTAAAGGTTTGATTTCAAATGAAGAATGGAAAGACTGTAGAAATAACAGAATATATAGCCGCGGAGATAAATCCAAAAAAGGAAATCCTAACCTTAGAGTTATTATAAATAATGGCATGAGCTTTTTAGAAATATCTACACTAGAAAAAACTTCTACTAATAGAGCAATTAAAATACAGGTACCAGTATATCTTCCACAAAAGTTAAGCAAAAAGACAGGTAAAATAAATGGTATTAATTATAGACAATTATTTTTGAATCATTTAGATACAGGGGAAGCATATCAAGTTGAGATGATTAAAAAGAATAATAAATATTATTGCCATATAACATTTGAATTACCTAAAACAGATGTAATATATACTGGACATAACGGTGTTATAGGGATAGATACAAACTCGAATGGTTTTGCTTTAGCTATGATAGACAATAAAGGGAACTATAAATGGCATAGTTATTTAAAACAGCATGAATTATTATATGCTAAAAGAAACCGTAGAAAAAATTTATGCGGGGAATTAGTAAAAAGAGTTATATTGCTTGCAAAAACCTGCGACTGTGGTATTGCAATAGAAAATTTAAAATTTAAGAATGACGAAGATGTAAATAGTAAATTTGCGAGGATAAAAAATAATTTTATTTACTCTAAATTATTAACAATGCTGGAGAGTGCCTGTTACAGAGAAAGTATAGAATTAGTTAAAGTACATCCTGCGTATACAAGTAAAATAGGATTATATAAGTACTGTCACCAATATAGAATGGTAGTTCATAATGGAGCAGCAATGGTAATTGCTAGAAGAAGTTATAAATTTAAAGAAAGAGTACCGCAAATTCTAGTAGATAAATATGTAGAAAATAAATATAAAGATAAATTTAATTATTATAATGAATGGAAGAAGTGGTCAATTATAGATAAAAATATAAAAAAGGAAGGTAAGGTGAAAAGACCTGATTTTTGGATAGCTAATAGGAAAAAATTATTAAGATTAACAGCTTAAATTTAACTTTAAAATAGAAAATAGCTGCATAAGGACACCTGGTAGGAAAGGCTTATGTAGTATAGATATTTTAAGGGCTGGGTAACACCCGCAATTTTGTTGGACTTTATAAGGATAGTAATTGAATTATAAAGGCTGATGCAGAATTTTAATACGAAAGTATTAACCTAAGTAGCTGAATCCTGTGACGCTGCCGTTTTATTAGTCGATAAAATGAAAAGTCATATTAAATTTTACAAGGTATGATTTATTATGATTTTAGAAATCAGGTGTTATTTTGAAAAATCATTGTATTCATTCTAGAAGATCTCCAGTGGATTTGAAGTATTGTAAATATTTAGGGGAAGGTCATAGTGGACAAGTATATCTTATGCCAGATGGAAGAGTTTTAAAGATATTTAACAGTTCAGATAGCTGTAGAAGTGAATTTTATATATTGAAATCAGTAGAGGGAAGCAAATATTTTCCAGAAGCCTATGAAATGGGAAGATACTATATTATAAGAGAATATGTAGGTGGAATGAATGTGGAAAATTATCTGAAAAAATATGGAATCAGCAGAGAATTTGTCGTGAGGGTAGCAGATTTGCTTGACTATATGAAAAAAACAGGATTTAAGAAATTGGAGATTAGATTTCCACATCTGTTTGTTCAGGAAGATGGTTCGCTTAAGGTAATAGATCCAAGAAAAAGCTATGAAGAAAATATACCATATCCCAAATCTTTTTTGAGAAGACTCAGAAGAATGGGGCTTTTAGAAAAATTTATGGGGATACTCAATGAGGAGAGGCCTGATACAAGCTGGATTAAGTATATTGAAGCGAGAAAATAATCAGGTCAAAATAAATTTAACTTTTATATTGTATTTAGGAAGAATTGCATCTGATATTGATTAAATTGCAATTCTTTCTAATATTGAAATATTTAAAGAAAAACATTAATATATTTATATATGATAAAGAATAATATTCTTGTATTTTTTAAAATTGTAAAATGAAGGTGTAAATATGAAAGTGATTTTTGTTGTGCCGGCAGCAGATATAAGGAGGAATGCCCTGTATAGGCTTGGCAATAAGATTTATGGACATTCTAATTCTATTGTGGGACCTCTAATACTGGGCAGAATATTGAAAAATGCAGGACATGATGTAGAAGTATATGAAGAAATGTATGTGGATCTGGATTTTAATAAATTTGGAGATGCAGATTTAATAATGATCTATACCATGACTTCTTCTTCTACAAGAGCATATCATATTGCAGATTATTTCAGGAACAAGAAACATAAAAAGGTTATTTTAGGCGGTATACATGCTTCCAGTATGCCTGAAGAGGCACTGCAGCATGCAGATCAGGTGATTGTAGGAGAAGCTGAAGGGGTAATAGTAGATGTAGTCAATGGAAAAATCAAAAATGATATAGTCTATTCAAAATGTGTGGAGGATCTGGACAAAATACCTTTTCCGGATTACAGTCTTTTAAAAACTCCCTGCAGTGCTGCAAATGTCATGACCTCCAGAGGATGCCCTTTTAGCTGCTCATTTTGTACTACCTCCAGGATGTTTCACCCTTATAGAAAGAGATCCCCGGATAATGTCATAGAGGAATTGAAAATGTATAAAAGCCAGGGATTTAAGTATGTAAATTTTGAAGATGACAATTTTACTGCAGACAAAAACAGAGCTAAGGAAATACTCAGAAAGATGATTGCAAATAAATTGGTATTCAGAGAGACCTTCTTCTTTGGACGTACGGATATGGCAAAAGATAAAGAACTGCTTCAGCTGCTCCATGATGCCCACTTGAGCAGAGTGCTCATAGGAATTGAATCCTTGAATCAAAAATCACTGGACAGCATAAATAAGAAGCAAAAAATTTCTGATATCAGAGAATGTGGGGAAATTCTTGCAAAATATAAAATAAGATTGATAGCAAGTTTGGTATTGGGATTGGATGATGACAGCAAAGAAGATATGGAAAGAGGAGAAGAGTTTTGTGAAAAAATAAATGCCTATCAATTTCAACCTGCCATTTTGACACCTTTTCCCAAGACACCTGTTTATGAGCAGTATAAAAGTGAAAATCGTATGTTGGACAATGACTGGCAGTATTATGATATGATGGTTGTAAATTTTAAACCCAAGTATATGTCACCCTATGAGCTCCAGAGTGAATTTTTCAAAGTAGCCAAGTTATTCTATACTTTCAAATCGTCCTTCAATATACTTAAGATTTTTGGAATTTCAGCCTGGGTTAGGAGGATTGGACTGTGGATTGCAGTGAAATTCGGGGAGCTATTTTTTAAGAAAAAATCCAATACGGAAGATGGCAATATATACAACAAACTAAAAGAATTATCCACGTAAATTTTCCTGTAAAAAGAGTTTATGGTGAGTTAAATCACTGTAAACTCTTTTCTATCTTTCAAGAGAGTATATATCGGAAAACTCTATATTTATACTTTCTACATTGGTTTTAAAGGACTCATTCTTCTGATCGTATTTTTCATCTACTAGCTCTGCCGGCAGTTCTATAAAAAATTTGCTTCCTTTTCCCTGGGTGCTTGTAACGCTTATCTTCCCATTATGCAGCTCCACCAGGGATTTCACCAGATACAGACCTATGCCGCTTCCCTCGCAGTCCCGTGAAAGAGAGCGGTTTGCCTGGCCGAAACGCTGGAATATAAGTCCAAGCTTATCTTCCGGAATACCTTTACCATCGTCCTCTACTGTAATCAGTACACTTTCCCCTTTATCTTCCACGTTAACGAATATGTGTCCTTTGGAATCAGTATATTTAAAGGCATTGGAAAGAAGATTCAACATTATGCGCTCCAATTTGTTGTGATCAAAAGCCATGATCTTTTCTTCTGTATTGGTGTCGAATATGAGCTCTATGTCCTTGCTTTTTATATAGGAGGATACGGATTGTGTGATATCTTCCACCACACTGACTATGTTGTCATTTTGCCTGTTTATTTTGAGAGCTCCCGAATCCAGTCTGGTTATGTCCAGAAGGTTGTTTATGAGCCTTATCAATCTGAGACAGTTCTGGTGCATGGTCTTCAAGTAGGATCTGCATTTCTGCGTATTTTCATCATTGCTTTTGTTCAAATATATGGCCATGGTCTGAACGGCCACGTATATCACATTGATAGGTGTCTTCAGTTCATGGGACATATTTACGAAGAAATCTGTTATAAGGGAATTGAATTCCCGGGTTTCATTTAGCAGTTTAAGATTCTTTTCCGCAGTATTTTTCAGGGTCTCCATCTGCTTTTCGGGCGTCAGGTCAAAAAGCAGGGTCATTACTGCGGGTCTGCCGTCATAGACAAAAAATGAGGAAGTATTTCTCACGGATATGGAATTCCCCTGGCGATCCAGTATATTCTCCTCGCTGGTTACCTTGGAAAGCTTTTTATCCGTAATAGCAAAATATTTTTTCTTCAAACTCATTATATCTTTCTTAGAATAGTGCTTATACAGTAATTGGTTGTTCATTTCCAGGGGGTTTGAATATCCCAGAAGTTTTGCAGCACTCTCGTTGGCATATATTATCATGTCCCCCTCGTGGACTATAATGGAGTTTACGGAATTTTCAAAGAGCATGTTAAAACACACTTCATTTTTTAACAGGGAGGATTCCATATCTTCTCTCTTTATATTCTGTTCCTTTAATTTATGGCTGAGCAGATTGAGGCGGCTGTCTTTGTCCCTGTTTTTTTCAGCTTCAATGTCCACGTAATATCCCAGCACCCAGGATATGAATATGAATACTCCTGCCAGTACCAGATCTCTTTGAAAATATATGTTTATGCCGTTGGCAGTGGGAGCATATAATAAGTCTGCTGTCAGCACAAAAAATGAGCAAAAAAATGAGGTTATTATCCCATATCTGGAGCCATATTGTATTACTGAAGACAGTATCAGCAGCAGGAACAGGTACTTGTATTCACTTTCATAGGAAGTGGACATAAATATGGGTATGGATATAACCATGGTGAAAAATAAAGTCTCAAGCAGCCAGGATCTTTTAAATACATTTGTGGATTGCTCTAGATTGCTATTTGTTATTAATGAAGCTATATAAATTGACAACATGATGCATAATATGAATATGGTACTGTATAAATTAAAATTACTATTGAAGGTAAATTTTAAACCCAAATGATATTCGGGTAGATCAATACATATTATAATTACCATAAACACTATTATGGCTATTTTTATAATGGACAACATAATAGATATGTTGTTTGTAATACGTTTCATATATGAATTCCTCCCAGAGTACATATGAAAGTTCAAATTAAAAAGTAAAAATTACTAATTTTATGAAATAAATCAGTAATTTTTACTGTAAGACCATTTGAGTTTTGTCTACTTTCTCAGACATTCAGGTTCTTCCGGCTGATATGACCACCAAGTGCATGCAGAAGCTGAAACTGCAAATGCCATCAAAGTGCATACGAGCGCAGATAAAGTTATGAATGCCTTTGCTATTTTACCTTTCAATTGAATTATCCCCTTTCCATTATATTTTTTAAAATTGAGTCAGCTTTCTTAAAAGCTGCAGTCCCCATCTTTGTCAGGGTCATGGACTGCCATAGGCAGCCTAGAACAATACACTCTGCTACCTCTAAGTAGTATAATTTACTGCTTGTATTGTAAAATAAATACAATATCACTATAATTATGGAAAATACCACTAGCGTGATAATGGAATTCCTCTTGAACATTTTCTTCATGGCAGTTTTTGTAATGGGCTTCTGAGGACTGTCCACTGGAGCTTTTATAAACACTGTTATAAAAGATATTACCATGCAAAATACACTTAAAGTTATGACAGACAAAAGTGAAAGTCCGTATAGAAATTTATCTACCAAAAGTCCTATTACAGTAGAGACAATAGTGCCGAATATAATACAGCGGCTGGGTGAAGAAGCATGTACACCGCCGGAATATTTTCTGAGTATGCTCCCTGATGTGGAAAATACAAGAGCTTCATACAGCACTCCCAAAACTGCACCTGCGATTACAATCCACAATATGGAAAATATGGTCTGCAGTAAATTTATTGCACCATATACAATGATTTGTTCTTTTTCACTGTTTACATTTAAAATGGAAGAGGCTCTTTTTCCCAGGGATGATGCCAGCTTTTCAGTTAGATACATTTTTAGATCCTCTCTTTTTCAGTAAATGTTGTAACAGCAGTATTAGTAAAAACGAAATTAGCAGTGAGGGTATTCCCAGTAAGGATTTTTTAATAGAATCTGTGAAATTAATATTTATTTTAAGTAGATCCAATAATGCCATGTTTAAAAATTCACTTACGGAAAGAATTAAAAATATAAACAATGTCGCATATATAGAAGTAATTATTGATATCCCAATACTTGCCATAATGCATATAGTTAAAATAATTATAAGCATAGTATGAACACCAAAATAAATAGGAAGCATTTTTACTAAAGAAGATAATAAGCTCATTACTGCGACTGAAATTATATAACTTTTTAAATTGATATTTTTTCTAGCTATAATATGTATTCCCCAAATTACTAAAAACATTTCGGGGATACCTCTCAAAAAAAGTTCTATCCAATTGATCCCAAGCATGGTTAAATCTCCTTGTGCTATTTATGTACAGCTAATTCGACAAATATATACATTTTATCAATATATTTCACTTATTGATTATAATATTCTACATTGGAAACGAAAATCCTTCTTTCAAAGGCAAATTCTTATAATATTTTTTTGAAATTTTGTAATATATATTATCGAAAAAGCTGATGTGCAATCAAGTTGTACATCAGCTTTCTCAACATTTAATTTTGTAATATTGCCTCTACTGCAGTAGCTGATCCACTATGCTCTGAGAAATTACACCCTCGCCGCCTAAAATGTTAACCTCATTGACATTTAACTTTTTATCTTTAATATAATTTTTTACATTATCCGATAAAATACTGTCCAGAAGTATGATAGGTGCTTTTTCTTGTCCAGCTGCTGCCGAGCCGCAGAGTGCGTCTGCGAAATCTTTGCCCGATGCCAGATAGACATTGGAAAGATCAAACTTATCGCTGAATTTGGCCAGCACGGCAAGATTTGTGGAATACCTGTCTGTGCCGGATATTCTCTCAGCATTGGAGATGCCTTGGAGCAGGCTGTCCTTTACAACGCCATTTCCACCTATTACATACACCCTGGCATTGCTGTCACCTATGAATTTTGCAGTATTGCTTTCCATTTCATTTCCGTTTGTTAAAATTACTGGACTCGATGAAAGTGCTGCATAGGAGGATACTGAAAGTCCATCAGGGAAGTTGGCGCCCGAACACAGGAATATCTGAGCAGGAGTTCCAAGTTTTTTAGCCACGGCCAGAGAAGTGGAATATCTGTCAGCTCCAGCTATTCTTTCGGTACTTATGTTCATGTCCTTTATAGAATTTTCCACCAGGTCCGATATTACACCGGTGCCGCCGATTATATAAACTTTTTTCACCTTTAATCTTGAAAGCTCTGATGCTGTGTTTTTATTCAGTGAATTGCTGGAAGTCAATAGTACAGGTGCATTCAATTGTTTTGCAAAAGGAACGGAGCTTAGAGCATCTGCAAAAGCTTCACCTGAAACCAGCACCGCAGCATCTGCATTGGTCCATTTATTCTGGGATATCTTTGCAGAGGTCTCATATCTGTCGGAGCCTCCCAACCTTACCTGTTCCTGTGAAATCAATTTTTTATCCGATATTATATAATCACTTGTGTGGCTTATATCAAATTCTATGCAGTTGTCGGAATCAGCCTTCAATCCGCTTTCTATGCTGTTCAATGCTTTGCTGCTTTCATTATAATAATATACATTCAAAGTGTTCTTATCTTTGTCCTTGAGCCAATTGCCGTCAAGCTTGATTTTCACTGTTGATTTTCCTGGAAGTTCACCATTGTTGAAGAAAGAAGCTACATAAACATCTGTATCCTGTACCTTGTTTTCTATTGACTGTTTGTTAGGTGATGCAGAATCTTTAATTGCTGCAATATCTGCTGTCATATCAACATCTTTAGAAGTTGATATATCATTTCCATTAAAGGTCCATTCTATATTATCTGCTTTAAATACCAATTTTTTATCTGTACCCTTTGCAGCTTCAAATATATCTTTTGATATTTTCTTGTTGTCATTTACGTCTATATTTATTGAAGCATTGTTTTTGGCTTTTTTTATGGAATTTACTACAGAATCGGCATTTGAGTTTTTCACATTTACGGATGATCCTGAAGAGCTTCCGCCTGAACCACCGCTTGATCCGCCTGAAGAAGATGGTTTACTTATGGTATAGCTGTCTGTGGCTTCCATGGTATCCGTTCTGTAGGTGTTGATTGTGAAACTGTCATCTGTTATGCTCACATCTGAAAAAGTAGGCACCTTCAGTTGCTCTTTTTTAGCTTCATAGTAGTTGTTTTGGTCAGGCTCCTGTAGTTCATAGTATTTACTTCCGCTGGCGGAATTTGCAGTTACGTATAAAACTCCCTTTGGATTTGTAATCTTGGTGTCTCCTGCAGCACTTACTGCCTTGCCGCCCAGCATCTGGTAGGTTCTGGTGTAGCAGTGATCATGTCCATCCAAGACCACATCTATTCCCAGCTTTTCAAATACTTCAGGGTGAGTATTTCTTCTCTCGGCTATATCTGCATCTGTTTCGTGATTTGCAGAGCTGTAGATTGAATGGTGCATGCTGACTACTTTCCACTTTACGTTTGGATTTGCATCTATAGCTTCTTCCATGAATGCTTTGTGGTCTTCAGCGTTTATATCGTTGCTGTTCAGCATCATGAAGAGAGTATTCCCGTATACAAAATAGTAGTCATTGCCGGTTGTCCCGTTACTATGATCCTGTTCATGACCGTTGTCTGTAAAAATACCATATTTATCGGACATGTTGGGGTAATTGAAATGTGTACTGTGTCCTGTTCCATATCCCTCATGGTTTCCTGCAATTGCTGCAACGGGGATATTTTTCAGCTGCTCCGGCTTGAAGAAGCCGTCATATTCCAGTTCATTGCTCTGTCCTGTGATTTCCTTTCCGTTGTTGACCTGATCTCCTATGGAAAGCAGGAAACTGCTGTCTGAAAATTTCTCTGCTGCCTTGTTGACTGTATCCACCCATCCGGTCGTATCCTTGTCTATGTCACCGCCGGCGCCAATCTGTGGGTCGCCTGCAAACAGAAAATTGAATCCTTTGGAGATGTCCTGTGTGGTGTAGGTGTTCATAGAACTCCAATTGGTTCCATCTCCCACACGGTAAACATATTCTGTAGCCTGTTTAAGACCTGTTACTGTGGCCTTGTCAGAATAATAGCCGTTGTTGCCGCTGGATTTTTCACCCTTGAAAGTCTGGGACTTTTCAGCAGGAAAATCACTGCCTTTGACATCGGATTTCGGTGCAATCTGCACCTGTGGTTCAGAATCACTTTTGGAATACCATGTGAAATTTACCTGGGATGCATCCTTGCCCGGAGCAAAGGTTATATCCTTTATGGCATCATTCGTAGGTTCCGGCTGTGAGGGAGACGGCTCATCTTTTTTGTTGGATATAAGGTTCATGTCAAATACTAGATCTGAGCTGTCTGCGCTTCTTTGATGAACCTCCACTGCTATAGTGTTTGTACCTTGCTTTAATACAGTTGGATCTACATCAAATTCAACATCGTTTTTTACCGTTCCAAGACTATCTTTTGAAAGGGTTTTGTAATCTACATTTCCTTCAGGCATATTTTCACGATGTATTTCTTTTCCGTTGATATAGAAAACTGCGGCATCATCTAGAAACACTGAAGCTTTTAAAGTTTTTACCAGGGCGGTATCTTTAACTTCAAAATTACTTCTGAAATAAGTTGTGATATACTTGTTATCTTTGTCGGGTCCATAGCTTACGGTAGTCTTTACATCATATTTGAAGCCCAATGGAGCAGCTCCAGATTTCCAGATTGAATCATCAAAATTTTCCTCTTTCCATGCTGTACCTTGATCAGAACCATCATCCAGGTATTTCCAGCTGGCGCCTTTTTCAATGAAAGTCTGGTTTTCACTTTGCTCTGTGGCAGCTTCCGCACTGACAGGAGAAGGTGTTACCATCCCTGAAAGCACGACTAGAAATGATAGCAGAAACACTGCTACTTTCTTTGTAAATCGTTTCACAATACTACCTCCTTAAGATAATTGTCAATGACAATTTGTCAATTGATATATTATAAGTGTAGCAGTGCTAATCTGCTTTATATGTAAAGCTCATGTAAAGTTTATGTAAAATAATAACAGCTGTCATCTGGATTTATTTTTTATAAAATGTTTTAAAATCAGTATGAATAACACCATCAGAATCAAGGAGGGAAAGGTGAACATGAATTTCTTGAGGGGAGGCATATGACAAATCGGTCCTATATTGAAGGGGTAAAGCAGCAGCTTGTTTAAAGATTCACTTATTATGAGCAGTAAAAGCATGGATAAGGTGCTGCATATGGCTGTAAACAGTGGAATTCCTTCAATTATAAGGATGCTTATGAGTGAAATTGTTATAATCATTGTATGGACGCCGAAATATATGGGCAGTTCTCTTACTAAGAAACCGTATAGACCCATGGCAATGCTTAAAATTATGTAATTTAATTTGTTGAAGGATTTGCCTGCAATTATATATATACCCCATATTACAATCATCATTTCAGGAATACACCTTAAAAAAATCTCTATCCAGTTAAGTTTTAACATATATGAGTTCCTCTCCTATAAATACATTATTTAAATATTTAAGTAAAAATTATACATACCTACACGACATAAATGAATTCTACATAAAAGATAAAAATCCTTTTTTTTACTCTGGAGAAATATATACTGTTGATGTATAATTTCATTTATATAATTATAATTGTGGGAGAAAAATAAAAGTGACATTCATAAGAAAAGATGTATTTAAATTAGCATTACCTATTTTAACAGAGCAGTTGTTTGTCATGTCACTGGGAATGGTAAATACCATGATGGCAGGACATATAAATAAAGAAGCGGTTTCTGCCATAGGCATGGTGGATTCGATAAACAACATATTCATTGCTTTCTTTTCCGCACTTGCAGTGGGCGGTACCGTGGTAGTGGCACAATATGCAGGAAAGAAAAATATAAGGAAGGCCAATGAGGCGGTGAAGCAGTCAATCTATTCTGCAGTGCTTATATCCATTGGAATTACCATAGTCATGTGGATATTCATAAAACAGATTATAATTTTTTTGTATGGTTCTGCAGATGTACAAGTTGTGAACTATGCCCATGTGTACTTTAAGATAACTCTGATAGCTTATCCTGCTATTGCGCTGGAGCTTGCTGCCAATGGAGCGCTGAGGGGAGCAGGGGATACCAAGACACCCATGAAAATTACCATGTTTATGAATGTCATAAATTTAATTTTGGGATACTGCCTGATATATGGTCTGCATGTGAAAAATTTTAATATTCCAAGTCTGGGAGTAGAAGGAGCTGCCGTTGGAATCTCTGTGGCCAGAGTACTGGGAGCAGTTTTGGTGTCAATTGTACTTTTAAGAGGTACAACCATTATAAAATTGTCCAGAATAACTGAATTCAAATTTGAAAGTGAATTGCTGAAGCCTGTATTTCAAGTGGGAATTCCAGCCAGTTTAGAATCCTTCTTATTCAATGGGGGGAAGCTCATAACCCAGATATTTATTGTGAATATGGGAACTGCATCCATAGCAGCCAATACGATTACAAATTCCATAACAATTATGCTCAATATACCTGGAATGGCCTTGAGTATTGCAGCTACTGCATTGGTAGGACAGTATATGGGAAGAGGCGACGGCAATGGAGCAGAAAGCTGCTTGTCTTATCTAAATAAAATGTCCACAATTTGCATTTTTGTGCTGGCACTTGCTTCTGTACCTGCGGCAGGTTTTTTAACTTCTCTCTATACCAAAGATTCTGCTATAATACAGCTGTGTGTGGAATTATTGAAGCTGAATGCACTTTTTATTCCACTCTGGTCTATTTCCTTTGTACTGCCTGCTGGTTTAAAGGGTGCAGGAGATGCCAAATATACTCTGGTTACCTCCATCATAGGCATGTGGATATTCAGAATAACCATGGGATATATACTTGGTATACCTTTAAAGATGGGACTTATAGGAGTATGGCTTGGAATGTATATAGACTGGCTTGTAAGAGGTATATTGTATTACATCAGGTTTAAAAGAGGAAAATGGAAAAGTCTTGTACTCATTAAGTGATTTTTAAGTTTATGTGAAGAGCTTTCTATTAATGTAGGTTTTCGGCTCCGGACGAAGACCTACCATAACTGTCCATTGTAAACTGTGAACTGATTTTATTCCGTCGTATAATGTAAATTTTATACATAAAAAATAAAAATTACAAAGATATCCTTATTATAAGGTTTATTTTTGTAAGAAGAGGTGATATAATTACCTTGAATCATACATTAAGAGGTAAATTGTGCTAATTATAACTTCAAAACCTTTTCATGGGTCAATTCTCTGCCTTCAACAATTTATGATTTAAATTATAAGATTTATTTTTTAAAACAGTTCATATAAACAATGATTATCAATATAATTTACATGTAGAGTAATTTGCGTAATAAAAATATAATTATTAATGATATGGAAATGGGTGTGAAAATATGGATAGTTTTGGTGAACAGAGCAAAAATGAATGTGGTAAACTGAAGAAATCTTCTGTACTGAATGTTCTTTGTGACATGACTCTGGAAAAACAAGTTCAAAAACTTAAAAGTGATGTGGAGAAGAATACTGAACTTTTAAATGAAAGCCAGGAGTTTAATAAGAAAATTGCGGAATTCATATCTAATATTTCTCATGAACTTAAAACACCTCTGAATGTTATTTTTTCTGCTATACAAGTATTGGAATTATATAAGGATTATACAGATGAAAAATATATAAATAAGCGGAATCAATATTTGGAAATAATGAAGCAGAATTGTTACAGACTGATGAGACTCATAAACAACCTACTTGATGTAAGCAAACTGGATTCAGGTTTTATAAAATTAAATCTTCACAATAGAAATATTGTAGATGTAATTGAAGATATTACATCTTCGCTGGCACCCTATGTAGAGAGCAAGGGAATAACACTTACCTTTGATACTAATGTAGAAGAAAAAATATTGGCTGTTGATTCGGATAAAATAGAGAGAATAGTTTTAAATCTGCTCTCAAATGCAGTAAAATTCACACCGGAAAAAGGTAAAATATATGTAGCAGTTCAAGATGAAGGAGACAATGTATATATTAAAGTAAAAGATACAGGTATAGGGATACCTGAGGACAAACTTCAGATTATATTTAAAAGATTTGGTCAGGTGGGCGGAAACTATATGAATGACAGCAGGGGCAGCGGTATAGGTCTTTATCTTGTAAAATCATTTGTGGAGCTTCACGGTGGTAAAATCAGTGTTGAGAGCACTTTGAATGAGGGCAGCGAATTCACCATAAAGCTTCCTGCAAGGGTCATAAAAGAGGAATATCCGGGGGAAGATAATTGTGGAAGCAGGAAAGAACAGATTGGCATGGAATTTCCGGATATTCACTATAAGGTTTGATACAGCTGTGATTTGATTGTGCCTTTACAAGTGATATCAAGTGATATAATGTTCTGGTAAAGGCGGGTGATGGCATGAGTAAAATTGGGGGAACTGGGTGTGATATATTGGTTCCTTTTAACGAGAGAAAACCATTGAAGGAAATAGAGCACAGTATTACTAAAAGATACAGGACACACATATGGTCCAGATTTGTTAAGGCAATAAGTGAATATGAACTGGTAAAAGAGGGAGATAAAGTTGCGGTGGCGGTGTCAGGAGGCAAAGACAGCCTTCTGATGGCAAAATTGTTTCAGGAACTTAAAAAACGGTGGAAAGTGAATTTTGATCTGGAATTTATATCTATGGATCCCGGGTACCACAAAAGTATCAGAGAGCTTCTTGAGAGCAACTGTCAATATCTGAATATTCCCCTGCACATTTTTGAATCTGATATTTTTCATGTAGTGGATAATATTGCCAGGGATTACCCCTGCTACATGTGTGCTAAAATGAGAAGAGGGGCACTTTATACAAAAGCCCGGGAACTTGGATGCAATAAGCTTGCCCTGGGACACCATTTTAATGATGTGATAGAAACAACTCTTCTTAATATTTTCTATTCAGGGAATTTTAAAACCATGCTGCCAAAATTGAAATCCAAGAATTTTAAGGGCCTGGAACTTATAAGACCCCTTTATTATGTGGAAGAATCATATATTCAGAAGTTTATACAAAGCAGCGGCATATGGCCTCTAAACTGTGCCTGCATGGTTGCCGCAGATAGAATAGGAAATAAGCGCTATGAGATTAAGGATTTGATAGCAGAATTGAAGAAGAAGTTTAAAGGTATAGACAGGTCTATTTTTCATGCGGCTGAAAATGTCAATCTGGACGGTGTTTTGGCCTGGGAGAAGAACGGGAAGAAACATTCTTTTCTGGAATCCTATGATAATAGTGAAGAACAGGGTGCGGAAAACAAACAGCAATAATAATGAAGATTTTCAGCGTTAGCTGACAATTCACCAGAATTATGAATTGTGCACTGTAAATTGTGAATTGAAAAAAGTTGAGAATTGAAGAAGGGTTGAAGCAGATGATAAGAATATGGGGAAAAATAATTAAAAACAATAAAATAGTAAAAGATGGCACAGTTCAATTCGGCAGTGAGGGAAGTTATCAGCAGAATTTAAAAAAGTGCATTGTAGAATTGTGCCGCCAATTTGATATTGAAAAACCATACTGGCTTCCTGCCAACATGGATGAATACAATAAGAGGAGCAAAACTATTTTTACCAGGGATAATTTTATTGATGAGTTTCCCTTTGACAAGTTTGTAATAGAAGAAGTTGATGATGAAAAACAAAGCGCAAAGAACAAATAGCAGATAATGAAGATTTTCGGCTTGCGCCGAAAATCCACAATAATTGATATTTTACCCTTGATTCAGCTGTCGAATATAGATACGAATTTTATTGAATATATGTCTGCCAGTTCTCTGGTATTTGAACCTTCTTCCCTCAGTATTATATAACTTATTCCTACGTTTTCCAGTACCCCTACTCTGTCCTGAAGAGTTCCGGTACCGAGTAAAAATGTAACTCTGACTCTTTTGCCTATCTGGGTTCTCAAGTAACCCTGAACATAATTTATGTCCTGTTGTATGGGGGAGCCGGGAGCCATTTCAAAATTGGAAGGTGTCTGAGTAACCTGGTTTGTCTGGTCAGATGTCTGGTTTTGTCTTGCCTCGATATCTTCTTTTGGGGATGTAGTGCCCGTTTCGGACATTTCAATTTCAGGCATTATTTCCGGAGCCATTGGCATGGTTCTGAAATAATTGGGATAATTTGATATCATTAAAATACCTCCATGTTATATTGATTGATATTTGATAGCAAAAATTTAATTGTGGACTGTGCAGTGTGTACTGTACATTGCAAGGCCTGACTGTTTAGATTGTGGACTGTGCAGTGTGAATTATAAACTGTCAATTGTCACTTGTCCATTGTTAATTGTGCATTGTCAATTGACTAAGTTTGAGCATAGAGCTCTGTGGGATTGTAAAAACAGTGCTGTAATATGCTTACCTGAAAAGATCCCACACCGTTGGGGGGAAATATGCCGGGGCAGGGACCATAGGGGTTGAAATACCATAGAGAATATCCTATGGTGAACAATCTGTTGCCGGCAAGCGCCCAGTCTGCTATGTCATAATGTATTTGGTCTGGAGGAATGGACCATACATTTTGATTGTTTATCACGCCGTTTATTTCCGTACGCATACAGTCAAATTGACCAGCTTGATAGAGTATACGCCTTAAATCTCCCTGGCCTATTCTGTGGTATTCACCGTAGGGAACCCTGACTCTGTTCATGATGACAGTGGCTACGGCCCTCATTCCCACGTCTCCCTCTCCTCCAGCTTCACACTTTATAATTCTGGCTAGAAGTTCTCTATCTGAGAAAGCCATATATTTTCACCTTTTGAAATTTACTTACACTATTATTTTATTTATAAAGATTTAAAAGGTTACAATTATTTATTACGGGACAAGCTTTATCCGAATCTGCCGCTTTTAACGGTGATTTTCGGTGGCAGTTGAAAATCCACCAAAATGAATGAAGGTGAATAAATTTACATAAATTACATAGTAAAGAAATTGTTATATTCACTGTAAAAAAAATTCCTCTTGTTATATAATAATTATGTATTGATGATAAATTGAAAGAGAGGTAGAGTAATGTTGAATAAGAAAAGATTTCTAGGCCCGGTGCTGACTGCGCTGGTATTGTCTTTTACACTTGGAGCTCCATCTGTGAATGTTCAGGCAGAAACAGACAGTATAGCGACTACAAGAACTGGACAGAGTGATAGAATAGGTACTGCCGACCAGGTTGCACTGGATTTGTTCAAAAGTGCCCAGAATGTAGTGCTTGTAAACGGCTATGGCTATGCGGATGCAGTAAGTGCCACACCACTGGCAAAACAACTCAATGCACCGATACTTCTGACACATGGGGAAGACAGTCTTGAATCGCAGGTATCCTCAACCATAAGCAGTCTTGGTGCAAAAAAAGTATACATAGTAGGTGGTACGGGAGTTGTATCCCAGTCCATAGAAGATGATTTGAAAAGTTCATATGATGTGGAGCGTATAACTGGAACCACTGATACTACAAGAATGGGTACAAACGCAGCGGTTGCCGAGAAAGTGCTTGACATGAGCAAGCAGAAGTCGGCAATTCTTGTAAATGGACAGGACGGGTATGCAGATTCTCTTTCCGCGGCTCCTATTGCAGCCAAGAATGGATATCCGGTTTTATTTGCAAATACTGAGGAAGTTCCAGATGTGGTTAAAAATATAATAACTTCCAATAGTTTAACTGTACAAGCTGTAGGAGGAAGTGGAGTGCTGCCACAGTCCGTGGTGAGCTCTGTGGGAGGAACCAAAGTCACTTCTGATTCCGATACAGTAAATAGATTTGCCACCAACCTGGCAGTTTTGAGTTATTTCAAGAGCAGCCTGGATTTCAGCAGTGTGTATGTGGCAGCAGGCGGTGCATCGGATGATCAGTTTGCAGATGCCCTGGTAGCTTCAGCAGCGGCAGCAAAAACAGGATCACCTCTGGTGCTTACAGGTGCCGGCGCAGGAGAAACTGAAATACAAAATGCCAATGCTTATATACTGTCCAATGCCAATGACAGTTCAAAGGCAATAATAGTTGGAGGAACAGCTTCTGTTTCCCAGGAAATACAGACAACACTTGAAAATGACGATTTTGGTATCATAGGTATTGAATAAAAAAAGCCCTCAGGGGCTTTTTTACAGTTATCAAAGTTCAGAGTTTAAATATGAAATCTGATTGATTTTTGGTGCAGCCGAAAATTTTCATTAACTGTGAACTGTGCATTGTGAATTGAAAAGAGCTCACTGCTTTTATATAATTAATATGTTCATAAATATGTTCATTTTGCAATAAACATATTCATTTGAGGTAGAAATGACTATGTTTATTGTAAATGGGTATATTAAAAATATATTATAATTAAAGAAGGGAAATAAGTTAATGAACTCATTTTTAAATGACAGGCTATTAAATATGAATGTTCCAATGCGTATAGTACGCCTCATAGGGAAAATCAATGAATATAAGGGAAAGCAGGATTTATACAATCAGCAGTCACCGCAGATTTTAGAAAGCCTTAAAAAAGTAGCAGTTATAGAAAGTACCAAAGCATCCAATGAAATTGAGGGCATTAAAATAGAATATAAACGTCTCCACGATATCATAAATAAAGGGAAACCTGTAAATTTGGAAAATAGATCTGAAGGAGAGATAATGGGATATAAAGAGGTATTGAATTTAATACATACATCAGCAGCTCATATTCCGATAAAACCCAGCGTGATTCTTCAATTGCATGGAGAACTATATAAGTTTGTTCCCACGGAAGGCAGGCATTGGAAAAGCAGTGATAATTTTATTCAGGAAACATTGCCAGATGGCAGCAAGTTTATGAGATTCAAACCTGTAAGTGCTTTTATGACTCCCGATGCTATAGAGAAATTATGCAATCTAACTAATGAAAGTATAAAAAATAATGAGATAGATCCACTGATTTTGACCGGTGCCTTTGTTTTGGATTTTCTATGCATTCATCCATTTGACGATGGCAATGGCAGGATGTCAAGGCTATTAACCTTATTGCTGTTATATAAATTTGGTTATGAAGTGGGAAGGTTTATAAGCCTGGAAAAAATAATAGAAAAGAATAAGGAAGAATATTATAATACTCTTTATTTATCTTCACAAAAATGGCATAGCAGCGAACATATCCTTTTACCATGGATAGAATATATGTTGGGAGTTATTGTTTCTGCCTATAGAGAATTTGAAAACAGGGTTGGAAATCTAGAAAATACAAAAGGAAGTAAAAGTTATAGAGTTGAAAATTCAATAAATCACTTTATAGGCCCATTTACTAAAAATGATATAAGAAAGGCATGTCCGGATGTAGGGGAATCAACTATAAATAGAGTCTTATCCAAGTTAAGGGAAGAAAATATAATAACTGCTACGGGCAAGGGAAGAAATGCAAAATGGACAATAATCAATTGAATCCGCCTGATTTTCGGTACATCCGAAAATCCTCATTAATTGTGAATTGTCAATTGAAAGAAGTAAGTTCTCAATTTGTTAACAATATAAAAAAGGATTTTTATAGATTTTATAGAATTATATATCATAAGTATAGCTATAATTAACTAATTCATTAATAAATAGTCATAATTTAAGGAATATATTTCTTGTCACACCTTAAATTACTAGGAGTTCAGGTATGGAAAAATTAGAAATATTGTTGTATAATTGAAACATGAACTGATGATTGCCAGTATATAAATTATTTATCATAATATATATACTATAGAAATTATGGATTTATTATGCTATAATCAAGGTTGAATTATAAGGAATATCACGTAAATAATAAATTTTTATGAAAAATCATGTTAAATTGTACAACATTAGTAGATTGTACAGCTTACATGTGGTATAATAAAACCTGTTTTAAGAATGTTGACCAAGCAGTATGGGTATGAGAGAAGTGAAATTTCACAAGGTACATAAAATTGAAAATTGATTTGTACATGCTTATGTTACTGAGGTTGGCATTTTAATAAAGTATATATTTTAAATATATATATATATATAAAGAATTTTAATTAAAATTCACTTAAATCGAGGAGGGTATTACAATATGAGTAAGAAAAGTACAAAGGCACTTGCAAGTGCTGCTCTTATGTCCTTGGTTTTAACTACAGCTTTATCAGCTGGTCCAGTTAAAGCAGCTCAAGGAGAAGTAACTAGAGTAAGCGGTGCCGACAGATATGCAACAGCTTCCCAGGTAGCAACAACAAACTGGGCAGATGGAAGTGACAACGTAGTATTGGTATCAGGTGAAGGTTATGCAGATGCAGTCAGTGCTTCAGCATTGGCCAAGAAATTGGATGCACCAATACTTTTGACTAAGTCAGATTCACTTAGTGCAGATGCTCAGACAGCACTTGAAACATTGAAACCAAAGAACATATATGTAGTTGGTGGAACTGCTTCAATTTCGCAGAGTATAAGAGATGAGTTGGCTAAGAGTTATACTTTGACAGAATTAGGCGGAGCCAACAGATATGAAACAAATACAGCAGTAGCTGAGGAACTTGTTAAATTAGGAGTTTCTGCCAGCGATGTACTGGTTGTTGGAGGAGAAGGATTTTCAGATGCTCTTTCAGTAGCACCAGTAGCAGCTGCAAAAGGACAGATACTGTTGTTGGCAAACAACAATTCCAGCCAGCCGGCAATCGATTTTGTAAAAGAAAACAATTCAAAAGTTACAGTTGTTGGAACTTCAAATGTAATAAATGACACTGTATATAATGCTCTTGGAGCAACTACAAGAGTAGATGGCGGAACAGACAGATTTGATACAAATCTTAAAGTATTGGACAACTTCAAAGACAGTTTGAAGACTGACAAATTGTACATTGCAAATGCAACTGCAGCTACACCAGATGATTTGTATGCAGATGCACTGGTAGCTTCCGCAGTAGCTGGAAAATATTCAGCACCACTGGTATTGGTTGACACTGAGACTTCAGATGCAACAACTAAGGCAATAGCTTACATTGGAAATAATGGAAAAACTTCTGATGTACAACTTATTGGTGGAACAGGAGTTGTTTCTGAAAATACTGAAACAGCAATCAATAATGCACTTAAGGGAGAGAACCCTGACCAGGATCAGGCAAGTGAAGTTCAGTCTGTTGAAGCTACAGGCTTGAATCAGATAAAAGTTACATTTAACGGTGAGGTTGATGAGGATACTGCTGAGGAATTAACAAATTATAAATTAGATGGGACTTTAATTTCAGACGAATATCCTAATTCTAAAGCTGTCCTTCAAGATGATAACAAGACAGTTTTGATTACTCTTGATGGAGTACAGGATCAAAATGATGATCTGGATGTTACAGTTAAAAAAGGAATACTCAGCGAGGACAAGTCAAATACAATTCCAGAGTTCACTCAAACTGTGACTTTCTCAGATACGACTGCTCCTACTTTGGATTCAGTGTCAGTTAGAGGAAATAAAAAAATAACTGTTAAATTCTCAGAACCAGTTAATATTGGTAAAGATGAAGATGCTAGTGATGTATATAGTAAATTTAAAATTAATGATAAGAATTTGACATCTTTTGGATTGGATACTTCAACTACTACAGCAAAAGATGCAGTTAAAGATTCTAATGACTATTATTGGACGAGTCAAATTGATTTTTACTTTAGTTCAGCTCTTCCAACAGGCAATAATACACTAAAAGTATCAGACGGTGAAGATAATGCATTGGAGGATGCGGCAGGATTCCCAATTTCTGAGGTCACACAGGATTTTGATGTAGATACTTTAGATACAGCACCAGAAATTCAAAGTATAGAAGCTAATGATGATGGAACAGTGTATATAAATTTTGACAGGCCGATGGATACTAAGACTGCTACAAAGGCTGCAAATTATAAAATAAATAATGGAGATCTTCCCAAGGATCCTGAATTGAAGAAAGATGATACTCAGGTTAAAATAAGCGGCGTAAGTGGTCTTACAAATAAAAATTCTAATACGTTATATATTTCCGATAATGTAAAAGATGCCTATGGAAACAAAGTGGCAGATGACACTTATGAATCATTTACATTGGATGAAGATGATTCAAAACCTACTGTAACTTCTGTTTCTACACTTGATGATGATACAATAAGAGTTAGGTTCAGCAAAGATGTAGATTCAATATATGCAGTTAATACTTCCAATTATAAATTAGAAGATAGTGATGGAACTGATATAACTAAAGATACATCTAAAGGAATAGAAAATATAACTGTACCAGGAGATAGTGATGTTGAAAATGGAGATTCCACAGATGTAGTTGATATAAATGTAAAGGCGAAACTTACTGATTCTAAATATACATTGACTATTAAAAATATAATAGATACTGCTAAAACTCCAAATACTATGGATGATTATACTACTACCTTTGATGGTTCTGAGGATGTAACACCAACTGTAACCGGAACTTATAAGGTAGAGGGAAACGCAAGAAAAGTTATTGTATATTTTAATAAGGAAATGGATTCATCTTCTTTATCGGATCTTGATAATTACAAGTATAAAAATGGTGATGGCGATATAAAGGCTTTGCCAAGTGGAACTGATATTACACCAAGCGGTGATAATAAGAGTGCCGTTGTAGAATTCCCATCAAGTTATGGTACTGACAAAGAGGGAAGTAATTTAATTAAGGCACTTGATGTATTAGATACAATTAAAGATGCCAATGGAAATTCATTGGATATATCTTATACAGGTGATATAGAAGATGCAGATAATAATCCAAATACAGCTACAATTGATTCTAACTCTGTTAAAGTAGCATATGACGATGATGATTTAACTGTTCAATTTAAGTTTAATAATCCTATAGATACATTGGATTATGAAGATTTTGAAGTAAATGGAGTAAAGCCTAGCACAGGTTCACTTGATGGAAATGTTGTAACACTTAGATTTAATGATGGTGATCTTGTGGAAGGAACTGAAAAAGATGATTCAGGATTTGTTGGAAAATCTGCTGGTTATACTCCAACTAAGATTCAGGCTGTTAAGTTTGCAGGGCCTAAAGCTATAAAGATTACAACAATTGATGAGCCTAAAACAGTTGACATTGCGGGTAATACTATAGATGCAATTTCAGCAGAAGATCCTGTTTATGCTTATGATTTTGAGGCAGCACCAAAGACTATAGCACAGGAATGGAATGCTGGTCTTCTTGAGGATGGAACAACTGGCTATGTTGATGTAGTATTTGATACTGCTATTGACAACAGTGGAATTGATGTAGATGATTTTGTATTTACTACCTCGAATGGAACTACTTTAACACCTGATTCAGCCGCAGTTTCCACTGGTACTACAGTAGGAAATGAAGCTAATACAGTTAGATTTACATTTAATAATTCTGCTAGTAGTTTTGCTGATACTAAAACTATTAAAGTTAGAATCAAAGATACTGCTTCAATTAGAACAATTAAGGATAATGATGATTCAAATGCTTACTATAAAGCATCTGATGATGATATAGCTGGCAGAACAATTACAATAGGTACTGTAGGTGCAGTTAAATAAAACACAATAAATTTTATAAAGTAAGATAAGGTAGAAAAGGGAACCGTCAAAAGACGGTTCCCTTTTTATGTAAGTGTAATTTGAAAATGCATTCTTCTAGAAAACGACATACAGGTATATTATTTTACTGTAAAATGGTAAAATAATATAGAGAATTAAAGAAGGAGCTGGGAATATGAAGAGGATACCTTACGGAATTTCTAATTTTGAAGTTTTAAGACAGAAAAATTATCTTTATGTAGATAAAAAACCTCCTATATAGAGCTGTTGGACAGATATACGCCTTATCAATTTTTTATAAGGCCCAGAAGATTTGGAAAAAGCTTATTTATATCGATGCTGGAGAATTATTATGACATAAATAAAAAGGATAAATTTGAAGATCTATTTGGCGATCTTTATATAGGTAGAAAACCTGCTGAAGGCAGAAACAGTTTTCTGGTCTGGAGAATAAGCTTTGCAGGGGTAGATGTAGGTAATGGGGAAGAAGAGCTTAGAAGGAGTTTTAATGAAAAGATTGTTTTATCTGTAGAAAAATTTATAAGTTACTATTCAAATTTGTTGGAAGATAAAATTGTTTCTAAAGAAATAAAAAGTGCGGAGACAGCAGTACAATATATATCGATTTTAGCCAGTAAAATAAATCGGCAGGTATTTCTTCTCATAGATGAATATGACAACTTTGCCAATGAACTGATAACCGGCGGCAGACAGAATACTTACAACAGTATTCTCCATGGTGAAGGCTTTGTGAAAGTTTTTTATAAAGCCGTAAAAGATGCAACTATGGATAATTTTACGAGAATATTTATGACGGGGGTAAGTCCCATAATGCTGGATGATCTGACCAGTGGTTTTAATATAACGAGAAACTATACCCTGGATGAAAAACTTAATGCCATGCTTGGTTTTACGTGGAAGGAGCTTTCCTGGATTATGGATGAAGTTAATATAGATGACGAAGAACTTAGAAAAAAAATCTGTACGGATATGAGTACTTATTACGATGGATATAAGTTTAACGAAAATTGTGAATCTGTTTTCAATCCTGATATGTCCATGTATTTTTTAGATAATTATCTGGAATATAATCGTTACCCCAGGGAAATGATAGACAACAATGTAAAAACGGATTACGGGAAGGTCAACCAGCTGGCATATAATTTTAACGATAGAGAAGCTCTTGAGGAGATAATGGCCGCAGGTGAAACTTCTACTGTTTTAGTGGATAGATTTAATATCAATACCATGTACAGTGAAAAAGAAAATTTTAAATCCCTTCTGTTTTATCTCGGCATGCTTGCTGTAAAAGAAGCAGGTCCTCTTGGCACTGTACTGAAGATACCAAACTATGTGATAAAGACAATTTATTGGGAACAGCATTTTCAGCATATAAGAAAAGAGTATAACATTGAAATTCAGAAGATTAGAATCGCAGTAAATGAAATGAGAATGCATGGCAGTATAGAAATTTTGATAGAGCTTTTAAAAGGTATATTGGAGGATTTCTCCAACAGGGATCTCATACAAATGGATGAGAAAAATGTGAAGATGATGTTTCTCACCCTGCTGGGTGTGGATGGCTCTTATTTCATAAAAAGTGAGGTTGAAAACAATAAAGGCTACATAGATCTGATGCTTAGAAAAAAGATTCAGTTTGCAGATATAACTGAATTCCAGTGGATTATAGAGTTGAAGTATATAAAGGAAAACGAGAGAAACACTTTAGAAAAGGTGAAAAGGCAGGGATTGAAACAGCTCCAGATGTATGGAGAAAGTAAAATGGTACAGCAGGAACTGGAGAAAGAGGGATTGAAGAAAGTATTGATTATTGTGGCAGGAAAAAGGAATATCTATGTATTTCAGGGGGACTGACCCCCTTACAAAAAATGTAAGGGGGTCAGTCCCCTAAAAAAATTTTCTAAAAGCATATTTCCTATGGTACAATATTCATATAATGTAAAAGAGGATTGGAGGTAGTAAATTTTATGAATAAAAATACCGTAAGAATCATAGGCAGCACTGCTGTATTTTCACTTGTCATTTCTGTATCTCTTCCTGTATTTTCCGTAAAGGCTTCGGGAAGTCAGTTCAATCAGTTTGGGGGATCGGATGTATATGGGACTGCAGCAGCTGTGGCTGATTCAAATTGGACTAGCAGTGACAATGTGATACTTGTGTCCAGCGAAGGTTATGCAGATGCTATAAGCGCGGTGGTACTTTCCAAGCAGCTGAATGCACCCATACTTTTAACCGGGAGCTCCAGCCTAAACAGTACTACATATGATGAAATAAATAAACTTAAACCGAAGAATATATATGTATTGGGCGGTGAAGGTGTAATATCCGGTGAAATAAGAACTAAATTGAAAAATGAAAATTATAATTTGATTGAACTTTCCGGAAAAAACAGATATGAAACCAATACAGCCGTGGCAGGCGAGCTTGTAAAACTTGGCATGGATCCGTCCCATGTGATGATGGTAGGCGGCGAGGGATTTTCTGATGCACTTTCTGCAGCTCCTGCAGCAGCTGCCAGAGATCAGATACTTCTTCTCGGTGTCAATAACAGTACGGCCATGGGTCCTGTAACTGATTTTATAAAGAACAGCGGCTCACAGGTTACAGTAGTAGGTACAAGCAACCTCATAGATGACAGTACTTATAATGCAGTAGGTGCAGTGGGCAGAATAGATGGCGGCGCGGATAGATTTGCAACTAACTTGAATGTACTTAAAGCTTTTGAAGGTGATTTGAAATCTGACAGCATATATGTGGCAAATGCAAGTGGTGACAGATATGCAGACGCCCTGGTGGCTGCTTCTGTTGCAGGAATAAATTCTGCGCCTTTGGTACTTGTGAACAATGAAGGGGATTCTCAGACCGTTAATGCTCTGGATTATATCAAATCAAAGTCCGATTCTTCTACCACGATGAATGTTATATCGGAAAAAGGCGCTATTTCAGACGGTACTATTTCAGATATCAAAAATGCATCTCTGGGAATTGCGGAGGATACTCCTACGGTGAATTCCGTAACTGCCATTGGACTTAATCAGATAAAGGTGGTTTTTAATACTGCTGTTGATAAAAATTCTGCTGAGAGAATTGCAAATTATCAGATAGATGGAAATTCCCTTGGTGCTGAAGCACAGACCCAGTCTTCTGCCTATCTTCAGGATGATGACAGAACTGTATTAATAACCTTTAGAAATCCATTTTCCCAGGGAAAAGATGTTACTTTTACTGTGAAAAACAACATACTTAGTGATGGAGCTTCTTCAAGTATAGGTAAATATGAAAAAAATATTACTTTTCAGGAAACAGGATCTCCTTCTATCAGCTCTGTAGATGCAGTGGGAGGCAATAAACTGAAGGTCAGATTTTCTGAACCTGTGAGAATTCAGGAAAGCGATCTGTCCTCCATGAAGATAAACAAAAGGAGTTTGAGAAACTACGGACTGGATACTTCAAATACAGAGCTGACAAATCAGTCTGGTGACTGGGCGGATGGAGTGGATCTTTATTTTGATTCCATACTTCCAATAGGGGACAATACCTTTACCATTCCTTCCGGTACATCGGGAAGCAAGTTTGACAATGGTGCGAATATTCCTATACAGAGTCAGTCAAAAGATTTTACTGTTGAATCTGTATCGGGAAGGCCCCAGGTCGAGAGTGTTACTACAAACAATGCAGGGACAATATATATAAAGTACAACAGGGCTATGGATACGGACACTGCTCTTGATCCTTCAAATTACAAGATAAATGGGGACACCGTGGATGTGGATTCCTCCTATGTTACTTTTGATTCCGGCTCCGGAGACAGTGTGGTAAAGATAAAAAATGTGGGAAGTATGCTGGATCAGGGCACCAATACTATCCTGGTGAAAGATACTGTAGAGGATACTTTTCAAAACACAGTTACTCAGACAAGCACTACCCTTTATTATGGAAGCAGCAGCCAGAAGCCTGAAGTTGTGTCCGCAAATATTCTGGATGAAGAAACTATAAGGGTTAAATTCAACAAGGATGTTGTCAGAAGCTATGCTACCAACAAGGGTAATTATACCATCGTGGATTCTGATGGAAATGATGTAAGCTATAAGATAGATAATGTGAATACTGTGACTGTGGATGGAAACAACAACAGGACCTTTGATCTTAAATTGGACGATGGTGCGCTGGGCGGCTCAAAGTACGTTTTGACTGTGAAGAATATCATAGATACTGAGGCAAAGCCGAATGTGATGAATACTTATACAGGTACGCTCTCCGGTATGGACAATGAGGGACTTGAAGTCACTGAAGTGGTTAAAAGGTCGGATAATTCTCAGGCTGTTGCCATATTTTTCAACCGCACCATGGATGATGATTCCATATCTGATAAATCAAATTATGTTTTCAGGGATGGAACCGGAGAGGTCAGGAGCCTTCCGGGCGGTGCCATTGTGACGCCTGCCTATGATGACAAGAGCGTTACTGTTGAATTTCCTTCAAGCTATAATATAGGCACCGGGAACACGGCTAGAGATGTAGTTCAGCTGGGTGTTAAAGATGTAGTTGATGAAGATGGAAATTCTCTTGCTCTGGGTTCATATATAGGGGATATAGGCACTTCCAGCGGCAACGGCCCTGGAATTATATCCGGCACTGCTCAGATGACCTTCAGTGGTGATGACATAAGGGTGAAGGTTTCTCTTTCAGAAGCTCTTGATGTTTTTGACCTTGACGATTTCAGGGTTGATGGGAACAAGCCTGACAGCGGTATTACCAGTGGAAATGATGTTATTCTCATATACAAATCCGGTGTGAAAAATGGTGAAAAGATAGAGGATATAAAGAATTCCGGTGAAAGTACCACAGTGAGTGTGGTGAACAATAGTTCTACGGATTCAGCAGGACGAAATATAAGGACAGGATCCACTAAGGTCTATATACCTCCTATGACAGAATCGGATCAGTTTGATGCAGTCAGCGCTTCAAATGCAGATACCGTGAACGTGGTGTTCAATCAGAAATTGGATACTGCTATAAATAACCAGTATATCGACGATTTTGTGTTTACAAATGTGACTACAGGAAAAACACTTTCTCCAAGCTCTGTAAGTGTTGACGGCAAAACCGTTGTTTATAAATTTAGTGCTTCCTCCTTTGATGCAGGTGATAGAATCAAGGTTGCTGCCAGCAGCAATTCCTCTTCCATAAGCATAAGAAGTCAGAAGCACGACAATGCTGCATATACCACTTATTCTCCTTCAAGTGATGACTTAAGCGGATATGTAATAGGGGACTGACCCCATTACAATAATTGGAAGGGGGTCAGTCCCCCTTCCTTTTTTTGGATGGAGTAAAAAAGACTATCAGTTTTAAATGCAGTTTTTATCTCTAGAGATTATTTTCATATCTGGTATTTTTAGCATATTCTAGATTTGAGGGCTGACTTTTATTATACTGTAGATTATCATAGGACATTTTGATAAAATAAAAATAGAAATATATAATAAGTTGTATAGGAACAGATGTTCTGGCAAATACTAATAATACAGTAAGATATTATTAGGAGGAGATGGTATGCCGGAAGATAGAGTTCATCATGAACATGACGTAGGTTACAAATATATATTTTCTCATAAGGAAACATTTCTGGAACTGCTGCGGGGATTTGTCAAAAAAGATTGGGTTGATTTAATCAAGAGTGAGGATCTGATACTTATTGACAAGTCATATGTACTTGAAGACTTCAGTGAGGAAGAATCTGATATTGTATACAAAGTAAATTTAGATGGGCGGGATGTTATATTTTACATCCTTCTGGAATTTCAGTCCAGGGTAGACTACAGGATGCCCATGAGACTGCTGTTTTATATAGTTGAGATATGGAGAGAAATTTTGAAGAATACCTCAAAGAAGGAAAGACGCAGAAAAGATTTTAAATTGCCCTCAATTATTCCCATGGTGCTCTACAATGGTAAAGGCAGGTGGACTGCTTGTAGAAATTTTAGGGATGTACTGAGTGGTGGTGAACTGTTTGGCGAGAATATAATAGACTTTAGGTATATACTGTTTGATATTTACAGGTATGATGAAAATAATCTCAAAGCCATGGCAAATATGGTATCTACTGTATTTCTATTGGATAAAGAGATAAGCAGGGAAGATTTGATAAGGAGACTTAGGCTTACAGTCTATGCTCTTAAAAAGATAACACCGGAACAATTTGATATACTTAAAACCTGGCTTAAAGGCATAATGAAGCCAAAGTTAGATGAAAAATCCAGAGTTGAGGTAGAGAAAATATTGGAGAAATCCAGTCAGAGGGAGGTGAATTCCATGGTATCCAATTTGGGCAAAACTATAGAGAATATCGTAAAAGAGGGTAAAACCAAGGGCCTGGAAGAAGGTAGAAAAGAAGGCATAAAAGAAGGCATAAAAGAAGGCAGGGAAGAAGGTAAAAGAGAAGGTAGAAAAGACGGGTTGCTTCAGGGATTGGAAAAGTTGCTGGGTATTAAGTTTTCTGATACTTCCTGCATTGGAAGGATAAAAAAGATAGAGGATGAAGATATATTGAATTCTGTGTTTGAAGATGCAGTTAAGAGCAATTCCATTGGAGAGTTTGAAGAAAAATTGAGACAGAGAAAATTAAATTAGTGGCAGTATTGGTTGATTTCCGGATAAGACCGGAAATCTTTATTTTTGTGTGAATTTAAGCTGTCACCGGGGATTGTAATAAACAAGGCAGGATATACAAAGTGAAATTATAGTGAAGAATATTTTTATTTTTTATAATATATTTCAAAAATTTTGCCGATTGTCGGAAAAACATTTACATATTTTATATATTTGGCTATTTATTATATATATAAAATTACATAGCTTTTACTGATAATATCTCTCAATTACGACATGAATCTATATTTTATAGACTTTGACTTTCTTTGACCTTTATTGTATTATAATAACTGTAATAAGGATTACCTTTATAGAAGGCAGTTAAAAGAATGAATAATATAATAAATAGTGTAGAGTGGAAAAGGAGGTATGTACCATGTTTGATATGGTTCCATTCAGAAAAAATAATTCTTTGAGTCAGGGTGATGCATTCAGAAATTTTGTAGATTCGTTTTTCAATAATGATTTCTTTTCACCGGTTTTAAGTGGATTTAACAGCGGATTCAAGGTTGATCTCAAGGAAGATGCAGATTCCTATAAAGTTGAAGCAGACCTTCCCGGAGTAAAAAAGGATGCCATAGATTTGGATTTTGAAAACAACTATCTTACCATATCCGCAAAGAGAGAGGACCAGAAGGAGGATAAAGGAGAAGGATATGTAAGACGTGAAAGAAGTTATGGAGAACTTAAGAGAAGTTTTTATATAGATAATGTAGATGATAAAAATGTCACAGCTTCTTTCAAAGATGGAGTTTTGGAAATTGTTCTTCCGAAGATAAAAAAGGGCCAGGACAAAACGGGAAAAATTGATATCAAATAGTTGACAGGCCGGGGACTGACCCCCTTACAATAATTGTAAGGGGGTCAGTCCCTCTTTCTGATTAAAAATATATATTTAGGAGCATAATCTAAAGCAGAAGGAGTGAAGGGAAAGTGCCAAGAAGAACAAGAGAGTGGTATCCAGGTGCATGCTACCATATAATCTGCAGGGGAAATCATAAGGATGATTTGTTTAAAGATAAAAAAGACTATCAGGTTTATTTGAATATATTAAAATATGCAAAGAAAAAGCTGGAATATGAGTTATACTGCTATTGCTTTATGACAAACCATATACATATGCTTATGAAAACGGAGGAAATACATATAGGTGTCATTATGAAAAGGATAAATATGATTTATTCCATTTATTTCAACAAGAAATATAATCTGATAGGTCATTTGTTTCAGGATAGATATAAATCCAAGATTATAAGAGATGACAAACATCTGCTTGAAGCGAGCAGATACATACACTTGAATCCCGTAAAAGCCGATATTGTGAAAAATCCTGAGGACTATCAGTGGAGCAGTTATAGGAGTTTTGTAGGATTTTCAAAAGAAAAAATAATAAACAAGGGAAAGATACTTTCTTATTTTGAAGATAGGGAAGAGTATAAAAAATTTGTTATATGGGGACTGACCCCATTACAAAAAATGTAAATAGTTCATATTTGGATAGTGCAATTAAAATTATGAATATTATGGGTTATAATGAAAGTAATGTTAAAAGAGTATTCTTGGAAGGGAGTGTTTATTTTACCTGAGATAAGTTTGTTTTTTGGTATAAGAATAACTATAAATTATAGTTATCACATGCCTCCTCATTTTCATGCTGAGTATAATGGAGATAGAGCATTAATTGATATAATGGACGTAAAAGTATTAAAAGGAATGCTTCCCAAACGTCAGCTAAAATTGGTATTGGCTTGGGCAGAATTGCATAAGGATGAACTGATACAAAATTGGGAATTATCAAGATCGCATGAGAGACTTAATAAAATATCACCGTTATCGTAAAGGGGGGACTTTTTATGGAATATTTTCCAGAAGTAATACAGGTAATACCTACTGAAAATTATAAAGTATACATTTATTTTGATGATGGCTCAATAAAACTGTTTGATGCCTCTGATGTGATAAATAAGGGTGTTTTCAAGCAGATTAAGAATAAGAATGTTTTTATGGACAGATGTACTGTTTTAAATGGGACTTTGGCGTGGGATATTGAGGGAAATTATGATCCGGGTGAATGTCTGGATATAGATCCCTTTGAATTGTATAAATGTCCTGAAGTTGAGGAGCCTTCTGAACTGTTTAATTCTCAGAAAAAGTAAGTATTTATGTTGACTGGCTGAAATTTATGTCATATACTTAATTATAATGTAACAAATAGTTTTTAAAAATTTAATATTTGATGTTAGGTGCTGTTTTTTGATAGTTAAAAGGAAAAGTGTAGTAAACACTGCAGCCCCACCGCTACTGTATGGAAGATGAAACCTTGTTTGTATCACTGGTAAGTTATCTGGGAAGATGAGGGAGTAGGATGAATCCGAGCCAGGAAGCCTGCCTGACATTTTTTGTTAATTCTTTCGGAGGGCAAGATATTATACATTTTATTAATTGCGTGTTTTATTGACAAGGTAATGCGGATAGTTGGACTGCAGTATAAATAGGAAGGACCCTCAGGGGTTCTTTTGTTGTTGTAAAATTATTCCACAGGGAATTTTGCCGTATGAACATACAATTTTCACTGATGAAACAATATTCTTGTTCACCATATTAGTAACTTAGGGGGAAGATATGTTGAAAAAATTTAGAATGGGAGGCTTGATTTTGCTGTGTGCTGCTTTGATAATGTCCACTTTGGCGGCAGGGTGTCAAAGCAATACACAGAAAAAGTCTGCTTCAAGTGGTGAAAAAATTAAAGTTGCGTTTGTCTATGAAGGTCCTATAAGCGATGTAGGATGGAATTTTGCCCAGGATCAAGGGAGAAAGTATTTGATAAGTCATATGCCCAATGTAGAAGTGACATATGTGGACAATGTTCCTGAAACTGCTGATTCTGAAAAGATATTTACACAGCTTGCCCAAAAAGGAAATAAGATTATATTTGGGACAACCTATGGATATATGGATTATATGGCAAATGTGGCAAAAAAATTTCCCAAGGTAGTTTTTATGCACTGCAGCGGATATAAAACTTCAAATAACCTGGGTACATATTTTGGACGTGATTATGAAGGGAGATATCTTTCGGGAATTCTTGCAGGTAAGTATACAAAAAGCAATATAATAGGTTTTTTGGCTCCATTTTCCATACCTGAAGTCATAAGAAACATTGACGCATTTACTCTGGGAGCTCAATCTGTAAATCCAGGTGTAAAGGTTAAAGTGGTGTATACAAATTCCTGGAGTGATCCTGCAACTGAAAAAACTGCAGCTAACAGCCTTGTAGATGCTGGTGCGGATGTACTTGCAATGCACCTGGATTCCACAACCGTGCCCCAGACTGCACAGGAAAGGGGAGTGTATGCAATCGGCTTCAGCTCCGACATGAGATCCAAAGCTCCAAAAGCAGTGCTTGGAGGGGCAGTCTGGAATTGGGGGCCACATTATGTAAAGATAGTGAAATCCGTAGCTGACGGTACGTGGAAATCGTCGCAGTACTGGGGCGGCATTAAAGATGATTCAATAATTGATATAGGACCTTACGGGAATATGGTGGACAGTGATGCGAAATCACTGGTTTCAAAAAAGAGAAATGATATTATAAGCGGCAGGCTGAATGTGTTTGCAGGACCTATATATGATCAGTCGGGAAATTTGAAGGTTTCCCAGGGTCAGAAGCTTACAGATGAACAGATGCTTTCACTTAACTGGTTTGTAAAGGGTGTTGAAGGAACAATTTCCAAGTAGAATACATTACTGATATTGAGAGATAATTCTCTGCTGCCGGCTTTTTAGAAAGGCCGGCATGTAAATTTTAAAGGTTGGAGAGGGGTAACATGAAAAAATTATCTGTAGTTGAAATGATAAACATATCCAAGAAATTTTCCAGAGTACCTGCCAACGATAAAATTTGTTTTTCGCTAAATAAAGGTGAAATTCATGCATTATTAGGCGAAAATGGAGCGGGTAAGAGCACCCTTATGAATATACTGTCGGGACTTTACAGGCCGGATTATGGTGAGATAAAAATAAATGGGAAAACTGTGGAATTCAATTCACCCAAAGACGCCATAGCATGTGGTATAGGGATGGTCCACCAGCATTTTGAACTGGTAAAAGCATTTACCGTATCGGAAAATATAATGATTGGACTTAAAAATTTAAAGCAGATTTACAATAAAAAATACATAGACAATCAGATTGTAGAAAGTGCTCAAAAATATGGACTTGAGGTAGAGCCGGATGCCAGGGTGCGGCAGCTTACAGTAGGGGAAATGCAGAAGGTTGAAATTATAAAAGTGTTGATGCAGGGGGCAGAAATACTTATAATGGATGAGCCTACGGCAGTGCTTGCGAAAAACGAGATAGAGGCCTTTTACAATACACTTCATCTGATGGTTGGAGAAGGGAAATCAATTATAATAATATCCCATAAAATGCGGGAGGTTATAAAAAATACTGATAGAATTACCATACTGCAAAATGGCAGATCGATAGGTACCTTTGACACAAAATCTGTGGAGGAAAGCAAAATTTCAGAAATGATGATGGGAAAGGATAAAATATGCAATTTGGTTAAAAGAACGGCGGTAAAGCCGGAAAAGGTCCTGGAATTAAAGAATGTATGCTGCAGTTCTTCAGAAGGTTTTGTGAAGCTGAAGGATATATCTTTCAGTATACATCAGGGAGAGATACTTGGTATTGCAGGAATTGACAACAACGGGCAGAGAGAACTGGCAGAAGTCATTGCAGGACTCATTCCCGTCCAAGAAGGTAATATAATTTTAAAGGGGTCAAGCTGTACCGGTGAAAACAGGAAAAGACGTATAGAGCGTGGAATAGGCTATGTACCGGAAGACAGGATGACTACAGGTCTTGTGGGGAATATGAACCTCTGTGAAAATGCAGTACTTGAGAGTTATCGCAGTACTCCGGGAATTTTTATG
The DNA here is from genome assembly GCF_002995845.1 of Clostridium luticellarii. Lineage (GTDB taxonomy): Bacteria > Bacillota > Clostridia > Clostridiales > Clostridiaceae > Clostridium_B > Clostridium_B luticellarii. Next base: position 29,837 of record NZ_PVXP01000013.1, on the reverse strand, counting down.
AACTGGAAAAAAGTACGTGAGGATACAGAGGACATAGTTGAAAAATTTAATATTAAAGTGTCTTCCATATATGATCAGGCTGGTACAATGTCGGGCGGCAACATGCAGAAACTTCTTCTGGCAAGGGAAATAGAGATGAATCCCGTCGTGCTTGTTCTTTCCTATCCATTTAGAGGACTTGACATAGGAGCTTCACAATATATGAAGAAACTTTTGCTGGAGGAAAGAAATAAAGGCAGGGCGCTTCTTCTTATATCTGAAGAAATTGACGACTTGCTGCAGCTTTCAGACAGGATTGCCGTATTACATCAGGGACTTATAGTGGACATAGTAAATCCCATGGAAGTTACTGCTGAGTCCATAGGTATGATGATGTACGAAGGCGGAAAGGAGAATTACAGTGGCTAGTTTTGATTTTACAGGGTGGAAATTGGAAAAAACAAATTCCTGTTCCATGAAAAAACAGATAATTGTTTCCATTTTGTCTCTGGCAGGCGGAATTATATTTTCTTCTTTCATAATTGCCGTTACTGGAAACAATCCGGCAGATGTGTGCTACCAGATATTTTCAGGAGCCTTTGGATCTGCATATGGAGTTTCTGAAACTCTGGCAAAATCCATACCTCTTATGCTCACTTCACTCGGAGTTTCACTGTCTTTTCGTATGAATCTCTGGAACATAGGCGGAGAAGGGCAGTTTTTCATGGGAGCTTTCGGGGCCTCCTGGGCAGCGCTTGAATTTCCTTCACTGCCTTCCGGTGAGCTTCTGCTGCTTATGCTGGCCTGTGGGTTTGCAGCTGGAGGAATATGGGCTTTAGCTGCAGCAATTCCAAAGGCCTTCTTAAATATAAATGAAACCATAAGCACACTGCTTTTGAATTATATAGCTATTTTATGGGTTCAGTATCTGGTATTTGGACCATGGAAAGATCCTAAAGGAAAAAATTTTCCGGTGACTGCAGCTTTTTCACAGAATGCAGCACTGCCCTGTCTTGGAAATACGGATATAAATATAGGTCTGTTTGCTGCAGTGATAATTGGGCTGCTTCTGTTTCTTTTCCTGAAATATTCCAGGTGGGGTTATGAGATAAAAGTAAGCGGAAACAGCAGGAATACGGCAGTTTATGCGGGGATGAACTATGCAAAAAACATATTGATAGTAATGTTTATAAGCGGCGGAATAGCCGGGGCAGCCGGGATGATAGAAATATCAGGTGCTGTTCACAGGCTCCAGCAGGATATATCTCCCGGATACGGTTATACAGCAGTTATAATTGCACTTTTAGCCAGGCTTAATCCCTTTGGAATAATGATTGTTTCATTTTTTATGGGAGGACTTTTTGTAGGAGGATATAATCTGCAGACCTCGGGTTTTTCGCTGAGCACGGTTTTGATGTTCCAGGGTGCCATACTGCTTTTTGTGCTGGGCAGTGAAATATTGCTCCAGTATAAATTGGTGAGAAAGGAGAGAACATAATGAGTACATTTATGATTTCCATGCTTGCTGCGGGAATTATTGCAGGTACTCCGCTGCTATATGCCTGTCTTGGAGAGCTTTTGTCCGAGAAATCAGGAGTTATAAATTTAGGGGTGGAGGGCATGATGCTTGTAGGAGCCGTAGCGGGATTTTCAGTCAGTATCAATACTGGAAACAGGTGGATTGGATTTGCGGCAGGCTGTGGTGCCGGTGCAGTTCTGGCATTTTTTCATGGGCTGCTTACAGTAAAATTGAAGGCAAATCAGGTGGCAAGCGGTGTGGCACTTGCCATATTTGGGACGGGATTTAGTGCATATCTGGGAAAATCCTACATAGGTGTGCTGCCGGTTGACTCATTTAAGGCAGTGAGCATACCGCTTTTAAATAAAATACCTGTAATAGGGGCAGTCTTTTTTAAAAATGATGTTCTGGTGTATTTGAGTTTTATACTGGTCTTTGTAATGTGGTTTGTATTATACAGGACCAAAGCGGGACTTATAATCAGGACTGTAGGTGAAAATCCCTTTTCTGCAAGTACGGCGGGTATAAATGTTTCACTGGTGAGGTACGTATGTGTGGTTTTGGGCGGCATGCTGTCAGGAGCCGCAGGAGCATATATATCACTTGCATACTCACCCTCCTGGAGTGAAAATATGACGGCAGGCAGAGGCTGGATTGCCATAGCTCTTGTTATATTTGCCATGTGGAATCCAGTTCGTGCCATGGCAGGGGCATATATTTTCGGAATCATAAGTTCCCTTGGCCTGCATCTGCAGGCTTTCGGCTTCACTGTACCAGTACACATACTTCAAATGCTCCCCTATATTTTTACTTTTGTGGTTCTCATTATTACCACCAAAGAGACCAAAACAAGGCGTTCTGCCATGCCGCAATCTTTGGGTAGGGACTGACCCCATCCCATTTTTTTACAAAATATTATAAATTTCCAGTTACATCCTAGTACTTTGAAAGAAGAAATGGGCAATATAAAGTATAGAAGACTCTATGATCATAAGGGAGGATAAAATGGATGAATACGAAAATGAGTGAATGTTTTGTGAGAAATTCAACTGCATCTTTGAAAAAAGTGCTTATGTGTCCGCCTACCTATGCATATTTAAAAAAGCATACATATGGTGAAGATAATGGGATCAGAATAAATGGTGCTCTCTGCATGAAGGAACATGAAGAACTTGTAGATGCATACAGATCAAATGGTGTGGAGGTGGTTTTGATGAAACCTGATCATGATCTCCATGATCAGGTATTTGCCAGGGATTTTGGTGCCAGCATAAGAGAAGGCTATATACTTGGAAACTTTAGAATAGAACCCAGAAAGTCTGAAACACAAGCCTACCGGAAGAAAATGGAGGAACTCGGCATTCCCTGTGTGGCAAGGTGCAGCAGAGGACATTTTGAAGGCGGCGACTTCTGGATGCTGGATGACAGCACCATAGCCATAGGTATACTGGAGCGCACTGATGAATTGGGTGTCGAGGAGATAAAACAGCAGATAGCAAGGTATGGTTATGAAGTCATAGGGGTTAAGTCGCCCGAAAAATGTCTTCACCTGGATATGTGCTTTAATATAGTTGCGGAAAAACTTGCTGTAATATGCAGTGAGGTTCTTCCGGGCGAGTTTTTGGACATATTGAAGGACAGAAATTTCAAACTCATAGAAGTGGACAGAGACAATCTGCTTAGATGCCACTGCAATCTTCAGGCGCTGGGAAACGAAAAAGTGGTATCCTTTCGGGATAATAGAAAAGTCAACAGTGCTTTGAGATCCTATGGAATTGAAGTAATAGAGCCCCATATAAGTGAGATGTTTAAACATGGAGGCGGAATACACTGCATGACTTTCCCGCTGAAAAGGAAGTAAATACGATTTGATTATGGAAAACAGCCGTTAAAAAGGCTGTTTTTTTGTATCAAATAAAAAATTTTTTTGATTTTTTCAGTTAATTACTATAAATACATAACAAGCACAGTTTATTTTTTTATATACTGCTCATACTAAATTATATGACCAGTGCTGTTTTTGACGGCTGGTTAAGTTAAAAAGCTATATTTATTAGACTTTGACTTTCTTTGACTTTTACTGTACTATAATAACTGTAATAAAGATTACCAATACGAGGAGGTTATGTATTATGTTTGATATGATTCCATTTAGAAAAGATAATTCCATGAGCAGAGGCGACGAATTTGAAAAATTCATGAAGTCCTTTTTCAATAATGACTTTTCACCGGTTGGAATGAATGTTTTTGGCAGGGACTTTAAAGTTGATCTTAAGGAAAATGATGATTCTTATCTAGTTGAGGCAGATCTTCCTGGAGTAAATAAAGATGATATAAATTTGAGTTTCAAAAATAACTATCTGACTATATCGGCCAAGAGGGAGAACTCCAGAGAAGATAAAAAAGAGGATTTTGTAAGGCGTGAGAGAAACTATGGAGAATTCAAAAGAAGTTTTTATATAGACAATGTAGATGACCAGAAAATCGATGCTTCCTTTAAAGACGGAGTTTTGAAAATAGAACTTGCTAAATCTGAAAAAGGCAGGAATAGAGGCAGGAAAATAGACATCAACTAATACAGCCCATACAAAAACGCGGCACTGTAATTGACTTTACAGTGCTGCGTTTTATGTTATAATTGAATACTATAGAATATGCTAATATATACAAGAGGGGGTAATTTATGTATTTTGTAAGCCAGTGGGAAATGATAATTAGATTGGTACTCTCAGGAGTACTTGGAGCTTTAATAGGTTTTGAAAGAAGAAGTCACTTCAAGGAGGCAGGGCTCAGAACCCATTTTGTAGTAGCGGTGGGCAGTGCACTTATTATGCTGGTATCAAAATATGGGTTTTCAGATCAGCTCTATACAAATGCCATATCACTGGATCCAAGCAGGGTAGCTGCCCAGGTGGTGAGCGGAATCGGATTTCTGGGAGCTGGAACTATAATAGTAGAGCATCAATTTGTGAGAGGCTTGACTACTGCTGCCGGATTGTGGGCCACTGCAGGAATAGGCATAGCAATTGGTGCCGGTATGTATATTCCCGGTATGAGTGCCACTGCGCTGATACTTGTAGGTCTGGAAATATTCAATAAATTTCATAAGACCGCTTCCTATTCTATCGGCAGGATGGATCTTTCAGAAGAGGGAATCAACCCTGTGCTGGATATTCTAAAAAATTCAAAAGTGAAAATATCGGATATCCGTGTGAACAGGCACCATAACAAAGACGACAAGAATTTTGAGACAAGACTCACCTTCAGGGTGTATACCAGAAATAAAAATGAAATAAAAAAAATTGTAGTAAATATTTTAAAAATACCTTATGTAAAAAATGTAGATGTAGAATAATATAATAGTATAATAGTAAGTACACATAGTGATAATATTATTAAAAACTTGGTGTTGTCGGTTGTACGCCAGTTAAATAAAGAAGGTGCAGGGTTTATGATTATTAATTGTGATGAATTGCTGAAAAAACACAGAATAATAAAAATGAGAAAAACAGCCAAAAGAGTAAATTTTATAGGAATATTCAACAAGGATGTATATAATATAACGGCTCCCTTTACAAATAAGGGAATAACCGTAATAGCCGGCAGAGTTGAATCAAAGATGGGAAGAGATTCCATGGTGCTGTTCTTTGAAAAATACAAAGGTGCCTGGTGTCATATAGTGGAATCACCTATCATGGAGCTGGAGGATCCTTTTTTTACAAGAATAGGCAGCGAAATAGTGGTAGGCGGGGTGGAAGTGTTCAACAGCATAAATAATCCCTATAACCTTATATGGAGAACTATAATGTATAAAGGAAGAGATATTTTTCACCTCAAGCTTTTCTTTGTAGGACCTGACGGCATGAAGGATTTGCGTATAGCCGAGCTTAAGGACGGGAGTATAGGTGTACTGACCCGGCCGCAGGGAGCCAAGGGAGGAAAGGGAAAAATAGGTTTTACCAAAATAAAAAGATTGAATGATTTGAGTATGGGAGTTATAGAAGATGCACCTATTCTAAATGACTTTTTACATGATGATGAATGGGGAGGAATAAACAGCATATATCCCATTGATGAAAATAATATAGGCCTGCTGGGTCATATAGCCAAAATGGATGAAAATGGAATGAAACATTATTATTCCATGACTTTTGTACTGGACATAAATTCCATGACATATAAGGATGTGAAGATAATTGCGGCCAGAGAGGATTTTCTGCCTGGGCCAAGCAAGGACGAAAGTCTGTATGATGTTGTGTTCAGCGGCGGGCTTACATTTGAAGGCAAAAAAGCCACTTTATATGCAGGAATAAGTGATATTGAGGCTCAGACCATTGAAATAGATAATCCTTTTTATGATCATATCAAAGACAAAGAGGAAGTGTAAGCATGGATATAAAGAGGTATGAATTCAATCCGATTATAACCTGCAGGGATGCAGAACCCTCCAATAAGAATTTTGAAGTTATAGGGGTGTTCAATCCTGGAGCAGCGGAGTATGAAGGTGAAACAGTACTTGCCGTCAGAGTTGCAGAGAGATTTAAAGACAGTGGTGATGGACATATCAAAATTCCTGTTGTAGATGGTGAAAGCGGACTTTTAAAAGCTCTTGACATAGATAAAGGGGACATGACCTATGATTTCAGTGATTCCAGGGTGATAAGGAAGAGAGAAAGCTCTCATGATTTTGCCTATCTCACCTCCATGTCACATATAAGGCTTGCCAGGAGCAAAGACGGAGTGAATTTCAAAATAGAGGACAGACCTTTTATATTTCCTAAAAATAAATATGAAAGCTTTGGTGTGGAGGATCCGAGAATAACCAAGATAGAGGACAGCTACTATATAACCTGCAGTGCGGTGTCACAATACGGCATTGTCACTGCATTGTCCGTAACCACTGATTTTAGAAGTTATAAAAGACTCGGAAATATTTTTGGCACGGAAAACAAGGATGTGGTGATCTTCCCTGAAAAAATAAATGGCAGGTACTTTGCACTTAACAGGCCTGTGTCAAAAAGTACAGGCGATCCTGTAATATGGATATCTGAATCCGAAGATCTCATTCACTGGGGAAACCACCAGGTACTTGCAGGTACCAGAAAAAATTTCTGGGATTCTAAAAAGATAGGAGCTGGAATACCTCCTATAAAAACAGGCAGTGGCTGGCTGGAATTGTATCACGGAGTGGATGATCAGGAGCATTACAGTATGGGGGCACTTCTGCTTGACAGCAGCTGTCCTTCAAAAATAATTGCCCGCAGTGAAAAACCTATTCTCAAGCCTCAGGAAAATTACGAAACAGAAGGATTTTTTTCAAATGTGGTTTTCCCCTGTGGTGCTGTAGAAAAACAAAATCAATTATATATATACTATGGAATATCAGACAATTCCATTGGACTTGCAACTGCAAAAGTAGAAGATATTCTAAATACTCTGGTATGACTGCCTGCTGTGAGTTGCATTGACAACTGTGCATTGTAAATTGCCTAAAGTTCCGCTATGATGTTTCCTGTCTCTGAGAGATCATAGCCTCCTATGCCTGAAAGCTCCTGCTTGAAATTGTCTGACTGCAGTATTTTAATTATTGATTTAAAAGGAGGATTATCCAGATCCTCTTTTTTTATTACCAGCTCATATCTCTCCTTCTGCATGGGTATGAAATCTATGTTCTTGACCTGCAGGCTGGTTTTTTCATTTCCAATTCCCACATCCGCACCTCCTCTGGCCACGGTGCTGGCTACGGCAAGATGAGAAAGACACTCTCTGCCATAACCCGGTATGTTTTTGCCGTTTATGTTGAGCAGTCTCAAATGCTCATCCAGTAAAATCCTGACGCCGCATCCCTTTTCCCTGTTTATAAGGTTTATATCCGGTCTCTTGAAATCCTCCCAGCTGTGAATGTTTTTAGGATTCCCCTTTGCAACATAAAAGCCTTCCATCCTGCAGGCCAGATGGATTATAACTGTTGGAATGCCGGGAATCAGCCTTCTTACAAAAGGTATATTGTATTTACCGGAGTCTCCATCCCATAAATGAGCGGTAGCCACCTGCACCTTTCCCATGTAAAGTCCCAGTAATCCTTTATAACTTCCCACATATGAACGAAATGTCCTTATTTCCGGATAGTACAGCTCTATGTAACGGGACAGTATATCCAGAAGCATATCCTGACCGCAGATCACGAAATCGTCTTCTCTGGTATTTCCCGGGTAAAAAATATCAGAAGACGAAAAATCACGGTTTTCAAGTAAAGCATCCTGATGGGTGCCCATATTCTTTCCCCTGTTCTTGTATTCCTCTACATCCTTTATATCAACCCGGATTTTTTTGCCTACCTTGTATCCCTTTAACTCTCCTCTTTTTATCAATTCATATACTGTATTCTTAGCTATTTTGAGCATTTCTGCTACTTCCTGTGGAGTCAGGGCGCTGTTTTCCATCATAAATATACCCTCCTCATCTGCTTATATTAGTAATTCTAATACATATTTTTCAAAAACACAAATTCATTTGTAGAAATATTTATGATATTTTACTGGATATAGCGGCTGTGATAAAATAGAATGTAAAAAAGGAGGAGGATAATATGAGAATAGCAGTTATTTCTGATATACATGGAAATCTGGAAGCACTTAAAGAGGCTTTCTCAAATATAGAAAAAAGAAAAGTGGATACAGTAGTATGTCTTGGAGATTTGGTGGGCTATGGACCATATCCCAATGAAGTTGTAGAATTTATAAAAGAAAAACACATATTGAATATACTGGGAAACTACGATGCGGCGGTACTGGAAAAAAAGTTCAACTATATAAGAGATAATAAGATCAATAAATTTTCCATGCCCTGGGCTGCAGATGAACTTAAAGAGGAAAACAAAAGTTATTTGAAAGCACTTCCTGAAAAAATAAGCCTTGAGTTCAGCCACAAAAAAATCTGTTTTGTGCACGGCAGCACCAGATCCATAAATGAATATCTGAAGGAAGGTTCCAGAGAGGCCCGGGAGGTGATGGAGTCTTTTACAGGAGATGTACTGGTATGTGCCCATACTCATATCCCCTATGAAAATAATTATGGATCCAAAATACTTATAAATGACGGCAGTATCGGAAAGCCTAAAATAGGAAGGCCCAACGGCACTTATGTAATTATGGATGTAAGAGATGGAAATGTATATGCAGAACTGGTGGAATTCACCTATGATTATGAAAAAACCATATCTGCCATGGAGAAGAAAGGCATAATAAAAGCCTGCATTGACAACATAAGAACTGGAAAAGAATATGTTTAAATTCAAAATAATGAAGGTTTTCGGCATACGCCGAAAACCAACTATCTATTGGGTAAAATGAGTGATGATAAATAAATGCAGTATGGTATAATAATATTAACATATCATTTCGTGAGTAAATTCATAAGTTCCAGAAAAAAGTTTCAGTTATATAATATAATAAAATTAAGGCGGATTGATAAGATTGGCAGATGATAAAATAAAATGGCATCCGGCATTTGCGGCTGCAGTACAGCTGGAGTTAAAAGAATACAAAGATGATCTGGAATTTATAACAGAATATCAATTGACGGATGAGCCGTTGAGAATAGATGTACTTGTTATAAAGAAACTTAAAGACATACAGATAAACAGGGCTATAGGCAGAATATTCAGGAAATATAATATACTGGAATACAAGTCGCCCACGGATTATATCTCAATAGATGACTATTACAAGGTGAAGGCATATGCTTATTTATATAAGTCACTGTCAGAGGAAACCAACGGTGTGGATATAGATGAAATTACAATTACGATGACTTCAAGCAAATATCCCCAAAAACTGATGGATTATCTAAAAAACAAACAGGGTGCTGTAGTGGAGACTGCAGACAATGGTATATATTATATATGGTATATATTATATAAAGAATACAGACATAGAGACACAGCTTATAGTATCGAAAAGACTGAAGGATGATGAAGCAAAATATCTAAAACTGCTTCAAACCCAGCAGCAGGATAAAAATCTGATGGAGAATTGGATGGCAGAATACATAAAAAATATAAAAAGCCCATTATATGCAGTGATAATGGATGTATTGGCAAAAGTGAATCCCAATAGAGTAATGGAGGTGTATAAGAATATGGGTAAAATAGAATTGAATGAAGACAACAGGATATTTTTGATGGATATGCTGAAGAAATTTGAAATTGATAAAAAGCTTAAGCAGGAGGGAAAAGAAGAAGGCAGAGAAGAAGGCAGAGAAGAGAAGGCAGAGCTTCTTGCTAAACAGTTAAGAAAAAAATTCAATGGATTGCCCAAAATTTATGATGATAAAATAAAAACTCTTTCAAATGACAAGATTGAAGCTATTGCAACGGATATATTTGACATGGAGAAGATAGAGGATTTGGAGAAATATTTTTAGCAGATTCAGTTTAGAGTGAATAGTTAAGATTAATAGTAAAGGATAGGCCATACCTGGATTTTAACATAAATCCAGGTATGGCCTTCTTGTTTACTGCTGATTCAAGTTGTCCATGGCAGTTGTGAGCCTTATATATAGGTTATATATGTCGCTGCTGTCTTGAACATCTGTAATGCTGTTCATTTCCTGACTTAAGTCCTGTAATTTCTGGGACTCCGTTTCTATTTTATCCTGATCCTGGGCATCTATCCCCTCTTCTATGGAATTCAGTATCTCTATGCAGCTGTTCGTATAATCTATGGACTGATTGACAGAATCGATTTGTTTATTTATACTGTCTAGATACTGTTTATTTAAAACTTCCAGTCCATCAGGCACAGATAACTTGGACACATCATCTCTGAGTACTGTCAAATTGCTTTTGTAGGTCGTGAGAGAGGAACTGCCGCTTGTTAGTACCTGAATCATCTGATCGAGATACTGGCGTATTTCCTCAATACTGCTGGCGGAATTAAGTTCTGACATTGTGCTGGTGGCATCGGTATAAGTTTCATTTAATTCATCTGCAGTATTGGAAGTTTCATTTTCATAGGATTCACAGTAACTTTTCAGGCTGTTTACATAGTCCTTCTCAGTCTGCGGCACTGCCGAAGGAGCCTTTAACAGGTACTCAACAGGCAGATCTATGGAGCCGAGTCCTCCCAGAAGATATACATTCCTGTAATTTTCCTTGTCTATATATGTCTTCTGATTTGACAGGTCATTTCCATCAGTTAGAATTATAGGCGCATTTAATTTGGAAGCCAGAGCGCTCCCGGAAAGTGCATCAGGAAAATTTTCACCATTTGCAAGTACTGCTGTACTGGAATTAAAATCGAAATTTTCACATATGCTCATGGAAGTGTCATATCTTGTCTGGCCTCCCAGTCTTGTTATATCTTCATCCTTCAAGTATGACAGCTGAGTTTTTAACTCGTCTATGGCGTCCTGAGATACAGAAGCTTGTCCTCCGATTACATATACCTTGGATGGTTTTATGGTTGAAATGAGGTTCTTTGTCTCGTCAGGCAGATTGTCCGTATTCACCATGAATATTGGATATCCCTTCGAAGCAGCTATGCTGGATATGCTCAAGGCATCCGCAAAACCCCATCCATTGGCCAGAACTATTGGAGTTCCGGTTTTTACATTCAGAGAACTGATTATATATTTGTTGGTGTCGAACCTGTTGGCCCCTCCCAATCTCGTGATATTCTTGTATCCCATCTGTGTTATATGATCCAGAATGTCATCGCTCACCGATGAAGTCCCGCCCAGTACGTAGATATTTCCAGAAGTACTCAGATGACTTTTTATATAATTCAAGGCATCTGAATTTTCATCTACAGTGGAATTCAATAAAAGTATGGGTGCATTGTATTTTTTGGACAGAACACTGCCGCCCAGAGCATCTGGAAAATCTTTTCCGCTGGCGAGTATTATATTCTGCAGGCTTCCGCTTTGAAAACTGTCTGCAATTTTCACGGATGTTTCGTATCTGTCAGTACCGGCAAGCCTTGTTATGTTGTATGTAGTTTTGGCGTAAGCCGGGGCTGAAGTGCAGAGCAGCACAGCTAAACCCACAGCTAGTCCGAATGTTTTTTTCATTGCATATATTCCCCCTTACAAGTATATACCTAAATTTTAGCACAAATGTGGTAAAAACTATATAAGAGAAAGATGGAATTTACGCTGCATGTTGTGTAAAATTGTAATTATAACTATGGAAATGTATATATAGTTATGATAAAATTAGTTCATTAATAGAATATTATCTAATTTTAAGGAAGTATTATTGGACATTCTGGAAAAAAATGTGATGTATTTTGAATAATTCAATACATTAATGTGTGAAAGGAGGAGAATATGAATAAATTAAAAATATTTACTGCAGCAGTGCTAATTGCATTTGGTACAAGCACTTCGGCTTTTGCCCAGGGGAGTACTCTGGATATTGATGCTTCCATTGATGCTGCGGTGAAAGATTCCTACGAAGTAAAAAGTGCCGATATTTCAGTGCGACAGGCTCAAAACTCCTATGATCAGGCTGTAAAAAATGCTGTTAATTATGCAGATCAGCTGGATGAAGGAGGAGATAACCTGGATAGCTATACCAGACTTACACTTATGCAGGGTATAAGCAATCCTTCGAAAGAAGCCCAGTTTTCCATTTATAAATACTCCAATATAGGTAAAGTTGCTGAAAGTCAGGTGAAATTATCCGCCTATACCCAATATACGGCCCTTATGGATGCAAAGGATGCTCTTGATCTTGAAAATCAAAAATTTCAAAATGCCAAAGAGCAGTACGATGCAGTACAGCTGAAATCAAATTTGGGAATGGCTTCTCCTGCGGATGTAAAGCAGGCGGAGGTTGATTACTACAGCGAGAATGCAAATCTCAATAAGACTCAGAGGCAGTACGACCTTGCAGTTATGAAAATGAATCAGATTTTAAATAAGGACATATATACTAAATACGATGTGCTGCTTAGAGATAAGATTACAGAATCACCTTATATAAGAAGCTATGATGATTATGTAAATGATGCACTGAAAAACAGGGCGGAAATTTTAAATGCACAGGAAAATATAAATCTCAAAAAATTTGAATATGATGTTATAAAGGGAATATTCCCATCTAAATATGATACCATGAATCAAATTGGACAGTATAATGTGGATCAGGCAGGTGACGCACTTGATATTTTAAAGGTAGATATACCTGTTGAAATAAACAGTCTTTATAATGATTTGAAGAACAAGACCAAGATGCTCGATTCCAAAAAAGATGCTCTTGCCCTCGCACAGAGGAATTATGATGTGGCACGGGTGAAATATAATGCAGGTGTGATGAGTAAAATAGATTTCGATGCCCAGGCGGATGATTTGAAGTCTTCCCAAAATGACTTGAAGTCCTTTCAAAGGGATATATGGATGGCACAGCTTAAATTGAACCTGGCCTGCGGCATTGGGTATGACACGTCAAAATTGAACACTAGTGTGAATTAAATTATCAGGAGGAAGAAAAATGAGAAAGAAATTAAGTGTCCTAGTTGGACTTGCCGTGGTACTCACTGCAGGCAGCACTTGTTTTGCAGAAACTCCCACAGCTGCTGTGAGTGCAGCTGATACCGCTGTGGCAGCTGATGTTTCAAATGACAGCGGTACATCTCTTACTTTAGATGGAGTGCTTGGAAGTATAGAAAAAAACAATGTGGAAATTCAGATGGATGATCAGAAAATACTTCTTTATCAGAGACAGTATGACAGAGATCATCAGAATGCAATGCTGAATGCGGATAAAGAGCCTGTTAATTTCCCTGCAGGTCAGTATGCAGCAGTAAAAATTGCAGTAGATGTAACTCCTAAACAAGATGAACAAAATATTCAGGATGCCAAGCATGACAGGGATGATGCACTTCAGAATTTGAAGTTTTCAGCAGAACAGCAGTATCTAAATGCTATAAATGCCCAGGATCAGATAACTACCATAAATGCGCAGATAGCAAATGTTGATAAGAAAATTGCACAGACAAATGCAAAAATACAGCAGGGACAGCTTACAAATGATGCTCTCCAGTCTCTTCAGGTTCAAAAGAGCCAGTTTGAAGCATCGCTTAATACTCCCAGGTCCCAGCTGCAGCAGTGTGAGCTCAATATAAAACAGGCCATAGGCCTGGATTTGAATACTGATGTAAACCTGGTTTTGCCTGAATCCAAGGAATTTGTTAAATTTGATGACAGTAATATTCAGTCCAGAATCGACGGTGCAGTGAACAATTCCTATGATATGAAAAAAATAACCAATAATATTGCCATACTCAAGATTCAGCAGGATATATACAAACAGTATTCTTACAACGATGCCACAGGAGAAGTAAATACCGGCCTCAGCATAGAAAATCTTCAAAACAGTCTTTACAATACACAATTAAATCTCAAGACCAATTTGTGGAACAGCTATTATTCCTTGAAAAACAGTGAGGATTTGGTGAATACGGAAAATATCAAGGTGGAAAATGCACAGATGAATTATGACAATACTTCGGTCAAGGTTAAAGCAGGAGTGCTCACTGAAGTGGATCTTGATTCTGCTGCACTTGCCCTTCAAAGTGAAAAGATAAGTTTGAAAAATGCCCAGGACAATTACAGAATAGCTTCAGAACAGTTTCAATATAATCTTTCCAAGTAAATTTTTTATGAATAACTTAAGCGGCATCTGTTAAATCTCATCAGGTGTGATAGAATATAAGCTGTAGATTGAGGGAATTTCCCCATTCAATCAATTAGTTATGATATAGGAGAGATAATTTGATGAGAGGGAAGATTAAATCACTTGGAATTGCTGTAGTTATCATGATGCTCATTGTATCTTTTTCAGCCTGTTCTTTCTGGAATAAATCAGGACAGCAAAATGGTGATTCCAAAAAGACCACCCAGGCTTCCGAGAATGAAAAGAAACTTAAAATTACTGAGGATACGGACAAGACTGCCAAGCTTAAAAAGGAAAAGTCTATATTGAATGGAAAGGTATATGTTCAAAACAACAGGGCCATAGCAACTATGGTGATTAAAGAGGGTACAAGTGATAAGGAAGCAAAGGATCTGGCACAGAAATATGCAAATGATTTAAAAAAGAAATATAAAAACATGCAGGTCAATGTGATGGCAGTCAGAAACAACAAGAACATAGCCAATATAACTGTAAAATAAAATTAAGAGTGAAATAGCCTTTAGCTATTCACTCTTAGTTTTTTCAAATTCAATTGACTATTGAAAATGGTATCTCTATAATGGAAGGTTTTAAGGTATTTCCGTCTTTATCCCTTATATTGTATTTGTTGTTGCTGAGTATGGTTATGGTATAATCCTGGGAGGTTTCGTACCCTTCATAAGGAGGATTTATTGTTATAACATTTGGAGCCTCCAGGGAAAATGAAACATCTACGTATTTTCCGTTTTTGTCTGTAACTTTGATATTGTCTGTCATGGTCATATCTATATTATTTATCACGGTGTCGTCATCTTCATTTTTGACTGCCTTGTCATCAATTGGCTTGCTGAATTTTATTTTCCATACTTTGTATGGATCTGCGGTACTGAGACTCTGCATTGACTTTATGTCTGAAATTTTTATGGTGCTGCATTTATTGTCCTGTAGGACCAGAGCGGTATCACCGTCAAAAGGCGAGGCACTGTCAAAATCATAGGATATAAAAGTGGAACCCAGTCTGTCAATATATCCCCATTTTATATATTTTTTTATAAGAGCTGCATCACCGGAATCTTCAATACCTGCAGAACCTGTATTCTTTTTAACTGCTGCATAACCCTGGCTGAAATCTGAGGCATTATCAAATACAGTATCTATTATGGTATCTCCATTTTCATTTATAAAGCCCCATTTGCTGCCCTTTTGTACTCTGGCAAGACCCTCACTGAAAGCATATATTTTATCAAATTCAGGCATGTATTTTATTTCTCCCTTGGTGTTTATGAATCCATATCTTCCGTGGGAGGTTATAATGGCCTTTCCCTCATGATAGCTGTCTATCCAGTCAAGCTCAGGTTTGACAATTGTTTTTCCGGAATCATCTATGATGCCGCACTTGCCGTTTTTAACTATTTGACTTAAGCCACCGCTGGCGGGTGTGATGCTGTCATAGCTCAAATTCAGAATCAAACGGCCATTTTTGTCAATAACACCGTATTTACCTCCGCTGGAGACTTTTATAAGATTTTTACTCAAATAGGAGATGTCCTTGTATTTGGGTTCAAGAACTATTTTTCCGCTCATGTCACAAAGTCCCCACTTGTCCCCTGTTTTCACAGGAACAAGTCCCAGCACAGGAGATTTTATTTCATCGAAATCGAATGATTTGAAACTGCCATTTGTATCTATGAGTCCCCAGGAATTATTTATTTTTACAGCTGCATAACCCTCCTGAAAATCATATGCGTTGTCATATTTACAATCTGAAAATATGTTTCCCCTGCTGTCTACAAAGCCGTATTTTCCTCCTTTTCTCACTCTCATGAAGCCCTGCTGAGAACCATATACGGCGTCAAATTCAGGCTTTATGACAATATCTCCTCTGGTATTTATAAAGCCCCATTTGGAATCTGAATTTATTGGTGCCAGGCCTTCCTTTGAAAAATCTCCTGCATTTTCATACTGGGGCTGTACTGCAATATTTCCATTCTCATCTGCAAAGCCGATTTTGGTGCCCTTATAAATTTTTGCATAACCATTTTTGAAAGATTCTATGGAAGTAAATTCAGGATTTGTTTTTATTTTACCGTTTTTATCCATAAGACCGTAGAAATTACCGCTTCGAAATTTGGCAAGTCCATTTTGAAAGGGATATATATTGTCCGCAGTTATCTGTGAGTCCACAATTGTGTAATTATTGTTGCCTGATGCTCTTGCATCTGATGGATTCCATGTAAATGTGAAACAGAGAGACAATAGAAGAAGCATGGTGAAACCAGCATATTTTCTGAGATATTTTTTCAAAACACCTTCCTCCTTTATAGTTTTTTAGATTATTATACCATTAATAGAAATCAATCACTATGACTATTGATTAAATTTGGCTGAATTGTATTTGATTTTATAAAATCCTTATGATATATTTAGTTAAGATAATCAATAGTTTTATTGTGGGTGATTGTGCTATTAAAAGAATTCGGAGGTATAATATGGTTAAGAAAAAACAACAGGACAAGAAAAACAACGGTGAAGGATATGTTTCCACTGTTCTTTCACTTTTAGATGAAGAGGAAAATGTAATTTCGGATGTGCAGAAAGAGATTTTTATAGATGAGATAAGGGAGCTTCCGCCAATAAAAGAAGGACAGCTTAATGTATCAGGTGTGTATGCCTATGATATGGGAGATAAAGTTGAGGTCAAGGTTTATGTGAGAAATGGACTTTCAACTAATTTGAATCTGCAGAAGATACCTTTTTTAATCGTAAATTCAAAAGGGGACACGCTGGCTTCTCAGACTTTTAACCTGGCATCCCTGGGAAAACTTCCACCTCATTCTGCCAGACCTGTAAAACTCTATTTTGACAAGAAAAATTTTAAAGTGGATAAAATACCTGCAGATGACTGGAAAATTGTTTTAAACGGAGAATTCAATGTAACTTCTAAAGTGAGACCCAGATATGAAGGACTGCCTGAGAAAATATCTGTTGAGGACAAACTTGTTTTCGATAAATTTTTAGACGAGCTTCCTGAAATGGAAGAGGGAGAGTTCAGTATATCCACCTTCAGCATAGGACTTCAGAAAAACGGCAATATTCTTGTAACAACAGTTATGAGAAATGCCACAAACAAGCCTATTACCATCAGCAAGATGCCTATGACCGTGCTTGACAAAAACAAACGTGCGGTAAAATCCCAGAATTTTATCATGAAGAATTTCACAGTGAGCCCTTATAGAGCTAGATTATGTAATTTTGCATTTCCCACAGATGTTCATCCCGAAAATGATCAGAGCCTGGAGGGCTGGTCGGTAATTTACAAGCTGGTAAACATAAACGGCGGCAAAAATATAAAAAAATTGTAATTATTATAAAACTATGAAATTGCTTTGAAAGCAAAGTTTATTTCATAGTTTTTTATAAATTTCGGATAAGGTCTAAAAAAAATTGAAATGTAGACGAATACTAAGTAGTAAAGGAGCCTATATGCTATTGGAAAATAATTATTTTAGTAGTATAATATAGATATGTCAAATTTGTTAACACTAATATTGTAAATGGAATATGATGTTTGTCTATGGTTAAGGCTTTATTAAACATGAATGGAGGGAATACATATGCAAAAAAATAGTAAAAAGGTATTGTCGGCTTGCAGCGTGGCAACTTTGCTGATTGCAGGTACGACACTTCCGGCAACTGTGAAAGCTGATTCATCCAGTAATGTAACCCGAATTGGAGGGGCTGACAGGTATGAGACAGCTGCAAAAGTTGCAGATGCAGGCTGGACTTCTTCAAGTTATGCAATAGTGGCAAATGGAGAAGGTTATGCAGATGCACTCTGTGCAACACCACTTGCAAAAGCTAAAAATGCACCTATACTTCTGACTTATGGAAACAGCTTGAATCAGAATGTATTGGATCAGCTTAAGAATTTGAAGGTGGAGCATGTAATTGTAGTTGGAGGCACAGGTGTGGTTCCAGACAGCGTTGTAGATGAAATAAAGGCTCAGGTTTCTGATGTTCAAAGATTAGGTGGACAAGACAGGTATGAAACTTCTGTGAAAATAGCCGATGCTCTGGGTACTAAACCTACAAAAGCAGTTGTAGCAAGCGGGGAAGGTTATGCAGATGCACTGTCCGCAGGTCCTGCTGCAGCTATAAACGGAATACCAATACTGTTGACAACACAGAACACTCTTCCTGATGCTGAAACAAATTACCTTAAAGCAAATTCAAATATAACTGCAACTTATGTAATAGGAGAAACCGGTTCTGTAAGTGATTCCGTCAAAGATTCGCTTCCATCTCCAACGAGACTGGGAGGAGCAGACAGATATGAGACCAATATAGCCGTACTTAAAGAATTCAAGTCCGACTTCGGTTTTGGAAATGTATATGCTGCACTGGGCAACGGTCCTGTAGGCAATGAATTTGCAGATGCACTGACAGGCGGTGCACTGGCTGCCAAGAACAAGAATCCTCTCATAATAACTGGATTATCACTTAGCTCCGCTACAACAGATTTTCTTGATGAAAATGTACCTAAGAACAGTACACTTACAATACTGGGCGGAACAGGCAACATATCCGATTCACTGGCTGACGAGATCAAAGACGCCTTTGGCAAAGCATCCACAGGCGGCGGTGGTGGTGGAAGTACTACTTATAAAAATATTACATCAGATGTAGCTAAATACTATGGACCTAAAATTAAAGAAGTTGTAAATAATAATCCAAATTTAAGTAAATATTTTAATGTGAATGATGTGGCGAAAGATGGAAAAATAATTTTAACTGTAACAGATGAGTATAAGAATAGAGTAGTTGATTATGAGACCTTATTTGATAATTCAGATAATGCTGATTTGGATACAATAAAGAGTAGAGTGGAAACAGCATATGATTTGGCAAATGAACATTCGAAATCAGTTACTATTGATGGAAAAACATTCAAAGATTATTTAGTACAGGAAAAGGCCAAAGGTGATGAGTCTAAATTCTCAAAATATATTGAAGAGGATGGTACTATAGACTCGCAAGCTATTGCTGAAAAAATAAAGAGTGGTACTATCACCTATGATGATTATCAGGCATTTGTTTCAAGCTTGAATTCCGCAGTAAAGGGCTCTATTGATTTAAATCAGCCTTCCCCGGAATTTACCCTTAAGGATACACAGTGGAAGGTAAATAGGGTTGATCAGGATGGTGTAACTTTATATAATAGTAATGATTCAAGAGCAGATAATGTTGATTCAATTTTAAGTTCAGATAGTCCACTTGGAACATATAGAATATATACAAATACTAATGAGTATTTTGTAGTTACAGTACAAAAATAAAAGCAGAATAGAATTTAAACATTAAGACAGAGAACTCAGGCCAATCCCCTGGGTTCTCTTAATAAAGAGCAAAGTATAAAATTCAAAATACATTGCAGAAAATCCTCCACAATTATCAATTGTGAATTGAATAAGAAAGGAAGGTGTTTTTATGATAAAGGGAAATAAGATATTTTCAAAACTGATTCTTGGAATATTTCTGGCTTCCTCAGCAGGTATTGTACTGCCTGAAAAAGCCTCGGCAGCAGTGCCCAGACTGGGAGGTCAGGACAGATATGAGACATCCGCGAAGGTATCTCAGGATGGATGGGATACTTCGGAATATGTAGTGCTTGCCAGCGGAGAGAACTATCCGGATGCCCTGTGTGCTGCACCTCTGGCAAAAAAATATTCCGCTCCCATACTTTTGACTGCCAGCAAGACTCTCGATGTGAATACCAAAAACGAGATAACAAGGCTAAAGGCAAAACATGTAATAGAAATAGGGGGAACGGCATCCATATCGGCGGATATAGAAAATGAACTCAAGGGAATGGGACTTGTCACCGAGAGAATAGGTGGACAGGATAGGTTTGAAACTTCCGTAAAAGTGGCGGAAGCACTGAAGCCTTTCACAAGTGCAGTGGTGACCTCTGCCTATGGCTTTGCAGATTCTCTTTCCATAGCACCTGTAGCTGCCAGTGAAAATATGCCCATACTTTTGACAGGAGCTGGTTCCCTGCCGGACGCAGTGAAAAATTATATAGATGCAAACAAGACTTCCATAGAAAGTTCCTACGTAATAGGCGGAAGCGGAGTCATAAGTGACAATGTGCTTGCACAGCTTCCCTCTGCTGAAAGAGTCAGCGGACAAAACAGGTTCGATACCAACTTGAATGTACTTACCTATTTCAAGGACAAAATTAAATTTGACAATAATATATATGTGGTTCAGGCAGACGGCCCTACGGGAAATGAATTTGCAGACGCGCTTTCGGCTTCTGCACTGGCTGCAAAAACAGCTTCACCGGTAATTCTGACCTATAATTCCGTAAACATCGGTATAGAGAATTTCCTAAAGTCAAATGCTGCAGAGACTGTCAAAGTCACTGCCATAGGAGGAACTGCAGCAGTTCCTGAGAGCATTGTAAGTTCACTTCAGGATTTGCTAACTGGAAATGGAGGAAATTCTGGATCTGGTGGAAGCGGTGGATCACAGTCCGACTATGATGTTTTCAATTCAGTTCTGGGAAAGCTCAAAACTATAGATATTTCAGATAATTCATCTTTAAACAATACCCAAAAGGAGATAATATCTGATACAATAACTTCCATGGGAAAATATGTTGCCGATGAAAATTATGATTACAAGCAGGATGCACCCGGCATAGAGGCTCTTTACAACAGCCTTTCAAGTGAAGAAAAAGCTGCTTTCCAAACTGCCATAATTAATTCCGGAGTCACCATTTCGGAGGGGTATACTCTTAAAGACAAATTTGGGCTTTAGTGGAAGATATTGAATTTGTTATTAATTTTAAATTTACATATAAGTTATCCTAAGATATGTTATAATAAATAATATATTTCTGGATAGCTTATAGTTTTTTAACTGGCTTTATTTTTCCGGATTTAAATTGTAATTGCATGTAGATGGTCGGCAAATATAAATATATTAAATTTTGGGAGAACGTATATGGAAAATTCAAAGAAGAGAAAAAAATTGATACCTTTAATTGTAATTGTTGTTTTGATTCTGGCGGCAGCAATTTTTGGGAAGCTTGTTTTCTGGCAGTCATCCTATACTGTACCTGAATATAAATTTTCAGCAGAACTGCTTGGTAAAATAATAAAAGCCCAGGACACGGGAGGAACTGCCCAGCTCACAAAGGACGAAGTGAATCAGGTTATATCCCTGTATTCTAAAGAATACAAAAGCGGCAGCATTACCATAAAAGCAGCAGAGGCAGACTTTGACGGCAGCAATATGAAATTTTATGTGCCTGCTGCTTATAAGGGGTTCAATGTACTTGTTACATCAGAAGGAAGTATTTCCAAAGAAAGCGGTAAAATAAAATATACTCCTGATTATTTTAAAGTGGGAAAAATCACACTGCCTAAATCCTATGTATTTAAGAAACTGTCCGGCAGACTTAAAGACAAGACAGCTGTTGAGCAGAATTCCATAGTGATAAATACAGAGGGATTTCCGGTGGGAATCACTGCCCTTGACGTTAAAAATGACAGACTTCTGGTTACACTGGAGAAGAGAAAAATCAATATTGAAGATATATTGAAGGGAAAATTTGATTCTATAAAAAATATGGTAAAGGATTATTCCGATCTAAAGAATTCGGAGATATCCACGAAAACTAATGGTGAAGCTGGAAAAACTCAGCAAGACAATGGGACAAATTCCAGCACTTCAGGAGGCAGTACTGCTGCTTCAACTGAAAAGCAGCAGGCACTCGACCAGGTCATAAGCGGATTGAATTCGGCTTCAGGTTCTGTGAGTACATCAGGCCAAAAAGCAGTCATATCCCAGATGATATCCGTGGTGGGAAGCATGAAGGATCCATCATATAATCCCTATTCGGCAGAGAGTGGTGTAAGAGCCATGTACGGGAAACTTTCGCAAAATGAGAAGCTGCAGCTTAAGGCCGCAGTATTTGCAAATGTGGATACATCTTCTGCAAGTATACTCTACAATATGATTGGGAAATAGAGAAGACTTGACAGGATGTGCAGGTCTGGCTGTAAAATGATTACTAAATCTTAGGAGGGAATAGCTAAGTGGAAGAAGAAACGACACTGGATCTTAGAGACTTTTATAATATATTGAAAAAGAGAATAAAGCTTATAATACTTGTAGTTGTAACATGTACTTTGGTGTCTGGATTATTGAGTTTTTTTGTAGTAAAGCCCACCTATGAGGCAAGTACTACCATAATAATAGGCAAGCTTACGGAAAATGGGAAAAGCAATCCCCAGTACAACGACGTTATGATGTACCAGAACCTGATAAAGACATATGCACAGATTGCAGGTTCAAACCTTGTCATGCAGAATGCCTCCAATAAATTAGGTGGAGCCCTGAGTCCGGAAAAACTTAAAAAGGTGGTTTCCGTAACACCCCAGCAGGGAACCCAGATTTTGCAGATAACCGGGGAGAGTGGTGACCCTTCTGAAGCTGTGAAGATGGTGGATGCGGTGAGCAGTTCTTTTATAGCTGAATCAAAGAGGGTATTTCCCACAGGCGGAGATATAAACGTGATGGACAAACCACAGTTTCCGGATAAACCGGTAAAACCCAAGAAAATGCTCAATATAGCCATTGCGTTTTTTATAAGCCTTTTAGCTTCTGTGGGATTTTCATTTGTGCTTGAATATATGGACAATACTATAAAAACCGAGGCAGATATAAACAAACAGCTTGGAATTCCGGTGCTCGGGATAATACCAAAAGGGGAAGCTTAATCAATTCACAATTGAACAAGGGTGGTGATATTTATGCTGGACATACACAGTCACATACTTCCTGGCATAGATGATGGTTCAAAGTCCATGGAGCAGACTGTGGAAATGCTCAAGCTTACGGAAGCAGATGATGTAAAAACCATAATAGCAACCTCTCATTTTTACAGAGGCTATTATGAAAACAGATATGAGGACATAAAAAAGCTTGTGGAAAAGGTGAAAACCAGGGCCCGGGAAGAAAGCATAAATTTGGATATTATTCCAGGCCAGGAGGTAATGCTTGACCATCGCAGCCTTGAGGATTACAAGAAAGGTGAAATAGGCTGTATTGGCGGTACGGATTATATGCTGGTAGAGCTTCCCATGATGGATATGCCAAGGGATGCCCTGGATATAATATATGAACTTGAAATCAGGGGAATACATCCAATTCTGGCTCACCCTGAAAGATACAGATACATTATGGATAAGCCATCTAAAATAAATGAATTTCTGAATGAAAAATGTCTTATTCAGGTAAATACAGGAAGCATAATGGGCATGTTCGGGAAGAAAGTGAGAAACACTGCCAGAATTTTAATAAAGAATGGAATATGCAGTTTTATAGCATCGGATGCCCATTCTACCGGAGGAAGATGTCCGGGTATCAGCAGTGCACTTGAAACAGCTTCTGAAATCAATCACAATATGCCCCTGTACATGGAAAAAAATTGTGACAGATTATTGAAAAATCAGCTTATAGATCCGGTAAGCGAGAGAATAAAAGAGAAAAAGGGAATTTTCAACTTTTTTAGAACATAGTAATAAGATTTGAGATACAGATGGAGTGAAGATGATGGAAAAGTTACATATTGTCACTGTGAGAAATCCTAAAGATCCTATTGCAGAAGCCTACAGGACCTTGAGAACAAATATTCAGTTTTCTTCTTTTGATAAAAAGATACAGTCTATAATGCTCACCAGCTCAGGTCCGGGAGAAGGAAAATCAACTACCTCTGCCAATCTGGCGGTGGTTATGGCTGAAACAGGTGCTAAAACCATACTTGTGGATTGCGACCAGAGGAAACCCAATCTGCACAAGATATTCCTGACGTCCAATGAAAGCGGACTTTCAAATGTGCTGGCGGGAAAGGTAAGTTTTGAAGATGCAGTCAAACAGAATGCAGTTGAAAATCTGGATCTTTTGACCTCCGGCATAAGGCCTCCCAATCCGGCGGAGCTTCTGGGTTCCAAGAAGATGGAAAATTTTTTGCAGCAGCTGAAGGAGAAATATGAGTATATAATATTGGATACCCCGCCTGTAGTGGCGGTGACGGATGCCCAGCTTTTGTCCCGTTATGTGGACGGCTGTCTTCTGGTGGTATCGTCTTCTCAGGTGGAAAAGGAAGCAGCTGTAAAGGCCAGAGATCTTCTGACAAAGGTAGGTGCCAATATACTGGGAGCTGTCTTGAACAAGCTTGAGATAAAGGAAAAAGGATATTATGGTTACTACTACCACTATTATTATGGAAATGACGGCAGCAGGATACGAAAAAAGAAGAAAAAAAGAAAATAAATGCGGAAGGTGTAAAGATTTCAATATAATTGATCTTTATGCCTTTATTTTTTTACAAAAATCCTGCCTATTTTTCAAAAACTGCATATATATTATATGAAAGGGGATGATTGATATGGCAGCAAAGGAAACACTTCTGCAGACTTCGGTTATATTGAAATATAAAGATGGCCTCGATGAAAATGGAAAAGAGATAATCAAAAGGCAGACTTTTTCAAATGTAAAAATAGATGCTGCTGTCCAGGACATCTACGATGTTGCTTTGGAAATAGAAAAGCTTCTTGGAAAGACTCTGGATGAGCTGGTAAAACAGGATCAAAGCGGCATAACAAACGCTTAGACAATTAACAATGTACAGTGAACAATTGTTAATTATGAATCGTGAATTTTCAATCGTAAATTGTCAATTAAATAAGGGGGTGACAATATGTCAAAGTCATTGATTATGAATTTTTTAACTGAAGAAGGCAAAAAGTCCTCTGTGAGAATTTCAAATGTAAAAGAGGATATAACGGATTTGGAAGTGAAGACTGCCATGGAGACGATTATTGCAAAGAATATATTCACTACCAAAAATGGAGACTTGAAAGCCATAGATTCTGCTCATGTACAGGACACTTCTGTTGAGGAGCTTGAAGTCAAATAATGATTAAAGGCGGGTTTGGATTATGCGGGGTGCTTATTCAGAACCGCCTCTTTTCATCTCATATCTGATGAAAAATATGGCAAAAAGGCACGAAATTCTGAATTTATAATAAAATATTTAAGACAGGAAATATATACTTGAATGTAACAGCCAAATTTATCCTAATGTATAAAATCTCAGCTGAATCTGAAAATCACTTGATACTGCATTGGGATGAATTTGAAATTACAGGGAGAGAAGGATATGAAATATGAATTCAAACCCGAACACATTGTGGACAAGCATCCACAAAGGACTATTGATGCAAATGACCCTTTACTGGAGAAAATCAATCTTGAACAACTTCTTACAAAGGCCAAGAGCAAGAACAAAAGGGCCATAGGTGAAATCTGCAGAAGATTTGACGGAATGATTGTAAATCTGGCTGTATCCTTTTATATAGAGGGATACACCATAGAGGACGTGATACAGGAGGGAAGGCTTTCCCTTATAAAAGCCATTTACAAGTATGATATGAAATCCAAATACCACTTTCCCGCCTATGCTGCAGCTGCCATCAAAAAAAATTTTTACAGCAGAATAAGGGGCAGTGTAAAAAAATACGGCTCCTGCAGCCTCTACAGTGTAAATGATATGGGCGGACAGCTCATAGACATGATAGAGTCAGAAGAAGACATCGAAGAAGAGTTTATAAAGAGACAGCAGAGTACTAAATTGTGGAGAGCTTTAGGAAAACTTTCAAAAAAGGAAAGGTATATAATAATCTGGTATTATATATGGGAAAGAGGTCTAAAGGAATATGCAGCAAAGCAGAACATGTCCTATAGGACAGCAGCGGTCAGAAAAAAAAGAGCATTAGATCATTTGAGAAATATCATGGATTCCCCATGATACAATATAGGATATTCAGCCAATCCAATGTGTCCATGTAATTTTGGAAGTATTGGATTGGCTTTTTACATAAATCCATGTCCAGACAGGAGAAATATGACAAAGGTCTATATTGCACAGGAAATAGTTAATAAAATTTGAACTTATTTTAATCCCGGTAAAATTATTATCTCTGGATACGATAATATTTCAAGAGGTAAAATTGCATATAGGAATTTAAAAATGTTGAGCTGTGGAGAATATTCAGCTAATCCAGTGTGTGCATATAATTTTAGGGATACCAGACTGATTATTTTATGTAAATTTATATTAAAAGTTAAAAAAAGAGAAAAATGTAAAAACAAAATTTGTGGCGAAAAATATAATAAATGCTCATATTGAGTGATAATAAATGAACAAATTTTTAATAAAAATGAATTTGATATTTAAAAAAATATAATAACGTTTTCAAGAGCAAAATTGTACAAATAGACAAGACCTGAGGGTTGTCTACCGATTAGTACGGTGTTATAATGGAAATAACATTTGTTACATTTGTGTGAATTTTGTTGGTATGAGGGGGAAGCATAGTGACGGAATTGGAAGATAGAATTATTGATATGCCAGTAGTGGAAAATGAAAGCAAAAATGATTATGCAAAAACTACTGGCTATTATTTTCTTAAAAGAGCAGTGGACATATTGTTTTCAGCAATTGGAATTATTGTATTATCACCTGTTATGCTTGTAGTGGCAGTTGCAATTAAGCTGGATTCAAGAGGTCCTGCAATATTTTCACAGATAAGAGTTGGGTTAAATGGAAAGCCCTTCAAGATGTATAAGTTCAGGTCTATGGTGGATGATGCAGAAGATCTTTTGGACAAGCTAAGAGATAGAAATGAAATGACAGGTCCCATGTTTAAAATTAAAGAGGACCCGCGTGTCACAAGAATAGGAAGGTTTATCAGAAAAACGAGTATTGATGAGCTTCCTCAGCTGTTCAACGTGATCAAAGGCGAGATGTCACTTGTAGGTCCAAGACCTAATCTTCCAAGGGAGGTTGTAAAATTCACGAGGCACCAGAGGATAAAATTACTGGTTAAACCAGGGCTTACCTGCTACTGGCAGGTGATGGGAAGAAGCAATATTGATTTTGATGGCTGGATGAAATTAGACTTAAAATACATAGAAGACAGGAGCACAATAGTTGACTTAAAACTTATATTTCAAACCTTTAAAGTGTTTTTTGGTGATGACGGAGCTGAATAATATTTATTATAGTAGATTTTTGAAGAGATGTTTTAAAATATATAGACAGGATGGTTATTGATATGCTGTGTGCACTTATAATGGCAGGTGGAAAAGGCGAGAGATTCTGGCCTCTTTCCACAGATGAAAAACCAAAACAGTTTTTAAGACTTTTAGGCGAGAAAACCATGATTCAGATGACTGTGGAAAGGCTTATGCCGCTTATACCTGCGGACAGAATATTTGTGGTGACCGGGAAGAGGTATGTGGAACTTGTAAAAGATCAGCTTCCCAATTTGCCGCAAAGCAACATAATAGTGGAACCTGTGGGAAGAAATACGGCGCCCTGCATAACACTTTCAGCTTTTTATATAAAGAGGCAGTATAATGATGCAGCTATTGTGGTGCTTCCTTCAGATCATCTGATAGTAGACGAGAATAGATTTAGAAGTACCATAGCTTTTGGATATGATTTTATAATAAACAGTAGTGATGGGATAGTTACACTGGGAATAAAACCTGACAGGCCCGAAACAGGATATGGATATATCCAATTCTCAGTATATAATTCACAATCTACAATTGATGATGAGGCCGCGGTTACAGAGGAAGATTTTAGTACTTTCAAGGTTGAAAGATTTGTAGAAAAACCGGATGCAGATACTGCAAAGAGATATGTACAGGGAGGAAATTTTCTTTGGAACGGCGGAATGTTTATATGGAAATGCAGTACTATATTGAAGCTTACAGAAAGATATTTGAATAATACATACAGTATTTTAAAAGGTGTATTTGAAGAAAAAAATGAAAATTTCAGCAGCCTGCTTGAAAAAAAGTATCCTCAGGTAGATAATATTTCTGTAGATTACGGTATAATGGAAAGAGCTGAGAACATATATGTGGTTCCATCTGATTTTGGATGGGACGATATAGGAACCTGGTATGCAGTTGAAAGATACAGGGAAAAGGATCAAGACAACAATATATGTATAGGTGATATAAAAAGTCTTGAAAGCAGCAATAATATTGTGTATTCCAAGGACAAACCAATTGTAGTGGTAGGACTTGATGATGTCTTCGTAGTGGAAAGTGATGATATCATTTTTGTGGGGAAAAAAGAGGATATTGAAAGGATTAAAGAGATAAAAATAAGAATAAATAAACATTAGTGGGATGGAATCTATGAAGAAAATCAGAATATTACATATAGCTCAGTCAAATGGTGGAGTTTTAGAATATTTGAAAATGCTTATTAAATATATGGATACGGAGAAATTTGAGTTTTATTTATTAGCATCCAAAGAATATGAAGAGGAAAGAAAAAATTTTGAAGAAATTGGATGTAAATTAGATACAATTGTTATGGTAAGAGAAATTTCCCCTAATCTGGATTTAAAGTCCATTATAGCGATAAGAAGATACATAAAAAAAGTTAATCCGGATATTATTCATTTACATAGTAGCAAGGCGGGAGCGTTAGGAAGAATAGCATCTATGTTTTTAAGTATACCTGTTGTATATAATGCACATGGTTGGGCTTTTGATATGGACGTGAGTAATAAAAAAAAATTAATATATGCATATGTGGAAAAAATGTTGGCGAATTTTACAGATGTGATAGTTAATATATCTGATCATGAAAAGAGCAACCAATTAAAGTATAATATAAAACCGAAAAAATATACCGAAGTTATATATAATGGTATAGATTTAAGAAGATATAAAATTAAATATAATATCAAAAAGATAAAAAGTGAATTAAATATACCATTTAATGCATTTGTTGTTGGAATGGTAGGTAGAATATCAGCACAAAAGTCCCCCGAAAGCTTTATTCAAATAGCTAATAGTTTGAAAAAAAAATTGGATTGTTGTTATTTTATATTAGTTGGAGGTGGTGAATTAAGAGATAAAGTTGAACAATTAATTTGTAAATATGGATTAAGAAATAATTTGTTGATAACAGGTTGGACTGATGAAGTACCTAAATATATATCTTTATTTGATGTTGGTATATTGACGTCAAAATGGGAAGGATTTGGACTTGTTTTAGCAGAATATATGGCATCTAAAAAACCAGTGGTAGCTTTTAATTCTGGTGGAATTCATGATGTAGTAAAGAACAATTATAATGGATTATTAATTAATTACGGAGATATAGATGGATTTTGTGATGCTATCATTAAAATTAAAACTAATAACAAGTTAAAGGATAAATTAGTAAATAATGGATATAAGAGTGCGAATGAAAAATTTAATGCTGAAAGAGTAGCTAGAGAACATGAAAAATTATATTTGGAATTAATAAATGTTTAAATATGTTAATAGAATGTGGGTGTTTTCATTGAATATAATTTTTATTTCTGCGGAGTTACCTTATCCACCTAATTCTGGAGGAAGAATATATACATGGGAAAGGTTAAAACAGCTAAAGTTAAACAAGAATAATATTTTCCTATATACTTTGGTAAATCAAAATGAAAATGTAGATATAAATAAATTAAATAAAGTTTGTGTTGAAATACATGCATATATGAGAAAAAAAAGTTATAT